>NZ_JANUES010000007.1:0-149841 GCF_024809075.1 Aeromonas sp. BIGb0445
CGCCGTGGACCCACCTGATCCCATGCCGAACTCAGAAGTGAAACGCGGTAGCGCCGATGGTAGTGTGGCATTCGCCATGCGAGAGTAGGACACTGTCAGGCACCTATTTAGAAGAGGCCTCCCATGCGGGAGGCCTTTTTGCTTTCTGCGCATGAATCGCCTCACCTTGTTTCGTCTCTTTCTCATCCCCCTCCATCCGGTTAAGCTGATCCCCCTGTCACCGAGGCTCTGAGCCCCGGTTCTCTGACCTCATTTCGGATGAGGTGACTCTGATGGAGGTTGTCTGTGCGTCTGGATCCCTTTACATGTCTGCTCATCCTGGTGGTGAGTCTGGCCTCTTTCTTCCCCTGTGAAGGTCAGCTGGCCCTCTGGTTTGCCACCCTCACCAAGCTGGCGGTGGCGTTGTTGTTCTTCATGCATGGCGCCAAGTTGTCACGGCAGAACCTCATCGCCGGGCTGGGTCACTGGCGGTTGCATCTGGTGGTGATGGCCAGTACCTTCCTGCTGTTTCCGCTACTGGGGCTGTTGCTTACCCCCCTGGTCCCCCAGTGGCTGAGCCCGGCCATCTACCTCGGTTTTCTTTATCTCTGTGCGCTGCCAGCAACGGTGCAATCGGCGATTGCCTTCACCTCGATGGCGGGGGGCAATGTCTCGGCCGCTGTGTGCAGTGCCTCGGCGTCCAGCATACTTGGCATCTTCCTCTCCCCAATTTTGGTGGGCCTGATGATCGATGTGCAAGGCGCGGAGGTGGACACCTGGCACTCCATCCAGTCCATCATGGTGCAGTTGATGTTACCGTTCGTGGTAGGTCATCTCTCTCGACCACTGATCGCTTCTTGGATCGACTCCCACCGACCACTGATCGGCAATCTGGATCAAAGTTCCATCCTCCTGGTGGTCTATACGGCCTTCAGCGAGGCTGTGGTGCAGGGTATCTGGCATCAGGTAGGTTGGTATGACTTAGGCAGCATAGTGCTGCTGAGCTGCCTCTTGCTGGCCCTGATACTGGCCTGGAACGTCTGGATCAGTCGTCGGCTTGGTTTTTGCCGAGCTGATGAGATCACCATTGTGTTTTGCGGTTCCAAAAAGAGTCTGGCAAACGGCGTGCCCATGGCCAATGTGCTGTTCCCAGCCGTCAGTGTCGGAGTCATGGTGTTGCCACTGATGATCTTCCACCAGATCCAGCTGATGGTGTGCGCCGTGCTGGCGCGTCGCTACCGAGAGGGTAGTGGTGCTCATGCCGCACTGGCCGATGGCCGCGAGTGACTAGAAAGCAAGCCCCGCTCGAGCGGGGCTTTTGTTATCCGGATGTGAGCTAAGGGGGGATCAGCGCTTGCGCCAGATGGTGAGCTGGGCAAGGGTGTGCTGATGTTTACGGGCCGTCTCGCGAATGACGAAGGGAATATCGCGTGGTTCGCATAGCTCTTCAAACTCCGCGGCCAGCAAGCGTTGCAGTGCTTGATGGGTGCTGAGTGCTTCACCATTCTCACGCACACCACCTAGCCAGTTGGCCTTGGGGGTGTACTCCTCGAGCCAGGTGTAAGGGCTGGTGAGCATCAGCAGACCGCCGGAACGCAATCTGGGTGAGATGTCGCGCAGGAAGCGGGCAGGCTCACGCAGCCGATCGATAAGGTTGGAGGCGAGCACCAGATCGTAGTGATCGTATTTTGGTTTGAGGTTGCAGGCATCCCCCTGGCTGAAGTGGATGCGCGCGGCCTGGGCGGGGCCGAGATCATGTTCGGTGAGACGCGCCTCGCAATATTGCACCAGATCTCCCTCCTGGGACAGGGCGTAACGAAAGCTGTCCTGCTTGGCAAGGGAGAGGGCGACATCGATGAAGCGGGCCGAGTAATCCACTCCATCCACATGTTGGAAGTGGCGGGCCAGCTCGAAACTGGCGCGGCCGGTGGCGCAGCCTATGTCGAGCGCCCTCTGGCGGTTGTTGCACAGTTCGCTGGCGATATCGGCCAGGGTCTTGGCGTAGTTGGCCACGCCAAAATGGCTGGGACCGTACTGGAAATCCAGATATTGGGCCACTAGGGCATCGGTTTCGTAAGGGTTCACTATGACGGGTTCCTGATAGCGGGAGACCAGATAGCGGAAACCCGCATGCTGGAAGAAGTGGCGACGAAAGGCATAGCGAGCCGATTTGAGCGCCTCGTTGCCGGTAGAGATCCAGCTTCCCCCCTTGATCAGCGTGTGCTTGCCGTCGAAGGTGGGGGTGGAGAAATCATCGTAGAGAGGGTGAACCTGGAATCCCTCGAAGCCGTCGATGGCGGTACCTGTCCACTGCCAGACGTTGCCGACCAGATCGCAGAACTCACCCTGGGGGAACATATCGACCGGACAGGGGGAGGCGAAACCGGCCAGATTGATATTGCCAGGGGCCCGATGCCAATCGGGTTGATCCCCAGCCAGTTGCTCCCGGAGCCGTGCCCATTGCGCCTCGCTCGGCAGCTGGATGGGCAGCCCGGTCTTGGCCGATTTCCAGCGACAGAAGGCGGCAGCCTCCAGCTGGTTGACCTCTACCGGCCAGTCCCAGGGCATGGCAACCACTTCGGTCATCAGCCGCAGTTGCAGCTGATCGGGGCTTGCCAGTTCGCCGAGCCAGAAGCTGGGCATCTGGGCCCCGGCGTATTGGCGCCAGCCCCAACCCTCCTGATCCCACCAGGTTTGCGTCTGATAACCGCCATCCTGCACGAAGGCAAGGTATTCGCCATTGCTCACCAGCAGGCGGCTGGCCTGGAAGGCCTCGATGTCGAGGCTGCGAGTGCCATATTCGTTGTCCCAGCCATAGGTATCATCGCGCTTGCCTAGCGTTATCTGGCCCCCGGTTATCGGCAACAAGCTGTTGTCTGGCACCTCGCTCAGGCGGTGGCGCGCTCGTTGGCAAGTGGGCCAATAGGGCTGGCTGCGTACCCAGTCCAGTGGCAGCTGGCGGATCAATACGCTCGAGGTTTCGAGGTGGATGCGCTCATGCTCTATGCCCATGAGGATCACCCAGGCCGGGCTCTGCCAGTCGATGGGCAGAGTGATGGGCATCTGATTGATGACGTCGATGACCCGGGCGCGCACCTTGCCACGATAGCTGCGCAGCGCCTCCACCCTGGGCCAGTCATAGTGAGTCTCGTCAAGATCGTCCCAGCTCATTTCGTCGACGCCGATGGCGACCATGGCCTCTATGTCGGCGTCGATACGCCTCTCGATGAGGCGGGCGGCCAGCAGCTTGTTGATGAAGAAGGCGGCCGTGTGGCCGTAATAGAAGATCAGCGGATGGCGCAGGGAGATGGCCTTGCTGAACCAGGCTCGGGGGTCGGCCAGGCAATCGAACAGGCTGTCATAGAGATCGAAGGTCTGACAAAAATAAGTGAGAATTTCACGGCGTTTGACCTCCGGATCCTGACCGGTCAGCAACAGGGTGCGGGTCGGCTCGGGCAGCTCCGTGGTGGTCACGCTAAGAGTGGCTGGGATCACGCTCTGACTCCTTGTCTGAATTCTGGTTATCGAAAGAGAGCTATATACGCATCAGATGTCAGTTATGGGTCAATAGACCCGACTCACGGCGAAAAACGTGCATTTGGCCCTTGAGCATAGCCAATGACGAGGCGGGCTTGCTGCTTGGCAATATGGGATTGGGGCTGGTCCCAGCGGCCCTTAACCCCTTAACCCCTTAACCCCTTAACCCCTTGGGCCCGCTTAACTTAGCTCAATTGAGTTCGGTGGGATCTATGTCCAGGCTCCAGCGCACCTTCTTGGTTTCGGTCCAGCCATCCAGCTCCTTCACCGCCCAATCCAGCAGCTGGGCCAGCGGGGCCCGGTTCGGCCCCTGCACCAGCAGCTGCATGCGGAACTTGCCCGCCTTGCGCTCCATGAAGCCGCTGATGGGGCCCAGCACCTGCACATGGGGATAGCGGGCACTGCGCAGGGTATCGGCGAGGCGAGCGAGGAACAGCTGCACCTCGTCCCGGCCGGTGGCCTCGGCCCGGAACAGCCCCTGATAGCTGAACGGCGGCAACCCCAGCAGGCGGCGCTCCTTGAGCGCCGTGTCGGCGAAGTGGCCGTAACCGTTCTGGGTCAAGTCCTGCAGCAGGGCGTGCTCGGGATGGTGGCTCTGCAACACCACCAGCCCGGGCTTGCTGGCGCGACCGGCCCGGCCCGCCACCTGGGTGTAGAGCTGGGCCAGCTTCTCGGCGGCGCGAAAATCGGCGGAAAACAGGGCGCCATCCACATCCAGCAGACCCACCAGGGTTACGTCCGGGAAGTGGTGGCCCTTGGCCAGCATCTGGGTGCCGATCAGGATCTTGTACTTGCCCGCCTTGATGTCGCCGAGATGGGTCTCCAGCTCGCCTTTGCGGCGGGTGTTGTCTCTGTCGATGCGCACCACAGGGTATTGAGGGAAAACGGTGGTGAGCAACTGCTCAAGCTGTTCTGTGCCGACCCCTGAACCGATCAGCTCGTTGCTGCCACACTCCGGGCAGCTATGAGGCAGCGGGCGCACGCTGTCGCAGTGGTGGCAGTGCAGCCGCCGTCCGGCCTGATGCCAGGTGTACCAGGCATCGCAACGCTCGCAGGCGGCGCTCCAGCCGCACTGGTGGCAGATCAGCGACGGGGCATAGCCGCGGCGGTTGAGAAACAGCATCACCTGGTTGCCAGCCACCAGATGCGACCCCATCAGCTGCTCCAGCTGGGGGGAGAGCCCGGCCTGCAACCGCACGCTCTTGATGTCGAGGATCACCTGGCGGGCGGTCTGGGCGTTGCCAGCGCGCCGGGTCAGGCTGAGGTGGTGGTATTTGCCGGTGCGGGCATTGTGCAGCGTCTCGAGCGACGGCGTGGCCGAGCCGAGCAGTATGGGAATGCCGGCGCGATGGGCCCGCATCACCGCCAAATCCCGGGCGTGGTAGCGAAAACCGTCCTGCTGCTTGAAGGAGCCGTCGTGCTCCTCGTCGATGATGATGATGCCGAGGTTCTTGAACGGGGTGAACACCGCGGAGCGGGTGCCGATCAAGATGGCGGCGCCACCGTCGCGGCAGGCGAGCCAGGCGTCGAGCCGCTCCCTGTCGTTCATGGCGGAGTTCATCGCCACCACCGGCACCTGGAAGCGGCGCCGGAAGCGATTGATGGTCTGGGGGGTGAGGCCGATTTCGGGCACCATCACCAGCGCCTGTTTGCCCGCCTTGAGCAGGGGCTCGAGGATGCTCAAGTAGACCTCGGTCTTGCCGGATCCCGTGATGCCATCGAGCAGGAAGGCGCCGAACTGATCGCTCTGACTGGTGATGGCGGAGACCGCCAGCGCCTGCTCGCCGTTGAGGCGCAGCCCCTCCCCCGCCTCGAAGCGACTCGCCCAGTCGCCCTCATGGCTCGGCTCCAGGCTGCGTCTCTCCAGCAAGCCCTTCTTCTCCAGGGCGGTGAGCGCCGCACTCTGGATCTCTTCGAGTTTGAGGGCGGAAGGGGTCTGGGGACCCTTGCGCAACAGGGCCAGGGCTTGCTGCTGCTTAGGCGCGCGCTTGAGCTCGTTGAGATCGACTGCCATCCCGGCTTCGGTGGCAAACCAGAACTCCAGCTCGCGGTAGGCGGCAGGCTCTCCCTTGCGCACCAGCACCGGCAAGGCGTGGGGCAGCACCTCGCCCAGGGGATGCTGGTAGTAGTTGGCACTCCAGGCCATCAGCGCCAGTATGTCCGGGCCCAGCACCGGCTCGCTGTCCAGCACCCGTTTTATCGGTTTGAGCTTGGCGCGGGGCACCTGACTCTCGGTCGGGTGATCCACCACCAGACCGACCAGGGTCTGGGGGCCGAAGGGGATCTCGACCCGGCAACCGGGCGCAGGCAGGGGCAGGGGGGAGAGATAGTCGAAATGACGGCGAAGAGGAACCGGCACTGCGACACGAACCAGATCAAGCGTTTGCGATGAATCCACCAAGGGTTGCCTATTTTTTCTGCGAAGCCACTTGCCTGCTATCAGGCATTTCCTATATTATTCGCAGCCTTTGAAACTGTGTTCAACAATCGTGTGGTGTCCGACAAGAGATCGGATGGCGACACGGCCTGATAATTGAGGTTGTCCATGAAAGCTAATATCCATCCTGAGTACGTCGCCATCACCTGCAAATGTTCTTGCGGTAACGTCATCAACACCTTCTCTACTCTGGGCAAAGATCTGAGCCTGGACGTATGTTCCGCCTGCCACCCGTTCTATACCGGCAAGCAGAAAGAAGTTTCTAGCGGCGGCCGCGTAGACAAGTTCAACAAGCGTTTCGGTGGTCTGACTGCCAAGAAGTAATCTTACTTCTGAAGAATCCTGAAAAGGGCGCCCATCGGGCGCCTTTTTTGTTGCCCGGCGTTCTGTATTGGCCCGGATTGCCCTATGGTGAGGGGCGGATCATGGCAAGGGCCATGACGGGGCGGGTTGAGATCTAAGGAGCGTCGGGATGAGAAGTTGTCTGGTGATGGGGGCGGCCGGTTATATCGGATCTCATTTAGTGCCCTATTTGCAGGAGGCGGGGCACAGGGTGATCGCCGGGGCCCGTCGCCCCTGTCGCCTGCCTGCCGGGGTTGAGTTCCGCCTGGCCGATGTGCTCAAGCCCGATAGCCTGCCTGAGGCCCTGGCCGGGGTGGATACCGTCTTCTATCTGGTGCATGCCATGGGGGCCGGTGCCAACTTCCATCGCCTCGAGCAGCAGGGGGTGAAGAATTTTGCCGCCGCCGCCCATGCCGCCGGGGTGCGCCGCATCATCTATCTGGGCGCCATCCAGCCCGAACAGTGCAACAGTCGCCACCTCAACTCCCGCCGCCACTGCGGCGAGCTGTTTCGTGCCTCCGGGGTACCGACGGTGGAGCTGCGTTCCGGCATCATCATAGGGCCCGGTTCGGCGGCGTTCGAGGTGATGCGGGATCTGGTGTTCAACCTGCCGCTCATGGTCACGCCGAAGTGGGTGCGCTCCCGCACCCCGCCCATCGCCCTCTCCAACCTGCTCCACTACCTCGGTGGTCTGGTGGAGGCCGAAGGGGTCGATGGCGAGGTGCTCAACGCCGTGGGCCCGGAGCTGCTCAGCTACCAGCAGCAGTTGCAGCGCTTCGCCGCCCATATCGGCAAACGCTGCCCCATCATTCCCATTCCCTTGCTGACCCCGCGGCTCTCCGCCTGGTGGCTGCAGTTTGCCACCTCGGTGCCCCAACCGGTGGCCAAGGCCCTGGTCGGTGGCCTCAAGCACGACATCCCGGCCGATGATGGCCCCCTGCGAGCCCTGTTGCCCCAGACCTTGCTCAGCTTCGATGAGGCGCTGGCCGAGAGTCTGGCGCTGGAGCAGAGGCTGGGTGCCGAGCAGCAAGGGGAGGAGACGCCCCTGGGACTGCGCTGGCGCCATCCCGAGTACGGCTTCTATGACAGGGTGGCCAGCGGCACCGCTCTCTCTCTGGCACCTCCTGAGGCGCTCTGGCAGGTGCTGCAAGGGCTGGGTGGGGAGCAGCGTTACTTCTACATGAATAGCCTTTGGGCCATTCGGGAGTGGATGGATGCGGCCATCGGCGGCCCGGCCCTGACCCGTGGGCGCACCAACCCGGACCGTTTCGTGAAGGGAGACATGCTCGACTCCTGGCAGATCATCGGCGTGGAAGAGGGGCGCAGGCTGGCGTTGCTGTTCAACATGAAAGCGCCCGGGGTGGGGCGGCTCGAATTTTCTATCACCCCCGAACCCTCCGGCTTGACCCGGCTGACGGTTGCGGCCCACTGGCACCCTCAGGGGGCATGGGGGCTGGCTTACTGGCTCGCCATGCTGCCCTTCCATTTGTTTATTTTCCAGGGGATGACGGAGGCGCTGGCGCGCCAGGCAGAAGAGTTGGTCGGCATTCCCGTGATGGACTGAAACCACATCTACGACTAAATGGGTAGTTATGGCCAGCATGGATTGCTGTTGAGTATGGGCTTAACAGCAATTTGGCGATATTTTCTGCTGGGAAAGCCCCGCTCTTTTCTTTATGATCCCAGCCCCTCGCCCAGGGCGAGTCACGCTTTCTCCCTTAATTCATCCATTGCCTCGGGGTTCCCATGTCCGATCTGCGTCAGCAAGCGCTCGATTATCACGCTCAACCAGTTCCCGGCAAGATTGCCATCGCCCTCACCAAACCGGCCGAGACGGCGCGGGATCTGGCGCTGGCCTACAGCCCTGGCGTGGCCGAGCCGGTGCGCGAGATAGCCGCGAATCCGGATGATGCCTATCGTTACACCGGCAAGGGCAACCTGGTTGCCGTCATCTCCAACGGCACCGCCATCCTGGGGTTGGGCAATCTGGGGCCGCTGGCTTCCAAGCCGGTGATGGAGGGCAAGGCCTTGCTGTTCAAGCGCTTCGCCGGCATCGACGCCATCGACATCGAGGTCAAGCACGAGACCAGCGCGCAGTTCATCGACACTGTGGCGGCCATCGCCGACACCTTCGGTGGCATCAATCTGGAAGACATCAAGGCTCCCGAGTGCTTCGAGATAGAGCAGGCGCTGATCGCCCGTTGCGACATCCCCGTGTTCCACGATGACCAGCATGGCACCGCCATCGTCACTGCTGCCGGCCTGCTCAACGCCCTGGACATTCAGGGCAAGCGCCTGCCTGAGAGCCGCATCGTCTGCATGGGTGCGGGCGCGGCAGCCACCGCCTGCATGGACTTGCTGATCACCTGCGGCGCCCAGCCACAGAACATCTTCATGCTCGACCGCCAGGGGGTGATCCACGCAGGTCGCACCGATCTCAACCAGTACAAGCAGCGCTTCGCCAACGACACGCCGCTGCGCACCCTGATGGAGGCGATCGAGGGGGCAGATGTGTTCGTCGGCGTCTCCGGCCCGGATGTGCTGCCGGCCGAGGCGGTTGCCCTGATGGCACCGCGCCCGGTGATCTTCGCCTGCTCCAACCCGGATCCCGAGATCAAGCCAGCCCTGGCCCACGGGGTGCGCGATGACCTCATCATGGGCACGGGCCGTTCCGACTATCCGAACCAGATCAACAATGTGCTCTGTTTCCCCTTCATCTTCCGCGGTGCCCTGGACGTGCGTGCCAGCCGCATCAACGATGCCATGAAGGTGGCTGCGGTAGAGGCGCTCCGCGCCCTGGCCAAGGAGCCGGTACCGGCCGAGGTGCTGACCGCCGCCGGGGTGAGTGCGCTCAGCTTTGGCAAGGATTACGTCATTCCCAAGCCGATGGATGCCCGCCTGCTGCCCAAGGTGGCCCGTGCCGTGGCCCTGGCCGCGGTAGCCTCCGGGGTAGCCCGCATTGCGCTGCCGGTTGACTACATGCTGGATTGAGCCCAGGTTGTCAGGTTGGAAATAACAGGAGGGGCCCCGTGATGGGGCCCCTTCTCGTTTAAGGTAACGCCGAACCGTGGCGATCAGGCCTTGGGTGCCGCCGCAGCGGGTTTGACCTTGGCAGGGGCGACGGCGGTGTGAGCCGCCTTGTGATGCTTTTTCACCACCTTGGTCTGGGTCGCGTGAGGGGCGGCGGCCTTGGTCGGGGTGGCAGCCATGGTGAAGCCGGAGGTCAGGGCGAAGAGAGCAGCCAGGCTCAGGGGGATCAGCTTTTTCATATTCCAGTTCCTCGTTCGGGTTGATGACATGGAGCGTTTCTCCATGACGTCATCCTAAGGCTGTTGCCGATCCGCTTCAGTGAGTGGCTGGTGACGGTTTGTATCCAAATGTACCGGCAGCCTGAGGCAGAAGCGGGCCCCCGTCTCGGCGGGCAGCAACTGCACCTCGCCGCCATGGTGGCGGGCGATGCTGCGCACTATGGCGAGCCCTAAGCCCGCGCCGCCGGTGCGCCTGTCCCGGCTGCGATCCAGCCGCACGAACGGCTCGAAGATCTGGGGCGCCAGGGCAGAGTCTATGCCGGGGCCGTCGTCGCTCACCTCCAGCAGATAGTGATCCTGCTGCCGTTCCATGCCCAGGGTCACCCGGCTGGTGGCGTGGCGCAGGGCGTTGCCGATGAGGTTCTCCAGCGCTCTGTCCAACAGGCGGATGTCGCCGCGCCAGGGCAGGGGATGGGCGGGAAGCTGGAGGGTGAGTCGTCTGTCCGGCCGCAGTGCCTGCCAGTCAACGAGGCGGCTCTGTGCCCAGTCGCCCAGCTCGACCTCGCTGCATTGCAGGGGCAGCTCGGGCCTATCGAGCCGCGCATAGGTGAGCATCTCCTCGATGAGGGCATCCAGCGCGCCGAGGTCGCGCTCCAGCCCCTGCTGCTCTGCGTCATCCGGTTGTGGATCCAGCATGGCGAGCCGGTAACGGAGCCTGACCAGCGGGGTGCGCAGCTCATGGGCGATGGCATCGGTCAGCTGTTTGCGACTGGCCAGCATGGCTTGCAGCTGTTCGGCCATGTTATCGAAGGTCCGACCGACCTGGCCCAGGCTGCTGCCTGGGGCCAAGCCGGTGCGGCTGGAGAGATCCCCGGCGCCCACCCGGCGTGCGCTCTCTTCCAGGCGTTGCAGGCCGCGCCAGTGGGGACGCAGCCAGAGCAGGATCGGCAGGCCGAGGGAGAGGCCGATGAGCAGCAACAGGCCGATATCGACCCAGTGCAGTTCGTGCAGGTAGGAGAGGTAGGGCACCGGGCCGACGATCAGGGCCTGGTCGGTACCGGGGATGCGTTGCAAGAAGGTGTCATCCTCCTCGACGATGACAATGTTGCCTGCTGCCAGGAAGGCTTGATCCTCGTTGGCGAGCGGCTGCCTGGTGAGGGCGCCTGTCTGCAACGGCAGGGCGAGCTGACGGCTCTGCTCCGTCATGCGGGCGGGCCAGTGCTCTGGAGGCAAGCGAGCCAGTTCACCGGTGAGCAGACCGAGGCTGCCTTGCATCATCCGCTCCAGATAGCGGTTACCGGCCCGCTCGGCACTGACCTGGTAGACCAGGCCGATCAGCAGGATGGCCAGGGTGAAACAGCCGATCAGCAGCAGGTAGAACTGGATAAACAGGCGGCGCATGGGGGCTCTCCTCTTGCCTGGATTGCGTCTGGGCGCCCCCCTCATCCCCAACCCTTCTCCCGCAAGGGGAGAAGGGAGCAGAGAGCATCAAGGTCATTCGGTAACTGCTTATTCCCAGGCCTGGGGGACTAGCAGATAGCCCTTCTGGCGTACCGTCTTGATCCGGGTCGGATTGTGAGGGTCATCCCCCAGCTTGCGACGCAGGCGCGAGATGGCGACATCCATGCTGCGGTCCTGGCCGTCATAGTCGCGACTGCGCAGGTTGCGAAACAGCGCCTCCCGCCCCAGGATTTGGCCCGCATGGCAGGCCAGCTCCCACAAGAGATCGAAGTCGCTGGTGGAGAGCGGGATGCTGTTGCCATCGAGGCGCACGTCCCGCCCCGGGCCGTCGATGCGCAGGCGACCGAATTGCAGGCGCTGGGGCGGCGTGATGAAGGCGGCCGATTGCGGCACCTGCCCCTGCTGGCGGAACTGGACTCGCAGCCGGGCCAGCAGCACGGGGGGCGGCGTGGTCTTGAGGATGTAGTCGTTGGCCCCGAGCTCCAGACTGAGGATCTGGTTCATGTCGCTGTCCAGCGAAGTGAGCATGACGATGGGGCCAGGGAAGCGTGGCCGCAGATCCCGGCACAGGGAGAGACCATCCAACCCTGGCAGCATGATGTCGAGCAGCACCAGATCCGGCTGCTCGGCCAGGGCTCTGGCCAGCGCCAGGTCGCCCCGGGTTTCCAGCAGGACGTCGATATCGTGGCGGCCGAGCCAGCTGCTGATGAGCTGGCCTATCTCGGGATCATCTTCGACAAACAGAACGCGTGGCATGGCGGCGTGCTCCCCGGCTATGGCGCGAATGCGCTTGTCGCCAGCATAACGGCTGCGCCAGCGCTCTGCACCGGGATAACTAATCAAAACAGGGCCCGCGGGCCCTGTTGTCATTCTGCCTGTCGAGGGGGATCGATGTGTCCCCTGTGGCATCAGCCCGCCTTGCGACGCAGGTAGATGCCCGCTTCCATATGATGGGTCCAGGGGAACTGATCAAACAGGGCGAGCCGGGCCACCTCGTGGGTCTCTCCCAGGGCCTGCATATTGTCGATCAGGGTATCCGGATTGCACGAGATGTAGAGGATGTTGTCGTACTCCTGCACCAGCTTGACCGTGGCCTCATCCAGCCCGGCGCGGGGGGGATCGACGAAGATGGTGTTGCACTGGTAGGCGGCGAGATCTATGCCCTCCAGGCGATTGAACGTCCGTTCGCCACGCATCGCCATGGTGAACTCCTCGGCGGACATGCGCAGTATGATGAGGTTGTCCACGCCGTTGGCGGCGATGTTGAACTGGGCAGAGGCCACGCTCGGTTTGGCGATCTCGGTGGCCAGCACCTTGCGGAAATTCTGGGCCAGGGCGATGGAGAAGTTGCCGTTGCCGCAATAGAGCTCCAGCAAGTCCCCCTCGCTGCCCCGGGTCACGTCCTGGGCCCAGCCCAGCATCAGCTGGTTAATCTCGGCGTTGGGCTGGGTGAAGCTGTTCTCCACCTGCTGGTAGATGAGCTCCCGGCCCTGCACCTTCAGGGTCTCGACCACGAACTCTTCCCCCAGGCAGATCTTCTGCTTGTGGGCCCGACCTATGATGCGCACGTCAAAACCCTGCTCCTGCAAGCTGGCACGCAGCACCTCGGCGGCAACCTGCCACTGGTCGTCGAGGCGACGATGATAGAGCAGGCTGATGCAGAGCTGGCCGGAGAGGGTGGAGAGGTAGTCTATCTGGAACAGCTTGAAGCGCAGCGCCTTGACCGGGCGCAGGCCCTCGAGCAGGGGCTGCATCACCTGGTTGATCAGGGCGCTGGCGGCCGGGAACTGATCGACCCGGATGCGCTCGCGACTCTCCTGATCGAACATCACATGGTAGAGGTCATCCTCTTCATGCCAGAGGCGAAACTCGGCTCGCATCCGATAGTGCTCGGCCGGGGAGGCGTAGACCTCGAGGGCAGGAGGATTGAAGCCGGCAAACAGGGCCTGCAGGCGCTGGGCCTTGGCCGCTAACTGGGCCTGATAAGCAGCCGGGGTTCGCTCGGATTGGGTCATGACATACCTCGAGATGCGGCCGATGGGGCCGGGCAGAAAGCGGTGGGCGGCACAGGGCCACCCAAAGGGGCATGATTTTAAAAGTCAGCCGCAGATTGTCCAGTTTTTTATGGTCAATAAGTAGCCGGTCAGTTTATTCCGCAGGATGAAGATGGGGAGCGCTGCGGGGAGTGCGACCTTATGGTCGCTAAATCCCCCCTCTTTGCCTGCTCGATGGCAGGAGGGATCCGCAGAGGAGGGCGAGATCATTTTTGTGGTCAAGAAGCGCTCATCCTGGCCGATAAGCTGCTAACGGGGATTGTATGAGGAAGTCATGATGCAGATGGATGGCATGGGGGCGGGTCAGCCCAGACGGATGAGTGGCGAGGTGCGCACCGATGAGGCGCGCCATGGCAAGGCCGGGGAGACACCGGGCAAGGCGTTGGTCAATGCTCCTGCGAGCGACGCCAGCAACAGGCTCAGTGATGACGAGGTGATCCTGAACCGGGCACCGCGCTGGGCGCAGGGACTGGTGCAGCAGGCGTTGCAGTTCCATCTTCAGGTCAACGGCAAGGGCTATCAGGCACCCAGGGTCGAGCCAGCCGCCGAGATCACCCCGGAGACCCTGTTCGACTTCCAGGCGGTGGCCGACAACGTGCTGCACTTCGTGACCGGCCGACTCGGCGCGGCGCGGGCCGATGGCAAGTCCGACGAGGCCCTTGCGGACATGATGGCCCAGGCCCGCAAGGGGGTGAACATGGGCTTTGCCGATGCTCGCCAGCAGCTGGGTGACAAGGCGACCGACAACGAAGATATCAAGACCGGCATCGATCAGAGCTACAAGCTGATCCAGGACGGGCTGGATCAGTTCGAGCAAGCGTTCTTCGGGGAAGTGTCAAATGTCGATCTGAAGGCGGCCGAGATGGCCGATCGCCAGCAGGGCACCCTGGAGATAGAGACCCGGGGTGGGGACAGGGTGATGCTGCGCTTCAACGACAGCTGGCAGCTCAAGTCCCAGGAGCAGGGCAATGCCAGCCAGTTCAGCCTCAAGTTGAGTCAGAACTTCAGCTTCTCCCTCGAAGGGGATCTGGGGGATGCCGAGCTCGCTGCCATCGGCGATCTGGTCAAGGGACTCGACTCCCTGGCGGACCATTTCTTCAACGGCAAGCTGGGTCAGAGTCTGGATCCGGCCCAGCTGCCCGGGCTGGATGACGGCCAGCTGGTGGCCTACTCCCTGCGTCTCAAGCAGTCGAGCCGCCTCAGCCAGAGTTATCAGGGCAGCAGTGCCCTGCAGCAGAGTCTGGCTCCCCTGGCGGACTATCTGCCCAGGCTGGCGGGCTGGCAGCAACAGGCCGATGCCCTGTTGCCGGAGAGTCAGCAGCAGGCGCTGACGCCGACCGTGCTGGCGGCGCGCGGGGACGATGCCAGCCAGGAGGCCAGCTTCATCGACACCAACCAGCGTCTGCTCAACGCCTATCGACTATTGGGCACCGCCTGAGGTTTTGATGAGAGAGCAGGGCGCGCCGGTTTGCCTGGGGCGCGCCGGGCTGGCACACTGCGACTTTTCCCGTGAGTGAGAATGCCATGGACCAGCAGTCAGAATCCAACCCGGCCCAGGATGAGCCGGGTGCGGCCCCTTCAGAGCGGCAACCTGTGCAGCAATCCGCGCGCCAACGCAGCCACAAGCGCCCGAAAGACATCCGCGAGCTCTGCTACCCCTTCATCTACGAGACCCAGTTCCAGTGCGACTACGAGATAGCGACCGATGAACTCTGCTGTCAGGTCGGTGGGGTCATGGCCATGCTGCCCGGGGAGCGCAACGAGGGAGAGGCCGCCGTGTTTGCGGATCTCGACCAGCTGCAGCGGCTTATCTACAACCTCAACGGCTCGGTACGCGGTCGGCTCGGCATCTTCGAGGAGGACATGGCCTGGCTCAAGGCGCGTTACGATTTCTACAACGAGGCCAGCCGTGGCCGGGTGATCGGCTTCGTGCTGCCCCGCGGCCCCCAGCCGATCCCGGCCCTGCATCTGTGCCGCTGTGCCAGCAAGAAGGTGGTGCGCCTGCTGGTGCGCCTCGAAGAGAGCGGTGTCTCGTACGATCCCATCTTGCCGCGCTTCGCCAACCTGCTCGCCAACTTCTTCTTCGTGCTGACCGTCTTCCTCAAGCAGGAGTGGCAGGTCCCCGAGGTGAGCTACGTCAGCATCAACTACTGAGCCCCATGTCACCCCACAAAAAAAACCGGAGCCCAGGCTCCGGTTTTTGTATGGTCCATGTCCGGGCCTGGCCCCGTCGAACTGACTAGCTGGAGAGCAGCACCCGGGCAGAATTGGCCGGTATGGTCAGGTGCAGCTGGCCCTGTATCACCTCGAACTTGTCGCCGTTGAAGGCGTCGGTGAAGCGGCTGGCGGGGCTGGCTGTCTGCCACAGGGGCAGGCGGATGGTACGCGGCTCGCTCGGGTGGCGGTTGCAGGCCACCACCACCTGATCGCTTTGCAGGGTGCGGGCGAACACATAGCTGTGGGCGCCCGCATACAGGGTCTGGATGTCGCCCCGACGCAGGGAGGGACGCTGACGGCGGATCTGGGTCAGGCGGCGGTAGTGCTCATGCAGCACATGATCCCAGGTCGTGCTGTCCCAGGGGAAGCAGCGGCGGCAGTCGGGGTCATTGCCGCCGGAGAGGCCCACTTCGTCGCCGTAGTAGATGCTGGGCGTGCCAATGTAGGTGAGCAATAAGGTGGCGGCCAGCATCATCCGTGCTCTGTCTTCACCGAGCAGGTAGAGGAAGCGGGCGGTGTCATGGCTGTCCAGCAGGTTGAACTGGGCGAGCTGGTTCTTGAAGGGGACATGGGCCCGGGCCAGTTTGAGCCAGGTGTCCAGCTCGGCGGCGCTGATCTTGATGGGGTGATAGGCGATATCCTGCCCGGCCAGGAAGGCGCGGATCGGGTGGGCGAAGCCGTAGTAGTTCATGGCGCCGTCCTCCTGATCCCCCTGCAGCCACTGGCTCGCCTCGAAGAAGTGCTCGCCAAGCACATAGGCGTCGGGATTCTCCTGCTTGAGGGTATGGCGGATGGCGCGGACATGGCCGGGGTTGCCCTCGGCGGTGCCGCGCTCCCCCAGCATGTGGATGACGTCGAAGCGCCAGCCATCTATCTGGTAGGGCGGCCGCATCCAATGGCGCAAGATGGCGTCTTCGGCGCGATAGACGGCGTCCTGCACCTGCTCGCTGGCAAAATCCAGCTTGGGCAGGCTGCGGATCCCCTTCCAGCTCACATAGTCCCCCTCCTGATCGAAGGTATAGAACTTGCGAAACGCCGAGTCCGGATTACCCATGGCCCCCTGGGGCGGGCAGAACCAGGGGTGCTGGGTCGAGGTGTGGTTGACCACGGCGTCCAGGATGATGCGCATGCCCCGCTGGCGCAGGTTGCGGGTCAGTTCGGCCAGCCGTTCGTTGCTGCCCAGATGGGGGTCGACCCTGTAGTAGTCCTGGGTGTCGTACTTGTGATTGCTCGGCGAGGCGAAGATGGGGTTGAGATAGAGCGCCGTCACCCCGAGGGAGTGCAGGTAGTGCAGCTTGGCGTCTATTCCCGCCAGGTCGCCGCCATAGAACTCGCAGCTGGCGGTGCCTTCACCCTGCTGGCTGACCGGCTCGCCCCAGGCCTTGCTGATCACCGCCTTGCCGCCGTACTCATACTCGTGATGACGCACGCTCAAGGCGGGATCGCCGTTGCAGAACCGGTCGGGAAAAATCTGGTAGAACACCTGATCCTGCACCCAGGTTGGCGGCTGGTGGCGGCTGTTGTAGCGAAAATGCTGCTCGCGGGGCGGCACTGAAGGGCTTGTCCCGGCGCCGTGCAGCCACCACTGGCCCTCGTCGGTCAGGCACTTGAAGCAGTAGAGCTGCAGATCCTGTCCCTGCGCCAGAGGCAGTCTGACCTGCCATATTTTCAACCTGTCCCGGCTCGCAACCTGAGCCATGGGCAGCAGGTACTCCTCGTTATCCGGCTCGTGGCGCAGCCAGACCTCGCGAATGGGGGCGGTTTGCTCGCAGAACAGGGTCAGCAGCAGGGAATCGGGCCCTTCCTGAAACCAGGGGGCCGCCTGAGGGTGAAACAGAAACGGGATATCTTGGGTCATAGGCTCACTGGGTCAGGAGTTCGGCGAGGGCGTTGCCCTGCTCATGGAGCGTCTCAAGCTGCGCCGCCAACTGGCTGATATCCAGCCCCAGGGGCTTGGCCAGCGGGGTCGGGAAGCGGGCAATGATGGTCTGGGCCGGGACGCCGGCATGCCAGGCGAAGGAGACAAATACCGCCAGCCGGATCAGCAGGGCATCGCGGCTGACCGGTTGATGGGCAAGGGGGTCGAGTTGCTGGTCGATGGCGACCACGAAGGCGGGCGCCAGCTGCCAGCGCCGGGCCAGCTCGGCGCCGAGCTGGGCATAGTCGTAGCCGAGCATCTCGCGCTGGGCATCGACCCGGCTGCTGCCCTGTTGCACCGCCAGATGGATAAGCTCCGCCTCTTCGGGCAGGGCACTCTGGATCAGCAGCTCCCCAATGTTGTGGATGAGGGCGCAGGTGAAGGCGGTTTCGGGATCCATCTCCTTGGCTTGCTGGGCCAGGATGCGGGCTATGGTGGCGACCTGAAAGGTCTCGGTCCAGAAGCGGTGCTTGTCGAAGCTGGGGGGGGCCTTGAAGCTGCCAATGATGCTGGACGCCACGACCAGGGAGCGCAAGCGGTTGAAGCCGAGCCGGATCACGGCCTGCTCGATGGAGGTGACCTCTTTGCCCCGGCACAGGGCGGCGGAGTTGGCGAGGCGAAGTACCTTGACGCTGATCACCTGGTCCATGGCGATCTTGGCGGCTATCTTGTCGATCTGGGCATTTTCATCCCCGAAGCTCTGCATCAGTTCGTGAAGCAGCTGGGGTATGGTGGGCAGTTGTTTAATCTTGTCAAACAGGTGATCCATCGACATGGGGGCCGCCTCCGTTGCGTGCACTGCCCATATTGTGCCACATACAGCGGCCTTGTTCCTGATGCGCTGTCCATTATTGCGTGACAGAGCGGCCGTGGCCGTGCTCCTGTTTGTGGTGGCCTTGGGTGGCGGAGCCCGGGTTTAGTAGACCCAGTCGCGCAACGTGTATTCCAGACGATGCTGTTTTCCCTGCAGGATCAGCCGCTGGGTGTCACCCTCCAGGGTCGCGCCCTGTTGCAGGGTGTCGAGCACGGCCTGCTCTATGGTGTCGAGGGGGGCCAGGCAGGCCATGCTGGTGCTGCCGAGGTTGGTGACCTTCAGCCGATCGCCCTTGAGGCGACCCTGACCGAAGTAGCGGTTGCAACCGGCGATGCCGTTGACGGTGAAGTGTTCGCCTATCTCGAGATCCGGCCTGTTGCGGGCAGGTACTGTGATGGGTTGGTCATCCAGCTTGTCCAGCACCCAGTGGTGGTGCATGAGATCCTGGCGGCTCAGTTGGGGGGCCGAGCTGCAACCGCCGAGCAGGAGCAGGGCGAGCACCAGCAGCAAAAATCTGTACATGGGAGGGCTCCGGTAATAAGTGCCCTAAGGATAGCGTCAGGGAGAGGGTGGGGGCAGGGGCGCAGGGCGCTCCCCCGACCGCTTCTGTCGCCCCGAGATGACCTGGGAGCCTCCCATGACTGAATGGGTGCCGATAGCGGCCAAGCCAGACGCCACTGCCCGGAAATAGATGCGGCGACCCTGAGGTCGCCGCTTTTTTGCCGCTATGGGCCTGAACTCCAGCTGGGTCAAGAGCCAAACAGCCGCTCGGCGTAACGGGCCAGGCCGGAGGCGACCGAGCCGAAGTCATCGCCGCCATCTACCGGGATAGCGGGCAGCTTGGCGTTGATGTAGGTCTTGATGAGGGGAGAGCGGGCGCTGCCGCCAGTGACGAAGACGCGATCCGGCATGACCCCGGCGGCGGCAATGGCTTCGTCCATCAACTCCCCTATCTTCTCCAGCAGAGGGGCGGCCGCCGCGGCCAGCTGATCCCGGGTCAGTTCGGCGTGCAAATCCCGCTCCAGCTCGGTGAGTGGCTGCTGGCAGTGTGTCTGATCCGAGAGGCTGATCTTGCCCTGCTCGGCGCGCCAGACCAGCTGGTGGCTGAGTTTGTGGGCCCGCAGTCGCGTGAGGCGTCCCAGCTTGCTATCCGGCTGGCTGTCGAGCTGCAGCTCTTGCAGGGAGCGCGCCGTCTCCAGGCTGTAGAAGCGGCTCTGGGCGCTGACGTCATTGATGGCGGCGGCATCCCAGAACAGCGGATGGGGCAGCGGCTTGCCGGTCTTGAGGGTCTCATGCATGCCGAGCAGGGGCATCATGCCCTCGACGGTGAGGCGGATATCGAAGTCGTTGCCGCCGATGCGCTGACCGCTGTGGCCGAGCAGATCGCTGCTGCGATCCAGCCGGTCTCGATAGCCGGGGCCCATGCGCAGCATGGAACAGTCGGTGGTACCACCGCCGATATCCACCACCAGCACCACGGCATCCTCGCTGAGGCGAGCCTCGAATTCGAAGCCGGCGGCCACGGGTTCATAGAGAAACTCCACCTGCTCGAAGCCCGCCAGTCTGGCGGCCTCGCTGAGGATGGCGATGGCCTGGCGGTTGCTCTCCTCCCCTGCCAGCCCCTGGAAGTTGACCGGGCGACCGATCACGGCGCTGCGCACCGGCTGGCCGAGCTGCTGCTCCGCCTCTTGGCGCACGTGCAGCATCATGGCGCAGACGATGTCTTCAAACAGCGCTATCTGTGGCGGTTTGAGGCCGTAGGCGCCGAGGAAGGACTTGGGCGACTTGATGTAGTAACCCTCATCCGGGGCTTCCAGATAGCGCTCCAGGGCTGCGCCACCGAAGCTGAGTTCGTCGATCAGCCCCTCGTCCCGCATCTGGCGGCGTACCGACTGGGCACGCTGCACCACAGGGCCACGCAGCTTGAGGTAGCTTTGTTGCTGCGTCGGAGATAGCCCTTCGGCGAGCAGACCGGCGATGGCATCCCGGTGCGGAGCGTGCAGGGTAGAGGGCAGGTAGTGGGAGGCGCCGAGGGACAATAGTCTGGGGCTGCCTTGCTCCATCACGGCGACGGCGCAGTTGGATGTGCCGTAATCGAATCCGATAATCATGGGCGGCGGGCTCCTGTCTAAAAAGGGGCCGGACAGCCTAACGAATTGCGCCGACTCTCACAAGTCGGCGCTGGATATTAGAAAGAGTGGTGCTCGCCTGCCAGAGGCGATCCGGGCTGAGGCATCGACCTCGTTGTCGCTGCGGCCCTGGCTCTCGATGGCCTGGATGTTGCCGAGGGTGGTGTCGGCCCTGAGGGACGTGCCGGGGCGGCTTGCCTCAGGCATCAACCTCGTTGGGGCAGCTCCCGCTCTGTGCTATGGCCTGGATGTGGCTGAGGGTGGTGTCGGCCCTGAGGGACGTGCCGGGGCTGCTTGCCTCAGGCATCGACCTCGTTGGGGCAGCTCCCGCTCTGTGCTATGGCCTGGATGTTGCCGAGAGTGGTGTCGGCGATGGCGTGCAGGGCTTCGCGGGTCAGGAAGGCCTGGTGGCCGGTAAACAGCACGTTGTGGCAGGCGGAGAGGCGGCGGAACACGTCATCGGTGATCACCTCGTTGGACTTGTCTTCGAAGAAGAGATCCTCTTCCTCCTCATAGACGTCCAGCCCCAGGGCGCCGATGCGGGAGGTCTTGAGGGCCTCGATGGCGGCATTGGAGTCGAGCAGGCCGCCCCGGCTGGTGTTGATGATCATCACCCCGTCCTTCATCTTGGCGAAGGCCTCCTTGTTCAGCAGGTGGTAGTTCTCCTTGAACAGCGGGCAGTGCAGGCTGATGACGTCGGACTGGCGCAGCAGGGTATCGACATCCACGTACTCGGCGCCCAGATCGATGGCGGCCTGATTGGGATAGGGATCGCTGACCAGCAGACGCATGCCGAAGCCCTTGAGGATGCGCAGGGTGGCGATGCCGATCTTGCCGGTGCCTATGATGCCGGCGGTGCGGCCGTGCATGTTGAAGCCGACCAGGCCTTCCAGGGAGAAGTTGGCGTCGCGGGTGCGCTGGTAGGCCTTATGGATGCGGCGGTTGAGGGTCATCATCAGGCCGACGGCGTGCTCGGCGACCGCCTCGGGGGAGTAGGCTGGCACCCGCACCACTTTCAGTCCCAGCTCCTTGGCGGCGACCAGATCCACGTTGTTGTAACCGGCGCAGCGCAGGGCGATCACCTGGGTGCCGTTGGCGGCCAACTCGGTCAGCACCTCCCGGTCGGCGTCATCGTTGACGAACAGGCAGACCACGGGGAAACCATGGGCAAGGCGCGCCGTCTTGGTTTCCAGCCGCACATCGAAGAACTCCAGCTCGAAGCCATACTGGCTGTTGGCCTGGTGGAAGTGTTCCTTGTCGTAACTCTTGGTACTGAACAGGGCGACGCGCATTGTTGAATCTCCAACTTGGGTTATGTGGTTAATTTACAACAAGGAGGCGAGCGCGGCACCTGAAACCGCTGCCGACTCACCAGGTGACGAGAGCTTGGGGTTGTCTTGATGAAAACCAACCAGACTGCTGGGGTCGCGCCGCCTCGGAAATCGGCCACGCTGATTTACTCCAGCTCCACCTGTGGGCGGAAGGTCATCTCGTGCATCACCACATCGTCTGGCAGTGAGAGCAGTTGCACCAGGGTGCGTGCCACACTGGCGGGCTGCATGTATTGCGGCCTGGCCTGGGCACGAAAGCCGGTATCTGTGCCCCCCGGGTAGAGGGTGGTGACCTTGATGCCATGGGGTTGGGCCTCCTTCATCATCACCTGACTCAAGCCAGCGAAACCCTGCTTCATGGCGGTGTAGACCCCCATGGTTTCACTGCTGCGCTTGGCGACCGTGCTCACCACGTTGATGAGATAACCCTGGCCGCGGGGCTGCATCGACTTGAGCGCCTCCCGTGCCAGCAGATACGGGGCGCGCAGGTTGATGGCGTATTGCTGGTCAAACTCCTCCAGGGTGGTGTCCACCAGGGGGGCCTTGCGGCTATTCATGCCGGCGTTGTTGATCAGCACGTCTATGGGGCCAAGGGCCTGCTCGGCGCTGGCGTAGAGGGCGAGCAGGGCGACCGGATCGGCGAGATCCGCCGTCTCCCCCAGGCAGCCGGTCTCCCGCTTGAGGCGGGTCAGGGCCTCCTGGTTGCGTCCGGTGGCAAAGACCCGGTAACCCTGCCGGGTCAACTCTTCCACCAGGGCATAGCCTATGCCGCTGGTGGCGCCTGTTACCAATACGGTCTGGTACATCTGCAACTCCACATTCTGTGCAACGATCGGGTTTGGCGCCCGGGGATCACCCGGGCAGCGGCACGCTATCCCCAGGGCATGATGGGCACGGCGCTGACCGCGCTCTTGTAGGAGCCGTCAATCAGCTTGGTGCTGTAGGTGAGATAGACCAGGCTGCCCCGCTTCTTGTCGAAGAAGCGCACCACTTTTTGCTCCTTGAACACCAGCGAGGTGTTGACGTCGAACACCTCCTCCCCCTGTTTCAGCTGGTCCGGTACGGCAATGGGGCCGGTCTGATGGCAAGAGAGGGAGGCGTGGGAGGGATCCTCGGCCAGACCCAGTCCGCCCTTGACGCCCCCCGTCTTGGGACGAGCCAGATAGCAGGTGACGCCGGCAATGTCAGGGTCATCGAAGGCCTCGATCACTATCTTGTGATTGGGTCCGAGCAGCTTGAAGGCGGTGCTCACCTCGCCGACCGTATCGGCCTTGCCATGGGCCAGGGCGGGGAGCAGCAGGACGGCGGTGAGCAGAGTGTTCAGGAAACGCATGGGTCTCTCCATATCGGCATCAATAACGGATGGGCAGCGGTCGTTACTGACCCTGGCTGGGGGGATAGTCCCAATACTGGGCCGGAATGCTGCGCAGCAAGGGGGTCATGTCCGGGTTGGCCAGCTTGATGGTGGTGCGACCGGCCAGATTGGCGCTGGCCAGGGCGGTGCGAATGGCCGGGTTCTCCCGGAAAAAGCGCATGAAGCTGCCATCGGCGTAGGCGGATTCCAGCCCCCGGGTGAGGGCCTTGGCCAGTTTGGGGTATTGAGGACTGACGAAGAAGAACTCGGCGAAGGGGTAGCGGATCAGCAGGTGCTGCTCTACTACCAGATTTGGATATTGGCTCGCCAATTCCCGCTGTTCGGCGAAGATCTCCACAATATTGCGCGGGAAGAAGTCGAGTCGACCGCCGTCATTCATCAGGCGGAATAGATTGGTGAAGCGGGTCATGTAGGTGGGGATGCCTGCCGCCTGATAGATCTTGTTGTCGGACCAGCCGATGCCTTGGGCGGCTCTCATCTTCTTGAGCTGCTCCAACGTCTCTATCTGGCTGAACTTCTCCTGATCCTTCTCATGGATGAAGGAGAGTCTCAACCCCTCCAGGCCGCGAAACAGCGGCACAGGCACCGCCAACAGGGCAGACTCCAGGGCGCTGGAGGTGCCCATCCAGAACAGATTGATGGTTTTGCCGGTTTTGAGCTGCTGTTGCAGGGTGAACTGGTTCAAGTCGACATCGACCTGCTCTATCTTGAATGCTTGCCCCGAGTGGCGCAGGGCCAGATCCAGCAGCTTGAGCTGATAGTCACTGTCCAGGTGGTTGACGGGACGCTTGGGGATCTTGACCACGAGATCTTGCGCCTGAGCCAGCAAGGGCAGGCACAGACACAGGGTGATGAGCCATTTCACTGTCTGCTCTCCTGAAGAGTCTGGGAAACTGTCCGGAGTCTAACAGAATAAAGTGCTATCGCCTCGTGTGGAGCGCTCGCTCGCAGGTTGGTGACGGGTGACGGGTGACGGATGGCAAGGAGAGGAAACAACCCGGCCCCGGTGCATGACCTGGGCCGGGCATATATCAAGCGACGCGGCGGAATACGTGAGTGTCGTTGAATTCCTTGGTGCTCTGGCATTCGACGCAGTAACGGGATTCCGGGCGGGCCTGCAGGCGCTTGAGAGAGATCTCGTCGCCGCAGGACTCGCAGTAGCCGAAGTCGCCCTCGTTGATGCGACGGATGGCTGCCCTCAGCTTGCGCAGGTGCAACTTGTCGTGCTCGATACGGTTGAGCTCCAGGCGGCGGGCCTCTTCGATGCTGGCCCGGTCAATTTCATCAGCCATCTCGTTGGTATCGGTGGCGATGGCCTGGCTGGCCTGGGAGTTGAGGCGCTCTTCGAGTTCTGCAATTTGCGCCTCCATCTGTCCCTTGTAGTAGGCCAGTTGGTCTTTTGTCATGAAATCACACATAAGGTTTACCAGTCAGTTACTAACCCAATTTTCCGTAGTTATGGGGGCGGTCTGCGCGCAGTCCAAGCCCTGTGTCCTCGATTTACCACTGATCCTGATGAAAAGCGTGCAAATCAGGGCGGGCCTTGTACCAAAAAAACGGCAGCAAGCAAAGCTCGGTGAGCGAAGAGTGTGCGCCTTTGCAAATAATCGGTGGGGAGAAGACGGGTTCTGACTGAGCACGAGTCGCTACGACGATCCTTGTCGGCACGGGGTGGCGCCTGAGGTTTTCTTCCTGTGAGTGTTTAGTATTTCGCATCGAACTGGTCATTATCCAGACGGTTATTTATTGTTTTTTAAACAGACCTGCTTGACAGACGCCATAACGGCGGGCTTTTATGGAGTCGGAGATTACATATCTGCAACAGGGGTGTTCCATATATTAGACACCCCTGCCAATGACAACCGTCAAGTCGGGGTTTAACATGGACAGTATCAAGGGTTGGATGGATGCCAACCGAATCACGGAAGTGGAATGCCTGATACCGGATTTCACCGGCAACGCCCGGGGAAAGATCATTCCGGCCAGCAAGTTTCTGCGTGAGGGTGGCATGCGCCTGCCCGAAGTTATTTTCATCCAGACAGTGACCGGGGATTACCCGGATGACGACAGCATGATAGACCCGCTGGAGCGGGACATGCATCTCTTCCCCGATCCCAACACCATACGTTTCGTGCCCTGGGCGCTGGAACCCACCGCCCAGGTGATCCACGACTGTTTCGACACCAGCGGCAACCTGATCGACATAGCGCCACGCTCCGTATTGCGCCGGGTGCTCTCCTGCTTCGACAAGCAGGGCTGGAAACCCGTGGTCGCGCCCGAACTGGAGTTCTATCTGGTCAAGCGCAACGAAGATCCTGACTACCCCCTGGTGCCGCCCATCGGCCGCAATGGCCGCCCGGAGACGGCTCGCCAGTCATTCAGTATCGATGCGGTCAACGAGTTCGATCCCATCTTCGAGGACATGTACGACTACTGCGAGGCCCAGAATCTGGAGGTCGATACCCTGGTCCACGAGTCCGGTGCCGCCCAGATGGAGATCAACTTCCTCCATGGGGATGCCATCGAGCTGGCCGATCAGGTGTTCCTGTTCAAGCGCACCATGCGTGAGGCCGCGCACCGTCACGGCATCTACGCCACCTTCATGGCCAAGCCGATGAGCGACGAGCCGGGGTCGGCCATGCACATCCACCAGAGCCTGGTCGATAGCGAAGGGCGCAACCTGTTTGGCACTGAGAATGGCGGCAACACCGAATTGTTCCTGCACTTCATCGCCGGCTTGCAGAAATACACGCCGGCAGTAACAGCGCTGCTGGCACCGAACGTCAACTCCTACCGCCGTCTGACGTTCGGTGAGAGTGCGCCACGCAACGTGCAGTGGGGGGTGGAGAACCGCACCTGCGGCCTGCGCGTGCCTTATTCCGAGACCAGTGGCCGTCGGGTTGAGAACCGTTTCGCCGGCGCTGACGCCAACCCTTATCTGGCGCTGGCCGCGACCCTGGCCTGTGGCTATCTCGGCATGCAGGAGAAGCTCATGCCCCTGCCCGAGATGAAGAGCAGCGCCTACGACCTGCCCTATAGCCTGCCACGTACTCTGGAGGAGGCTCTGAGCCACCTGGAACAGTGTGAACCCATCAAGGAGATGCTGGGTGAGCGCTTTGTTGAGGCCTTCGTGGCGGTCAAGCGCAAGGAGTACGAGACCTACTTCGGGGTGATCAGTCGTTGGGAGCGTGAGTTCCTGCTGCTGAACGTCTAGCCCCACATCAGGGGAGGCCGACAGGGTCTCCCCCGCTCATATCGAAGGAACCGAGGAGCAATTCATGTCGAATACCAAAGCGTGGCAGCAACAAGACGCCAGCCACCATCTGCACCCCTTTACCCATTTCCAGGCCCTGAACCAGAAGGGCAGCCGCATCATCACCGGGGCGCAAGGGGTCTATCTCGAAGACTCTGAGGGGCACAAGATCCTCGATGGCATGGCGGGTCTCTGGTGCGTCAACATGGGCTATGGCCGTCAGGAGCTGGTGGACGCGGCCACCCGGCAGATGCAGCAGTTGCCCTATTACAACCTCTTCTTCCAGACCAGCCACCCGCCAGCGGTGCAGCTTGCCACCCTGTTGGCCGAGGTGACGCCGGCCCACCTCAATCGTGTCTTCTTCACCGGCTCAGGTTCTGAGTGCAACGACACCGTGCTGCGCATGGTGCGCCACTATTGGGCGAGCCTGGGGCAACCGGACAAGCAGGTGATCATCAGCCGTCATAACGCCTATCACGGCTCCACCGTGGCCGGTGCCAGCCTGGGCGGCATGTCGGGCATGCATGCCCAGGGCGGTTTGCCGATCCCGGGCATAGTGCATATCGATCAGCCCTATCACTTCGGTGAGGGTCAGGGCATGACGCCCCATGAATTCGGCCTGGCCCGGGCCCGTCAGCTGGAAGAGAAGATCCTGGCGCTGGGGGTGGAGAAGGTGGCGGCCTTCATCGGCGAACCCATTCAGGGCGCTGGTGGCGTCATCATTCCCCCTGACAGCTACTGGCCCGAGATCCAGCGCATCTGCGACAAGTACGGCATCTTGCTCATCGCCGACGAGGTGATCTGCGGCTTCGGTCGGACCGGACACTGGTTTGCCAGTGAGGACTTTGGCATCAAACCCGATCTCATGTGTCTGGCCAAGGGCATCACCTCCGGCTATCTGCCCATGGGGGCCGTCATGGTCGGCGACAGGGTCGCCAAGGTATTGATCGAGCAGGGCGGTGAGTTCAATCATGGCTTCACCTACTCGGGCCATCCGGTCGCCTGCGCCGTGGCCATTGCCAACATCCAGCTTATGCAAAGTGAAAGCATAGTTAAGCGGGTACATGATAATATCGGCCCCTATTTGCAGCGTCGCTGGCGCGAACTGGCCGATCATCCCATCGTCGGGGAAACCCGGGGCAAGGGCTTGGTGGCTGCGCTGGAAATAGTGCAGGACAAGGGGACAAATGCCCGCTTCCCGGCCTCGGCCAATGCGGGCATGACGTGCCGGGAGTTCTGCTTTAACAATGGCTTGGTGATGAGGGCTGTCGGCGATACCATGATCATATCGCCCCCCTTGGTGATCACCGAGGAACAGGTTGATGAATTGGTCAATTTGGCCAGGCGCAGTTTAGATCTGACGGCAGAGAGGCTGGCAGGTTAATCGAGCCCTGGCCCGATTGCCGTGCGCATACATTTGCTTAGGAGACAAGGATGATGTCTTTCAAAACAGGAATGCTGGCCGCCTCCATGGCGCTGGGTCTGTTCAGTGCCGGTGCCATGGCCGATGACAAGGTGCTGCATGTCTATAACTGGAGCGACTACATAGGGCCCACCACCCTGGAAGACTTCCAGAAAGAGACGGGCATCAAGGTCGTCTATGACGTGTTTGACAGTAATGAAGTGCTGGAAGCCAAGCTGCTGGCAGGGAGCTCCGGCTACGACGTGGTCGTGCCGTCCAACCCTTTCCTGGCCAAGCAGATCAAGGCGGGCGTATTCCAGAAGCTGGATAAGACCAAGTTGCCGAACTGGCAGAATCTGGACACCTCCTTGCTCAAGGCGCTGGAGCCGAGCGACCCGGGTAATCTGTACTCGATCCCCTATCTGTGGGGCACCATCGGCTACGCCTACAACATCGACAAGGTGAAGGCGGCCCTGGGGACGGATGCGCCAGTCGATTCCTGGGATCTGGTGTTCAAGCCAGAGAACATGGCCAAGCTGAAAGAGTGTGGCGTCTCCTTCCTGGATTCACCGACCGAGATGCTGCCGGCTGCCCTGAAATACCTGGGCTTCAAGCCAGACAGCCAGGATCCGAAAGAGCTGAAGAAGGCCGAGGAGCTGTTCCTCTCCATTCGCCCTTATACCGCCTATTTCCACTCCTCCAAGTACATCTCGGATCTGGCCAACGGCAATATCTGTGTGGCCGTCGGCTACTCGGGTGACCTGCAGCAATCCAAGTCCCGGGCGATCGAAGCCAAGAATGGCGTCAATCTGACCTATGTCATCCCGAAAGAGGGGGCAGGCAGCTTCTTTGACATGCTGGCCATCCCGGCCGATGCCAAGAACGTCGAGTCCGCCCATGTGTTCCTCAACTACCTGATGAAGCCCGAGGTGATCGCCAAGATCTCCGACGCGGTCAGCTATCCGAGCGGCAACAAGGCCTCAGTGCCGCTGGTGTCCGCCGAGATCCGCAACGATCCGGGTATCTATCCGAGCGACGAGACCCTGGCGAAGATCTACACCTTCCCGGATCTTCCCGCCAAGGTGCAGCGTGTCATGACCCGCAGCTGGACCAAGATAAAGTCCGGCAAATAACCGCAATACCCCTCCCGGTCTGCCGTTTGGCCGGGAGGGTTCCCACGCAAGGTGGGCAGACGACCGTATGGATGCGGAACCTCTCTTCCAAGGACATAAAGGAGTTAAGACGTGCACATTTCCAAGATAATGACGATGACCCTGACACTGGGGTTGGCAAACGCAGCACTGGCGCAGCCGGTGGTGCATTTTTACAACTGGTCTGACTATATCGGTGAGACCACCCTCAGTGATTTCCAGAAGGCGACAGGCATCGAGACCGTCTATGACGTGTTTGATTCCAACGAAACCCTGGAAGGCAAACTGCTGACAGGGCGCACCGGTTACGATCTGGTGGTGCCGTCCAACAATTTCCTCGCCAAACAGATAAAGGCCGGTGCTTTCCAGAAACTGGACAAGTCCCTGCTGCCCAATATGGTCAATCTGGAACCGACTCTGATGCATCAGCTTGAGAAGGCGGATCCGGGTCACCTCTATGCGATCCCTTATCTGTGGGGCACCAATGGCATTGGTTATAACGTTGACAAGGTGAAGCAGGCGCTGGGGGTCGACAAGATAGACTCCTGGGGGATGCTCTTCGAGCCGGAAAACATCAAGAAGCTGACCCATTGCGGGGTGGCTTTCCTCGATTCTGCCGATGAGATGATCCCGGCCGTGCTCAATTACCTTGGCAAGGATCCCAACAGTCACGATCCCGCCGACATCAAGCTGGCGGAACAGAAGCTGCTGGCGGTACGCCCCTACGTCACCTACTTCCACTCTTCCAAGTACATCTCCGATCTCGCCAACGGCAACATCTGTGTCGCCGCCGGTTTCTCGGGGGATGTGTTGCAGGCGGCCGCGCGGGCCGAGGAAGCAGGCAAGGGCATCAATATCGCCTACAGCATTCCCAAGGAGGGCGGCAACCTCTGGTTCGACATGCTGGCGATCCCCACCGATGCCAGCAATGTGAAAGAGGCCCATGCCCTGATCAATTATCTGCTTACCCCGGAGGCGATAGCCAAGGTGAGCGATTATGTGGGCTACGCCAACCCCAATGCCAAGGCGGGACCCTTCATGGATGAGAGCGTCCGTGACAACCCGTCTGTGTACCCCCCCCAGGATGTGCTGAAGCGGCTCTATGTGCAGGAGGCACATCCCCGCACAGTACAGCGCCTGATGACCCGGAGTTGGACCAAAATCAAGTCCGGGACCTAACCTTGGCGCCCGCTTGGGCGCCAGTTGTTTTTATGGATTGACCCTCCGGTCACTATTTCAAGTCGGGAGTGAGTGGTAATGGCAATAGCCTCCAGCGCCTATAAGAAAGCCCTCGAGGGCAGCCAGCAACCCAAAGAGGTGCTGGTAAAAATAGACAGGATCAGCAAGCAGTTCGATGAGACCCTGGCGGTCGACAACGTCTCGCTGACCATCAACAAGGGCGAGATATTTGCCCTGCTTGGCGGCTCCGGCTCGGGGAAATCCACCCTGTTGCGGATGCTGGCAGGCTTCGAGCGTCCGAGTGAGGGACGGCTCTTCCTCGATGGGGTCGACATCACCGACATGCCGCCCTATGAGCGTCCGATCAACATGATGTTCCAGTCCTATGCCCTGTTCCCGCACATGTCGGTGGCCCAGAACATCGCCTTCGGCCTCAAACAGGACGGTCTGGCCAAGGCCGAGATCGACGCCCGGGTGGAGGAGATGCTCAAGCTGGTGCAGATGAGTCAGTATGCCAAGCGCAAACCCCATCAGCTCTCAGGTGGTCAGCGCCAGCGGGTTGCCCTGGCCCGTTCCCTGGCCAAGCGCCCCAAGCTGTTGCTGCTCGATGAGCCCATGGGGGCACTGGACAAGAAGTTGCGTTCGCAGATGCAGCTCGAGCTGGTGGAGATCATCGAGCGGGTCGGGGTGACCTGCGTCATGGTGACCCATGATCAGGAAGAGGCCATGACCATGGCCGAGCGTATCGCCATCATGCACCTGGGCTGCATCGAGCAGATTGGCAGCCCGAAAGACATCTACGAGACCCCGGTCAGTCGGCAGGTGTGTGAGTTCATCGGCAACGTCAATCTGTTCGATGGCTTGCTGGTGGCGGATGAGCAGGACCACGCCATCATCGCCTGTGCGGATCTGGAGCAGCCCATCTATGTGGGGCACGGCATCAGTTCCCGCGCCGAGAACAAGAAGGTCTCCTACGCCTTGCGTCCGGAGAAGCTGCTGATGAGCACTCAGAAACCGAGTGAGCTGGAGCATCCCGACTTCAACTGGACCACAGGACAGGTGTACGACATCGCCTATCTGGGCGGCCACTCCGTTTATCACATCCAGCTGCCCTCGGGCAAAATTGTGCAGGCCTTCATCGCCAATGCCGAACGTCACGGCAAGCGGCCGACCTGGGATGACCAGGTGTTCCTCTACTGGGAAGATGACAGCGGCGTGGTATTGCAATCATGACCCCACTGAGACGACTCAAGCGGTTGGGGGGCCGCCAGCTGGTGATCGGCATCCCCTTCTTCTGGCTGTTCCTCTTCTTCCTGCTGCCCTTCATCATTGTGGTGAAGATAAGCTTCGCCGAAGCGGACGTGGCCATTCCTCCCTACACAGACGTGGTGAGCTGGGCCGATGATCAGCTGACCATATTGCTGAATCTGGGCAACTATGTGCTGCTCGGCGATGATGATCTCTATCTGGCGGCCTATCTGGGCTCCCTCAAGATGGCGTTCTTCAGCACCCTGATCTGCCTGCTGATCGGCTACCCCATGGCCTATGCCATCGCCCGGGCCAGCAAGGAGAATCAGACGGTACTGCTGCTGCTGATCATGATGCCGACCTGGACGGCCATCCTGATCCGGGTGTATGCCTGGATGGGCATTCTCAGCAACAATGGCCTGCTCAATGGCTTCTTGCTGAACATGGGGCTCATCAGTGAGCCTATCCAGATCCTCAATACCAACCTGGCGGTCTATATAGGCGTGGTTTACTCCTATCTGCCGTTCATGATTTTGCCGCTCTATGCCAACCTGGTGAAGCATGACATGAGCCTGCTGGAAGCCGCGGCCGATCTGGGGTCGAGCGACACCAACAGCTTCTGGAAGATCACGGTACCGCTCTCCAAGAACGGCATCATCGCTGGCTGCATGCTGGTGTTCATTCCGGTGGTGGGTGAGTTCGTCATCCCCGAACTGCTCGGCGGTCCCGAGACCCTGATGATAGGCAAGGTGATGTGGCAGGAGTTCTTCAACAACCGCGACTGGCCCGTCGCCTCGGCCCTGGCTGTGGTCATGCTGGTGGTGTTGATCATCCCCATCATTTTGTTCAACCGTAACCAGGCCAAAGAGCTGGAGGGCAAGGCATGAAGCGCATCAATTTTCCCAGCCTGATGCTGGTACTCGGCTTGCTGTTTATCTACCTGCCCATGGTCATCATGGTGATCTACTCCTTCAACGCCTCCAAGTTGGTGACGGTCTGGGGGGGCTGGTCCCTGAAGTGGTATTTTGGGCTGCTCGAAAATACCCAGCTGATGACGGCCGTGATGCGTTCTCTCGAGATCGCCTTCTACACTGCCATCGCCGCGGTAGCATTGGGCACCCTGGCAGCCTTCGTGCTGACCCGGATCGCCAATTTCAAGGGACGCACCCTGTTTGGCGGCATGGTCACGGCACCCCTGGTCATGCCTGAAGTGATCACGGGCCTGTCATTGCTGTTGCTGTTCGTGGCCATGGCGCAGCTGGTGGGCTGGCCCGCCGAGCGGGGCATGGTGACTATCTGGATCGCCCACACCACCTTCTGTACCGCCTATGTGGCCGTGGTGGTGTCGGCACGGTTGAGAGAGCTGGATCTCTCCATCGAGGAGGCGGCCATGGATCTGGGGGCCAAGCCCTGGAAGGTGTTCTTCCTGATCACCATCCCCATGATCGCCCCCTCGCTGGCCGCCGGTGGCATGATGTCATTCGCCCTGTCGCTGGATGACCTGGTGCTCGCCAGCTTCGTCTCCGGGCCTGGCTCAACTACCCTGCCGATGGAGGTATTCTCCGCGGTGCGTCTGGGGGTCAAGCCGGAGATCAACGCGGTGGCGAGCCTGATATTGCTCTCCGTTTCCATCTTCACCTTCGCCAGCTGGTTCCTGATGGCCCGTGCCGAGAAGCGGCGCCGGGCGGAAATCTCCCAGATGCTGCAGATGCAGTCGGTAACCTGAGTCTGATAACATCCGCATTCTCTCGTCAATCAGGAGGATGAGAATGCGGATTTCCCTCTTCACTGGATCTGGTGCCGAACTGGCCCCCGGTCTGGTCAGCGCCATTCACAAGTCAGTCGTCACTGATGCCATCTTCTGCTCCTTTCAGGGGCTGAGCGGAGACGAGCAGACCGAGACTCGCCATCATGGCGGCATAGAGCGCGCCCTGCACTACTACCCCGCGGAACATTATGCCTGGTGGCAGACCTGGCAACAGGCCATGGCACTGCCCGAGCCCGGGACTCCCTGGCAGCCGGCGGCCTTTGGTGAAAACCTCTCCGGGCTCGGCCTGACCGAAACCGCTGCTTGCATCGGTGATGTTTATCGGCTCGGTGAGGCACTCATCCAGATCAGCCAGCCGCGCTCCCCCTGCTTCAAGCTCAATCTGCGCTTTGGTTATGCCCAGGTCTCCCAGGTAATGCAGCTCAGTGGCCGCTGTGGCTGGCTGCTGCGGGTGTTGGAGGAGGGGGTGATAGCGCCGGATGCCGAGCTGATCCTGGTGGATAGCCCCTATCCTGCCTTAAGCGTGAAACGTTGTGCCGACATCCTCTTCAATCAGGTGCGCAATGAAGATGATCTGCTGCTGCTCACCGAGACCCCGGCCCTGTCGCCGGGTTGGCGGCAGCATGCGGCGCACTGGTTGGAACACGGCACTGTCGCGGACTGGAGCCGTCGTCTGATGGGGCCGGCAGCTTTTCGCCCGGTGGTATGAAGATGGGCAAAGGCGATGGCTCAGGTGACTGGGCTGTCCCGACTGGGCGGGATTTTCGACGCTTGGCGCCGATCGCCCAAGAGTTGAACTAACCACGGCTTTTTTAGGCGTTAACTGAAAAAAGACTTGTGCCTTGTGCGGGCATTAGGTAAATTCTCGCCCCGCAGACATCGGTGTGTAGCGCAGCTTGGTAGCGCACTTCGTTCGGGACGAAGGGGTCGGAGGTTCGAATCCTCTCACACCGACCATTTTTAGAAAAGGCCGCTCAATAGAGCGGCCTTTTCGCATTCTGACATCCAGCAGTTTTCCGTTCGGGTCATGGCATTGCGCCAGTTGCCCCACTGAGAGTGGTGCTGCATTCAGCCGTGGGTGGCGCGCACAAAAAGTCGGGCCACCGCTTGGTGGCCCTGGGTGAGACCTGTGGTAGATCCCGTGATCTTTCAGATTTTCACTAGTTTGCTATGGGTCTTGTCTATGGTGCCCTCCTTGCGCGCCAGGCGCTCACTCAGATATGCCAGTGGCTGTGCTGCAACGCCTTGAAGCTGTGTTGTGGTTGCAGAGCCGCGTGTTTGGGATACTCGCTGATGAAGTGTTCAATGCCTTCCATCAGCCTCATCCGCAACGAAGAAACGGGCTCGTGCCAGGCTTGCAGACAGAGGTGACCAGGGATCAGCAAGGCTTGGTATTGCTCCTTGAGATCGACGGGCCAAGGCTTTATACCGGAACTGGGATGCAGTAAATAGTGAGCGGCAGGGGCGCGGGCATAAATGAACTGAACGTTGGCCAAATCGCGTTGGCAAAGCGTTTGACTGCCGATATGGCAAGTCAGATAGCGTCCTGTGTTCAGATCCAGAAAGTGACCACGTTGCCGACAGGGGACTATGCGGTACCAGGGCAGTTGAGCATCCGGGGCATAGCCCTGAAGCTCCTGTTCCAGCCAGTGGCGACACTCGGGTGTCTGCACCTCATTGCACATGGATTCAAGTTGCTGCAACAAGACACTGGGTGATGCAACTGCCAGACTCGCACTCATCTCCTTCTCCCTTCTGCATGACAATCCCGACTTCCAGTATGGACCCGATGACGATGAGGGGGAGGGGAATCTAATGATTAAAAATGGATTAGCATCGCTGTTTTTATGCAATCGAGGCGTTTAACCAACCAGATAGGTACCGGTGCCGAAGGCGATATGAGTCCCCTCTTCGTTGTGCAGCTCCATGCGGGCAACCGCCACCTTGCTGCCGGATCGAATGATGTGGGCGGTGGCAATGAACTCGGTGCCCCGACCGGGGCGCAGGTAGTCGACTCGCAGGTCTATGGTGCCGAGACGGGAGAAGCGCTCCTTGAGGTAGTTAGGGGAAAAATCCTCCAGCTCGTCGAGGCAGGAGGCGGCCACTATCATGCCCCCCGCCACATCGAGCAGGCTGGCGGTGACACCCCCGTGCAATATGTTGTGGAAGGGGTTGCCGACCAGTTTCCCCTCCATGCCGATCCGCAGCTCGACCCGCTCGAAGTCATAGTGGGTCACCCGGATGCCCAGCAGCTGGTTGAATGGCATCTGCTCGGCGAACAGTGTGGCAATGCCACTTAGCGCCATCTTTTTCATCATCTCTTTCATCTATCCATCCCTGCACAAGCCGAGTAAAAACTCCAGTCAGTCTGCAACAAGACATTAACATCCGCAATGGCAGGTTTATTGTGGGGGCCCGCTGCTTTAGAATGGCGCCCCCAGAGGAGAGACCATGACCGCCATCGCCGATACCCTGCCCGATTCTCCGCCAGAGACTCCCCTCAGCCTGTTGCAGGCGGTATTCGGCTACCAGCAATTCAGGCCTGGCCAACAGGAGATCATCGACCAGATCATCGCGGGGCGTGACGGTCTGGTGCTCAAGCCCACCGGCGGTGGAAAATCCCTCTGTTACCAGATCCCGGCGCTGCTGCGACCCGGGCTGGGGGTGGTCGTCTCTCCCCTCATCTCCCTGATGAAGGATCAGGTCGATAGCCTGAGAGCGAACGGGGTGGCGGCTGCCTACATCAACTCGGCGCTGAGCCGGGAAGAGCTGATCCAGCACTTTGCCGCCATGCGCCGGGGCGAGATCAAGATTGTCTATGTCTCCCCCGAGCGGTTGCTGCAGCACGAATTCATGGACCGTCTGGCCGAGCAACCCCTGGGCCTGTTCGCCATCGACGAGGCTCACTGCGTCTCCCAGTGGGGGCATGATTTTCGCCCGGAGTATGCAGCCCTTGGCCGACTCAAGCAGTGGTTTCCCCATGTCCCCGTCGTGGCGCTCACCGCCACCGCCGATGAGGCGACCCGGCGCGACATACTGCATCGCCTCGAGTTGCAGGATCCCTTCGTTCATACCGCCAGCTTTGATAGACCCAACATCCGCTACAGCCTGGTGGAGAAGTTCAAGGCGGCGGAGCAGCTACTGCGTTACGTCCAGGGCCAGAAGGGCAACTGCGGCATTGTGTACTGCTCCAGTCGCAACCGGGTGGAGGAGGTGGCCGAGCGCCTGGTGCGTCACGGCAGCAAGGCGGCCCCCTATCATGCCGGCCTGCCCCTGGAACAGCGCCAGCGCACCCAGGAAGACTTCCTCAAGGATGACGTCGAGATAGTGGTGGCGACGGTGGCATTCGGCATGGGTATCGACAAGCCCAATGTGCGTTTCGTGGTGCACTACGACGTGCCCAAGAACATCGAATCTTATTATCAGGAGACGGGCCGGGCCGGGCGCGATGGCACGCCAGCCGAGGCGCTGCTGCTCTATGATCCCGCCGACATTGGCCGGGTACGGCGCCTGCTCGACAACATCGAGAATCCCCAGCAGTTGCAGGTGGAGCAGTACAAGCTCAACGTGATGGCCGCCTTTGCCGAGGCCCAGACTTGCCGCCGTCAGGTGCTGCTCAACTATTTCAGCGAGTACAACGACAAGCCGTGTGGCAACTGCGACATCTGCCTGGATCCTCCCCAGAGCTACGATGGCAGCGAGGATGCCCAGAAGGCGCTCTCCTGCGTCTGGCGAGTGGGTCAGGCCTTCGGGGTAGGCTATGTGGTGGAGGTGCTCAGAGGGTCGCTCAACCAGCGCATCAAGGATCATGGTCATGACAAGCTGTCGACCTATGGCATCGGCAAGGATCAGAGCCACGAATACTGGATGAGCGTCATTCGCCAGCTGATCCACAAGGGGCTGCTGACTCAGAACATCACCCGCAACCTGGTGTTGCAGCTGACCGAGGCGGCTCGCCCCGTACTGCGCGGCGAGGTCAAGCTGGCGCTGGCTGTGCCACGGTTGCAGCCCATCTCCAGCCGCAAGGAGAAGCGCAATGGTCTGCTCGACAGCGCCAACTACGACAAGCGGCTCTTCAAGGAGCTGCGTGGCCTGCGCAAGCAGATCGCCGAACAGGAGGAGGTGCCGCCCTACGTGGTGTTCAACGATGCCACCTTGGTAGAGATGGCCCAGCTCATGCCGATGACCGAGATGGAGCTGCTGGCGGTCAATGGGGTCGGTCAGCGCAAGCTGGAACGCTTCGGCGAGGCCTTTATGGATCTGATCATCGACTACTGCCGGCGCTAGGAACGACCTTGGTGGAGATTGGGTCAGCGGCGATGCCGATGACCGAGATGGAGCTGCTGGCGGTCAATGGGGTCGGTCAGCGCAAGCTGGAACGCTTCGGTGAGGCCTTTATGGATCTGATCATCGACTACTGCCGGCGCTAGGGTCGATTAGCGCAGCGTAATCGACCGCAAAAGTGCCGGGTCTGATTGATGTAGCGGCAGGGATGAGGCGCCCGTCTACCGGGCGCACAAGGTCACTTCAAGCTGGCGTAGTAGGCGGCGAGGTTGTCGATATCCGCATCGCTGAGCATGGCCATGAAGGGTGCCATCAAGGGTTCCTTGCGATCGCCATAGCGAAACGCCTCCATCTGTTTGGCGAGATAAGCTGCGTTCTGACCCGCCAGATGCGGGTAGCTGGCGACACTGGCCTTGCCATCGATGCCATGGCAGGCGGCGCACACCACCGCCTTCGCCTTGCCCGCCTCGACATCGGCCGCCTTGGCCTGATGTCCCCATACCAGTGCCAGCAGGGGCAGGGCATATAGCCATTTGTGCATCTTCTTCTCCTTGAGCTGAAATTGGATCATCGCCCGTTGGCCGGATTGGGCCGACGGCGGTATAACAGAGTGACACGAGCATACGCAGGGACGAATCGCACCACCATGAAGCTTATCAATACTTTTGCCACCGAATTGCCCTGGGCCTGCGAGCCGGTAACACCCCAGCCCCTGGCCAATCCTCGTCTGCTGCACCTCAATCGCCCCCTGCTCGCCGAACTGGGGTTGGCGGGGGTGACGGATGCCGACTGGCTCGCCTGCTGCGGTCAGGCCAAGCCCTTGCCGGGCATGGAGCCGGTGGCCCAGGTCTATGCTGGCCATCAATTCGGCGGCTACAGTGCGCGCCTCGGTGATGGCCGCGCCCTGTTGCTCGGCCAGCAGCAGACCCCGGACGGTGAGCTTTGGGACCTGCATCTTAAGGGCGCTGGCAAGACCCCCTTCTCCCGCTTCGGAGACGGGCGCGCCGTATTGCGTTCCAGCATCCGCGAGTACCTGGCCTCCGAGGCGCTGCATGCCCTCGGCATCCCCACTACCCGCGCCCTGGTACTGGTCGGCAGTGACGAGCCCGTCTATCGCGAGACGGTGGAGACGGGGGCGACGGTACTGCGCACCGCTCCCTGCCATATCCGCTTCGGCCAGTTTGAATACTTCGCCTGGAGCGGCCAGGGGGAGAAGATCCCGGCTCTCATCGATTACCTGCTGCGCCACCATTTCCCTGAGCTTGAGAACGGCGCCGAGTTGTTTGCGGAGGTGGTGCGTCGTACCGCGCGGCTCATCGCCAAGTGGCAAGCCGTTGGCTTCACCCACGGGGTGATGAACACGGACAACATGTCCATCCTGGGGCTGACTCTGGATTACGGTCCATACGGCTTCATCGATGGCTACGAGCCCGACTTTGTCTGCAATCACACCGACAGTGGCGGCCGTTATGCCCTGAGCCAGCAGCCTGCCGTGGGTTACTGGAACCTGCAGAAACTGGCCCAGGCCCTGGCGGATCATGTGGACGGCGAGGCCATGGCCGCGGCACTGGGTCAGTATGAACATCATCTGATGCTGCACTACTCCGAGCTGATGCGCGGCAAGCTGGGGCTGACGCAGTGGGAGGAGGAGGATCCCGCCCTGTTCCGCCAGATGTTCCAGCAGCTGGCGGCGGACGGGGTTGATTACCACCTCTTCCTGCGCCGTCTGGCGCTCGTCGAGCCGAGCGGCCCCTGGCCTGCGTCCCTGCTTGCCCTGCTGCCCGATGCCGCACTCTGGCAAGGTTGGCTGACAAGCTATCGTGAGCGTCTCGCCCGGGAGGGGGAGGAGAGCGGGTCGCGTCGCGCGCGCATGAATCAGCTCAATCCCAAATATGTGCTGCGCAATGCCCTGGCCCAGCAGGTGATAGAGGCGGCAGAGCGGGGGGATATGACCCCCTTCGAGCGCCTTTATGCTGCGTTGCAGCATCCCTATGCCGAGCAGAGCGAATTCGAAGATCTCGCCACGCCGCACCCCAGTTGGTATCAGGGGGAGGCGCTCTCATGCAGCAGCTGAATCAGTGCCCAAGCCGACAACTCAACCGGGTAGGAGACCATGGATGGGGACGTCTATGTCATTGAGCTGGCAGTTGGTGGGCATGGATGAGGCGAGCGGCGCCCTGCTGCTGACCCATCCTGATCTCGATTGGGACAACTTTCCGGCGCTGGCAATCAGTCTGCTGGATGAGTGGGAGCTGGCGCTGCTACAGCAAGATAGCGGCGCCGATCGCCACAGTTGGCAACTGACGTTTGAAGAGAGCCGCATTTGGCTGCACTTCGAGCATCATAGCGGCTGCTGGCTCAGCGCCGATGACGAGGAGGGGCGTGCAACCCTGCGCTGGCTGAGCCGACGGTACAAGGATTGAACTATGGCGCGGGGGGCGTATAATGCCGCCCCTCGATCACTGCCGTATTAGTGCCATGGTGGCGCTATGGGTTCCCTAACCCCATTAACCAAAAAGGTCACAATATGAATCTGACCCCTGCTCAGCACCAGACGGCGCTGACGCGACTCGCGTTGTTCCACATCCTGATCATCGCCAGCAGCAACTACCTGGTGCAATTGCCGATCACCATTTTCGGCTTTCACACCACCTGGGGAGCCTTCAGCTTTCCATTCATCTTCCTTGCCACTGATCTGACTGTCCGAGTCTTCGGCGCCGGTCTGGCGCGCAAGATAATCCAGCGAGTCATGCTGCCAGCCTTGCTGGTCTCTTATGTGCTGTCCGTGCTCTTCTTCGAGGGCAGTTATCAGGGCATCGCCAATCTGGCGACCTTCAATCTGTTCGTGGCCCGGATTGCCCTGGCCAGCTTCATGGCGTATCTGATCGGTCAGTTCATGGACGTGATAGTGTTCAACCGCCTGCGGCTGCTCAAGGCCTGGTGGGTGGCACCGGCGGCATCGACTCTGATCGGCAATCTGGTCGATACCCTTGCCTTCTTCAGCATCGCCTTCTGGCGCAGTGATGATCCCTTCATGGCGGAGCACTGGGTCGAGATAGCGACCGTGGACTATGTATTCAAGCTGCTGATAAGCCTGGGTTTGTTCGTACCACTCTATGGCGTCTTGCTGCGCTACCTCAGCCGCAAGCTGGTGGGGGATCCCAATCCTGCTGCCCTGCAGGGCGAGGCGCGCAATGCCTGAGTTCCCGGCTTGTCAGCAGAGATGATCCAGTTGGCCACCCCAGGGTGGTCAATTTTTTTGCACATTTTTTGAAATATCGGCAAATAACAGTTGCCAAGTTAAATGAGAATGATTATTGTTAACTTGCGTTCCGGGATAGGCCCCATCAGTTCCAACATGGTGACTTCTTGTGAAAGCACGACATTGCTCACATTGCTTCCAGTTATAGGGCCAGTTCTTCTGGCCCTCTTTTTTTGTCTGTTTTCCCCGATTTTCTAGCCATTTCCCCCGAATTTTCCCATAAAAAATGGGAGCCAAGGCCCCCATTCTGCAAACATGGATCAGCTTATTCGATATCCAGCGGATCCGGGGAGAGAATGACCCCGGTGGTATCGGCATAGAGGTGATCGTCCGGCAGGAAGGTGACCCCCCCGAAGTTGACCGGCAGATCCGTTTCTCCCACATCCTTGCTGTCGGCGCCGACTGGAATGGCGGCCAGGGCCTGAATACCGAGATCCAGATCCTCCAGCACATCGACCTCGCGCACGCAGCCGTAGCAGACGATCCCTTCCCACTCATTCTGGGCCGCCGTAGTGGCGATCTCGCCGTCGATCAACGCCCTGCGCATGGAGCCGCCGCCATCGACCAGCAATACCCGGCCTATGCCGTTCTCTTTGACGATTTCACGGATCAGACCGTTGGATTCGAAGCATTTGACAGTGGTAATGACACCACCGAAGGAGGCGCGTCCGCCGAAGGAGCAGAGCATGGGTTCGAGCACATCGACCATGTCCTGATAGATGTCGCACAGTTCTGAAGTATTGTATTCCATTGAGTCAGTCCACCGCTGGAAACAGGTGGATCCAGTATAGGGACTGGGCCCGGCATTTCAATGAATATTCCTTGAACAACAAGTGACTGGCGGCTTCCATCGCGCCATCTGCGTCGCGATGTTCAGCATAGAACGCGGCCACGGGAGCCGCGTTTTTTATGACGCGAATCGAGGTGGCTAATCCTCAGGCCGAGGCCTTTTCCTCAGACGCCGACTGTCCGAACCAGGCGAGCTTGTCCGCCAGGGTGACGACCGAGCCGACCATGATGAGGGCCGGGCTCTCGACGCCGATGGCCAGCTCCGGCAGCTGGTCGAGGGTGCCGCGGATGACCCGCTGGCTCGGCTGGGTGCCGCGCTCGATCAGCGCCACCGGGGTGTCGCCCCCCTTGCCGTGAGCCAGCAACTGCTCGCGGATCACGGCGCAGGATGAAAGCCCCATATAGAACACCAGGGTCTGCCTATCCCGGGCCAGCAGAGGCCAGTCGAGATCCTGGGCGCCGCCCTTGCCGTGGGCGGTGACGAAGCGCACGCTCTGGGCGTGGTCGCGGTGGGTCAGCGGAATGCCCGCGTAGGCGGCGCAGCCGCTCGCCGCCGTGATCCCCGGCACCACCTGGAAGCCCACGCCGCTGCCGACTAGCGTCTCCAGCTCCTCGCCGCCGCGGCCGAAGATGAAGGGATCGCCACCCTTCAGCCGCACCACCCGCTGCCCCTTCCTGGCCTCATCCAGCAGCAGCTGGTTGATACCCTCCTGGGGCACACAGTGGTTGCCCGCCTGCTTGCCGACGAAGATGCGTTTGGCATCGCGGCGCACCAGCGCCATCACTTCATCCGATACCAGTCGGTCATAGACCACCACGTCCGCCTGCTGCATCTGACGCAGGGCGTGCAGGGTGAGCAGACCGGGATCGCCGGGACCGGCGCCGACCAGTATCACTTCACCCTTGGTGGCGGCATCCTCGGCAAACAGGCCATCAGCGAGCTGATTGGCTGCCGCCTTGTCGCCGCGGGCCAGCGCCTGGCCAAGCCGGTCGGCACCGAGCAGCCGCTCCCAGAACTGGCGTCGCTCCCCCATGCTAGGGAAGCGGGCCTTGACCCTGTCTCTCAGGCCGCCGGCAAAGGTCGCCACCGCGCCGAGGTGCTGAGGTAATAGCGCCTCGAGCTTCTCGCGCAGCAAACGGGCCAGCACCGGGGCCTTGCCACCGGAGGAGATGGCCACCATCAGCGGTGATCTGTCGATGATCGACGGCATGATGAAGCTGGAGCGCTTGGGATCGTCCACCACGTTGGCAAAGATTCCCGCCTGGTTCGCACTCTGATAGACCAGGGCGTTGACCTCGCGCCGTTCGGTTGCGGCCACCACCAACCACTTGCCCGCCAGCTGCGCCGGCTCGAACTCGGTGGCCAGCCAGTCGATGGTCCCGCCGGCGGTCAGCCCCGCCAGCTCGGGGTCGAGCGCGGGGGAGACCACCGTCAGTCGGGCGCCGGCGTCCAGCAGCAGGCGCGCCTTGCGCTCCGCCACCTCACCGCCGCCAACCAGCAGCACGGGTTTGTTGTCGAGTCGGCAAAAGATGGGCAAGTAGTCCATGGGGCCTCCGGATCAGGCGGTTTGGGTCTGGCTGGCGGTGGCGGCGTCGGTCACGGGGACGGGACGCTCCGCCTTGGGGGTGGCATACCAGTAACCGAGGCCCATGAAGAGCGCGCCGGAGACTGTGTTGCCGAGGGTGACCCACAACAGGTTGTGGCCTATGCCACCCAGGGTGTAGGCCTCGGAGTGGGCGCCGAACCAGGAGAGGGCGAACAGGGTCATGTTGGCGATCGAGTGCTCATAACCGGAGGCGATGAAGGCCAGCAGGCACCACCAGATGGCGATGAACTTGGCCGCGCCCTCGGTGCGCAGCGCCATCCAGATGGCGAGGCAGACCAGCCAGTTGCAGAGCACCCCCTTCATGAACAGGGTCAGGGCCGGCGCCTGGGTCTTGGCCAGCGCCACCTTGTGGGCCAGGCTGCCCGCGTCCGGCAACAGGCTGCCGCCGTAGGAGTAGATCAGCGCCACTGCTATGGAGCCGAGCAGGTTGCCGGCCCAGGTCTGGGGCAGGATGCGCAGCAGATCGCCCATGGAGATCTTGCCAGTCTTCACCCCGAAGGTGAGGAACATGGTGTGGCCGGTGAACAGCTCGGAGCCGGCGATGATCACCAGGGTCAGGGCGATGCCGAAGGTGGCCCCCATCACCAGCGGACGGATGCTGGGATCCACCAGATTGCCCAGGGTGAAGATGAGGATGATGCCAAGGCCCACATAGGCCCCGGCCATGGCGGAGCTGAGCCAGAAGCCGAGCTTGTCACTGCGCTCGAAGCGGTTGATGCGGGCCGCGTTGGCGGCGCACTTGTTGATGGTGTCGGTATACATCTTTGTTTCCTTCAAGAGGACCGCCCGCGGGCAGCCCTGATATTCATAGTGTTAGACGGCGACCCAGACCTGCTGGTCACGCACTCTGACGGGGACGTCGCACTGCACCGACATGGATTTGGGGGGTTGTCGACATCAGACGACGACCCAGACTTGCTGATCGCGCACTTCAACGGCATAGGCCGCAATCGACATGGCGGCATTTTCGAGACAGTGGCCGTCGCTCAGGCGAAAGTGCTGCTTCTTGAGCGGGCTGGCGACCCAGAGCTCACCCTCGTGTTCACCTACGATGCCGCGCGACAGCACGTTGGCGGCGAAGAAGGGATCCCGGTTGTCGATGGCGAACACCTCGGCCGCCTCGCTCGGGCGGAACAGCGCGATCTGGCGACCTTCAATGAGTGCGCAGACACCGGTTCCCGGCAGGATGTCGTTGAGTGGGCAGGCGAATTTCATGATTGAACCTCCACATCGAGCGAAACAGGCATATTCTGGCGCCCTTCCAGCAGGGCGCAGACGCCGGTGCCAGGGAGTATGTCGTTGAGTTGGCAGGCTAATTTCATCATTTGGTCTCCACCTCGATCTGGTAGACGGGGATGCGCTCGGCCGGAGTGGCGGGTCTGTGCTGGTCGCGCTCGCTGACGAACTGCACGTCCGGATCGCGCTTGTCGCTGTTGATGAAGTGGCTGAAGCGTTTGAGGGCTTCCTCTTCATTGAGGGTGCGGGACCATTCGCATTCGTAGCTGTCGATCAGCACCTGGATGTCGTGCTCCAGGGTGGCATTCAGTCCCAGCTTGTCGTCGACTATCACCTCGCGCAGGTAGTCGACGCCCCCTTCCAGGTTGCCGAGCCAGACAGAGGTGCGCTGCAGTTTGTCGGCGCTGGTGACGTAGAACATCATAAAGCGGTCGATCAGCTTGATCAGGGTCTCGCGGTCGAGGTCAGACGCAAGCAGGTCGGCGTGGCGCGGTTTCATGCCGCCGTTGCCGCCCACATAGAGGTTCCAGCCCGCGTCCGTGGCTATGATGCCGACGTCCTTGCCCTGGGCTTCCGCACATTCGCGGGTACAGCCGGAGACCCCGAACTTCATCTTGTGCGGGGTGCGGATGCCCTTGTAGCGGTTCTCGAGGAAGACCCCGAGGCCGACGCTGTCCTGCACGCCGAAGCGGCACCAGGTGCTGCCGACGCAGGTCTTGGCCATGCGCAGCGCCTTGGCGTAGGCCTGACCGGTTTCGAAGCCCGCGGCCAGCAATTTGCGCCAGATGGCGGGCAGGTCATCCTTCTGGGCACCGAACAGGCCGATGCGCTGGGCGCCAGTGATCTTGGTGTAGAGCTGGTAGTCGCGGGCCACTTCGGCCACCGCCAGCAAGCCTTCCGGGGTCACTTCACCACCGGCCATGCGTGGGATGACGGAGTAGCTGCCGTCTTTTTGCATGTTGCCGAGGAAGATGTCGTTGGTGTCCTGCAGCTGGGTATTGCGCGGGCTCAGCACATAGCCGTTCCAGCAGGAGGCGAGGATGGAGCCGACCGTCGGTTTGCACACCTCGCAGCCATAGCCCTGACCATGCTTGGCCAGCAGCTCGTCGAAGCTCTTGATCCCTTCCACCTTGACTAGGTGGAACAGCTCCTGGCGTGAGTGGGGGAAGTGGGCGCAGAGGTGGTTGTTGACCTCTATGCCCTGCTTCACCAGCTCGGCGTTGAGCACCTGGCTGATGAGCGGCACGCAGCCGCCACAGCCGGTACCGGCCTTGGTGTGCTGCTTGATGGCGGCGAGCGTGGTGTGACCCTCGGCCACCGCCTGGGCGATGTCGCCCTTGGAGACGTCGAAGCAGGAGCAGATCTGGGCGGTCGAAGGCAGGGCATCCACCCCCAGGGTCGGCTTGGCACCGGCGTAGGCGGGCAGGATCAGGGTATCCGGGTGGCTCGGCAGCGGCATGGCGTTGAGCATCAGCTGCAGCAGGTTGCCGTAATCTTCCACATCACCCACCAGCACGGCGCCGAGCAGGCGGCTGTTGTCTTCGCTCACCACTATCTTCTTGTAGACGCCGGCCTGGTCATCCTGGAACACATAGCTGTGGCTGCCCGGGGTGCGGCCGTGAGCATCACCGATGGAGCCGACGGAGACGCCGAGCAGCTTGAGCTTGGCGCTCATGTCCGCCCCTTCGAAGCGGCTGTCGCCGCCGAGCAGATGGTCGACGGTGACCTGGGCCATCTTGTAGCCCGGTGCCACCAGCCCGAAGAAGCGGCCCTGCCAGGCGGCGCATTCGCCGATGGCGTAGATGTCGGGATCTGAGGTGAGGCAGTGATCGTCGATGAGCACGCCGCCGCGCTCCGCTATGGCCAGTTCGCTATAACGGCCCAGGGTGTCCTGTGGGCGTATGCCGGTGGAGAAGACCACCACATCCACGTCAAGGGCGCTACCGTCGGTGAAGGCGAGGCGGTGCTTGGCCTCCTTGCCGCCATGCATCAGGATCTCGCTGGTGCTCTTGCTGGTGTGTACCTGCACCCCCATGGATTCGATCTTGCGGCGCAGCAGCTGGCCGCCCTGGCCGTCGAGCTGCTCCGCCATCAATACCGGGGCAAACTCCACCACATGGGTCTCGAGGCCCAGCGCCTTGAGGGCACCGGCCGCCTCCAGGCCAAGCAGGCCGCCCCCGATCACAACACCACTCTTGCCGCTCTTGGCGGCGCTGCGGATGGCTTTCAGATCTTCGATGGTGCGATAGACGAAGCACTCGTGGTGCTGACTGCCCTGGATGGGCGGCACCCAGGGGTAGGAGCCGGTGGCCAGCACCAGCTTGTCGTAGCCGACCACAGTGCCCTTGTTGGAGTGCACTTCGCGGGCCGCCCTGTCGATTTTTTTCACCGCCTCGCCGAGCAGCAGACGGATGCCGTGCTTCTGGTAGAAACCGGGTTTGACGAGGGAGAGATCTTCGCTGGTGTGGTGGGAGAAGTAGGAGGAGAGATGGACACGATCGTAGGCGGGACGCGGTTCTGCACCGAAGACGGTGATCTCGAACCGGTCCGGATCGGCCTGCTCGATCAACTCTTCGATGAAGCGGTGCCCCACCATGCCGTTGCCGATGACGGCCAGCCTGACTTTGCTCATGAGTGCCTCTGATTTGGAGTTATAAAACGTCATATCTGAGCCAAGGCTAACCAGTGAGCAGTGGTGGGCTATTGATGCAAATCAAGTGTCTATTTATATATCTCCTAAGGGGTAAGTTGGTGAAATAGAAAGCTATGCATAAATAGGTATACCAGTAGTGCATTCTGGACTTCGGCTGTCATGAGGCCAGGAGGTGCAAGAGGAGCTGGCCCGCCTGGTCAGGCATCATGAAAAAAACACCTCGGCAGAGGTGCTTTCACTGTGTGGCATCTGGTTGGTGCGCCTGGCTATGACGGCGCAGATCACTGCTCTTTCGGATTGGCCTGATAGGGGGCGCGGGCGCAGGTTTCGCGGATGAGGGTGCGCAGCCAGCGGTGGGCCGGATCGGCGTCCAGCCGAGGATGCCAGAGCAGGGCCAGGGTGATTTTGGGCAAGGGGAAGGGCAGGGGCAGGGTCACCAGATCGGCGTGCAGGGCGGCGCAGTGCAGGGCGGGCACCGTGGCCACCAGATCGCTGCCCCGCACCAGCGCCAGCGCAGTGGCAAATCCCGGCACCAGGGTGGTGATGGTGCGCTCCAGCTTGAAGACGGCGAGCGCCTCATCGACGGGGCCGTGCTCCTGAGCGCGCCGTGACACCATGATGTGGCGGGCGTCGGCATAGCGGGCGGCGGTCAGTGGGCCTTCGCACAGGGGGTGACCGGGACGCACCACGGCGACGAAGCGATCCTGAAACAGCGCCTGGGTGTGCAGCTCGGGCGCCGTGTTGGCCCCGATCACACCGGTCTCGAAATCCAGCTCACCGCCGCGCAGGGCGTGGCTCTCCTTGTCGGGCTTGGTCATGAAATGCAGCCGCACCCCGGGCGCCTCGGTGGCGAGCCGTGCCAGCAGGGCCGCCCCGACACTCTCCACGAAACCGTCGCTGGCCCTCAGCCGGAAGGTGCGCACCAGGCTGGCCGGATCCACCTCCTGCTGGGGGCGCAGCACGGCTTCGGCCTCCTGCACCAGCTGGCTGACCCGTTCGCGCAGGGCCAGGGCGCGGGGGGTGGGCACCAGCCCCCGGCCCGCGCGTACCAGCAGGGGATCCCCGGTGGTCGCGCGCAGCCGGGCCAGGGCCCGGCTCATGGCGGAGGGGCTGAGTTTCAGCCGTCTGGCTGCGCCGGCCACGCTGCCCTCATCGAGCAGCGCTTCCAGGGTTAGCAGCAGATTGAAATCGGGTGTGCTCATGATCTTGCCTCGCCGAGCCGTCAGGGTGACCGCCTCATGGCGGTGCCTCTCGCCTCATCATACGCGAGGATCCGGCTCTTCATATGACGTGTCGTGCAGCTATAAGTTGCAAGCCGTGCGTCTTCCGCTGCTTTATCCCTCCGGCTAGCCTTGTCGATATCCTCAGCTGCCGAGACTCTGCCCATGCCCCATTCCATCGCTCCTCCCTCATCCGCTACTCGCCGTGCAGGCTTGCTGGCACTCGGCCTCGCCACCCTGCTGCCCATGCTGGCGGGGAGCATGGCCAACATGGTACTGCCCGCCCTGGGGCAGGTGTTTGCCGTCCCCTTTGCCAGCGTGCAGTGGGTGCTGGTGGCCTACCTGCTGGGGATCACCTGCCTGACAGTGGTGGCCGGGCGGCTTGGGGACAGGTTTGGCCGGCGGCGTTTGCTGCTCTGGGGCATGGTCCTGTTCTCATTGGCGTCCCTGCTGTGCGCCCTGGCACCCACCATAGGTTGGCTGATTGCGGCGCGCGTCCTGCAAGGAGCCGGTGCTGCCTGCATGCTCTCTCTGGCGCTGGCCATGGTGGGCCAGCTGGTGCCACCAGCGCGCCGTGGCTGGAGCATGGGACTGCTCGGTACCCTGTCGGCATGCGGTACAGCCCTTGGCCCCTCGTTCGGCGGCCTGTTGATCGACGGGTTGGGCTGGCAGGCTCCCTTTCTGCTGCTGGTACCCCTCAGCCTGCTGGCGCTGGGCTGTGCCCGGCTCGGTCTGCCCCGGGACGGCTCCTCGCCACAGAAGGAGAGGATGAACCTCGCTAGCCTGTCGCTGCTGGTGGCGGCCCTGCTCTGCTACGGGCTGGCGCTGACCTCGGGAGGGACTTTGGCGCTGGGGTTGTGGGCGGGGGCCTTGCTTGTCACTACGCTGTTCATTCGCCGCGAGCGCCTCGACTCCTCCCCCCTGTTGCCACTGGTGCTGCTGGCCACTCCCCGGCTCAGGGGGGGCTTGCTCGCCAGTGCGCTGGTGGCCAGCGTCATGGTGCTGACCCTGCTCATAGGCCCCTTTTACCTGCGCGGTGTGTTTGACCTCGATATGGCGACGGTCGGGCTCATGATCTCGGGGGGGCCCCTGCTGGCCGCCTTGACGGGCATGCCTGCCGGCTGGCTGGTAGACAGGCTGGGTGCGCGGCAGGTGGTCCGGCTGGGGCTGGCAGTCATGGGGACAGCGGCCCTCGGCTTGGCCGGGGCGGCGGGGCAGTTCGGCACGCTCGGCTATCTGCTGCCCATACTGCTGCTGACCGTCGGTTATGCATTGTTCCAGACCGCCAACAACAGTGCCGTGGTGGGGGAGGCGAGTGAGCAGACCCGGGGCGCCGTGGCCGGTCTGCTGACCCTGTCGCGCAATCTGGGCCAGTTGACCGGGGTGGCCGGGCTCGGCGGCCTGTTCGCCGCCCTGGTGGGAGAGCAGGGCCTGAATATGGCCAGCGAGCTGGTGTTCGGCACCCAGGCCCTCTTTGCCCTGAGCGCCCTGCTGATTGGCCTGGCGCTATGGCTGGTGGGGCGCCGCCGGGAGGAGACGCTGGCGGTGGTGTGAGGATCATGGGACACAAAAAAACGCCTCCGCGAAGGGAGGCGTTTGTCTAACGGGAGGGGGCGAGCTTACAGAATGTAGCGGCTCAGATCCTCATCTTCGATCAGGGCCCCGAGGTGAGCATTGACGTAGTCGGCATTGATGACGAAGGTCTCGCCGGACTTCTCGGAGGCATCATAGGAGATGTCTTCCATCAGACGCTCCATCACGGTGTGCAGACGGCGGGCACCTATGTTCTCGGTGCGTTCGTTGACCTGCCATGCCGCTTCGGCCAGACGGCGAATACCATCCTGAGTGAACTCGATCTTGACCCCTTCGGTGGCCATCAGGGCTTGATATTGATCGGTCAGGGAGGCGTTCGGTTCGGTCAGGATGCGCTCGAAGTCACCCGTGGTCAGCGCGGTCAGCTCAACCCGGATCGGCAGACGGCCCTGCAGCTCGGGGATGAGATCGGAGGGGCGCGCCACCTGGAAGGCGCCGGAGGCGACAAACAGGATATGGTCAGTCTTCACCATGCCGTGCTTGGTGTTGACGGTGCAACCCTCGACCAGGGGCAGCAGATCCCGCTGTACCCCCTCGCGGGAGACGTCGGGACCTGAGGATTCACCACGCTTGCAGATCTTGTCTATCTCGTCGAGGAAGACGATGCCGTTGTTCTCGACCGCATGGATCGCTTTTTGCTTCAGCTCTTCCGGGTTGACCAGACGAGCGGCCTCCTCTTCGATCAGGGCCTTCATGGCCTCCTTGACCTTGAGTTTGCGCTTCTTCTTCTGACCCTGGCCCAGGTTCTGGAACAGCCCCTGCAGCTGGTTGGTCATCTCCTCCATGCCGGGAGGAGCCATGATCTCGACGCCCATCTGCTGGGCGGCCAAGTCCAGCTCTATCTCCTTGTCATCCAGCTGACCTTCCCGCAGTTTCTTGCGGAAGATCTGGCGGCTGTTGGAGTTGTCGGCCTTCTCCTCTTCACCCCAGCTGTTGCGGGGGTTGGGCAGCAGGGCGTCGAGGATGCGCTCTTCGGCGGCTTCCTCGGCGCGGTATTTGTTCTTCTCCATCTCGGATTCACGGATGAGCTTGATGGCCACATCGGTGAGATCGCGGATGATGCTGTCCACTTCCTTGCCGACATAGCCGACTTCGGTGAACTTGGTCGCTTCCACCTTGATGAAGGGGGCGTTGGCCAGCTTGGCGAGACGACGGGCGATTTCGGTCTTGCCGACCCCGGTCGGGCCTATCATCAGAATATTTTTCGGGGTCACTTCATGACGCATCTCCTCAGAGAGCTGCATGCGGCGCCAGCGGTTGCGCAGGGCGACGGCCACCGCACGCTTGGCATCGGCCTGGCCGATGATGTGTCTGTCCAGCTCGTGGACGATTTCTCTCGGGGTCATCTCGGACATGATGAAATTCCTGTATCCGGGGCGGGCAGGGCCCACCCCGTGCAAAATGGGTCGCTTTACTCAGGCATGGCTAGTGGCGCGTTATTTAGCGGCATAGTCCAGCACTTCGATGGTGTGGTTGCCATTGGTAAAGACGCAGATGTCGCCCGCAATCTTGAGGGACTTCTCGACGATGGATTTGGCATCCAGCTCGGTATTTTCCAGCAGGGCGGTGGCCGCAGACTGGGCGAAGTTGCCGCCCGAGCCGATGGCGATCAGATCATGCTCCGGCTGCACCACGTCACCGTTGCCGGTGATGATGAAGGATTTGTGCTCGTCGGCGACCGCCAGCAGGGCCTCGAGGCGGCGCAGGGCACGGTCGGTACGCCAATCTTTGGCCAGGGCCACGGCGGCGCGCTCCAGATTGCCCTGATGAGCCTGCAGTTTGGCTTCAAAGCGCTCAAGCAGGGTAAAGGCGTCGGCGGTACCACCGGCGAAACCCGCCAGCACCTTGCCGTTATAGAGACGATGGACCTTGCGGGCGTTGCCCTTCATGACGGTGTTGCCCAGGGATACCTGGCCATCCCCTCCGATCACGACTTGGCCGTTGCGGCGGACTGAAACTATGGTCGTCACTTTACTTACCTCACTTGAGCCGGTTCACGGCCATGACTGTGCATGAAAATAGAGATGGGGTTGCCGATCCGGCTTTTCAACCCTCATTCCATTTCGAGAGTGGGCCGACGTTTGGCAGGGGATAGGGCTGTCTGTGATGGAGGGTGGCCGTCAGGGCGGGTAAAAAACGGATAAAAAAACGCGGCGCCGTGTTGCCACGGCGCCGCGTTTTTTATGGTGGGTCGTCAGCCCTTCTTGGGGATGCAGCCGCTGATGCCGGCACCTTGCAGCTTGCGGTTGGCCGCATCGGCCGCCGCCTTGCCGGTGAAGGGGCCCACCATCACCTTGTAGATGGCGCCGTTGGCGGTATTGATGTTCTGCAAGCTGGCACTCAGGCCGGCGGAGAAGGCAATACGCGCCTTGAGAGACTCTGCGGAATCCTGCGAACGCAGGGCCGCACACTGCATCATGTAACGGCCGCCATCGGTCGAGGCCGTCTGGGCCGCTTTGGCTTTCTGGGCCTGATCCTGGGCCAGCTCGGCACGCAGCTCACGCTCCATGCGCTCCCGTTCGGCCTTGCGGTCGATGGCCTGCTCCTGGGCGCTGGCCACAGGGGCGCCGACCGGCTTGGGCTGATAGGGCTGCACTTGGCCTATGGGGGTACCAGGCTGGGGTATGCTGGTCTCCACCGGCTTGGGCAGCTTCTCGGGTTGCAGGGTCAGGGTCTCTGCCGGGGCAGGTGGCAGCACGCCAGGTTGGGGCGGCGGCTCCACTATGTCGACCTGCTTGTTCTCGAGTCGTTCGATATAGCTCCACTTCTCCTGGGGGAGAGCATGGCCATCGGACTTGGGTTTATTGGCGCGCACCTGCTCCTCGATGGTCGGGCCATCGGCGGCCTTGCCATTGATGAGGTAGAGGAAGGCACCAAAGCCGACCACCAGCGCCCCCGCCAGCAGGACGGGGATCAGTGGAAAGCGGCGGCGAGGTGGCGCCTTCTTGGTATTGCGACCACCGGCTCGTCTCCTTGAGCCACTCCCCACATAATCCCGTGTCGCCATGAATTACATGCGCTCCAGGGTGTGGATGCCCAGTACGCCCAGGCCCAGCTTGAGCACCTTGGCGGTGGCGGCACAGAGCAGCAGACGGCTCTGACGTGCCTCCGGCTCTACCCCGTCCTTGTTGATGGGGCAGGCTTCATAGAAGGTCATGAAGTTGCCGGACAACTCGTACAGGTAAGTACAGAGCAGGTGAGGCATGCCACGCTCGGCCACGCCGTTGACCGCATCGGAGAACTGGATCAGCTTCTGAGCCAGGGTCAGCTCGGCATCCTCGTTGAGCGAGATGTTGCCGCTGAGGCTGCTCACATCGACACCGGCCTTGCGGAAGATGGACTGGATGCGGGTGTAGGCGTACTGCAGGTAAGGGGCGGTGTTGCCCTCAAACGACAGCATCAAGTCCCAGTCGAAGATGTAGTCGGTGGTGCGGTTCTTGGAGAGATCCGCATATTTGACCGCACCGATGGCGATGGCGTGCACCACCTCGGCTTTCTCTTCGGCGCTGAGGTCGCTGTTGCGGTTCTCCAGCAGGGCGGCAGCGCGCTCCTCGGCTTCGTTGAGCAGATCGACCAGCTTGACGGTGCCGCCGGAGCGGGTCTTGTAAGGGCGACCATCCTTGCCCAGCATCATGCCGAAGGCGTGGTGCTCGAGGGGCACGGATGCCGGCACATAACCCGCCTTGCGGGTGATGGTCCAGGCCTGCATCAGGTGCTGGTGTTGACGGGAGTCGATGAAGTACATCACCCGATCGGCCTTGAGGGTCTCGTAGCGGTACTTGGCGCAGGCGATGTCGGTGGTGGTGTAGAGGAAGCCGCCATCGCTCTTCTGGATGATGACGCCCATGGGCTCGCCATCCTTGTTCTTGAACTCGTCGAGGAACACCACGGTAGCGCCTTCGCTCTCGACCGCCAGTCCCTGGGCTTTCAGGTCGGCCACTATGCCGGGCAGCATGTCGTTGTACATGGACTCGCCCATGATGTCCTTGTTGGTCAGCAAGACATTGAGGCGGTCGTAGTTGCGCTGGTTCTGGGCCATGGTCAGGTCGACCAGCTTCTTCCACATGGTGCGGCAGTACTCATCGCCCCCCTGCAGCTTGACCACATAGTTGCGGGCGCGCTCGGCGAAGGCCTGGTCTTCGTCATACAGGCGCTTGGCCTGGGTGTAGAAGGCTTCGAGATCCTTGAGCTCCATGTCGCTGGCGTGCTCGTTTTCCATCTTCTCCAGATAGGCGATCAGCATGCCGAACTGGGTGCCCCAGTCACCGATGTGGTTGGCGCGGATCACCTTGTGACCCAGGAACTCCAGGGCGCGGGCCGCCACGTCACCGAGTACGGTGGAGCGAATGTGGTGTACCGCCATCTCTTTGGCCACGTTGGGGGCAGAGTAATCCACCACCACGGTTTGCGGGGTCGGCAGCTTCACGTTGGCGTTGGCACAGGCCACCATGGCATCGACCTGCCCGGTCAGCCACTGCTGATTGAAGAAGAAGTTGATGAAGCCGGGACCGGCAATCTCGACCTTGGCGATCAGGTCAGAGGCGGGCAAGTGTTCTATGATGGCGGCGGCCAGCTCACGGGGGTTCTTGCCGGCCGGTTTGGCGAGCAGCATGGCCAGGTTGGTAGCCAGGTCACCATGAGCCTTATCCTTGCATCGATCTACCAGCACTCGGGCTTCCAGCTCCGCTGGCAGCAGGCCTGCGGATTTGAGGTTGGCTACCGTCTGTTCAAGTAGATGATGAATATGCTCTTTCATGACTGACCACCGAGGTTATGCGTCGAAATATGACTGATATATAAGGGCGTGAATTTTACCCGCATCGGGCCGAGAAAACTATAGGGATGACCCTCCACCCCTGAGGCGGCGGATATTTCACTGCTTGGTGCGCAGATTTGCAGAATATTGCGTTGTTGTCTGCGGCTTATCCATTTCTACTGCATATTGAAGCAGCTTGTCCAGGCTATTTTCCCCTAATAGTAATAGGGGTTTTTATTCCTACTCGGTCTGAATGATCTGACCACTTTGGGGTGTCGTATCAGGAGAAGGCACACGAAATAGGATGCAAACATGAAACTGGCGCTCTTTCCCCTCTCCGCTCATTTGCTGCCCGGTGGCATCATGCCGCTGCGCATCTTCGAGCCCAGATACCAGCGGATGATCGCCGAGGCGGGGGATGCCGGCTTTGGGCTCTGCATGTGGGATAGCCGCCAGGGGGATGAGTTGCGCAACATGTACCCCATCGCCACCCGGGTGCGCATCATCGACTTTGACATGCTACCGGACGGCCTGCTGGGCATCACGGTGCAAGGGGTGGAGCGATTGCGTATCCAGCGTCTCTGGCAGGAGCCGGACGGCCTGCGGGTCGGTGAGGTGGAGCAGTTGCCGCTCTGGCAGTGTGGCCGTCTGCCACGGGATCAGCGCAATCTGGCCCAGGCCCTGCGCGAGGTGTTCAGTGACTACCCCGAATATGCCGCCCTCTATCGCGAACCTGACTGGGACGATGCCTGCTGGGTCGCCCAGCGCTGGATAGAGGTACTGCCCATTCCCCCGGAACAGAAGCAGTGGCTGATGGCCTGCGAGGACTATCACCCCGCCCTCAGTTTGCTGAGCAACCTGCTGGTTGCCAGTCACTGATCGCGGCCTTGCCCATCACTTATCTCCCCCGTTGGTGCTTGCCCGATGCGAGGGCGCGTCCCCTCCTTGACCAGAAAGAGTCAGGCGTCGCTGATCCAGACGGAGTCTCTGGCCGTATTGACCTGCACGGTAGCAACCAGGGTAAGGGCTATGACATATACTGGCCAGTCACAACGGACTCACAGCAGGATCTCGCCCCAGATGGACACAGTCATAGGCGTTCCCGACCTGAAAACCCAGCTGATAAGGGTCGCCGAGTCTGCCGACAAGGTAGCCTTTGCCGCCCTGTTTCGTCACTTCGCGCCGCGTATTCGCAACTATGGTTTGCGCCATCTTGGCAGTGACGCCAATGCCATGGAACTGGTTCAGGAGACCATGCTGCTGGTCTGGCAGAAGGCACGGCTCTATCACCCTGAGAAAGGGGCGCCCAGCACCTGGATCTACACCGTCATGCGCAACCAATGCTTCGACATGTTGCGCCGCCGCCGTGCCAGTCGTGAAGATCTGTGCGCCGAAGAGATCTGGCCCCTGCTGGAGTTTGGGGCCGACTTGCCCCAGGGACCCGGTGGCGAGGATGCGGTGCTGACACGGCAGATGGCCCATTACGTCAGCGTGCTGCCTGAGCCGCAGCAGCAGGTAGTGCGTGGCATCTACCTGCAGGAACTCTCCCAGCAGGAGCTGGCCGAGCGACTCGGCGTACCGCTTGGCACCATCAAGTCCCGGCTGCGACTGGCCCTGCAGAAACTCAAAGAGCAGGTGGAACGTCATGATGCATAGCCTCGTCATGACCAGGAGCGACCCTGTGATGGGTGGTGCCCCGGGGCCAGGCTCATATCGATCGCACATATTTATGGAGCAGTATCATGATTAAATCCCATCCGACCGAGCAGATGCTGCGTGCCTTCGCGGCCAACGAGCTCCCCCTGCCCCTGGCGGTCGGGGTATCGGCCCATTGCGAGCTCTGCCCCGAATGTGCCGCCCGGGTGACGTTGTGGGAGGCGCAGCTGGCCGAGGCACTCGAGGCCGCCCCCCTGCCGGATCAGGTCGCCCCCGAGCTGGACGCCATGCTGGCCATGATAGTGCAGCAACCCCTGCCCGAACTCATCCCTGTGTCTCACACCGACACCCAGCTTGAGGTAGCGGGTCGGTGTTATCGGTTGCCGAGGGTGCTGGCCCGTTACCGCTCCCCCAAGTGGCGGCATTTTGGACCCGTTCGCCAACATAGCCTGCCCCTGGGGGAGTTGGGGGTGCGGGCCAGCCTGTTGCACATCGATGCGGGCGGTGCCATTCCCGAGCATACCCATCAGGGCTATGAACTGACCTTGCTGCTGGCGGGCAGCATGCAGGATGGCGATCAGCGCTACGGGGCCGGTGATTTCATCTGGCGAGATAGTCGCCATGCACACAGTCCGCACACGGTCGATGGCTGTCTCTGCTACACGGTGCAGGATGCCCCCATCCAGTTCACCAAGGGGCTGTCGCGCTTGCTCAATGGTATCTCTGGGCATCTCTATTGAGGCCAAGGGCTCGGCGGGGCAGCACCGCCATTCACGCATCAAAAAAGGGACCCTGGGGTCCCTTTTCACATTCAAGCCTGATTCGTCACGGCAGATTAATGCACGAACACCATGTAGACGGCGAAGGCGACGACGAAGCGATAGATGGCAAAAGGCACGAAATCGAGGCGACGGATCAGCGCCAGGAAGGTGCGGATGGCGAACATGGCCACCACGAAGGCGGTGACAAAACCGACCGCAAACATGGGGAAATCGGTCATGGAGAGGAAGTCCCGGCTCTTGTAGAGATCCAGGCCGCTCGCCGCGATCATCATGGGGACCGCCAGTATGAAGGAGAACTCGGCCGCCGCCTGGCGACTGATCCCCATCAGCATGCCGCCACTGATGGTGGCTCCCGAGCGGGAGAAACCGGGCCAGAGTGCCAGACACTGGAACAGACCTATGCCAAAGGCTTGCTGGTAGCTGATGTCATCCAGGGTTTCGGAGCGCACCGCAGGGCGTTTCCATTCGGCGATCAACAGCAGTATGCCGCCGGCGACCAGGGCATACATCACCGTCTGGGGGCCGAACAGATTTGCCTTGATCCAGCTATGAATGGCGAGGCCTATCACCACGGCGGGCAACATACCGAGGATGATGTGCACCAGAGAGAGGGTGGCGTGATCCTGAGGGGGCTTCTGGCCAAAATGAATGCCGATGAGGCCGAACAGTCGGCGCCAGAACACGACGACGACTGCCAGGATGGAGCCCAGCTGGATCACCACCTCGAAGGTGGCGGCCTTGGGGCCTTCGAAGCCCAGCAGATGGCCGACGATGATCAGATGGCCGGTGGAGGAAACGGGCAGAAACTCGGTCAGGCCTTCCACTACGCCTAACACGAATGCGACAAACAGGGTGTAGTACTCTGTCATGGATCGGATCTCTTGGTTGTCTGGATATGATGCGCCCCCGCAAGCGGGGGCGCGCCAATGATGGCGGAAAACCACGCAGGCAACCAGAGAATATTGCCGCTGGCTCAGTCGAGGGCGGTCAGGATCCGCTGCTGCCAGGCTGTATCCAGAGGGGGCTGAGCCAGGGCCTGAACGGCGCTGACGATCTGTTCTGGCCTGCTGGCGCCAATGAGGGCGCTGCTGACCACTGCATCGCGCAGCACCCACTGCAGCGCCAGCTGTGACAGGCTCTGTCCGCGCTCCTCGGCCAGGGTGTGCAGGGCACGTATCCGGGCCAGTTTTTCCGCCGTGAGCTGGTCCGGCTTGAGGAAGGGGCTAGGGCTGGCGGCGCGGGAATCGGCAGGAATGCCCGCCAGGTAGCGGTCGCTGAGCAGGCCTCCCGCCAGGGGCGAGAAGGCCACCACGCCCATGCCTTGTTCACGGCAGACCGGCAGGGTCTGCTCTTCAATCTCCCGCTGAAACAGGGAGTATTTGAGCTGATTGACCAGGCAGGGAGTGCCCAGCTCTGCCAGCCGGATCGCGGCCTGACGGGCCAGCTCGGCGGGATAGTTGGAGAGACCGACATAGAGCGCCTTGCCCTGACGCACCATGAGTGCCAGGGCCTGACAAGTCTCTTCCAGGGGCGTGTGCGAGTCCGGCCTGTGGTGATAGAAGATGTCCACATAGTCGAGGCCGAGGCGGCGCAGGCTCTGGTGCAGGCTGGCAAACAGATACTTGGCACTGCCGCCATCGCCATAGGGGCCATCCCACATCACGTAGCCCGCCTTGGTACTGATGATCAGCTCATCGCGATGGGCGGCCAGATCCTGCTTGAGCAGGCGACCGAAGCTTGTCTCGGCACTGCCCGGCGGCGGCCCGTAGTTGTTGGCCAGATCGAAGTGAGTGATACCCAGGTCGAATGCCTGACGCACCATGGCGCTCATCTGCTGGGGGGCAGCCTCTGCCCCGAAGTTATGCCAGAGCCCGAGGGCGATGGCGGGCAGGCGCAAGCCGTGGCGACCGACGGCGCGATAGGGCTGCTGCTGGTAGCGAGCCGGGTTGGCCTGATAGGGCTGATCCATACAAGTTCCTTTTGAATATCAATGTCATCGATTTCAGTGGCTCGGGCCAGTCATGCCCGACATGGCAGACCTCTCCTGCTCGCTCAGGGTCAGCGCCTCTCGCTGACCGCTCAAACCCGTGCTGGTTCAGCGAGGCTCAAAGCGGTAGCGGGTGAGGTGGTGATAGCGCTGACCCGGCAGCAGCCAGGGATCCCCCAGCTCGGGTCTGTTCGGGCTGTCCGGCAGCTGCTGGGCCTCCAGGCAGAGGCCGTCGTAATCCTGATAGCGCTGCCCGTCACGACCCTGGGTCTTGGCCAGCCAGTTGCCGGTGTAGAGCTGCAGCGAGGGCTGATTGGTATGCACCTCCATCGCCAGCTGTCCGTCACCCGAGACCAGCAGGGCGGCCCATTCCGATGGTGGCCCATTGAGCAGGAAGGCGTGATCGTAGCCCTTGGCCTGACGTTGCTGGGGGTGGCTCAGCCACTCATCCCCAAGGAGGCGACCGCCACGAAGATCGAAGGGGCCCTCGACAGCGTGGGGCGCCAAGGGCAGGCCGCTGGCATCCGTGGCGAGGAAGCGGTCCGCCTTCAGGGTGAGCTTGTGATGACGCACATCTCCCCCCCCATCGAGGTTGAAGTAGGCGTGGCTGGTCAGGCTGACCGGGGTCGGCGCATCGGTACTGGCCCAGCACTCCACCACCAGATCCCGCTCCTCGAGCCGGTATTCCAGCGCTACCCTGAGGTTGCCGGGAAAGCCCTGATCCCCATCCGGGGAGAACAGGCTGAGCCGCACCCGGCTGGCCTCCAGGGTTTCAATCTGCCAGGGTTGGCGATGAAAACCCCCCGCCCCCCCATGGAGGGTGTGGGGAGGCTGATTGGCATCCAATGGCCAGCATTGGCCGTCTCGCGCAAGGGTTGCGCCCCCGATACGGTTGGCAAAACGTCCCGCCACCGCCCCCAGCCACACCTGCTGGGTCGGATAGTCGGCGTCGGAGCAGCCGAGCAGCAGCTCTCGCCTCATCCCACCAACCGGCAGGCTCAGGGAGCTCAGGGTGGCACCAACATCGAGGCCGCGTAGCCGCAGCCCGCACTCATTTTCCAGCTCGAAGGATCTCACAGCCGACCCGCTCCGGCGCTGGCGCGGCAGACATAGCTGTCGGCCTGCAGGCCAAAACGGGCGGGATATTCGACGTCGATGGCGGCGATCACCTCATTCAAGCGCTCCGGGCGCAGCAGGGCGACCACGCAACCCCCGAAGCCACCGCCGGTCATGCGCACCCCGCCTTCGCTGCCAATCTTTGCCTTGATGATCTCCACCAGGCCATCGATGGGGGGCACTGTGATTTCGAAGTCATCGCGCATGGCGGCATGGGACTGCGCCATCAGTTCGCCGAGGCGTACCAGATCCCCTGAGGCGAGCGCCTCTGCGGCGGCCAGGGTGCGGCCATTCTCGCCGACGATGTGGCGGGCACGGCGATAGCAGGCCTCGTCCAGCCCGGTTTTATTCGCCTCCAGGGTGGCGGCATCGAGGTCGCGCAGCGCCTTGACGCCGTAGTGACGGGCCGCGGCCTCGCACTGCTGGCGGCGCAGGTTGTATTCGCTGTCCACCAGGCCACGGCGCACGTTGGAGTTGATGATGAGCACAGCGAGATCCATCGGCATGGGGATGAGCCGACTCTCCAGACTGCGGCAATCGAGCAGCAGGGCATGGTCCGGCTTGGCGCAGGCCGAGATCATCTGATCCATGATGCCGCAGTTGCAGCCGACAAACTGGTTCTCCGCCTGCTGACCGTTGAGGGCTATCTCGGCCTGGCTGATGTCGAGGTTCAGCGCCTCCTTGAAGGCCTGGCCGATGGCCACCTCCAGGGAGGCGGAAGAGGAGAGCCCGGCCCCCTGGGGCACATTGCCGGAGACCACCAGGTCCAGGCCGCGCAGGGGCTGGCCCCGCGCTTGCAGGTACTTCACCACGCCACGGATATAGTCGCTCCAGCGCTGGTCCGGGTGGTGCTCGATGGGAGCATCCAGGGAGAACTCGTCGTGCTCCTCCCCGTAGTCGGCGGCGATGACCCTCACCCTGGCATCCTGGCGCAGGCCGATGGCGACGCAGGTCTCGTAATCGATGGCGCAGGGCAGCACGAAGCCGTCGTTATAGTCGGTGTGCTCGCCGATGAGGTTGACCCGACCGGGCGCGCGTATCATCAGGTCGGCGGCCCGGCCAAACACCTTGTGGAAGAGGGCGCTGGCCCTGTGGCTGGGGTGATTCATGGGGTGGATCCTTGCATCTTGTAGTGGATGGGGCTCAAGGTACGCAGTCGCTCGGCGGCCTGCTCCGGGGTGAGATCACGCTGGGTCTCGGCCAGCATCTCGAAGCCCACCATGAACTTGCGCACAGTGGCAGAGCGCAGCAGGGGCGGGTAGAAGTGGGCATGAAGCTGCCAGGCCTCGGGGCAAGTCGAGTGCGGCGGCGCGAAGTGCCAGCCCATGGAGTAGGGGAAGCTGCACTCGAACAGGTTGTCGTAGCGGCTGGTGAGCTCCTTGAGGGCCAGGGCCAGGTCTTGCTGCTGCGCCGGGCTGAGATCCAGCATGGAGGGCACATGGGCCTTGGGCAGCAACAGGGTTTCGAACGGCCAGGCGGCCCAGAAGGGCACCACCGCCAACCAGTGGGCGCTCTCCACCACGATGCGGGATCTATCTTTCAGCTCCCGTTCCACATAGTCGAGCAGCAGGGGGCGGCCATGCTCGGCCAGCCACTGCTGCTGGCGCTCCTGCTCCCTGGCTATCTCGTTGGGCAGAAAATCGCTGCCCCAGATCTGACCATGGGGGTGAGGGTTGGAGCAGCCCATGACGGCGCCCTTGTTTTCAAAGACTTGCACCCAATCCCACTGCTGGGAGAGCTCGGCCACCTGGTCGCGCCAGGTCTGGATCACCGCCTCTATCTCGGGCAGGGCCAGCTCGGGCAGGGTCTTGCCGTGATCCGGCGAGAAGCAGATGACCCGGCTGGTGCCACGGGCCGCCTCCAGTTGCAGCAGCGGATCCTGGCCCTCCTGCGCAGCCGGGGTGTCCTGCATCAGGGCGGCGAAGTCGTTGGTGAAGACGAAGGTGTCGCTGTAGTCGGGGTTCTTGTCGCCACTGACACGGGTATTGCCGGCGCAGAGAAAACAGTCGGGATCATGGGCGTGGCCCGGCGCCTCGCTTATCTTCTCAATCTGGCCCTGCCAGGGGCGCTTGGCCCTGTGGGGGGAGACCAGCACATACTGGCCGGTCAGGGGATTGAAGCGGCGGTGGGGGTGATCCAGGGGATCGAACATCATCACACCTCGTGACTGTCTGTCATGGAAAGGGAGGCTATGGCACCGGGCCGTAGCGAGCGGGTAGCGGCGGTCAGCAAGCGGCTCATTGGTCATAACCCTGGGGGTTGAGGGATTGCCAGCGCCAGCTGTCGGCGCACATGGCCGGGAGATCCCGGGTGGCATGCCAGCCCAGCTCACGTTCGGCCTTGGCGGGATCGGCCCAGCACTCGGCGATGTCTCCCGGGCGCCTTGGTTCCAAGGCGTAGGGAACAGGTCGGCCGCATGCCTGCTCGAATGCCTGAACCATTTGCAATACGCTCTGGGGCTGGCCCGTTCCCAGGTTATAGGCATGAACGCCGGGGCGACTGACGCAGTGTTGCAGCGCCTTGACGTGGCCCTCTGCGAGATCCATCACATGGATATAGTCGCGAACACCTGTGCCATCCAGGGTGGGGTAATCGTTACCAAATACCGATAATTGCGGGCGTCTGCCGATGGCCACCTGAGTCAAAAAGGGCATGAGATTGTTGGGTATGCCCTGGGGATCCTCCCCCATGGTGCCGGATGCATGGGCACCAACCGGATTGAAATAACGCAGTTGCGTCATGCTCCACTGGGGTTCGGCGGCCTGCAGATCCTCGAGGATCTGCTCGATGATCAGCTTGGATCTGCCATAGGGGTTGGTGGCCGAGCGGGGGAACTCCTCGCGGATCGGCACGCTGGCCGGATCGCCATAGACAGTAGCCGAGGAGCTGAATACCAGGTTGTGCACCCGGGCCCGCGCCATGGCCTGTAGCAAATCCAAGGTACCGGCGACATTGTTCTGGTAATAGGCCAGCGGGATCCGGGTCGATTCTCCCACTGCCTTGAGTGCGGCAAAGTGGATGACGGCGTCAATCTCATGCTCGGTGAAGATGCGAGCCAGCAGGGCGGAATCCCTGATATCCCCTTGATAAAAAACAGGCTTCTGACCAGAAATGGTGGCGATGCGATCCAGCACGGCCAGCTTGCTGTTGCAGAGATTATCCAGGATCAGCGGTGTGATACCCGCGGCCTGCAGTGCGAGGCAAGTGTGGCTGCCTATGTAGCCGCAACCGCCTGTGACCAATACCTTCATCCCTTGTCTCCGGTAAAGGGGGTGTGGATCAGGAGTCTAGCCGAGCCTCTGATGGCTAAACTGTGAGCGGGTTAACAATATCGTGTAAACGATTACACTCTTTTGTTTATAGCCGACTCGGGGGCAGTGCGCTTTTCCCCTGTTATCAAAGGGATTGCTGGTTATAATGGCCCGGTCGCGGTCAGTGAAAAGAGTGAAAACAGCATGAGCACCATCAAGGATGTCGCCCGTCTTGCCAATGTCTCGGTGGCAACGGTTTCACGGGTGATGAACAACTCTCCCAAGGCGAGTGCCACCTCGCGCGCCCTGGTCCAGCAGGCCATGGCAGAGCTGGGTTACACCCCCAACGCCAACGCGCGGGCCCTGGTCAGCCGTACCTGTGACACCATGGGGGTGGTGGTCAATGATGTGGCCGATCCCTTCTTCGGTGCCCTGATCAAGGGGGTGTCCGGGGTCGCCGTGGAGCGGGGCTTGCACCTGTTGATGGGTAATGGTTTTCACAATGCGGAGCAGGAGCGGGGCGCCATCGAGCTGCTGATCGGCAAACGCTGTGAGGCCCTGGTGGTTCACAGCAAGGTGCTCAGTGACGAAGTGCTGATTGATTACGCCATGCGAGTACCTGGTATGGTGTTGATTAACCGAGACATTCCCGCCTTGAAGGGGCGCTGTATCTCCCTCAACAACAGCTTGGGGGCCGCCACCGCCACGCGCCACCTGCTGGAGCTGGGTCATCGCCGTATTGGCTTCCTCGGCTCGGATCACGCCATCGAAGATGCCAGCTCCCGGTTGCAGGGCTATCGCGACGCCCTGAGCGATGCGGGGGTAGTGGCAGATGCCGAACTGGTGGAGTGTGGCACCCCCAATGAAGAGGGGGGAGAGCGCGCCATGCTCAATCTGCTCGCCAAGGGGCTGAAGGTGACCGCTCTGGTGGCCTACAACGACGCCATGGCGGCCGGCGCCATCTCCGTGTTGGCCGATAACGGCTTCAAGGTGCCGGAGGAGGTGTCCGTGGTCGGCTTCGATGACATCATCTACGCCAGATACCTGAGACCCAAACTCTCTACCATGCGCTACCCCATCGAGCTCATGGCGGCCCAGGCGGCCAAGTTGGCGCTGCAGCTGGCCGCAGGTGAAGGTGAGGCGCAACAGAGCCGCATCTATACGCCGACCCTGATCAATCGTCACTCGGTCGCCCCCCTGCGCAGTTAAATCCCCACCTTGGCCTCGTTTAGACAGCAGACCCGCCTGATGGCGGGTCTGCTGTTTCTGGCATATTCAGCGATGCCACCGTGGCAGGAGGCTGAGGGATCTGCGGCCAGCTCCCCCGATCGACGGGACAATGCGGGTTGCTCGCATGATGGCTATTGTGACTCTCACCCCGCATTATCCCGGCCTTATATATCGAAGTGTAATCGTTTACATCTTTGTGAGGCAGATCGCCGTTTCCCCATAAAAACTTCACTACACTGCAGCTGTTTTCCGAATAATCAGGGAGAGGAAACATGCTCAGGGAGATTCTGGCGCGCCGAGACTGGCAGAACCAAGGGGTAACCTCGGTCAATCGCCTGGCAGCGCATACCCCCCTCGCCAGTTGGCGCGACGAAGAGGCGGCACGTGCCGATCTGCCCTCCGACTCCCGCTTGCTGCTCGACGGCGACTGGCACTTCTCCTTCTTCGAGACTCCCGAGCTGGTGCCCGAGCAGTGGATTCAGCAGGATCTGGCCGATGCCTGCCTCATCCGGGTGCCCGGCAACTGGCAACTAGATGGTGCCTATCCGGGCACACGGCCGCAGACCGATGGCCCCATCTACACCAATATCAAGTACCCCTTCCCCTGTGATCCCCCTCGGGTGCCAAGCCAGAATCCGACCGGTTGCTACTCTCGCAACCTGCATTTACCCGCCAATTGGCTGGCTTCTGGACAGACGCGCATCATCCTGGATGGAGTCAGCAGCGCCTGCCATCTGTTTTGCAACGGCCACTGGGTCGGTTATTCCCAGGACAGCCGCCTGCCCGCCGAGTTCGACCTGACCCCTTGTCTGCGCGAGGGGGAGAACCGGATAGCCCTGTTGGTGCTGCGCTGGTCCGATGGTTCTTATCTCGAGGATCAGGACATGTGGTGGCTTTCCGGCATCTTCCGCTCGGTCACGCTGCTCCATAAGCCTGAGCGCCACATCGCCGATCTGCGTATCACCCCGTTGCTCGATGCCTGCTACCGGGATGCGCGGCTCACGCTGGCGGTGCGGGTGGCGGGTGGCGCCGGACTGAGTCTGAGAGCCACCCTCTATCAGGGTGATCAGCCGGTGACCAGTCTGGAGCAGGGAGTGGGTACGGCCATCATCGATGAGAAAGGGAGCTTTGAGGACCATGCCGAACTGATCCTGAAGGTGGACAATCCCGCCAAGTGGAGCGCCGAGACCCCGCACCTCTATCGTCTGACCCTGACCCTGCTCGATGAGCGGGGTACCCCCATAGAGAGCGAGGCCCATGATGTGGGCTTTCGGGCGGTGGAGATCCAGGGCGGCCTGCTGCGGCTCAACGGTCAGCCCTTGCTGATCCGTGGCGCCAATCGTCATGAGCATGATCCCGCCCGGGGTCATGCCATCGATGTAGCCAGCATGGCGCGGGATCTGATCCTGATGAAGCGGCACAACTTCAACGCGGTGCGCTGCGCCCATTACCCCAACCATCCCGAATTCTACCGGCTCTGTGACAGGCTGGGTCTCTATGTGGTGGATGAGGCCAATCTGGAGACCCACGGCATGAGTCCCATGGGGCGCCTGGCGCAGGATCCTGACTGGAGCGGGGCCTTTTTGGAACGGATCACCCGGCTGGTCGCTCGCGATTTCAACCACCCCAGCATCATCACCTGGTCCCTGGGCAATGAGTCCGGCTATGGGGCGGCCCACGATGCCATGTATGCCTGGGTCAAGCGGGCAGACCCGAGCCGGCCGGTCCAGTACGAGGGGGGCGGTGCCGACACCCCGGCCACCGACATCATCTGCCCCATGTATGCCCGTACCCATCAGGATCAACCCTTCCCGGCGGTGCCCAAGTGGGCGCTGACCAAGTGGATCGGCCTGCCTGGCGAGCAGCGGCCGCTGATCCTGTGCGAATACGCCCACGCCATGGGCAACAGTTTGGGTGGCTTCGCCGAATATTGGCGGGCATTTCGTGACCATCCTCGCCTGCAGGGTGGCTTTGTCTGGGATTGGGTCGATCAGGGACTCGACAAGTTGACCGAGGATGGCCGTCATTTCTGGGCCTATGGCGGTGATTTTGGCGATCTGCAAAACGATCGCCAGTTCTGCATCAACGGCTTGCTGTTCCCGGACAGGACGCCCCATCCCGCATTGTTCGAGGCCAAGCGGGCCCAGCAGCCGTTCCGCTTCGAGCTGCTGTCACACAGCCCTCTGGTGGTGCGCATCGAGAGCGAGCTGCTGTTTCGCGTGACGGATAACGAGCGGCTACGTTGGCGGTTGTGCGAGCAAGGGGTGGTGCTGCAAGAGGGTGAGTGCCCACTCACTTTGGCGCCTCAGGCGGCGCTGACCCTGACCCTGCTGCCCACTCTGCCTGCTTTCGCTGCCGGTACGCTGGCCTGGCTGGATCTCTGCATCGAGCAAGTGAATGCCACCCCCTGGTCAGCCCAGGATCATGACGTAGGGCGCCAGCAGTTTTCCCTGCCGACCCCCCTCGCACTCCCTCAACCCCGGACATCGGCTCGATTGATGGAGCAGGCCGAGAGTTGGCTCGTGCTGGCCGGTGAGAGCCAATGGTGTCTGGACAAGGAGAGTGGCCGCATCACGGGCTGGCGCAAGGGTGGCCGTGAGCGTCTCCTCGGGGAGCTGGCGGATCACTTCTACCGTGCGCCACTGGATAACGACATCGGCACCAGCGAGGCGGATCATCAGGATCCCCACTCCTGGATTGCTCGCTGGCAGCAGGCCGGGCTCGGCGAGCTGAGCCACCGTTGCCTGGGGATAACGCGAGTGGGGGAGGCCAGCTTGCAGGTGGAACATGGCTACTTCGTCGGCGAGCAACTGAAGATTCTGACTCACTGGCGCCACGACTTCGAGGCAGGCGGCGCCATGAGGCTTGCCATCGACGCCCTGGTGAGTGATGACTTCCCCTCCTTGCCCCGGATTGGCGCCAGCCTCTGGTTGGCGGAGACAGTCGACAGTATCGAGTGGCTAGGCCGTGGCCCTCATGAGAACTATCCGGATCGCTGTCTGAGCGCGGACCTCGGTCGTTGGCAACTGCCCATTGCCGCGCTGCACACCCCCTATATTTTCCCCACCGACAATGGCCTGCGTACTCAGGTTCGGGAGTTGCAGCTCGCCGACCTCAGGGTCGAGGGGGAGTTTCACTTCAGCATCAGTCCCTACCGTCAGTCGCAGCTGACCGAGGCCCGCCATCAGACCGACCTGATTGCAGAGGGGGGTCTGCACCTGTGCCTCGATGGTTTCTATATGGGGATCGGGGGGGATGACTCCTGGAGCCAGAGCGTGCGCCCTGAATATTGGCTGACACCGGGGAGATACTATTGGAACTCTGTACTAAGCTGACTTCGGCGACAGAAGCTGACATTTACCCCAGTGACAGAAAGGTTCAAACAGGCCTCAAGTTAATATAACCATTTGTTTTATATCAAACAAATCACAATGTAACAGAGTGTAAACGTTTTCATTTTGTCGTCAGGATCACAGATTAAATGACAACAACCTGATTACATTAGAGTTACACCAGCTCGATTGGTGTACAGCTTTCCTACAAAACAGATAGACACACCGGAGCATAACAATGAGAAAAATCACGACAGTTGCCGCCCTGCTGATGGGACTGACGGCAGGCGCCACCGCCCACGCTGAAACCCGTATCGGGGTTACCGTCTATAAGTACGACGATAACTTCATGGCAGTTGTTCGCAAGGCGATCGAGAAGGAAGCGGCGGCGACCCCGAGTGTGGAACTGCTGATGAATGACTCCCAGAATGACCAGTCCAAGCAGAACGACCAGATCGACGTGCTGTTGGCCAAGGGCGTCAAGGCCCTGGCGATCAACCTGGTCGATCCGGCCGCAGCCCCTGTCGTGATTGAGAAGGCCCGTGGCGAAGAGATCCCGGTTGTGTTCTACAACAAGGAACCGAGTGCCGCCGATCTGGCCAGCTATGACAAGGCCTACTACGTGGGCACCGACTCCAAGGAGTCGGGCATCATCCAGGGTCAGCTGATCGCCAAACACTGGAAAGCTCACCCTGAGTGGGACTTGAACAAAGATGGCATCATCCAGTTCGTACTGCTCAAGGGCGAGCCGGGCCACCCGGATGCGGAAGCCCGTACCACCTACGTCATCAAGACCCTGAACGATGGCGGCCTCAAGACCGATCAACTGCACATGGATACCGGTATGTGGGATACCGCCATGGCCAAAGACAAGATGGATGCCTGGATCTCCGGCCCCAACGCCAACAAGATTGAAGTCGTCATCGCCAACAACGATGGCATGGCAATGGGCGCCGTCGAGTCGCTGAAGGCGCAAGGCAAGTCAGCGATTCCGGTATTCGGTGTCGATGCGCTGCCCGAGGCGCTGGCCATGGTCAAGAGCGGTGCCATGGCAGGTACAGTGCTGAACGATGCGGCCAACCAGGCGAAAGCCACCTTCGATCTGACCAAGAATCTGGCGGAAGGCAAACCGGCCGGGGAAGGTACCAAGTGGAACATCGTCGACAAGGTCGTCCGTGTTGCCTACGTGGGTGTAGATAAAGACAACCTGTCTCAATTCGAGTAATCCCCCCTCCAGGGCAAGGGAGATCCCCTTGCCCTTTTTTCAACCAGATGTGATGGCTGATATGACAACACAGCAACAATCAGAATGGCTGTTGGAGATGATTGACGTCAGTAAGAGTTTTCCTGGCGTCAAGGCACTCGATAATGTCAATTTACGGGTCCGTCCTCATTCTGTGCATGCGTTGATGGGCGAGAACGGGGCAGGTAAATCCACGCTGCTCAAATGCCTGTTCGGCATCTATGAGAAAGATCAGGGCAAGATCTTCTTCAAGGGACAAGAGATCAACTTCACCTCCTCCAAAGAGGCGCTGGAGAACGGCGTCTCCATGGTGCACCAGGAGTTGAACCTGGTATTGCAACGCACCGTGATGGACAACATGTGGCTCGGCCGCTACCCCACCAAGGGTTGGTTCGTCGATCACAACAAGATGTACCAGGACACCAAACACATTTTTGACGAGCTGGATATCGACATCGATCCCCGGGTCAAAGTGGGCACCCTGTCGGTGTCCCAGATGCAGATGATCGAGATCGCCAAGGCATTCTCCTACGATGCCAAGATTGTCATCATGGATGAGCCCACCTCCTCCCTGACCGAGAAAGAGGTCAACCACCTCTTCAAGATCATCAACAAGCTGAAAGAGAAGGGCTGCGGCATCGTCTACATCTCCCACAAGATGGAGGAGATCTTCCAGCTATGTGACGAGATCACCATATTGCGGGATGGCCAATGGGTGGCGACTCAACCGCTCAAGGGCATGACCATGGATCAGATCATCGGCATGATGGTCGGTCGTGAATTGACCCAGCGCTTCCCGGAAAAAACCAACCAGCCGAAAGAGGTGATCCTCGAGGTCGAGCACCTGACGGCCAAGAACCAACCCTCCATTCAAGACGTGACCTTCAACCTGCACAAGGGCGAGATCCTCGGTATCGCCGGGCTGGTGGGGGCCAAGCGCACCGACATCGTCGAGACCCTGTTCGGGATCCGCGACCACAGCGAAGGGGTCATCAAGCTTCATGGCAAGCAAGTGGCGAACCATACGGCCCACGAGGCCATCTTGAACGGTTTCGCCTTGGTGACGGAGGAGCGCCGCTCCACCGGTATCTATTCGCGCCTCGATATCGCCTTCAACTCCCTGATCGCCAACATGGACAGCTACAAGGGCTCCATGGGGCTGCTCAGCAACAAAAAGATGAAGAGCGACACCCAGTGGGTCATCGACTCCATGCGGGTCAAGACCCCGACCCAACAGACGCAGATCGGCTCCCTGTCCGGCGGCAACCAGCAGAAGGTCATCATCGGCCGCTGGCTGCTGACTCAGCCGGAAATTCTGATGCTGGATGAGCCGACTCGCGGCATTGATGTGGGCGCCAAGTTCGAGATCTACCAACTCATCCTGGAGCTGGCCAAGAAGGACAAGGGCATCATCATTATCTCGTCAGAGATGCCTGAGCTGCTGGGGATCACAGACCGCATCATGGTCATGAGCAATGGCCGGGTCGCCGGGATCGTCAATACCAAAGAGACTGACCAGAGCGAGATATTGCGCCTGGCTTCTCTGTACCTCTAGAGACAGGAAGATATTTATGGAGTCGGCTAAAAATTTCAATCTGATGCAGGCGCTCAAAGAGAACGCCATCTACTTGGTGCTGCTGGTGCTGCTCATGATCATCGTGATCCAGGAGCCATCCTTCCTGAGCCTCACCAACCTCAGCAACATCCTGACCCAGTCTTCGGTGCGGGTCATCATAGCGTTGGGTGTGGCAGGTATCATCATCACCCAGGGCACCGACTTGTCGGCGGGTCGTCAAGTTGGCCTGGCGGCGCTGATCGCGGCCACCATGCTGCAGTCGCTGACCAACGTCAACAAGGTGTTCCCCGCCCTGGGGGAGGTGCCCATTCCCATGGTGATCCTGTTGGTCTGTGCCGTGGGTGCCCTGATAGGCCTCGTCAATGGCCTGATCGTGGCCTACCTGAACGTGACGCCCTTCATCACCACCCTGGGCACCATGATCATCGTCTACGGCATCAACTCGCTGTACTTCGATTCCGTGGGCGCCTCTCCGGTGGCGGGCTTTGACCCCCGCTTCTCCAGTTTCGCCCAGGGGTTCATCAGGATAGGCAGCTTCAAGCTCTCCTATCTCACCTTCTATGCGGCCATCGCCAGCGTCTTCGTCTGGGTGTTGTGGAACAAGACCCGCTTTGGCAAAAACATCTTCGCCATCGGCGGCAACCCCGAAGCCGCCAAGGTGTCCGGCGTCAACGTGGCCGTCAACCTGGTGATGATCTATGCCCTGGCCGGTGTCTTCTACGCCTTCGGCGGCATGCTGGAAGCGGGGCGGGTCGGCAGCGCCACCAACAACCTCGGCTTCATGTATGAGCTCGATGCCATCGCGGCCTGCGTGGTGGGCGGTGTCTCCTTTGCCGGTGGTGTGGGCACGGTTGCCGGGGTGATCACCGGGGTGCTCATCTTCACCCTGATCAACTACGGCCTGACCTATATCGGCGTCAGCCCTTATTGGCAGTTCATCATCAAGGGCGGCATCATCATATTGGCGGTGGCGTTGGACTCGATGAAGTACGCCAAGAAGAAGTAAGCAGATTGGCAGCTAGAAAACGCAGGTTCGCCCTGCGTTTTCTTTTGGAGGTACCATGGCTTTTAAGATCAAGATATATGCGCTCCTGCTTCTGGCCATTTTGATCACGGTCGCCACCTCCTGGGTGAGCGTCAATCACTTCATCAGCGGTTACATCCGTGACCAGGCAAGCCACAACATCGATGAGCAGATAACCCTGGTCAAAGAGAAGCTGGCGGGGGACATCAATCAGAAGATAGTGCTGGCGGCCAACCTCAACTTCGGGGTGACCAACGTCAAGAAGACCCTGGAGGAGACAGGGTTCCTCAACATCGTCAAGGTGATTGGGGACATGGCCTTCGACACCAACGGCGTCATCAAGGAGCCGGCCCGGGTCGAGGCGCTGCGCCAGCTGATCCCCCAGGCCCGCAATCAGATCCAGGTGAGCGGTTTGCAACAGATAGAGGGCAAGCCTGCCATCTCCATCCTGGTGCCGCGCGGTGATGATTCTGCCTACATCTATTACCTCGACATGAGTGAGTTCAGCGCCCTGCTGCAGAAGATGAGTGGCGAAGGACGTCACTTCGAACTGGCCGATAGCCAGGGGCAGCTGCTCTATAGCGACAAACCGGATGGCGAGTCCCTCCCCAAGCTGCATGAGCTGGACATTCGCGGTCAGCCATGGCGACTGACCGGCTTCGTCGACCAGGCCTACATCCGGGCCATGACCCAGGCCATCAACGGCAAGATCACCCTGGCTCTGCTGGGGGTGGCTCTGGTGGTGATGGTGCTGGCCATGGTGGCGTTCAACCTGGCTTATAGACCTATTTTGTCCTTGAAGGGATTGGTGCTGGCCCTCTCCGAGGGGAATGGGGATCTGACCCGGCGTTTACAGGTGACAAGCCATGATGATCTCGGCCAGATCTCGGCGGGCATCAATCGCTTCATCGCCCAGCTGCAGGAGATGATGCAGGAGGTGAGCCAGGCCAGCGGTCAGTTGCATAGCGAGATAGGGGGACTGACCGGGCAAACCCAGGCAGCTCAACGGCTGCTGGCAACCCATGTCAGCGAGACGGAACAGGTCGTCACGGCAGTCAACGAGATGAGCGCCACCGCCGTCTCAGTCTCCCGTAGCGCCGCCGATACTGCCACGCTCACTCGCCAGAGCGAACAGCTTGCCAATGCCTCACGGGCGGTGGTGGATGACGCCATGCGCAGCGTCATGGCCCTGGTGGACGAGGTGGAAGCGACCTCGGGTTCGGTACAAGCCATGCAGCAAGAGGTGCAGCAGATTGGCTCTGTCTTGGGCGTCATCGGCAGCATTGCCGAGCAGACGAATTTATTGGCGCTCAATGCCGCCATTGAAGCGGCGCGTGCCGGCGAGCAGGGGCGGGGGTTTGCGGTGGTGGCCGATGAGGTTCGCTCCCTGGCGGCACGCACTCAACAGAGCACGGCAGAGATACAGGCCATGCTGACCCGTTTGCAGCGCGGCAGCAGTGGGGTGGTGGAGGCCATGTCCATGACAAGGCAACGCTGCCAGAGCGCCGCCGAGAACACGACACGGGTCAATGAGTCTCTGGATACGATGATGGGCGAGGTGGTGGAGATCAATGGCCTCATCACTCATATCGCCACTGCCGCTGAGCAGCAGAGTGCCGTCGCCGAGGAGATCAATCGCAACATGAGTGCCATCGCCGAGGTGATCCGCCAACTGAAGGGCAATGGTGAGGCGACGGTGGCAAGCTCGGGGGCCATGAAGCAGACTTATGACCGGCTGGGCCGGATAGTGGCGCACTTTCGTCTGGCGTAGCCAGAGGGGAGATAAGCAGAAGAGTGAGTACGACTCACGCAGTGATGAAGCGGGGTGGCGAAAGCCGCCCTTTACTATTGATGCGGGGAGCTTGTGGCAAAAATCCAAAAAAGATGGGGGCGACTTGCGTCGCCCCCGATAGTCTTATCGTTCATATCCGTGAACGAAGTTGCTCCCTGCAATCCCTGACTATACCTCTTCCTTTAGGTTTCCCCTTCCCAATCCTTTGGGGTGTCCTTTAGCCATCATGGCCTGACGAGTCATCCATTCCCGTCGCACTTTCTCCATCCTGGGAGGTGTCCTTTACCACATCCTGTGGTGAGTCCATTTGCCCAACCCTGGCAGCCAATCTTCCTGATTGACTTCAACTGCGTCCGTGCAGGAGTAACTATAAGGATTTTCGACTGGCTCACAACGCCATCTTGAAAAACGTTTTAGCTGGTCGCCTTGTCATTCATGTTGCGTTGTATTTTTTCGATTATAAATCAATTGATTATAATTTATTTATGCTGTTTATAAGATCTATCAATCCGATTATACCTGTCCAGTAATGGGCGTATTGCTCACGCATTCAGTGGCGAATATCTCACAACTTCTTCAAGCCAGTCTCAGTCGGGCTCACTCGAATGGATTAAGCCACAGGTTCTGCATCTGTTGGTGCGGGTGATGGCGTCGGGAGCAGCTGCCATGGCGGCATGGGTTGTGGGGCTTGGCGCCCGGATTCTTGTTCAGGATACCGGGGTGAACCGCCAGGCAAGTTTCAGCAAGGTGCCTCTCAAGACGGGGAAGGCGAGCGATGCAGCCCGTGCCATGCCGGTCACCATGGCGACAGGAGGAGAGGGGTAGCCGTCGGGGGACGCAGGGCGCTCTGGCAGCGAATGGCAGGGCAGGCGCGTAACGATCGGATATGACTATTGGGGGATGGGGAGAAGATGCAAGGGAAGGCTCGCCTTCCCTTGCATTGCAGCTTAGTAGTGTTGAGTGCCACCGCGCCAGATGCAGACATATTCGGGTACCAGCATTTGCGGCATGTTGTCGACATGGCATACCACCAGCGGCATGGCGGGGGCACCGTCTGCCTGAGCCAGGGTTGGCGTCATGGGCAGAACCAGCGCGGCAAGCAGAAGCAGGGGTTTGATGTTCATGGAGCTCTCCTTGATGACATTTATGACGGAAGCGTTAACGTCATATGGATACCGTTGTGATCCGGATCACTTTTCTAGTTAAGTTGAGCAAACCCCCACTGCAAGGATTTGTCATAAATTCAACTAATGAAAAAAGTTTCAAAATAGTGGAAGTCGATGTCATGGGAGGGACAAGCCGCAAGATGCGGTTTTATTGCATAGTCAGCCGGACAGCCCCATTTCTCTTGGGGCCAGCAGCCCTTCCCCCACTATCCTGAGTCCCTTGCTTTGATCCAGAACAATAAAATATCTATGCACGAAATCGTAGGGAGATGACTTTTTATCTCGCTGAGCTCCCCGCAATGGCGAGTGAAAAATTCAAACTCTTGCATATAAAGCCAGTCATGGCTGAGCGTCACATTTAAGTTGTTGTATTAATTTAATTAAAATTGTATTTGGTACTTATGTAATATGAGTTTACCCCATGGCAACCTGGCCGAGAAAAGGAATAAAAGCGTATGGAAATGAATGATTATGCGATGCATCCAGGGGATTAATTGCTGGTTATGTCGGTGGGGTCAAATAAATGCGCTGCATTTTATTCAGCTATGGCTCGATGTGATCTAAGTCTGGTTTTTCATGTTTTCACAGACCTAATCTCTACCTCGAAAGGCAGAGGCAGGATAGAACACAAGCCGAGTACCCTACAAAAAGAATATCCCGCCTTGGCCATGAGAAAGAATAGAAGGAGTCTATTCAATCACTCGCATGGACCCCAGAAAGACGGAATATAACCATGAGCAAATTTTATGTAGGTTCTGAAGTTGGCCAACTGCGTCGTGTCATGTTGCATCGCCCCAATCTCAGTCTCAAGCGTCTGACCCCTTCCAACTGTCAGGACCTGCTGTTTGACGATGTCCTCTCTGTTGAGCGGGCTGGCGAGGAGCATGACAAGTTCGCCCAAGTGCTGCGCGATCAGAATGTCGAAGTCTTCCTGCTGACCAACCTGCTGGCCGAAACCCTGGATGTGCCAGAAGCCAAAGCCTGGCTGCTGCAACATCAGGTCTCCGATTATCGCCTCGGCACCGCCTTGGCCAATGACGTGCGCTGCTTCCTGGCTGACATGCCGCACCGCGAGCTGGCCCGCATCCTCTCCGGCGGCCTGACCTACGCCGAGATGCCCTTCAGCGGCGTCAACATGGTAGTGGGCATGCACGCTCCGACCGACTTCATCATAGAGCCGCTGCCCAACCACCTTTTCACCCGTGATACCTCCTGCTGGGTTTACGGTGGCGTCTCCATCAACCCCATGGCCAAGGCCGCCCGTCGCCGCGAGACCAACCATGTGAAGGCCATCTACCGCTGGCACCCGCAGTTTGCCGGTCAGGACTTCATCAAGTACTTCGGTGACGAGGATCGTGACTACGACAACTCCACCATCGAAGGCGGTGACGTCCTGGTCATCGGCCGTGGCGCCGTGCTCATCGGCATGTCCGAGCGCACCACGCCGCAAGGGGTGGAGCACCTGGCCCGCGGCCTGTTCAAGCACGGTCAGGCCAAACAGGTCATCGCCATGCAACTGCCGAAACACCGCAGCTGCATGCACCTGGATACCGTCATGACCCACATGGACATAGACACCTTCTCCGTCTATCCGGAAGTCATCCGCAAGGATGTGAACTGCTGGAGCCTGACCCCGGGCGGTGCCAGTGGCATGAACATCAAGGAAGAGGGTTACTTCGTGACCGCCATCGAGAAGGCGCTGGGTGTGGATCAGCTCAAGCTCATCACCACCGGTGGCGACAGCTTCGAAGCCGAGCGCGAGCAGTGGAACGATGCCAACAACGTGCTGACCGTGCGTCCTGGCGTGGTCGTGGGTTACGAGCGCAACACCTACACCAACGAGAAGTACGATAAGGCCGGCATCACTGTGCTGTCCATCCCGGGTGAAGAGCTGGGACGTGGCCGCGGCGGCGCCCGCTGCATGAGCTGCCCGATGGAACGTGACGGCATCTAACAAGACGGCGTGGCGCCGGCAGAGGCTGGCGCCACACAGACCCCGAATCGAGATCAACCACTATGAAAAAACCAACTGTCGTCGTCGCCCTGGGGGGCAATGCCCTGCTCCGTCGCGGTGAGCCGCTTGAAGCTGATATCCAGCGCAAGAACATCGCCACCGCCGCCAAGACCATCGCCCAGATCGCTCAGGAATACAACGTGGTGCTGGTGCACGGCAACGGCCCGCAGGTCGGCCTGCTGGCCCTGCAAAACAGTGCCTATACCAAGGTCTCCCCCTATCCGCTGGATGTGCTGGGCGCCGAGACCCAGGGCATGATCGGTTACATGCTGATCCAGGAGCTGAAGAACCTGATGCCGAGCAGCAACGTCACCGCGCTGCTGACCCAGGTGCAGGTCGACCCGCAAGATCCGGCCTTCGCCAATCCGACCAAGTTTATCGGTCCCGTCTATGAAGAGGCCGAAGCCCGCGCCCTGGCGGTCGAGAAGCAGTGGAGTGTCAAGGCCGACGGCAAGTTCTTCCGCCGCGTGGTGCCGTCCCCGCTGCCCCAGCGCATCGTCGAAGGCGATGCCATCGAGACCCTGATTGCCCAGGGGCACCTCATCATCTGTACCGGTGGTGGCGGCATTCCGGTGACCTGGGATGGCCAGCGTCTGACCGGCATCGAAGCCGTCATCGACAAAGACATGTCTGCCGCCTACCTGGCCAGACAGATCAAGGCCGACGCCCTGCTGATCCTGACCGACGCCGATGCCGTCTACCTGGATTGGGGCAAGCCGACCCAGCACCCGCTGCGGGTCACCAGCCCGGATGAGCTGGCTGGCGTCAAGTTCGATGCCGGCTCCATGGGGCCCAAGGTCGAAGCCTCCTGCGAATTCGTCAAGGCAACCGGCGGCATGGTCGGGATCGGTTCCCTGGAAGATGGCCTCGCCATCCTCAAAGGCGAAGCCGGCACCAATATAGTCGCCACCCATACCGTGAATGCCTGAGTAACCGAACAACTTTGAACTGTGTACTGCGTAGTCAGTAACACCGCCCGAATGCGGCCTGAACAACTTTGTAATGTGTATGCGTAGTCAATAACACTGCCCAAATTGGTCTGAACAAATATAGAGAGAACTCATCATGGCTTTTAATCTGCGTAACCGTAACTTCCTGAAACTGCTGGACTTCACCCCGCGCGAAATCCAATACATGATCGATCTGGCCATCGACCTGAAAAAAGCCAAATACGGTGGCTATGAGCGCAAACACCTGACCGGCAAGAATATCGCCCTCATCTTCGAGAAGACCTCCACCCGCACCCGTTGTGCCTTCGAAGTCGCGGCCTTCGACCAGGGCGCCCAGGTCTCCTACCTTGGCCCAAGCGGTTCCCAGATCGGTCACAAGGAGTCCATGAAGGACACCGCTCGTGTGCTGGGCCGCATGTATGACGGCATCGAATACCGTGGCTACGGCCAGGAGATAGTCGAAGAGCTGGGCGCCCATGCCGGCGTCCCGGTCTGGAACGGCCTGACCAACGAATTCCACCCGACCCAGATCCTGGCGGACTTCATGACCATGCTGGAGCACGGCAAGGGCAAACGTCTGGATCAGATCAAGTTCGCCTACCTGGGTGATGCCCGCAACAACATGGGCAACTCCCTGATGGTCGGTGCCGCCAAGATGGGCATGGACATCCGCCTGGTTGCGCCCAAGGCCTTCTGGCCGGAAGAGGAGCTGGTCGCCAGGTGCCGCCAGATCGCCGAAGAGACAGGTGCGCGCATTCACCTGACCGAAGACGTGAAAGAGGGCGTGCTGGGTACCGACTTCCTCTACACCGACGTCTGGGTCTCCATGGGTGAAGCGAAGGAAGCCTGGGATCAACGGGTGAAACTGATGACCCCCTATCAGATCAACATGGACGTCATCAACGCCACCAAGAACCCGGATGTGAAGTTCATGCACTGCCTGCCGGCGTTCCATAACGATGAGACCACCATGGGCAAGGAAGTGGCTGACAAATATGGCATGAAGGGTCTGGAAGTGACCGAGGACGTGTTCGAATCCGAGCACAGCATAGTCTTCGACGAGGCCGAAAACCGGATGCACACCATCAAGGCAGTGATGGTGGCTACGCTGGGCGACTAAGGTCGCCGGTGGTGCCGGGGGGTGACCCCCGGCTTTTCGACCATGTGACGGCGGCATAACACCTCTAACCCTACGACCCGCAGATACATGGATACCGCACCACAGAAGGAAGCTGGACCATGACCAAATTCAAGTTCCCGTCAGCCTACACCATATTGTTTGTGCTGATCGCCCTGGTGGCCGCCCTGAGCTGGATAGTGCCAGCCGGCAAATACGACATGGTAATGAATGAAGCCCTCGGCAAAGAAGTGCCGGTGGCTGGCACCTACAAGCTGGTAGAGGCCAATCCCCAGGGCATCGTCGACGTGCTGCTGGCACCCATCGACGGCCTCTACAACCACGATACCTATGAGGCTGGCGCCATCGACGTCTCCCTCTTCATCCTGATCATCGGCGGCTTCCTTGGCATAGTGACCAAGACCGGCGCCATCGATGCCGGTATCGAGCGCGTCACCGATCGTCTGCGTGGCCGCGAGGAGTGGATGATCCCGATCCTGATGGCGCTGTTCGCCGCAGGGGGCACCATCTACGGCATGGCGGAAGAGTCACTGCCCTTCTACACCCTGCTGGTGCCGGTGATGATGGCCGCCCGCTTCGACCCCGTGGTCGCCGCCGCGACCGTGCTGCTCGGCGCCGGTATTGGGACGCTGGGCTCCACCATCAACCCGTTTGCCACCGTGATTGCCGCCAACGCGGCCGGCATCTCCTTCACCGACGGTATCTGGCTGCGGGTCGCCATGCTGGTGGCCGGCTGGCTGCTGTGCGTGGCTTACGTGATGCGCTACGCCAAGATGGTGCGCAACGACCCCAGCAAGTCCCTGGTGGCCGACAAGTGGGATGAGAACCGTGCCCACTTCCTCGGCAACAAGAGTGACGAGATGCTGGAGTTCACCCTGACCCGCAAGATAGTGCTGGGTATCTTCGTGGCCTCCTTCGCAGTGATGATCTACGGGGTGGCCGTGCTCGGCTGGTGGATGGCGCAGATCTCCGGCGTCTTCCTGGCCGCCGCCATCATAGTCGGTGTGATTTCTCGCATGAGCGAGGAGGAGCTGACCTCCAACTTCATCGACGGTGCCCGTGACCTGCTCGGTGTGGCCCTCATCATTGGTATCGCCCGCGGTATCGTGGTGGTGATGGACAACGGCATGATCACCCACACCATCTTGAACAGTGCGGAAGGGATCGTCACCGGCCTCTCCACAGTGGTGTTCATCAACGTGATGTTCGTGCTGGAAGTGGTGCTCTCCTTCCTGGTGCCGTCCTCCTCCGGTCTGGCGGTGCTGACCATGCCGATCATGGCGCCCCTTGCCGACTTCGCCAACGTGGGTCGCGAGCTGGTGGTCACTGCCTACCAATCCGCCTCCGGTCTGGTGAACCTGGTGACCCCGACCTCCGCCGTGGTCATGGGTGGCCTGGCCATCGCCAAGGTGCCTTATGTGCGCTGGCTGAAGTGGGTGGCACCGCTGCTCGGCATCCTGACCGTGCTGATCGTGGTCTGCCTGAGCCTGGGGGCCATGCTGTCCTAAGCCTTACCCTTGTGATGAAACGGGAGCCGCTGGCTCCCGTTTTTTATGGCTGGAAAAAGTGGCTGGCCATTTGCCGTGGAGCAATTTGGACGGCGTGGGGGAAAACGGCAGCGGCGGATGATGATACGAGCGGCGCTCAGGCAAGAAAAAGGCGACCCAGAGGTCGCCTTGCTGCATTCGGGGCTGGTTTAGCGCGCCTGGGCCAGGGTGCGCAGCACGGCTTCATGAGCCTGATGGGTGCGACTGATGTGGCGCGGGGCGACCAGCACCACATCATTGCCCGCGACGGCGCCCAGGATCTCGGGATTCGCATGACGATCCAGCAGTCGAGCCACCACGGTGGCGGCGCCCGGGGTGGTGTGGATCAGCACCAGCTGGCGGTTATGGTCGACGGAGCGCACCATGTCGTGCACAGAACGGCTGCAACCGGCAGGCTCCAGTTGATCCTCCACTAGCGTGTAAATCTTCTTGCCGCTGGCATTCTGGGCCTTGGCCACGCCGAGACGGCGCAGCAGCCGGGAGATGGTGGACTGGCTGATGTCGGTGAAGCCCTGCTTGGCAAGCTCGTGGCGGATCTCTTCCTGGGTGCTGAAGCAGTGCTGGCCTATGATGCGGCGGCAGGCATCGAGCTGAGCCGTGTCTGTTTCCTGCTCCAACGGGTGGAAATGGGTCTTGACCAAGATGGATGTCCTTTGCCCTTGTCATCAGTGAGATCTATGCCAGGGCGTGACAACACTGGTGGGATCGACTGACAAGAAAGTATCGGGTAGTGGATCCATGGGGCTAACCATGGCTGAGATGGCAAATTATAGCTAAACGACAGCTGCGGGCTGTGACCCGTATCAAAAATGGGCCCCTTGGGGCCCAGTCGAAGATGGAACATTCCTCTTGCCAGGCCCAGTGGCCCGGATATCAGTAACGCTCGCTGACGATATCCTGGGTGAAGGACTTCTCGCAGTATTTGCACTTCATGCGTACCGCACCCTTGACCTCGCGCACGCTGAAGTAGCTATCCACCGGCTCGTTGTGGGAGATGCAGTTGGAGTTGGGGCAGTGGAACACCCCGGTGATGAACTCCGGCAGGGCCAGCTGGTGCTTCTTCACCACGTTGAAGTTTTCGATGATGTTGACGGTCGCATTGGGGGCGAACAGCGCCAGCTGGTTGGCCTGCTGTTCGGTCAGGCGGGTGTTCTCAATCTTGATGAGATCCTTCTTGCCGAGGGCACCGGATTTGAGGTTGAAGCCGACGGTGATCCGCTCCTGGGTCTCGATCAGCTGGAACAGTTTCAGGATCTTGATGCCCTGACCGGCAGGGACGTGGTCGATGACGGAGCCGTGACGGATGGCTTCGACTTGCAGTTGGTTCTTGTCAGGCATGATATTCCCCTCAGACGAATTCATTCAGCACCAGTGTCTGGCGCGCAATAGAGTGACGGATTGCCGCTGGCCGGGCCAGGAAGCGCTCCTTAAACGGTTTCGTTCAGCACCAGAGCAAGCAGTGCCTGGCGCGCATAGACCCCATTTTCCGCCTGCTGGAAGTAGTAGGCGTGAGGGGTCTTGTCGACGGCGACGTCTATTTCGTCAACCCGGGGCAGGGGGTGCAGTATCTTCATGCCCGGCTTGGCGCCGGCCAGGGTACTGAGATCCAGCACGAACTTGGCGGCCATGTGCTTGTATTCGGTCTCGTCGAAGCGCTCTTTCTGGACCCGGGTCATGTAGAGGATGTCCAGCTCCGGCATCACCTCTTCCATGGTCTCGTGCACGCTGAACTGGATGCCCTTCTCTTCCAGCTCTTCGCACAGGTAGTCCGGCATCGCCAGCGCTTCCGGAGAGATAAAGAAGAAGCGGCAGTTGAACAGGCTCAGGGCCTGGGCCAGGGAGTGCACGGTGCGGCCGTACTTGAGGTCGCCGACGAAGGCCACGTTGAGGCCGTCCAGCTTGCCTTGGGTCTCCCGGATGGAGAAGAGATCGAGCAGGGTCTGGGTCGGATGTTGATTGGAGCCGTCACCGCCGTTGATGACAGGCACCCGGGAGAACTCGGAGGCGAGGCGGGCAGCCCCTTCCTTGGGGTGACGCATCACCACGGCATCGGAGTAGGAGCCGATGATCTTGATGGAGTCGGCCAGGGTCTCGCCCTTCTTGGCGCTGGTGTTGCCGCCGTCGGCGAAACCGATGATGTTGCCGCCCAGGCGCTGTACTGCGGTCTCGAAGGAGAGTCGAGTACGGGTGGAGGCTTCGAAGAAACAGCTGGCGACCAACTTGTTGTGCAACAGCTGGGTGTTGGGTTCGGCCTTCAACCGCTGAGCGGTCTCGACCACCAGTTCCATCTCGGCGCGGGTCAGATCCGAGATAGAGATGACGTGTTTGTTATAGAGTGGATTGGTCATCGTCTGCATTCCCTTTGGCATCTATGAAGGTTTTTCTGGCACAAAAAAAAGCCCCTGAAACAGGGGCTCTTCTCAAAATAAGTTGGGGATCTGTGGGTCGGGAACCGGAAACAACGGGGCCGCTCTGGTGCGCTCCACCCGTCTGCAAGGCTGTTTTCTTGTTCAAAAACTGCATCGTCATGTCCCGACCTTTTTCAAAACCGGACAGATTATAGAGTCGCTTTTTGAATTGTCAAAAATTTATTTCTTAGGCACTTTTACGGCAAAAAAACGTTTAACTGTTGCGAATGGGGCGACAAAGCCAGATCTGGTGCAGAGGCTGCTGCGAGGCCCCCTCGAAGGCCATGGCCCGTAAATAGGCGAGCCGATGATGTCCCTCCAGCAGACAATAGGGGGCAGGCATGGCTCGGCCGTCCGGGTACCGGCTCTGCTCATCGGTCGCCAGCACTATGATGGGCTCGGGCCAGCTACCCTGACTCAGCATGTAGTCACCGAGCCAGGAGCGGCGCACGTAACTGTTGTGGTTGAGCAGCTCCTGCCAACGTGCGATCGCCTCCATGTGGCGGGAGCCGACCTGGGTGACAATCTGCGCCGTGGGCCAGGCTTCACACTCGAATCGGTGCTGGGCGAGGTCGATAAAGCTCCAGTTGGACTCAAAACCGCGCCAATGACGGTAAATCCACTGGGCCAGCACATTTTGGGGAATGAAGGGCACCAGCGGGGCGACCCGATCGAGATAGTCGGGCAGGGACTCGGTGTTGCGTTCATCCCTGAAGTTGAGCGGTGCAAGTTGTTGAAGTAATCGGTAATTGAGCATGAGCAGCCTCCTCTTGCCAAGATCCACCCTACCCCCATTAGTGGGCCTTTCCTACCCTGGCAAGGCTGCAAATACAGCAAGTTACCCGGTGAAGTTGTGCAAATAACCCTGAGTTGCTCGTCATTTGTGCAATCGCATCGAAAGTGAGAAAAAAGCCTTTACCTTTGATCCCGGCTTTGTATAATTCGCCTCGTTTGTTGCAGGGGCGTAGTTCCAATTGGTAGAACAGCGGTCTCCAAAACCGATGGTTGCGGGTTCGAGTCCTGCCGCCCCTGCCATTTTTAGAAAGGCCAGCTCATTGAGCTGGCCTTTCGCATTTCTGCGTTTCCTGCTCTCCAGGGCGACCTTGCTCGTTTGTCTCCCCTGACGCCTGCTGCTCACCCCCGGTGTCCCCTGCTTTTCAGGCCAGGTCGCCCTTCGCTCGTCCTTGTTGCCGTTTTCTACCCTGCCGTTTCCGGCAATGGTGCCATCCGTTTCCTTGCGCGACACCACATGGACTGTGCCACCCAGTGCCGGGAGGTTGCGTGAGCGGTTCGTCGGCCTGGCTGCTCCAGCCGCAGGCGGGCGGGCGGCCTCATTGTGCGTTTTGCTCTTCGGTGGGCGTGGTGGCGGGCACCGCCTATTGACCTATCAAAAATTAAGCAGTGGTGGTTCATGGTCGGGTGTTTTCGGTCGATATAGACCACATAAGGTGTGCAGTTTTTATTTGACACCCTCTCTACCGTTATGAGGAGTTTCCATGAACCTTTCCCTTCGCGGCAAGTTGCTGGCGACCAGTTTGGGGGTCGTAGTGCTGACTGTCTGCCTGCTGGGCTCGATCGTCTACTTCAGCCTGAAGAGCCAGACCCTGAATGCCATCGACAGCGAGGCACGCAACTACGCTGGCGCCCACGCGGAAGGGATAGGCAACTGGATGCAGGACAGGCGGGAGAGCCTCAGTGCCCAGGTGGATGTGATTGCCCGGTATCCGGAGGCGGATCTGGTGTCTCATCTGCAGCAGACCCTGCGCTCCGGTGGCTTCGGACTGGCCTACTACGGTTCGACCGAGGGGGTGATGACCCGCAACGACCCTGCCCTCAACAAGGGGGATTATGACCCCAGGGAGCGACCCTGGTATCAGGATGCCGCCAAGGTGGGCGGGCTCATCATCACCGAGCCCTATGTCAGCGTCACCATGCAGCAACTGGTGGTCACTTTGGCCGCGCCCGTGATGCAGCAAGGCAGGCTGGCCGGCGTGGTCGGTGCCAACCTGGCATTGGACAAGTTGATCAAGGACGTGCTGGCCATGAGGGTGCACGGAGATGGCTACGCCATGTTGCTGGACAAGAGCGGCCTCATCGTCGCCCATCCCGACCAGGCGCTGACCCTGAAGCGGAGCCAGGATCTGGATGCCAATCTGGATGTCGCCCATCTGCAAGCCATGAGTCAGCAGGGGTCACTGCAGGAGGTCGAGATAGGCGGCCAGGCCAGCATGGTGCTGGTGCGGGCCATTCCCAATACCGACTGGCTGCTGACCATGGTCATGAAGCGGGATGTATTGCTGGCCCCCCTCGACAGCCTGCTCTGGCAGTTGGTGATGATAGGCGGCGGCCTCTTGCTGCTGTTTGGCCTGATCCTGACCAGCACCTTCAAGTACCTGTTCCAGGATCTGGGCCGGGTGGCGAGCGCTCTCAATGACATCGCCCATGGCGAGGGCGATCTCACCGTCCAGATCCAGACTCGCAGCCAGGATGAGGTGGGCCAGCTTGCCCGCAGCTTCAACCAGTTTGTGGCCCGGTTGCACGGTATCGTCAGCCGGCTGCGGGAGGTGGGTCAGCAACTGGCCGAACAGTCTCGCAGTCAGGCAGCCGGTGCCCAGGCCCGCAGCCAGCAGGTGCGTCAACAGCAGGACGAGATCGTCATGGTGGCGACCGCGGTGACCGAGATGGCGTCAGCCACCCAGGAGATAGCGGGTAATGCCGAATTTGCTGCCACCACCTCGGGGGAGGCGGTCAAGCTGGCCGTCGCCGGTCAGTCCCAAGTCGGTCAGAGTCAGCGCAGCATCACCGGGCTGGCGGACGAGGTGGCCGATGCCAGCCAGATCATCCACGAGCTCGATGCCCACGCCCAGAAGATTAGCGGCATATTGGCCACCATCAGCGGCATCGCCGAGCAGACCAACCTGCTGGCGTTGAACGCCGCCATCGAGGCGGCCAGGGCCGGTGAGCAGGGCCGTGGCTTCGCCGTGGTCGCCGACGAGGTACGGGTGCTCTCCAAGCGCACCCATGACTCCACCGACGAGATTCAACAGATGATAGAGACACTGCAGCAGACCACTCGCCGAGCGGTAAGTGGCATGGAGACCAGTCGTCAGCTGGCGGGCACCAGCGTCGAGGATGCGGAATCGGCCAACCAGAGCCTGAGCCGGATCAACGAGGCCATCGGCACCATCAGCGACATGGCGACCCAGATAGCGGCGGCAGCGGAGGAGCAGACCTCGGTCACCGGCGAGATCAGCCGCAACACCGAAAATATCCGCCATGTCTCCCAGGAGCTGGCCGAGCAGGCGCAGGAAGAGGCGGCTCAGGCCGCCGAGCTCAAGTCGTTGACCGAGCGCCTGGCCGAGGAGTTGGGGCGCTTCCGGCTCTAGGGGCAGACCCTGATGTGACAAAGGCGACCCGGGGTCGCCTTTATTCATCCGGTGTATGGATATTTTGTCACCATGCACCCACTGAATAATGCCGAATTCTGGGCTCGAAACCGGACCGGTCAGGGGCTCAGAGCGGCTTGATCTAGCTGTAGGAGTCGATGTCCCGCTGGTCGCCGTGCCCCTCGTAGAGGGCCTGGGCACCCTGATTGTCGGTGGCGGCGCTCAGGCGGCTTCGGGCTGGGCAGGCAGCCGGTCGCCCGATATTGCACGAACAGGGGAGTGACCCGGGGAGTGTCCGGCGGGGTGGCCTGGAAGATCTTCAAGGTGTGTTCCCGGCCGGATCCTGGCTGACCCAGATAAGCTGGTCGGTGGCAAAGCCCAGCCCCCTGGCCTTGGCGATCAGCGCATCCACCTTGGCCTTTGGCGGCTGGGGGGAGCGGGAGAGGATCCACAGGTAGTCGTGGTTGTAGCTGGTCACCAGGGAGAGCTGGTAGTCGGGGTCCAGATCGATGACGTTGTAGCCGCCGTAGAAGGGGCCGAAGAAGCTCACCTTGAGCCGCGCCTCGGTAGGCTTGTCCACGAAGTAGGCCTTGCCTTCGGCCTCGCGCCAGCTGCCATCGCTCTGCAGGCCGCGGTTGAGCACCTTGACGCCGCCGTCGTCACGCAGGCTGTAGGTGGCGCTCACCCGCTCCAGCCCCCGCTCGAAGCTGTGGTCGAGACGGGCGATTTCGTACCAGGTGCCGAGGTAGCGATCGAGCTGGAAGCCGGTGACGGGGCGGATGCCGTCGGCGAGGCCGGTACAGGCCGTCAGTAGCCAGGCGGTGAGCAGACAAAGCAGTGAACGCATGGGGGATCCCTCTCTGTTAGCCTTCGATGATGTGCAACTGGCCTTCCCGGAAGCGGGAGGCCTGATCCGTCGGCGTGCTGCCGAAGAAGCGCTTGTACTCCCGGCTGAACTGGGAGTTGCTCTCGTAGCCGACCCTGGCCGCCGCCGCTCCCGCCTTGATGCCGTCGTGCAGCATCATCATGCGCGCCTTGTGCAGGCGAAACGACTTGATGTACTGCAGGGGCGAGGTGGCGGTGACCGCCTTGAAGTGGTGGTGGAAGGCGGAGACGCTCATGTTCACCTCCCGGGCCAGCTCCTCCATGGTCAGGGTGTCGGCGTAGCGCGCCTCTATCATACGCAGCACCCGGGCTATCTGGCCCACATGATTGTGACGATTGGCCAGCGCCTGCAGCGCCGGGCCGCCCCCCTCGTGCAGGGCGTAGAACAGCATCTCCCGCACCGTCTGCGGCCCCAGCACCCGGGCGTGGTGGGGCTTGTCCATCAGATCGATCAATCGCTCGGCGGCACAGAACATGTCTTCGGACAGGGGGACAGAGTGCACGCCGCTCTTTTGCACAGCCGGGGCGGGCAGGGAATCCCCCAGCTCCAGCAGCAGTTCTTGCAGGGTGGCGACGTTGATCTCCAGGGAGAAGCCGATGAGGGGCTGCTCGGGGGAGGCGAAGCACTCGCACTCGCAGGGCAGCGGCAGTGTCATCAGCAGGTAGTGGCTGGGGTCGTAGCGAAACACCTGATCCGCCAGATAGCCCACCTTGTGTCCCTGCAATATGACGATCATCCGGGGCTGGTAGAGCACGGGCGTGCGGCCGTGATACTCGGTGGTGTAGATGAGGTTCACCTGATCCACCGGGGAGGGGGTGATGCCCGGGGTGGTGACGTGGCGGGCCAGCCTGGCGGCGAGATCGGCGTAACGGTTGGACATGGTCGCTCCGGGTGGATTCTGATGGTTTGTAGAAATAGGCAAACAATGTGCAGAATGTTGCCTTGATGGTAGGTGTTGTCTGTAGAAAAATGCAATCAACATTTTGCGGCCAGGCCGCCGGACTATCAGAAGAAGGCAATGTCGATGAACAACTTTACTCTCCATACCCCCACCAAGGTGCTGTTCGGCAAGGGCCAGGTGGCCCAGCTGCGCGGCCAGATCCCGGCCGACGCCCGTGTCCTCATCACCTACGGTGGCGGCAGCGTGGTGCGCAGCGGCCTGCTGGCGCAGATCCGCAGCGAGCTGGCGGGCCTGACCCTGTTCGAGTTCGGCGGCATAGAGCCCAACCCGGCTTACGAGACCCTGATGGGGGCGGTCGAGCTGGCCCGTGCCGAGCAGATCGACTTTCTGCTCGCCGTCGGCGGCGGCTCGGTGCTCGATGGCACCAAGTTCATCGCCGCCGCCGCTCACTACGATCTGGCCAGGGAGCCCTGGCACATCCTCGAGACGGTCGGTGGCGAGGTGGCTTCCGCCATTCCCCTGGGCGCCGTGCTGACCCTGCCGGCCACCGGCTCCGAGATGAACATGGGGGCCGTCATCACTCGCAGGAGCAGCGGCGACAAGCAGCACTTCTTCTCGCCGTTGGTGATGCCGCGCTTCGCCGTGCTGGATCCCGTGCTCACCTATACCCTGCCGGCCCGCCAGGTGGCGAACGGCGTGGTGGATGCCTTCATCCACACCCTGGAGCAGTACCTCACCTACCCGGTCAACGCCAAGGTGCAGGATCGCTTTGCCGAAGGCCTGCTGCTGACCCTGGCTGAGGATGGCCCCAAGGCGCTGGTGGAGCCGGAAAATTACGAGGTGCGCGCCAACATCATGTGGAGTGCCACCCTGGCGCTCAACGGCCTGATCGGGGCCGGCGTGCCCCAGGACTGGGCCACCCACATGCTGGGCCATGAGCTGACCGCCCTGCACGGCCTCGACCACGCCCAGACCCTGGCGGTGGTGCTGCCCGCCCTGCTCGCTGCCAAGCGTGAACAGAAGCACGCCAAGCTGCTGCAATACGCCGAGCGGGTCTGGGATCTGCGCAGCGGCAGCGAAGAAGAGCGCATCGACGGCGCCATCAAAGCCACCCGCGACTTCTTCGAGCGGATGGGGGTCAAGACCCGGCTGCGGGACTACGGCCTGGCCGACGCCAATATCGACACCCTGCTGGCCAAGCTCGAAGAGCACGGCATGACGGCGCTCGGGGAACACGGCGACATCGACCTGGTGCAGAGCCGGCATATTTATGAAGCCGCCTGGTAAGGGGAGCATTCACCTTACCACCGCACTAAACGACTGACAGTAGGGGCCGGATCCTGCCATTTTGGCGGGGGATCGGCCCCTTCCTTGTTACGAAACCGTTACTTTTACCCTGTTCACTCCGATATCTGCGATTGGAGTGAATTTCGTAAGAACAAAAAGCGCTAAGATAGAGGGCCAGCAAAACATTTTTTTTGACTGGTTGGATCACTTTTTCCAGTGCTTTTTACTGGTATAAGTCGCTAATTTGGTTTGTTTTTTTAAATCACGGTCCTGGATGGGCTGATTTCTGTACGCGTACCATCCGGACGGCGGTTGTAATAAAACTCCAAAATTTGATACTAATCACCTTCGCACCTGAAAAGCGGGGGCCTGACCATGACAGGAGGTTGCGGAAGAGCCTGCTGATTTTCATAACAAAGAGTCCTTGGCCTGCAATTTGGCCGCGCCTTGTTTCGCGAGAGATGAGACACTAGGTCGCGATTATTTATTAACCATCAGGGAATAGTCATGCAGATTGGAATACCGAGAGAGAGTCTCGCCGGTGAGACCCGGGTCGCAGCGACCCCGGCCACCGTTGAGCAGCTGAAAAAGCTCGGCTTCGAGGTTGCTGTCGAGACTGGCGCCGGCCAGTTGGCCAGCTTCGATGACGCCGCCTTCGAGGCTGCCGGTGCCAGCGTGGTGCCGAACGTCTGGCAAGCCGACCTTATCTTCAAGGTCAACGCCCCGACCGACGCCGAGATCGCCGAAATTAAAGATGGTGCCACCCTGGTGAGCTTCATCTGGCCCGCTCAGAACCCCGAGCTGGTCAAGAAGCTGTCGACACGCAACATCAATGTGATGGCGATGGACATGGTGCCGCGGATCTCCCGTGCCCAATCCCTCGACGCCCTCTCTTCCATGGCCAACATCGGTGGCTATCGCGCCGTGGTCGAAGCGGCGCACCAGTTTGGTCGCTTCTTCACCGGTCAAATCACCGCAGCTGGCAAGGTACCCCCTGCCAAGGTATTGGTGATCGGCGCCGGTGTGGCCGGTCTGGCTGCCATCGGCACCGCCGGTTCCCTGGGCGCCATAGTGCGTGCCTTCGATACCCGTCTGGAAGTGGCCGAGCAGATTGAGTCCATGGGGGGCAGTTTCCTCAAGCTCGACTTCGGCGGCGAAGATGGTGCCTCCAGCGATGGTTACGCCAAGGTCATGTCCGATGAGTTCATCAAGGCCGAGATGGAGCTGTTTGCCCAGCAGGCCAAGGAAGTGGACATCATCATCACCACCGCCCTGATCCCGGGTCGTCCCGCTCCCAAGCTGATCACCAAAGAGATGGTCGACAGCATGAAGCCGGGTTCGGTGATCGTGGACTTGGCAGCGGCCACCGGTGGTAACTGTGAATACACCAAGCCGACCGAGTTGTTCGTGACCCCGAACGGCGTCAAGGTGATAGGTTACACCGACCTGCCTGGCCGCCTGCCTGCCCAATCCTCCCAGCTCTACGGTACCAACCTGGTCAACCTGATGAAGCTGATGTGCAAGGAGAAGGACGGCCAGGTTGCCATCGACTTCGAGGATGTGGTTCAGCGCAACATGACGGTGATCCAGGCCGGTGACGTGACCTTCCCGCCCCCCGCCATTGCCGTCTCTGCCGCGCCGCAAAAACCGGCAGCCGCCCCGCTCAAGAAGGCCGAAGCCAAGAAGCCATCCAACAAGAAGTATGTGTTTGGTGCCCTCGGCATCGCCGCCTTCGGTTGGGTCGCCGCCGTGGCACCTGCCGCCTTCTTGTCCCACTTCACCGTATTTATCCTGGCCTGTGTGGTCGGTTACTACGTGGTGTGGAACGTATCTCACTCCTTGCACACGCCGCTGATGTCGGTCACCAATGCCATCTCCGGCATTATCGTGGTCGGTGCCTTGCTGCAGATTGGTCAGGGTTCGACACTCGTCACCGCGCTCTCGTTTGTCGCCGTGCTGATTGCCAGTATCAACATCTTCGGTGGCTTCACCGTGACTCAGCGCATGCTGAAGATGTTCCGTAAGGATTAAGGGGGTTTAACGTGTCTCAAGGACTGGTAACAGCATCCTATATCGTTGCCGCCGTGCTCTTCATCCTCAGTCTCGCCGGACTGTCGAAGCAAGAAACGGCCAAGCATGGCAACCTGTTCGGTATCGCGGGGATGGCCATCGCCCTCGTCGCCACCGTACTCAACCCGGAAACCAGTGGTGTGCACTGGATCATTCTGGCCATGGTCATCGGCGGCGCCATCGGCGTGCGGCTGGCACTCAAGGTCGAGATGACCGAGATGCCCGAGCTGGTGGCGGTGCTGCACAGCTTCGTGGGCATGGCGGCGGTGCTGGTGGGCTTCAACAGCTTCATCGATCTGCACCCCTCCGCACCGGCGGCTGTCGTGGTCTCTGTCGGTTCCAATCTGGATGCGACTCTGGCCGCGGCCCGGGCGGCGTTCGAGCAGGCGGCCAGTGCCGCTCAGGCCGAGCACCTCACCGGCGCCATGCTGAACATCCACCTGGTGGAAGTCTTCCTCGGTATCTTCATCGGCGCCGTGACCTTCACCGGTTCCATCGTGGCGTTCGGCAAGTTGCGTGGCCTGATCTCCTCCAAGCCGCTGATGCTGCCCCATCGCCACAAGCTGAACCTGCTGGCCGTGCTGGTTTCGCTGGCGCTGATGGTGCACTTCGTCAACGCCGGTGGTTCCACCATGGCGGTGGTGCTGATGACCCTGATCGCCTTCGCGTTCGGCTGGCATCTGGTGGCCTCCATCGGTGGCGCCGACATGCCGGTGGTGGTCTCCATGCTCAACTCCTACTCCGGTTGGGCGGCGGCGGCGGCGGGCTTCATGCTCTCCAACGACCTGCTTATCGTGGTCGGTGCCCTGGTGGGCTCCTCCGGTGCCATCCTCTCTTACATCATGTGTAAAGCGATGAACCGCTCCTTCATCTCGGTCATCGCCGGTGGCTTCGGCTCCGACGGTGTCGCCTCTACGGCTGATCAGGAGATGGGTGAATACCGCGAAACCAACGCCGAAGATGTGGCCGACATGCTGAAGAACGCCAGCTCCGTCATCATCACTCCGGGCTACGGCATGGCGGTGGCGCAGGCCCAGTACCCGGTGGCCGAGATCACCCAGAAGCTGCGGGATCGCGGCGTCAAGGTGCGCTTCGGTATCCACCCGGTTGCCGGTCGTCTGCCAGGTCACATGAATGTGCTGCTGGCGGAAGCCAAGGTGCCGTATGACATCGTTCTGGAAATGGACGAGATCAATGACGACTTCACCGATACCGACGTGGTACTGGTGATCGGTGCCAACGACACCGTCAACCCGGCCGCCATGGAAGATCCGGGCAGCCCCATCGCCGGCATGCCGGTGCTGGAAGTGTGGAAAGCGCAGAACGTCATCGGCTTCAAGCGCTCCATGAACACAGGCTATGCCGGTGTCCAGAACCCGCTGTTCTTCAAGGAGAACACCCAGATGCTGTTTGGCGATGCCAAGGCCAGCGTCGAGGCTATCCTCAAGGCGCTCTGATCCAGGTCACAGCAAGAGTATTCAAGGGGGCCAAGGCCCCCTTTTCTGTGCCTGCCGTTTGGCGTTCTGATGGCGTCGGGCCCTGTGGTGCCTTGCCCTGAGCATGTCTCATCGCCTGACAGACGCCAGGTGGTGGCCTCGTTGAAGTGGATGGCCGAGGGCGATAGCCACTCGGCCCTCACTGCCGATTCCTCAGATTTGATCCCGCCATTATTCCCAGGGCTTGGTTGTGGTAATCGCTCAAAAGTCGGGCATAATGCCTGCCATCACGCCGGGGTTTATCAACTAATTTTTAGTTTTCCCGCAATATTTAGTATGTCGGACATAGAAGAGGCGCCGCGCCAGACCATGGAGCACTTGCAGATGAAGTCACAATGGATCGAATTTATTGCCCTGCTCAAGCGTGAGGTCGTGCCGGCCCTGGGGTGCACCGAACCCATGTCGGTGGCCCTGGCCGCCGCCAATTGCCGCCGTCTGCTGGGCCAGACGCCGCAGCGCCTGAGCGTCTGGGTCAGTGGCAATCTGTTCAAGAACGGCATGGGGGTCGGGGTACCCGGTACCGGCATGATAGGCCTGCCTGTGGCTGCGGCGGTGGGCATCACGGGGGGTAACCCCGATGGTGGGCTGGAGGTGCTCAAGCAACTCACTCCGGCCCAGGTGGAAGCCGCCAAAGCGTTGCTGCCTCTCATCAAGGTCGATGTGAAGGATGTGCCGGACGTGCTCTACGCCGAGGTGCTGGCGGAGGCCGATGGTCACAGTGCCCGGGTGGTGATTTGCACGGATCACACCCGCATCGTGCTGATGGAGAAGGATGGCGAGGTGCTGATGGAGCAAGCCAGCGCCCCCGGGGTGCAGATCCAGCCAGCCAGATCGGCCAAGCCCGCCCTGACCCTGAAGGAGATAGTCGAGTTTTCTCTCGAGGTGCCGCTTGCCGACATTACCTTCATTGGCGAGGCGGCCAGCATGAATCAGGCCCTGGCTGACGAAGGGTTGCAGGGTTATGGCCTGAGCATCGGCAAGATGTTGACCGATCAGGTGGAGCGCAAGCTGCTCTCCGACGATCTGATGACCCTGGCCATGCGACTGTCGTCTGCCGCCTCCGATGCGCGCATGGACGGCGCCATGCTGCCCGCCATGTCTAATTCGGGCTCGGGCAACCAGGGCATTGCCGCCACCATGCCGGTGGTCGCCGCCGCCCGCTTCCTCGCATCGAGCGAGGAGCAGCTGATCCGGGCACTGGTGATGAGCCATCTGGTGGCCATCTACATCAAGATGCATCAGAACAAGCTCTCCGCCCTGTGCGCGGCCAGTACCGCTGCCATGGGGGCGGGATCCGCCATCACCTGGCTGCTGGGCGGCAAGTTCGAACAGATAAGCCACTGCATCAACAACATGATTGGCGATGTTTCCGGCATCATCTGTGACGGCGCCGGCAGTGCCTGCTCCATGAAGGTGTCGACCTCTACCTCGGCGGCGGTCAAATCCTCCCTGATGGCGATCAACAACCTGCGGGTGCCTCAGAGCGAGGGCATCGTCTCGGATGACGTGGATCAGACCATTGCCAACCTGGGTCAGCTATCCAGGAAGGGCATGCTGGATACCGATATCGAGATCATCAACATCATGCGAGCCAAGCAGCGCAACTGAGTCAGTCGTGTGGCGGGGCGCGAGTTGTAGGCTGCTGTGCCCCTACCCGAAGAAGATATTGCCGGGCAGCGTCGTATCGACAGGCAAAAAAAAACCGATGGCCGGGGCCATCGGTTTCTGTTCGGGTAGAGGTGATCAGCCCTTGGCGTGCCGGTTTTCCGGGTAGTTCTTGCCAAGCACTTCGCGGGCGTGCTGGGCCAGAGTTGGCATCTTGAGGGTGTCGTAGGACTCGATCATGATCTCCAGCGCCTCTTCGGTCTCCGGCGTGTCCGGGTAGGTCTCAACCACCTGCTTGGCGCGGTTGGCGGCGGCGATCAGCGCATCACGCTTTACATAATATTTGGCCACGCTCAGATCGTAGCGCGCGAGGCGGTTTTTCAGGCCTATCATGCGCGCACGGGCATCGGCGGCGTAACTGCTGTTCGGATAGTTCTGCAGCAGGGTCTTGAAGTCCTGGAACGCCTGACGGGCATAGGAGGGATCCTTGTCATCCCGCTCTATGCCGAGCTGATCCTGGAAGAAATTGTAATCGCCCGCCATGTTGGTCAAGCCACGCATATAGAAGACGTAATCTATATTTTTGTGCGCCGGATTGAGGCGGATAAAGCGGTCGATATTGGCAGTCGCCTGGGCGGTATCATCCTGCTTGTAATAGGCATAGATGAGGTCGAGCTGCACCTGATTAGAGTAGGCGCCGAAGGGATAACGAGAGTCCAATGCTTCCAATAACTCGATAGCATTCACATAGTTACCGGCATCCAGCTTGAGGCGTGCTTTCTGGTACAGGGTCTCCGGCGGTTCGTCGGGTACCTTGGGTTTGGTGCTGGAACAGCCAGTGATCAGGGTAGCGACCAAGGCGAGCGACATCAGCAGGTGAGACTTCTTTCCCATCAACAACATCCGGTCCATTTCCACGAAATTGGCAAAGTATCCGTTATGCTTGGCTAAAAGAAAAGCTAGAATACCCGGATTATTTCGAATTGAAACCCCCGCTCAAGAGACCATACATGAGCCAGCATATTGAATTAACAGGCGAATTCCAGGATCACCAATTCGGGCAGCGACTCGATCAGGCTCTGGCAGAAATATTTCCCGACTACTCCCGCACCCGGATCAAGGAGTGGATCCTGCAAGACAGAGTGACCCTGGATGGTCAGGTTGCCAACATCCCCCGTGAGAAAGTCATCTCGGGGCAGCAGGTCCATGTCACGGTCGAGCTGGAAGACGACACCCGCTGGGATGCCCAGAATATAGCGCTCAACATCGTTTTCGAAGATGAGCATATTCTGGTGATCGACAAGCCGGCTGGTCTGGTGGTTCACCCGGGGGCAGGCACGCCGGACGGCACAGTGCTGAACGCCTTGCTGCACCTCTATCCCGAGATAGCCGAAGTGCCTCGCGCCGGCATTGTCCACCGTCTGGACAAGGACACCACTGGCTTGATGGTCATCGCCAAGACAATCCCGGCGCAGACCCATCTGGTGGAGGCGCTGCAGGCCCGCCAGATCACCCGTGAGTATGAAGCGGTTGCCATCGGTCACATGACCGCTGGCGGTACCGTGGATGCGCCCATAGGCCGTCATCCTACCCAGCGTACCCACATGGCTGTCATTCCCAATGGCCGTGATTCCGTGACCCACTATCGGGTGCATGAGAAGTTTCGTGGCCACACCCGCCTGCGACTGCGACTGGAAACCGGTCGTACTCACCAGATCCGGGTACACATGGCGCACATCAAGCACCCGCTGGTGGGCGATCCCGCCTACGGTGGTCGCATGCGTCTGCTGCGCAACGGCACCCCCGAGCTGACTGCTGCCCTGCGCGGCTTCCACCGTCAGGCCCTGCACGCCACCATGCTGCAACTGGCTCACCCCATCACCGGCGAAGTCATGCAGTGGCACTCCTCAACGCCGCAGGACATGCTGGATCTGATGGAGGCAATGCGTGCCGATACCCTGGCCAATCCGGATGATCTGATCTGGGGCTAAGCGCGTCGACCAGGCCGGATGATACGGAGTGGTCCAAGAGAGTGCGAAGGGCGGGGTACCCAGTGGGTGCCCCGTTTTTTATGGTATTTTTTCATGATTGATAAGGAGTCAGTGATGGAGACGATAGTACCGAACTGGCCTGCCCCGGCGCGGGTCCGGGCCCTTTCCACCACCCGGGATGGCGGCCTGAGCCAAGGCGCCTTTGCCGGTCTCAACCTGGGGGCCCATGTCGGGGATGACGCTGCCTTGGTCGAGGCCAATCGTGGCTTGTTGCAACAAGCCGCCGGGATCCCGGGTCGGCTCAACTGGCTCAATCAGGTGCACGGCATCGCCGTCCACCCCGTCAGCAACGAATACGACGGGGCACCGGAGGCCGATGCCGCCTGCGCCCACGAGGCGGGGTTGGCCTGCATAGTGATGACGGCCGACTGCCTGCCGGTGCTGCTGTGCGACCGGGCGGGCACCGTGGTGGCTGCCGCCCATGCCGGTTGGCGTGGTCTGCAAAATGGCGTACTGGAGGCCAGCATCAAAGCCATGGGCTGCAAGCCCGCCGAGATACTCGCCTGGCTGGGCCCGGCCATAGGGCCCAGTGCCTTTGAAGTCGGTGGCGAGGTGCGCGACGCTTTTCTCGCCGAGCAGGCCGAAGCCGTTGCCGCCTTCATCCCGTCTGCCAACGAGGGCAAGTGGCTGGCAGATATCTACCAGCTGGCCCGGCTGCGCCTGGCCCGCGCCGGAGTGAGCGCCGTCTATGGGGGCGAGCACTGCACCTTCAGCGACCGCGAGCGTTTCTACTCCTATCGCCGGGATGGCCAGACCGGCCGCATGGCCTCCCTCATTTGGCTGGCAGAGTAGACAGGTGGGCGCTCAGCGAAGCCGGTGAGCGCCCACCTATGAATGCCTGTCCCTCTGGCCGGAACAGCGCACCGGCTCGCCCCTTGCCGGATAACGCGCCGCCCTCTCTGAAACCGCCATTGAGGAAAAAATAAACAACCACTCCCCTTGAAATCCTGGCCGCAGACCTCATCTTCCTTATCAGAAAGTTCCGTTGTTGCCGCCCAAGGCGGCGTCTGTTTCAAAGGGAGGAGTGCAATGCGCCTCGATCGCCTGACCAGTAAATTCCAAGTAGCTATTTCTGATGCCCAGTCCCTCGCGCTGGGTCGTGATCACCAATTTATCGAACCCGTCCATCTGATGACCGCCCTGGTCAATCAGGATGGTGGGTCTAGCCGTCCCTTGCTGACCCTGTGCGGGATAGACATCAATGCCCTGCGCTCCCGCCTCGGCGAGGAGCTCGACCGCCTGCCCAAGGTGAGCGGCGTCGAGGGCGATGTACAGCTCTCCAATGGCCTGGGTCGTCTGCTCAACGTCTGTGACAAGCTGGCTCAGCAGCGCAAGGATCAGTTCATCTCATCCGAGCTCTTTCTGCTGGCGGCTCTCGATGAGAAGGGCAACCTGGGCGAGCTGCTGCGCAGCCAGGGTCTGACCAAAGAGAAACTCGAGCAGGCCATCGACAAGGTCCGTGGCGGCAAGAAGATCGATGACGCCAATGCCGAGGAGAATCGCCAGGCGTTGGAGAAGTACACCATCGATCTCACCGAGCGCGCCGAAATAGGCAAGCTTGACCCCGTGATCGGCCGGGACGAAGAGATCCGTCGCACCATCCAGGTGCTGCAGCGCCGTACCAAGAACAACCCCGTGCTGATCGGTGCCCCCGGGGTCGGCAAGACCGCCATCGTCGAGGGGCTGGCTCAGCGCATCATCAACGGCGAGGTGCCGGAAGGGCTCAAGAACAAGCGGGTGCTCTCCCTGGACATGGGGGCCCTGGTCGCGGGCGCCAAGTATCGCGGTGAGTTTGAAGAGCGCCTCAAAGCCGTGCTCAGCGATCTCGCCAAGGAGGAGGGCAACGTCATCCTCTTCGTCGACGAGCTGCACACCATGGTCGGCGCCGGCAAGGGCGAGGGGGCCATGGACGCGGGCAACATGCTCAAACCGGCCCTGGCGCGCGGTGAGCTGCACTGCGTCGGCGCCACCACCCTCGATGAATACAGACAGTATGTGGAGAAAGATGCCGCCCTGGAGCGCCGCTTCCAGAAGGTGCTGGTGGAGGAGCCCTCGGTGGAGGACACCATCGCCATCCTGCGTGGCCTTAAAGAACGCTACGAGCTGCACCACCATGTGCAGATCACGGATCCGGCTATCGTCGCGGCGGCTCAGCTGTCCCACCGTTACATCGCCGATCGCCAGCTGCCGGACAAGGCCATCGACCTCATCGACGAGGCGGCGGCCAGCATCCGGCTGCAGATCGACTCCAAGCCGGAGTCGCTGGATCGGCTGGAGCGGCGCATCATCCAGCTCAAGCTGGAGCAGCAGGCGCTGCTCAAAGAAGATGACGACGCCAGTCGCAAGCGCTTGGAGTTGCTCAGTCAGGAGCTGACCGAGAAGGAGCGCGACTACAACGAGCTGGAAGAGATCTGGAAGGCGGAGAAGGCGGCGCTGGCCGGTACCCAGCACATCAAGGCCGCGCTGGAGCAGGCCCGTCAGGATCTCGACGTCGCACGCCGCGCCGGGGACCTGGCCCGCATGTCCGAACTGCAATACGGCCGCATCCCCGAGTTGGAGAAGCAGCTCGATCTCGCCACTCAGGCCGAGATGCAGGAGACCAGCCTGCTGCGCAACCGGGTCACCGATGTGGAGATCGCAGACGTGCTGGCGCGCTGGACCGGGATCCCGGTGGCGCGGATGCTGGAAGGGGAGCGCGACAAGCTGCTGCGGATGGAAGATCAGCTGCACAGCCGGGTGATCGGCCAGGAAGAGGCGGTGGAAGCCGTCTCCAACGCCATTCGCCGCTCCCGGGCCGGGCTGTCCGATCCGAACCGACCGATCGGCTCCTTCCTGTTCCTCGGCCCGACCGGGGTGGGCAAGACCGAGCTGTGCAAGGCGCTGGCGGAGTTTCTGTTCGATACCCAGGACGCCATGGTGCGCATCGACATGTCCGAGTTCATGGAGAAGCACAGCGTGGCGCGGCTGGTGGGGGCGCCTCCCGGCTACGTGGGTTACGAGGAGGGGGGTTATTTGACCGAGGCGGTACGCCGTCGCCCCTACTCGGTGATCCTGCTCGACGAGGTGGAAAAAGCCCACCCGGATGTGTTCAACATCCTGTTGCAGGTGCTGGACGATGGTCGCCTGACCGATGGTCAGGGCCGCACTGTGGACTTCCGCAATACCGTGGTGATCATGACCTCCAACCTCGGCTCGGATCTCATCCAGGAGCACTATGCCGAGAAGGACTATGAGGAGATGAAGGCCCTGCTGATGGAGTTGCTGACCCGCAGCTTCCGGCCGGAATTCATCAACCGGATCGACGAGACTGTGGTGTTCCACCCCCTCGGCGAGGATCACATCAAGTCCATCGCCCGGATCCAGCTCAAGAGCCTGATGGGCCGTCTGGAGTCCCAGGGCTTCGAGGTGGAGGTGAGCGAGGAGCTGCTGACCAAGCTGGTGCATGCCGGTTTCGATCCCGTCTACGGGGCGCGACCCCTCAAGCGGGCTATCCAGCAGAAGGTGGAGAACCCCTTGGCCCAGGCCCTGCTCAGTGGTCGGGTTGTCCCAGGCAAGCTGTTGAGCCTAGGGGCCGACAGCCAGGGTCTCACCATCTCGCAATGAGGCCAGTGATCTCATCCGTTATAACAACGCCAGCCCTCGGGCTGGCGTTTTCTTTGGCCAGATCGGACCACTGGAGAGCAGCTATGCTATGGCTACCCCTCTTCGATAGGGGGTGTTACCCTGACAAGTAATATGGATTTTACCGCTGTTGATTGGAGATACATCCTTGTCGATAAAGATGCGAGCACTGCTCACCACCCTGTTGACCTGTCTGGTGCCCCCTTTGGCCCAGGCCGCTCAGGCAACCCAGGATGTACCCCAAATCTGTGCCACCTGCCATGGTCTGAATGGCGTGCCGAAAGAGTCCAATATTCCCAGCCTCTGGGGACAATCAGAAGCCTATCTGACTGAGCAACTGCACGCCTTTCGCAGCGGAAAACGGGTCAGCGACTTCATGAATCCCATCATCTATCAACTCAGCGACGAGCAGATAAAGCGTGCAGCCAACCACTTCGCCAGCCAGTCGGCGGCCAAGGAAGTGGTGCTGCATTGGAGCGGAGACAAGTGGCCGGGAGATATGGAGGCTGGTGAGCGGCTGGCTCTGGCGGGCAAACCGGATCGTAACTTGCCTGCCTGTGTTGCCTGTCATGGGCCCAGTGGCATAGGGGTCATGCCCCTGTTTCCCCGCCTCGCCGGCCAGGATCCGGCCTACCTCAAGCGTCAGCTGATGTATTGGAAAGCGGATAAGCGTCCGGCGGGCGCCATGGGATCCATGTCTGCCATCGCCAAGTCGCTTAGCGAGTCAGAAGTGGAGGCCGTAGCCAACTACTTCGCCGCCCAGGGGGTGACGAAATGAAATATCTCTATCTGATGAGCTGCCTGCTGGCTGGGCTGGTCCATGCCGAATCCTTTGATGATCAGTTCAGCGTCCCCCTTGGAGAGAAGGCGCAGGATGGCAACTATCACAAGGTGCCCGACTGGTCTGCGGTGCCGGATGGTGAGATGGGTGCCGCCATCAAGCGGGGCTACAGCCTGTTCGTCAACACCCAGCAACTCAAGGGGCAGGGTCAGCCCGGTAATGGCCTGCAGTGCAGCAATTGCCATCTGGGTTCCGGGATCATTCCCGGCGCCAGTCCGCTGTGGGGTGCCTATCCTTCCTATCCCGCCTATCGCAAGAAGAACAACAAGGTGAACACCTATGAGGATCGGCTGCAAGGCTGCTTCCTCTATTCGATGAATGCCAAGGGGGGGCAGCCTCCCGCCTATGACAGCCCTGCCATCCGCGATCTGGTGGCCTACTCCTACTGGCTGGCGAGCGGTGCCCCCATCAGTGACAAGCTGCCGGGTCGCAACTTCTTCACCATCGCCACCCCTCCCCAGTCCCCCGACTTCAAGCGGGGCCAGAGCGTCTATGCCGAGCGGTGTGCCGATTGCCACGGCGCCGAGGGGGAGGGCAAGAAGGTAGTGGATCGCTACGTCTTCCCGCCACTGTGGGGCAAGGAGAGCTACAACTGGGGCGCGGGTATGCACGGCATCGACAAGGCGGCCGCCTTCATCAAGAGCAACATGCCGCTCTCTCAGGGGGGAAGCCTGAGCGACCAGCAGGCCTGGGATGTGTCGCTTTACATCAATAGTCAGGAAAGGCCCCAGGATCCCCGCTTCAAGGGCGACCTTGGTCAGACCACCAAGGCGTTTCATGGCAAGAACTCCCAGTACGGCTTACCCTCGCCGGTCGATGGTCACTTGCTGGGCAGCAAGGCATATTGAGCCTTCATGGGAGACAAGCTCGCTGAGACGCTATGCGCAGTGTCAGTGAGCCGCCAGGGCCAACGTTAGCCTGACAAGCGTCGACACTATCCGCCGTTTTTCGCATTGCAGCGAAAGACGGCGGATTTTTTCATGGCATTGCCAAGTCCGAAGGGGGCCGCTGTGTGCTGAGCCGCTGCCGTTGGGATCATGATGGGGCTGGCAAAGGAGGGGCTTGAAGTCGCAGCATGGCGGGGCCCCTTGTGGCTGGGGGCCAGCCGAGCTCAGGAAAATCGAGTTCTTTCAGCTTGCGGGTGAGGGTTGCTCCAGCGCCGTCTCCAGCATGATGCGTTCGGGCGTTGGAGCATGGCGTCGGTCGATATTCAGGAGAAATCGAGTTCCTTGAGCTTGCGGGTGAGGGTGTTACGACCCCAGCCAAGCAGGCGTGCCGCTTCCTGCTTGTGACCATGGGTATGCTCCAGCGCCGTCTCCAGCATGATGCGTTCGAACTGAGGCATGGCATCGGCCAGTATGTCTATCTCTCCCAGAGCCAGCTTGGCTGCGACCCAGTCGCGCAGCTGTTGCTGCCAGCCACCGGCCAGTGCAGGCTGCCCCGGCTCGGCGACGCTGGTGATCGGGGTCAGCAGCTCGGGAGGCAGATCGGCGACCAGCACCTCCTGTCCCGAGGCCATGACGGTCAGCCAGCGGCAGACGTTTTCCAACTGACGCACGTTGCCAGGCCAGGGGAGCCGGCTGATGAACACCTGGGTATCCGGGTGCAGACTCTTGGCCTCGACGTTGAGCTCCTTGGCGGCTCGCAGCAGGAAGTGGTGCGCCAACTGGGGGATATCCTCACGGCGCTCCTTGAGGGCCGGGATATGGATGCGGATGACGTTGAGGCGGTGGAACAGATCCTCCCGGAATTCGCCATCGGCGACCCGCTTCTCCAGATTCTGGTGGGTGGCGGCGATGATGCGCACGTCCACCTGTACTGGCTGATGGCCGCCGACGCGATAGAACTGGCCATCGGCCAGTACCCGCAACAGCCGGGTCTGCACATCGAGTGGCATGTCGCCGATTTCATCGAGAAACAGGGTACCGCCATCCGCTTGCTCGAAGCGGCCATGGCGAATGTTGTTGGCCCCGGTGAAAGCGCCCTTCTCATGGCCGAACAGCTCAGATTCGATGAGATCTTTCGGGATGGCCGCCATGTTGAGGGCAATGAAGTTTTTGTGGGCACGCGGGCTGTGGCGATGGAGGGCGTGGGCGACCAGCTCCTTGCCGGTGCCGCTCTGGCCGTTGATCAGCACCGAGATGCTGGACCGCGACAGCCGGCCTATGGCGCGAAACACCTCCTGCATGGCGGGGGCTTCACCGATGATCTCCGGGCTGCTGCTGGCGTCTTGCGGGCGGGTCTTGCGTTTGGTGCGCTGCTCTTTCAGGTGATTCTCGGCGCGGCGCACCAGGGTGACCGCCTCCTCGATATCGAACGGCTTGGGCAGATATTCGAAGGCGCCACGCTGGTAGGCGTTGACGGCGGAATCGAGATCCGAGTGGGCGGTCATGATGATGATGGGCAAGTCCGCCTGACGACGATGGATCTGTTCCAGCAGGCTGAGGCCATCGATGCCGGGCATGCGGATGTCGGACAGGATCACATCGGGAGATCGTGCCTCCAGGGAGTGCAGCAGGGCCTCGCCATCGGCGAAGCTCTCGCACTCGAAACCCTCGTTGCCCAGGGTGCGCTCCAGCACCCAGCGGATCGAACTGTCGTCATCGACGATCCATACTTTTGCGGTCATGACGTTCCCTTATTTGCGAAGCGGTAGATAAACGGTGAACTCGGTATGTCCTGGCCAACTGATGCAGTCGATACGGCCCTTGTGCTGATCGATCAGGTTCTGGGCGATGGAGAGGCCGAGCCCCGTTCCCCCCTCTTTACCGGTGATCATGGGGTAGAAGAGGGTGTCACGGATGGCATCCGGGATGCCGGGTCCGTTGTCGATGATCTTTATCTCGGCGGCGAGCCGGTAACGCTGGCCATGGATGGTGATCTGGAACACGGTGCGGGTGCGCAGGCTGATCAGGCCCGTCTGGCTGACCAGTGCCTCGGCGGCGTTGCGCACTATGTTGAGGAAGGCCTGTTGCAGCTGATCCGGTTCCATCTCGAATTCAGGAATGCTGGGGTCATAGTCCCGCTCTATGCGGATCCCGCCGGGCAGTTCCAGCTCCACCAGGCGGCGAACCTGCTCCAGTACCGAGTGGACATTGTGAACCTGATGGCGGCCGGGACGCTGGGGGCCAAGCAGGCGATCGACCAGCAACCGCAACCTGTCAGCCTGCTCGATGATGATGCCGGTATATTCACGCAAGGCCGGATCCGGCAGCTCCTTTTGCAGCAACTGGGCCGCACCACGCAGGCCACCCAGGGGGTTTTTAATCTCGTGGGCCAGACCGCGCACCAGCTCTCTGGCCGCCTGCTGTTGAGCATGCTGCTGCAACTCCTGACTGATCTTCTTCTGCTGGTCGATTTTGCGCAGCTCTACCACGATCAAACGCTGTTCATGGTCGGCCAGGGGGCTGGCACTGAGTTCGACCAGGCGAGGTTCCCCTTCCACGACCAGGGTCACCTCGCTGTCGGTGAAGCCCTGCCCCGAGATGAGGCACTGACGAAAGCGTTGCAAGTCGAGGGAGATGTGTTCCAGCAGATGGGGCAGTTCCAGCCCGATCAGCCGGCGTTGACTGAGGGAGAGCAGCTGTTCTGCCGCAGGATTGACGTGCTGAATGCAGAGACGTTCGTCCATCAGGATGACGGCAGTCAGCAGGTTGTCGAGTAATGTCTTGGCTTGATCCGAGCGGACTGGCACAGGTTTCTCCCTAAAACGGTGCTACACACCGGCAATGCACCAATATAGTGCATTCAGTCTACCCGCATAGGTGCAGAGGATCACCCTTTATGAGGCGTAGGGCCCAGGGTGGCTGCCTGATTGGCTCTGGTTCTGTGCAGATAGAAAGTCACAACTTCTGATTTAGCAAGGATCGTACCGTCTTTTGCCAGTAGCTCGAGCTGCACCCTATGGGTGCCCCGATCCAGGTTTTCCAGGCGGATGATCAGCGTGTTGTGGATCCGGACCCGCTCCTTGCCATCGAGCAAGAGACGCAGGTCGAACTGGGGTGGGGGGACTGGGGTGACCTGGGCTTCGAACACTATGTTGCCCGTGTTGTCGCGCAGGGTGCTGTCTGGCTCGGGGGAGAGCAGGGAGATGGCCAGTTCGGCCTGTCTGACATCGGCGCCAATGAGGTGGTTGTAATTATCGACCTGTACCGAATGGGTGCTGGTGCCGACCAGGGGGGCGACCCGCAGATCGATTTCCTGAGTTTGCTGACCGGCAGGAGGGGTGCTGGTGTAGTGGGTGATCCCCCTGCTGTCGATCCAGGAGTAGATCTTGGCCCCCTGGGCGCTCAGGCAGATCAGCAGCAAGAACCCGGCATAGCGGCTCATTCTCATCCATCTCTCCTTGGTGGGATCTCGCCTAAAGCCTATCAGAGAAAAAACCCGCCATGAGGCGGGTTTTTTCTCTATTGGGTTCTGACTGTATCTGTTAGACAGAGTAGTACAGTTCAAACTCCAGCGGGTGCGGGGTCATGCGGACGCGGTCCACGTCGTGCTGCTTCAGCTCCAGGTAGGAGTTGATGAAGTCATCGCTGAACACGCCACCACGGGTCAGGAACTCGCGATCTGCATCCAGACCTGCCAGGGCCTCGTCCAGAGAGCCGGCAACGGTCGGCACTTCTGCGGCTTCTTCCGGCGGCAGGTCGTACAAGTTCTTGTCCATGGCATCGCCCGGATGGATCTTGTTGATGATGCCGTCCAGACCGGCCATCAGCTGGGCCGCGAAGGCCAGGTAGGGGTTGGCAGCCGGATCCGGGAAGCGCACTTCGATGCGACGTGCTTTCGGGCTAGGTACGACCGGGATACGGATGGAAGCGGAACGGTTACGGGCGGAGTAAGCCAGCATGACCGGGGCTTCGTAGCCTGGTACCAGACGCTTGTAGGAGTTGGTGGTCGGGTTGGCGAAGGCGTTGATGGCCTTGGCGTGCTTGATGATGCCGCCGATGTAGTGCAGTGCCATCTCGGACAGGCCGCCGTACAGGTCACCGGCGAACAGGTTGACGCCGTTCTTGACCAGGGACTGGTGGCAGTGCATGCCGGAGCCGTTGTCGCCAAACATGGGTTTTGGCATGAAGGTGACTGTCTTGTTGTAGGCGTGGGCCACGTTGTGGATCACGTACTTCAGCACCTGAACTTCATCAGCCTTCAGGGTGAGGGTGTTGAAGCGAGTGGCGATCTCGTTCTGACCGGCGGTAGCCACCTCATGGTGGTGCGCCTCGACGACCTGACCCATCTCTTCCAGCACCAGACACATGGCGGCGCGGATGTCCTGGGAGGAGTCAACCGGTGCAACCGGGAAGTAACCACCCTTGACGAAGGGACGGTGACCCTTGTTGCCGTGCTCGTAGGCGGTACCCGAGTTCCAGGCGGCTTCTTCGGATTCAATCTTGACGAAGCTGTGGCCCATGGTGTTCGAGAAGGTGATGTTGTCGAACATGAAGAATTCGGGCTCTGGTCCAAACAGGACGGTATCGGCAATGCCGCTGGACTTCAGGAAGTCTTCGGCACGCTTGGCGATGGAGCGCGGATCGCGATCGTAGCCTTGCATGGTGGCCGGTTCCAGGATGTCACAGACGATGTTCAGGGTGGTCTCTTCGGTGAACGGATCCAGCTTGGCGGAGGCCGCATCCGGCATCAGCACCATGTCAGACTCGTTAATACCTTTCCAGCCGCCGATGGAGGAGCCATCGAACATCTTGCCGTCTTCGAAGAACTCTTCGTTGACCTGGTGGGAAGGGATGGAAACGTGCTGCTCTTTACCCTTGGTGTCGGTAAAGCGCAGGTCGACAAACTTGACTTCATGTTCCTGGATCAAGGCCATTACGTTCTGAGCTGACATGCTAAGTAACCTCCGGTGTTAAAACTCTTTGGGTGAATTCGTCATCACATTCACATAAGCGAGTATCGTGCCAAGTTTGTGACAGCATGATTTCAGGGCAGTTGCCGCATCTTGGCGTCCCAAAATCTGCTGCTCCCGCCCTACATTGCACCAACTTGGTGCTATCCAGGATCTTTTTGGTGCGCCAAACAAGTGCAAGAGGGCAGGAACCCCCATATAAACAGGCTTGTTGGCGCGGGTCTATGATCCAGATCCATTGCAGTGCGTGAATCTACTGCGATTCTGCTAGGCAGATCACAAAGGCGAGAGTACAATTAGCGCCCAATTTTACCCGGTGATTGAGGCGAGAATGTTAGAGAATTTACGCAATATTGCGATTATTGCGCACGTAGACCACGGCAAAACTACCCTGGTTGATAAACTGCTGCAGCAGTCTGGAACCCTCGACCGTACCACTGATGGTCAAGAGCGTCTGATGGATTCCAACGATCTGGAAAAAGAACGTGGTATTACCATTCTCGCCAAGAACACTGCAATCCGTTGGAACGACTACCGCATCAACATCGTTGATACCCCGGGTCACGCCGACTTCGGTGGTGAAGTAGAGCGTGTCATGTCCATGGTTGACTCCGTGTTGCTGCTGGTTGACGCCGTTGACGGCCCAATGCCGCAAACCCGTTTCGTCACCCAGAAAGCATTCGCCCAGGGTCTGAAGCCGATCGTCGTCATCAACAAGATCGACCGTCCGGGTGCTCGCCCTGACTGGGTAATGGATCAGGTCTTCGATCTGTTCGACAACCTGGGTGCCACCGATGAGCAGCTGGACTTCAAAGTTGTCTACGCCTCAGCACTGAACGGTTGGGCCACCATGGACCAAAGCGTTGAGTCCGACAACATGGAACCCCTGTTCCAGGCCATCGTTGACAACGTGGAAGCACCTGCGGCTGATGTCGACGGCGGTTTCCAGATGCAGATCTCCCAGCTGGATTACAACTCCTACGTCGGTGTTATCGGTATCGGCCGTATCACCCGTGGTCGCGTCAAGACCAACCAGCAAGTCACCATCGTCGGTGCCAACGGCAAGAACCGGACCGGTAAAGTGGGTCAGGTACTGGGCTACCTGGGTCTGTCCCGTACCGAAGTGGCCGACGCGCAAGCGGGCGACATCATTGCCATCACCGGTCTGGGCGAGCTGAAAATCTCCGACACCATCTGTGACAACAATGCTGTCCAAGCCCTGCCGCCGCTCTCCGTCGACGAGCCGACCGTGAACATGACCTTCCAGGTCAACACCTCACCGTTCGCCGGTAAAGAAGGCAAGTTCGTGACCTCCCGCAACATCATGGAGCGTCTGACCCATGAACTGGTCCACAACGTGGCCCTGCGCGTGGAAGAGACTGAAGATCCGGACAAGTTCCGCGTCTCCGGCCGTGGTGAACTGCACCTGTCCATCCTGATCGAAAACATGCGTCGCGAAGGTTACGAGCTGGCGGTTTCCCGCCCGGAAGTTATCCTGCGCACCATCGACGGCGTCCTGCACGAGCCGTTCGAAACCGTTACTGTGGACGTGGAAGAGACCCACCAGGGTTCTGTCATGGAGCAACTCGGCCTGCGTAAGGGCGAGATGACCAACATGACCCCGGATGGCAAGGGTCGTGTCCGTCTTGACTTCATGATCCCGAGCCGTGGCCTGATCGGTTTCCAGACCGAATTCCTGACCATGACCTCAGGTACCGGTCTGCTGTACCACACCTTCGACCATTACGGCCCGCACAAGGGTGGCAGCATCGGCGAGCGTCAGAACGGCGTGCTGATCTCCAACGCGACTGGTAAGGCCCTGACCTTCGCCCTGTTCGGTCTGCAAGACCGTGGTCGTCTGTTCATCGGTCACGCGACCGAAGTGTACGAAGGCCAGGTGATCGGGATTCACTCCCGTTCCAACGATCTGACCGTGAACTGCCTGAAGGGCAAGCAGCTGACCAACATGCGTGCCTCCGGTACCGATGAAGCTCAAGTGCTGACTCCGCCGATCCGCATGACCCTGGAACAGGCTCTCGAGTTCATCGACAACGATGAATTGGTAGAGATCACTCCCAAGGCAGTACGTATTCGTAAGAAGCTGCTGACCGAGATGGATCGCAAGCGCTCCGGTCGCGCCTGATCTCTCTCCCATCAGGCCGCTAATCCGGTCTGATGGTGGTGATAAAAAATCCGAACACCCCTGGTGTTCGGATTTTTTTATGGGCGCATGCCAGGGAAGGCGTCGGGAATGGGGTGGTGATCCGGGCTCGGCGACCCTCATCGGGGCAGTCGCAGAGATGACGCCGTCAGGTCGGAAACAGGACTCATTTTATCTGGGGTCGGGCAATCCCGTGGCGAGTCTGACACAATAGGGGGCAGGATCTGTCTCGTAGGACGTTAATATGCAACATCATTTTCGCCAGCAACTGGCGCACGCCTCCGCATTCTTGCGCCACGATGGCCGCCATTTTGCCCACTTCGTCTGGGGTCGTTTTCAACAAGACCGGCTGACGGTCACTGCGGGCTATCTGGCGTATGTGACCCTGCTCTCTCTGGTGCCCATGATAGCGGTCGTGTTTGGCATGATGTCGGCTTTCCCGGTGTTTGAAGGGATCAAGCAGGCGATGGAGCAGTTCGTCTACGCCAACTTCGTGCCGACGGCGGGAGATGCCCTCAAACAGTACATCGATGGCTTCGTTGCCAATGCCACCAATACCACGGCCGTGGGGATAGGGGCGCTGGTGGTGGTGGCGCTGATGCTCATCTCGGCCATCGACAAGAACCTCAACTACATCTGGCGCTCTACCCGGGGCCGACCCCTCGGCCAGGCATTCGCCATGTACTGGATGATCCTGACCCTGGGCCCTGTGCTCATCGGGGCCAGCATTGCCGTCTCCTCCTATATCATCTCGCTGCGGATCTTCCAGGGAGAGGCGCTGTTCGGGGTCGGTTACTGGCTACTGCGGGGCCTGCCTTTCCTCTTCTCCGTCATTGGTTTTCTGCTTATTTATACTGTGGTGCCCAACTGCAAGGTGCGGCTCTCCCACGCCCTGGTCGGTGCCCTGGTCGCGGCCGTGTTGTTTGAGTTGGCCAAGCGTGGCTTCGCGCTCTACATCACCAATTTCCCCTCTTATCAGGCCATCTATGGTGCCCTGGCGACCATCCCCATCCTCTTTGTCTGGGTCTATCTGAGTTGGCTGGTGGTACTACTGGGCGCCGAGACTACCGCCTGCTTGGGAGAATATGAGAAACCGGGTGCTGAAGAGTTGGGCTAGCTCGACAGGCGCCCTCCGGGCCTATCCTGTTTGTCTGGCTATGTGAGCTTGTTCAGCTCGCTGCCGAGACCACGGCCTGTCTCGGAGTATGAGAAGCCGGCCACTGAGGAACTGGGCTGACTCGGCCTCTTGTTGGTAACATGGACGACCGCCCCGGGGCGGTCGTTTCATTTCAAGCTGTACCAGGCAAAGGAGTCGCGGATGATTGCATTGATTCAAAGGGTTAGCGAGGCCAGCGTCACCGTTGAGGGGGAGGTGGTTGGCGCCATAGATCAGGGGCTGCTGGTGCTGCTCGGGGTGGAGCAGGGGGATGACGAGGCCAAGGCCGACAAGCTGCTGCACAAGGTGAGCGGCTATCGCATCTTCTCCGACGAGAACGGCAAGATGAATCTCAATGTGAGCCAGGTGAGTGGCAGTCTGCTGGTGGTATCCCAATTTACCCTGGCGGCGGACACCGGCAAGGGGATGAGGCCCAGCTTCTCGGGGGGCGCCAGGCCGGAGGAGGCCAACAGGCTCTATGAATACTTTATCGACCAGGCCAGGGGGGCGGGTCTGCGGACCGAGACCGGGCGATTCGCCGCGGACATGAAGGTGGCACTGCTCAACGATGGCCCCGTCACCTTCTGGTTGCAGGTATGAGGCTTCTCAGGCTTGGCGAGCATGGACTATCTGGTTGATGCAACCCGGCACCCCCCTCAACTGCGGCTGGCCTATCCAGCGCTCGACCAGCAGCAACACCTGATCCCGCTCTCGTCCGGTTCTGGGCAGCAGATTGATGATGAGTTCACCGCGCAGTCGACTCGCCAGGGCTTGATAGAAGTGGGGGCTGAACAGCAGGGGCGGGTTGCCGTCCTGACTGAACAAGTCCACCAGGATGAGATCGTAGTCACCGCTCTGCTCGAGCAGGAAGGCGAGGGCATCGGCCTGATGCAGGCACTGGCGCTCCGCACTTCCCGTCGTCATGAAGAAGTCGCGATAGAGGCTGATCACCTCGGCGTCGAGATCCACGCTGTCGAGGCTGGCCTCTGGCCAGCGACCCAGCAGGTGACGGCCTATGTCGCCGCCGCCGAGACCCAGCTCAAGTATGCGTTCGGCCCTTGCTGGCAGCAGGTTGGCGATGGCTTGCTGGTGGGGCAGACAGAGCTGTTGCGGGGCGGCGCGCACCATGGCGGATTGCACCACGCCATCTATCTCCAGCCAGCGATGAGCGCTATTTTGCTGAACGCAGATGCGGCGGCTCGGACTGACTCCCAGATGTAATAACTGTTCGGCCTGATACGTCTGTAGATTGAAGTCCATGAAATTGCACGGCAAGATGGCTTTCGACCAGTGTAACCCAAGGATGTCGCTATGTACCGGGTGGTAACCCCTCAAACAGAGTCAGAGCTGGATGCTTATTACCAGCTGCGCTGGGAACTGCTGCGCAAGCCATTCAACTTTCCCCCTGGCTCCGAGCGAGACGAATATGACTCAGTCGCCATTCATCGCATGATGCTGGCCCCCGATGGTACCCCCATCGCCGTGGGCCGCCTGTTCGTGGGTGGAGACGAGGCCCAGATCCGCTTCATGGCCATGCTGCCCGAGTACCGTGGTCAGGGGTTGGGGATGCGCATGGTCGCGGATCTGGAACAGCTCGCCTGTGAGGAGAAGGTCAAGCGACTGGTGATGAATGCCCGCCAGGAGGCGGTAGAGTTCTATCGCAGATGCGGCTTCATCGAGGTGGGTGAGGGCCCCGTCTCGTTCGGTCGTATTCCCCACCGTCAGATGATCAAGTCCCTGAGCCCGCTGCAGACCATAGAGTACAGACCCCAATGGTGCCAGGATCTCACCACCCGCTGGTCGAGGGGCATTCCCATCAGCGAAAAGATGGGGGTACACATCACCCATTACGACGGCCAGACCTTCCATCTCAAGGCCAATCTGGCGGCCAACCTCAATGTCCATGAGACCATGTTCGCCGGCAGCATCTATAGCCAGTGCGTGCTGGCAGGCTGGGGCCTGATCTGGCTGCAACTGAAGGAAGAGGGACTGGTCGGTGATACCGTGCTGGCGGAGGGGGATATCAAGTATTACCGCCCGGTGACCAAGGAGCCGGAGGCCAGGGTGGCTCGTGAGGGGATGCCCGCCGTGCTGCAACCGTTGCGGGAGGGGAAATCGGCCAAGTTCAGCCTCAAAATAAAGCTGTTCAGCGGCAGCCAGCTCGCCGCCGAGTTCCTCGGCCGCTATGTGGTGCAGCCAGCGAAGCGCAGCTAGGACGCAAGCATCAGAGGCCTCCCCTGGGAGGCCTCTGTGCTGATGGGGAGAGCATCAGCAGGGCTCAGCCACCTGAGTTCGCCGCCGACGGACTATCGGGGGTTGGGGGGCGATGGAGCGGGGTGTCACGCCCCTGAGCGGGGTAGCTGACCCCAACCTGCCAGTCGCAACTTGCCTTGGCTGCACTGAACTGCCAGGCGAGTTCGGGGGCCGCGAGCGGACCGCGCCATTGGCCGATGAGCTCGGCGCACCCCTCTCGATTGAGGGCGCCTATGTCGAGTTGCCACAGATCGCCGCCCAGATCCAGACCGCCGCTCAAGGCGAGCAAGTGGGTGATGGTGGAGGCGCCACCGCGGGTCAGTTGTAGCTTGCCCCCCTGAATAGTCGCGGCCAGGGCTAGCTGGTAGAAGGGGGTATCGCCCCCCTGCATGGCTTGCCAAAGGGCGTCCTGACTCAGGCCCGGGGGCGTGGCTTGGGCAAACCACTCATCGAGGAGAGGATCCAGTTTCACACCGTCCCAGAAGGGGTCCTTGGCATCCAGACTCAGGGTGCCGCTCAGGCTGGTGCGCCACTCTGGCAAGCTGGCTTGCAGATCCATGGCGAGATCGGCCTTGCCGGCAAAGGAGAGCGGGCTGTGGAGCAGCTTGCCCCATTGAGCCAGATCCAGCTTCTCGCCCTTGAGGGTGAGGCTGGAGGGGAGTTGCGCCTCGCGGCTCCACTGGCCATTGACTGCCAGACTGCCCTCATCGGGCAACTGGCTGCTGAGCTTGCTCAGTTGCCAGAGCCCGGGGGCCGCGCTGAGGGCCAGCTGACCATTGCGGGCCGAGAGGCCGTCCCAGGCCAGCTCTATCCAGTCGCTGTTGAGGAGCCCCTGTTCGCTCAGGGCCAGGGGCTGTCTGCCATCCAGCCCCAGCTGCTGCAGATCCAGGTTCCAGCCGCTCAGGGAGAGTGGCAGGGCCTCATCGAAGGAGAGCACCCTCAGCTTGTCGAAATGGAGCTGGCTTATCTCGAGCCGTGCTGGACGCGCGGCCTGCCAGGCTTGCCACCACCCCTGGGGCAGGCTGATGTCCATGCCAGTCAGGCTCAGCTGGCGCAGGCGCAACTGCTGGCGATCGGGATCCAGGCTGAACATGGCATCGAAGCTGCCGTCATAGCCTTTGCCCTTGAGAGTGGCGTTGATCTGCTGACCGGAGAAGCTCAGCTGCCCCTCGATATCTTCCAGCTGAAACAGGCCGCGCCCCGCATCTCCCAGGCTGCCGAGCAGCTGGCCGCTGGCCGCGCTGCCCCTCTGCCACTCGAACTGGTTCAATTCACCATTGAAGTCATTGAGGGAGAACTCGCCCTCCAGGGAGTTGAGGCTGACATGCTGGAAGTCGCCGCGATCCAGACTGACCCGGCGCAGGGGCCAGGGTTGGTCGCCAAGGTCCGCCAGCTCGATGCGCAGCCTCCTGGCCTTGAGATCCTGCAGGCGCAGGCTGCGGGCGGGCCAGTCCAGCACCACGCCAGCCTCGGCGACACCGTCAAACAACTGAGTCACCAGTCTATCCGTGGTCAGCACCTGACCCTGCAGCTTGCCAGCCAGCGCCAGGCGGGTCAGGGTCAGTTTGGGCGTCTCCAGCCGGTTGATGTTGAGCGAGAGATCCGCCAGTACGGGTTGGCCCGGACTGAGCAGCTGCCAGTTGCTCAGGGTGGCGCTGGCCCCCTGCAGCTTGAGCCCATCGCTGATGAGGTTGAGCCCGTCAATCTTGCTGTCTTGCACTGTGAGGGATCGCAGCGGCAGGCTCGGCAGCTGGTTGGGCAGTGGCCAGCGGATGCTGGGCTTGATCAGGTCCAGATGGGCGAGGCGCACATCCCGGCTGAGCCAGTCTATGCTGTTGACCTCGATGTAGACCTTGTCAAACTTGACCGCCTCGCCATAGCTCACCTGTTCCGCCAGCAGGGTATAGGGGTGGAGCGGGTTGAACACCAGCCGGCCTATGGCCACGGGTTCACCGGTCTGGCGGCTGAGCCAGTTGGCGATGGGGTCCTTGGCGCGCTCGGCATCGAACAGCCCCAGTCCCATCCAGACGAACAGCAACAGGAAAGCGAGCGTGTAGAGCAGGGCGCGTAACCAGGCATTCATGAGTCACAGCCTCCTTGGCATCAGATTAAGTGGCAACAGAGTGGGGCTCCCCGGGGTCAGGCATTGGAGTAGTGATCCCGCAGACCCAGCCAGCGGCGGATCAGGGGCTCGACATGATCAGGGTGCTGATCCATCAGATAGCGGGCCAGCTTCTGCACCTGGGGAATGAGCGCCTGGTCGCGTACCAGATCGGCTATCTTGAGATCCGCCAAGCCGGTCTGGCGGGTACCGAGCAGCTCGCCGGGGCCACGCAACTCCAGATCGCGCTGGGCGATCAGGAAGCCGTCATTGGTCTCCCGCAACACCCCGAGCCGGCTCTGGGCCGTCTTGGAGAGCGGGGCGTGATAGAGCAACACGCAGTGGGAGGCGACCGAGCCCCGGCCGACCCGGCCCCGCAGCTGATGCAACTGGGCCAGTCCGAGTCGCTCCGGGTTCTCGATGATCATCAGGCTGGCGTTGGGCACATCCACCCCCACCTCGATGACGGTGGTGGCGACCAGTAGCTGCAAGATGCCCGCCTTGAACTCCTCCATGACCCGCTGCTTCTCGATGGGGCGCATCCGGCCGTGGACCAGACCGATATGCAGGCCGGGCAGCAGGGTCTGCAGCTCGCTGGCGGTATCTTCGGCGGCCTGGCACTCGAGCACCTCGGACTCCTCGATCAGGGTGCAGACCCAGTAGGCCTGCTTGCCCTCCTGGCAGGCGAGCTTGACCCGCTCTATCACGTCGCCACGGCGGCTGTCCGGCAGGGCGACCGTGGTGACTGGAGTGCGGCCCGGCGGCAGTTCATCGATGACGGAGGTATCGAGATCCGCATAGGCGGTCATGGCCAGGGTGCGGGGAATGGGGGTTGCGGTCATGATGAGCTGGTGGGGGTGGACCCCCTCCCGCTCTCCCTTCTCGCGCAGGGCGAGGCGCTGATGCACCCCGAATCTGTGCTGTTCGTCTATGATGACCAGCCCGAGGCGCTCGAACACCACCTGCTGCTGGAAGATGGCGTGGGTGCCGACAATCATGCGCACCCTGCCATCGGCAATGGCAGCCAGCGCCTCCTCCCTCGCCTTGCCTTTCTGCTTGCCCGCCAGCCAGCCGACCTGGATCCCCAGGGGAGCCAGCCAGTGATTGAAGTTGATGGCGTGTTGTTCGGCCAACAGCTCGGTCGGCGCCATCAATCCCACCTGGCAGCCGCTGCCGATGGCCTGCAGTGCCGCCAAGGCCGCCACCAGGGTCTTGCCCGAGCCCACGTCCCCCTGTACCAGCCGCATCATGGGATGGCTCTGTTGCAGATCGTGGCTTATCTCCGCCACTACCCGGCTCTGGGCGCCGGTGGGGCTGAAGGGCAGGGCACCCAGCAGACGCTGAACCAGCTCGGGGGCGGGCGCCAGGGCGTGGGCATGCTGGGTCTGGGCCTGGGCCCGTACTTTCAATATCGACAGGTTGTGGGCCAGCAGCTCCTCGAGCACCAGACGGCGCTGGGCCGGATGTTGACCGCTGTCGAGTTGATCCAGGGCGACCGAGGGGGGTGGCCTGTGCAGCAATTGCAGGGCGGCAGCCAGATCCGTCTGCTGGGGATAGAGACCGGCGGGCAACAGCTCTTCCACCCCGTGTTGTGCCAGCAATAGCAACGCTTGATCGGTGAGATTACGCAGGGTGAGCTGACGCAGCCCCTCGGTGGCGGGATAGACGGGGGTGAGCGCCTCTTCGGTCTGACCGGCCTGCTCCTCACCGAGCAGCTTGTATTCGGGGTGGGCCATCTCCAGGCCGAACTTGCCGGGTCGGGTCTCGCCGAAGCAACGGATGAGTCTGCCCTGGGCCAGGCTGTTTTTCTGGGCGGCGGTGAAATTGAAGAATCGCAGGGTGAGGGAGCCGGTACCGTCGCTGATGCGGCACACCAGCATGCGGCGACGGCCCATCACCAGCTGGGTATCCTGGATCTCTCCCTCGACCGCCCCATGCAGACCGGGAATGAGATCGCCGATGGGCCACACCTGAGTGCGATCTTCGTAGCGGTGGGGCAGGTGGAACAGCAGATCCTGCACGGTGGCCAGTCCGAGCCGCTCGAACTTCTCCTGCATCTTGCTGCCGACGCCCTTCAGGCTATCGAGAGGAATTTTATCCAATTTCATCAATTAGATGCCCGCGAATACTGTAAATATGTCCAGATGATAGGGGTTATTGAGGTTGCGGTGCAAGCCGCGTTGCAGCGACAAGCAGCCAGCCGCCATGACAAAGGCCTGCCGAAAACGGCAGGCCTTTGTTGTTGGGCGCAGCATGGGCAGGGGATCAGATAATGCGTTTCAACAACAGGTGCGCCTTGACCCTGTGGATCCGGGCCAGCAGCTTGCGCACCTGCTCCGGGTAGTCCTTGGGCTCTTCCACCTGGCTGTAGTTGCCGATGCGGCTGGTGTTGGCCAGTATGTTGGCCTTCTCGGTGGCAAACTGTTCGGCCAGCTGGCGATCCCTGTCCTGAATGAGCAGGCCATTCTCGAGATCCAGCGCCCAGGCGCGCGGGTTGAGGTTGTTGCCGGTGAGCAGGGCCCACTCCTCATCGACGAAGATGCCCTTGAGGTGATAGGAGTTGCGCTCATGACGCCACAGCATGAGGTTGAGTCGACCCGCATCGATGTGATGCTGATTGCGCTCGGCGAACTTGCGCAAATTGGTCTCATACAGATAGGGCAAGCCGCCGATGGTGCTGAACTTCTCACCGGGGGGGATAAAGAAGTCGTTGGCCGTCTTGTCACCCACCACTATGGTCACCTTGCAACCCCGGTTGAGCAGGGACTCTATGTCCTTGTTCAGCTCCTTGGGCGGGTTGAAATAGGGGGTGCAGATAAAGATCTCCCGCTCGGTGGCGCGCACCAGATTACGAATGGTGCGGTTGAGCAGGTTGTTGCGCTTGCCCAGGCCCGCCAGCGGCGTGATGGCGATCTGCTGGCCATCGGCCTTGCTGGTGTTGAAGCGATATTGGCTCTGGCGCAGGCTCATCTTGAAGCGGCGGATAGGTCCCTTGAGCTGCTTGGCCGTCGGGATCTCGGCACTGTCGAGGCGCTGAACGGCGGGATTGGCGACGAACTGGTCATCCACGTAGTTGACCATGGCGCGGCACAGCTCTGTGCTCTCTATCTGGTGGTAGCGGTCGAAGCGGTAACGTTCCTGCTGATGCAGATAGATGTCATTCAGGCTGGCACCGGAATAGAGCAGGGTGTCATCGAAGATGAAGCCCTTGAGATGCAGTACCCCCAGCAGCTCGCGCCCCTTGACCGGTACGCCGTAGGTTTCGATCTGGTACGGATGCTGGGCAGCCATCTCTTGATACATCAGATGGTTGCCCCCCTGTTTGCCCTTGCCGATCAGGCCGCGCTGGGCACGGTGAAAATCGACGAACAGCTTGATGTCGAGGGCTGGATTGCGTTGTTTGGCGGCGTAGAGGGCGGCCATGATTTCACGGCCAGCCTCGTCATCTTGCAGGTAGAGGGCGACCAGATAGATGCGCTGACGGGCGTGCTGGATAAGCGACAGGATCCGGCTCTTGAAATCCCGGGCACTGTAGAGTGTCTGGAACTGTTGTGCGGCGACGGCAATCTGGGGCAAGTTCGCCAACAGGTGTCGATAATGGGCCGATGAATGCATAGAGAAACCTGATATCACTGAGTTAAGCGTTCCACTCGGGGCGACGAATAGGCGATTCTAGCAATCTCACCCCCTCAGCCAAAGCAACAATCATCAGAAAGGTGAAAAAGGCCTCAGGATGGAGGCCTTTTATTGACAGGCTTGTGCTTAAAGCAGGCTGAAAATGGTCATGGCGACCACGCCGCCCGTGGTGCCGATGATGGTCTCCATCACCGTCCAGGTCTGCAGTGTCTGCTTCTCGGTGAGCCCCAGATAACGGTTCGCCAGCCAGAAACCGGAGTCGTTGACGTGGGACAGCACGATGGAGCCAACGGCATGCCCGAGTTGCACATGCTGATGCCCGTGCTCGGCGACTTGCAGAAGACGGGGTACAAGGTCGCCCTGGTCACCGATGGTCGTCTCTCCGGCGCCTCCGGCAAGATACCGGCCGCCATCCACGTCACGCCGGAGGCACTGCATGGCGGCGCCATCGGCCTGCTGCGCGACGGCGACATGTTGCGTCTGGATGCAGAGTCCGGCCGCCTCGATTGCCTGAGCGAATTGACTGGCCGCACTCAGGCCGAGATCGATCTCAGCCTGGAGCAAGAGGGGTGGGGCCGTTAACTGTTCAGTGTGATGCGTCGCACCGTATCGAGCGCCGAGTGTGGCGCCACCATTTTCGAGTAATGACGAGTCGAATAAGGAAAAGACGATGAAAAACTGGAAACTGACCCCGGCCGAGGTGTTTGCCGCCTCTCCGCTGGTGCCTGTCATGGTTATCAATGAACTGGATCAGGCGCTGCCCATGGTCAGAGCCCTGCTGGCCGGTGGCATCTCGGTGTTCGAGATCACCCTGCGTACCCCGGTGGCGTTGGAGGCCATCAAGCTGATCGCCGAGGCGATGCCGGACGCCATGGTGGGCGCCGGTACTGTGCTCAACAGTGCCCAGTATGATGCCGCTGTGGCCGCCGGGGCGCGCTTCGTCATCTCCCCGGGCATGACACCGGCACTGCTGGCCCATGGCGCCAGCGGCACGGCGCCACTGATCCCGGGGGTGGCCACCGCCTCCGAGGTGATGCAGGCGCTGGAAGCCGGTTATGACCATCTCAAGTTCTTCCCGGCCGAAGCCAATGGCGGCACCAAGGCGCTTGCCTCCATCGCCGCGCCCCTGCCGCAGATCCGCTTCTGTCCCACAGGTGGCATAGGCCCGCACAATGTCGCCGACTACCTGGCACTGAAATGCGTTGCCACCGTCGGCGGCTCCTGGATGCTGCCAGCCGAGGCGCTCAAGAGTGGCAACTGGGCAGAGGTGACCCGCCTCTCCCGCGAGGCGGTTGCCTTGGTGGCACGCTAAGCAAGCGTTGATCAAGAGCCCATCTCCCCGGGTCCGTGACGGCACCCCACAAGAGAGGCCACCCCAGGGTGGCCTCTCTTTTATATTGCGCGCGACCCAGCGTGCTGTGGATGAGGGGAATTCAGCCCAGGCTGTCACCTTGATAGAGGGTGAAACCGAGATCGATCCGGGTATGGGGCACTGGGTTGCCGGCGAGCCTCGCCATCAGCAGGGTGGTGACCTCGCGCCCCATGGCTTCACGGGGGGTAATGATACTGGCCAGGCTGGGGCTCATGGCGCGGCCAATGTCCAGGGCATTGCTGCCGGCGATGGCGAGCCGCTCTGGTACCGCTATGCCCAGCGCCTGGCAGCGCAGCAGGGCGCCGACCGCGAGATCGTCGTTGGTGCAGTAGAGGCCATCGAGATCCGGATACTCGGCCAGGGCCTGCTCCAGCAGTTCCCCCCCAGGGTGAAGCTGGAGGCGCGCTCGGTCAGCAGGTGGCGACCGGGCAGATTAGCCTACGCCATGGCCTGGTCATAACCCTCCATCCGCAGTCGGGTACGTACATCGAGTCGGGCTCCCAGATAGATGGGGCGGCGGCCCCGACTCAGCATCTCTGTTACCATGGCCCGGGCGGCGGCGCGATGATCCATGCCGACCACCAGATCGATGGGCTGCTCCGGCAGATCCATGGTCTCCACCACCGGGATGCCGGCGGTGGCAATCATCTTGCGGGTGCGGGGGTATGCAGGCTGTCCGAGAGGATCAAGGCATCCACATGATAGGAGAGCAGGGAGGCCACCTGCTCCTCTTCCCGCTCCGGGCTGTAGCCCTAGTGAGCGAGCAGCGTCTGATAGCCAGCGGGCCGGGTCACCGACGCTATGCCACGCACCAGGGCCGAGAACACCTGGTTGGAGAGGGAGGGGATCAGGATGCCGATGGCGCGGCTGGTGGCGTTGGAGAGAATCTCCGGCGCCCGGTTGGGTATGTAGCCAAGCTGCTCGACGGCGGCGGCGATCCGCTCCCGTGTAGCCTCGGCCACGGCCTGGGGATCGCGCAGGTAGCGGCTCACCGTCATCTTGGTCACGCCAGTCAGATCGGCAATGTCCTGCAGGGTAGGGCGGCGTTTACGGCTGTCGTTCATGATGGGATCCCGGGGTAATGCTACGTGTGACCTTACCGTTTTTGCGCAAAAAGTTAGCATATGACGCCAGTGAAGAGGAGAGAATCATGGTGAAGGGCAAGACATTCCAGGGGCACAGGTTCGAGGCCGATGAGGTGGAGGGGGAGCAATTCGAGCACTGCCTCTTTCTGGGGTGCAACTTCTCCTGGCTGGATCTGCGGGAGTGTCGCTTCGTGGAGTGTCGCTTCTATGACAGGGAGACGGAGCAGCACTGCCTGCTGCAGGGTTGCGATCTGCGCGAGGCCAGTTTCTTGCGCTGCGATCTCACCCTGGCGGATCTTAGCCGCAGCCAGTGCCTGGGATTGGAGATGCGCGACTGCCAGGCGGTGGGCATCAACCTCGCCCAGGCCAGCTTCGCCAACCAGATCACCCCCAAGAGCTACTTCTGCGAGGCCTATCTGACCGGCAACAACTTCAGCTTCGCCAATCTGGAGTCCTGTCTGCTGGAGCGTTGCGAGCTGAGCAACAACCGCTGGCAGAACGCGAACCTGAGAGGGGCTTCCCTGGTGGGCTCGGATCTGAGTCATGGGGAGTTTGGCCAATTTGACTGGCAGAGTGTCACGCTCACCGGCTGCGATCTGCGTGGCTGCGATCTGCCCGGTCTGGATCTGCGCCGGGTTGATCTCCAGGGGGTCCAGATCAGCGAGTACCAGCAGCAGGGCCTGCTGGAAACCCTGGGCATCCAGGTCTTCCCCTGAGCCCTCGTCAGTCGGGGAGCGGTAGACAACAAAGAGCCCGCAGTCGCGGGCTCTTTGTGTGAACTGATGAGTGGTCTTAGCGGCGCGCCAGCCACTTGCTGGGGTTGATCGCCTCGCCCTGGTAGCGGATTTCGAAGTAGAGACCGGGCCTGTCCTGGCCACCGCTGTCACCGACCAAGGCGACGGGCTCACCCTGCTCTACCTTCTGACCGGTCTGGCGTAGCAGCGACTGGTTATGGCCATACAGACTCATGTAGCCCTTTCCATGGTCAATCACCAACAACATGCCGAAGCCATCCAGCCAGTCAGCATAGACCACCTGCCCCGGCGCCACTGCCTTGACCTGAGCCCCTTCGTTGGCACCGATCAGGGTGCCTTTCCACTTGAGCTGGCCGGTGCGCTGGGAGCCGTAAGAGATGAGGATGGGGCCCTGCACCGGCCAGCGCAGGCTGCCGTTGGTGCTGAGGCCGCCGTAGCCGTTGGCAGCTGCCTTGGCGCTGTTGCGGGCGGTGGCTTGCTGCTGTGCAACCCTGCCTTGTTGCGCGGCGACTCGCTGCTGCTCAGCGGCGAGCCGCTTTTGCTCGCCGACCTTCTGCTGCGCGGCCGCGATCCGCTGCTGTTCGGCAATCCGCTTCTGCTCGGCGGCCAGGCGTTGCGCCTCCAGACGGCGCTGGCGCTCCTGCTCGGCCTTCAACTTGGCCAGTCGCTCCCGCTCGGCCCGTTCACGGCGTTCCTGCTCTTCCCGTTGGCGACGCAGCTCTTCCAGCCGGGCCTTCAGGGCTTTCTCCGCCTTGACCAGCTTGGTCAGCTTCTGTTCGTCGTCTTGTACCGATTGCTGCAGCTGGTTGCGCACCTTGGCGCGGCTCTGCTGGCTGGCCAGCAGGCTCTGGTGATGCTCTTGCTGCTCGCCAAGCAGGCTCTGCAGTGCCTGTTCGGTCTGCTGGGTGGCTTGCTGGTTCTTGGCGAGCTTGGTGCGGGTGGCTCTCAGGGCATCGATGGCCTCGATGCGCGCCTTGTTGAGGTAGTCGTAATAGTCGAGGGAGCGGCTGATCTTGGCCGGATCCTGCTGATTAAGCAGCAGTTTGAGATAGTCGTGATTACCGGCCTGGAAGGCGCTCTCGGCCTGTTTGGCCAGCAGTTGCTTCTGGTGCTTGGCCTCTTGCTCCAGCTCGCTCTTGTTCTGTTGCAGTTCAACCAGCTTGCGCTGGTTCTGCTGCAGCTGCCGCCTGGTGTCGTTGAGTTTGGCGGCCGCCGCGGAAATGGATTGCTCATCTTGCTTCAACTGATTGTTGAGCTTGGCGAGTTCGCCCTTGCTGAGCTTGATGGTCTTGCGCTGATCCTTTATCTGGGACTGCATCTGACCGAGTTCGTTGGCTGCCGACACAGGGGCCGGGCCAAACGCAAAAAACAGCGCGCCTGCCAACAGGCAGACGCGACTGGTTTTGAGTGAAATATATCCGCATCCCCGCATGGGGCAGGATTATTTCAGAATCATCAGGGGCTTGCCAGTCATTTCCGGCGGCACCGGCAGACCCATCAGGGTCAGCATGGTCGGGGCCAGATCGGACAATTTACCATCTTGCGCCACTTCAGCCTTGCGGCCGAAATAGATGAGCGGCACAGGCAGGTTGGTGTGGGCGGTGTGGGCCTGACCGGTCTCTTCGTCCAGCATCTTCTCGGCGTTGCCATGGTCGGCGGTGATCAGGCATTCGCCACCCACTTCCGCCAGGGCTTCGGTGACGCGGCCGATGCAGTGGTCAACGGCTTCACAGGCTTTGACTGCGGCATCGAACACACCGGTGTGGCCGACCATGTCGCCGTTCGGGTAGTTGCAGATGATGACATCGTACTTGCCGCTCTTGATGGCGCCGACCAGCTTGTCGGTCAGCTCTTCCGAGCTCATCTCCGGCTGCAGGTCATAGGTGGCCACTTTCGGGCTGGCGACGATCTCGCGATCCTCGCCGGGGAAGCAGGCCTCTTCGCCACCGTTGAAGAAGAAGGTGACGTGGGCGTACTTCTCGGTTTCGGAGATGCGCAGCTGGGTCTTGCCCTGCTTGGCCAGCCACTCACCCAGGGTGTTGACCAGCGCGGTGGGCGGATAGGCGCAGACGGCTTTGATGTCGGCCGCGTATTCGGTCAGCATCACGAAGTTCAGGGCCGGGGTCGCTTCGCGGGCAAAGCCGGTGAAATCGCTATCGACGAAGGCACGGGTGATTTCGCGGGCACGGTCGGCACGGAAGTTCATGAAGATCAGCGCATCGCCGTCGTTCATGGGCGCGGCGGCACCGATGCGGGTGGCCTTGACGAACTCGTCGTTCTCGTCGCGGGCATAGGCGGCGGCCAGGGCGTCGCTGGCGTTGTCGGCGGTGAACTCGCCCTTGCCCTGGGTCATCAGGTCATAGGCTTGCTGCACGCGATCCCAGCGGTTGTCGCGGTCCATGGCGAAGTAGCGGCCGATCATGGAGGCGAAGCGACCCTTGCCCAGACGGGCAAACAGGGCATCGAACTGCTCGATGGAGGATTGGGCGGAGCGCGGCGGGACGTCGCGGCCATCCAGGAAGGCGTGGAAGTAGATCTGCTCGGCGCCACGCTTGGCGGCCATCTCGATCATACCCATGATGTGTTCTTCATGGCTGTGTACGCCACCCGGAGACATCAGGCCCATGATGTGCACGGCCTTGCCGTTGCTGACGGCGCTGTCGACGGCTTTGCCCAGCTCGACGTTATTGAAGAAAGTACCTTCAGCAATGTCCTTGGAGATACGGGTCAATTCTTGATAGACGATGCGACCGGCGCCAATGTTGACGTGGCCCACTTCGGAGTTGCCCATCTGGCCATCGGGCAGGCCCACGTCCAGGCCGGAGCCTGAGATGAGGGTGCTGGTGTAGTCATGGGCCAGGCGGTCCAGGTTCGGGGTCTTGGCGGCGGCAACGGCATTGTGCTCTTGCTTGGTGCTGTAGCCCCAACCGTCCATGATGACCAAAACCAGGGGTTTTTTCGCTGTTGACATAAAGCTATGTCCTCTCGGATAGGAATGAACTGGGGAATCGAAACTAGCGTAATATTACTACATCTGCCGAAATAGTCACCTGATCCCCAAGCGCCTCTCCCCCTTGGATTTTTCGCTGTTATCGAGCCGTTTTCGGCATGTTGTCAGCTTGTCTATCGAGGGTTATCCCGTTGCCCAAGATGACCATCAAGCCTCCCTCCTTATATAGAAGACGGCCCATTGAGGGGGAGGTGGCCCGAGGCGGCACCTTGATGGGAGCCCGCTCTCGCTTTGCCGCCAAGATGGCTGATCTTCACTGGGGGCCCATGTATACTCGGCCACTTGTCTCGGTCTTTGGATAGTAAAAGATGCAAGAGTATTTGGATTTTGCGACCCGCAATCCGCTGTTGTCGGCGGCTTGGTTGGGTCTGGCGGGCACCCTGATCTACACCACGGTACGTGCCAGCCTCTCTCCGGTTAAAACGGTAAATAACCACGGTGCAACGCTGCTCATCAACCGTGAGAACGCCATCGTGGTTGATACCCGTAGCCAGGACGAATATGCCAAGGGTCATCTGGCCGGTGCCCAGCACCTGCCCGCCAGCCAGATCCAGGCCAATAATCTGGGCGCGGTTGAAAAGCATAAAGATGCCCCCATCATAGTGGTGTGCGAGTCGGGGATGACCGCTGGTGGCGCGGCCCGTCAGTTGAGCAAGGCCGGCTTCAAGCAGGTGTATGTGCTCAGCGGTGGCATGGCCCAATGGCGTGCAGACAATCTGCCGGTAACCAAAAAACGCTGATTTAAGGGCGTGCGCCCAACATTTTTATCAAAGGAATCAAAAGAATGGCTGACGAAATCAACAACCAGGAAGTACAACCGGAATTCCACATCCAGCGTGTTTACACCAAGGATGTCTCCTTCGAAGCGCCGAACACGCCGCACATCTTCCAGAAAGAGTGGCAACCGGACGTCAAGCTGGACATGGACACCAAGACCAGCGTCCTGGCTGACGGCGTGTATGAGGTTGTACTGACCCTGACCGTCACCTGCAAGCTGGAAACCGAGACCGCCTTCCTGTGTGAAGTGCAGCAAGCCGGTATCTTCAGCATCGGCAACCTGCCGGAGCCACAGCTGGCGCATTGCCTGGCCGCTTTCTGCCCGAACATTCTGTTCCCTTATGCCCGCGAAGCCGTGGCCAACCTGGTCAGCAAGGGTTCCTTCCCGCAGCTGAACCTGGCACCGGTCAACTTCGATGCCCTGTTTGCCCAGCACATGGCACAGGCTCAGGTTCAACAGGCAACAGCGGAAGCCTGATCAATGGCCGACCCGATCGCGATTTCGGTGTTGGGGGCGGGGTCTTATGGCTCCGCCCTTGCCATTTCTCTGGCCCGTAACGGTCATTCGACCCTGCTATGGGGCCATAATCCGGCTCATGTCGCCGTGTTGGAAGCCGATCGTTGCAACAAGGCCTTCCTGCCGGATGTGCCCTTCCCCGCTACGCTGCAGCTGAGCGCGGATCTCGAGCAGGCGGTACAAGCCGCTCCCGTGCTGCTGCTGGTGGTGCCGAGTCATGTCTTTGGCCAGGTGCTGACCGAGATCAAACCCTTCCTGCGTCCCGATACTCGTATCGCCTGGGCCACCAAGGGATTGGAGCCGGACAGCGGCCGGCTGCTGCAGGATGTGGCCCGCGAGATACTGGGGGAGGAGATACCGCTGGCGGTCATCTCGGGTCCTACCTTCGCCAAAGAGCTGGCCGCCGGTTTGCCGACGGCCATCTCGGTCGCCTCGACCCACGACGATTTCGCCGACGACCTCTCCCATCTGCTCCATTGCGGCCGATCATTCCGGGTCTATACCAATCCGGACTTCATCGGTCTGCAACTGGGGGGGGCGGTCAAGAACGTCATCGCCATCGGCGCCGGCCTCTCCGACGGCTTGGGTTTTGGCGCCAACGCCAGAACCGCGCTCATCACCCGGGGTCTGGTGGAGATGCAGCGCCTCGGTGCGGCCCTGGGTGCCGATGCCAAGACCTTTATGGGGATGGCGGGGCTCGGGGATCTGGTGCTTACCTGTACCGACAACCAGTCCCGCAACCGCCGCTTCGGTCTGGCGCTCGGGGCCGGTAAAGAGGTGGATACCGCCATGGCCGAGATCGGTCAGGTGGTGGAAGGCTATCGCAACACCAAGGAAGTGCATCTGCTGGCGGCCCGTTACGGGGTCGAGATGCCCATCTGCGAGCAGATCTTCCAGGTGCTCTATCAGGGCCGCAACCCGAAAGAGGCTGCCATCGCCCTGCTCAGTCGCGACAAGCGCGACGAATGATCCCTGGTTGATCCCGGCATATCCGATAGCAAAAAGCCCCGCCAAATTGGCGGGGCTTTTTCATGGGTAATGTACGAGGGGGCAGGGCAACCTCAATGGATAACGGACATGAGCACAGGGGTACTCATGCCTGCGCTATCAATAGTAGGAGTGATCGCCACGCTGGTGCTCGGTGGCATCTTTGACGCCGTTGAGCTCGCCCGGGAATTTCTCCAGTAGCTGCTTCTCGATCCCCTCTTTCAGGGTGTAATCCACCTGTGAACAGCCGTTGCAACCACCACCGAACTGCAAAATCGCCAGCTTGTCGTCGGTGATGTCAATCAAGGTCACCTTGCCACCGTGACCGGCCAGCATGGGGTTGACCTCTGACATCAGCACGTATTCGATGCGATCGGCCAGGGGGGCATCGTCGGCCACCTTGCGCATCTTGGCGTTGGGTGCCTTGAGGGTGAGCTGGGAGCCCATCTGATCGGTGACGAAGTCGATGGTGGCATCGACCAGGTAAGGGGCGCTCAGGGGATCGACCAGGCAGTCGAAGCCGCTGTAAGGGAGGTGTTGATCTTCCGGATCCACCGCATCCGGTGGGCAGTAAGAGACGCCGCACTCGGCGTTCTGGGTTCCCGGATTGACCACAAACACCCGGATGTTGGTGCCATCAGGCTGATTTTCCAGCAGCTTGCGGAAATGCGCCTGGGCGGTGTCGGAAATGCTGATCATCACTATCCTCATAAACCTGAGTGTACGACTAGGGTATTCATGATAACGCGGTTGCCGCCCCTTGGATAGCGCGTGTTCAAGGCTTGGACGCGCAGCCATGGCACGCAGGATCTACACCTCACGCCGCCCGATGGCACTGTTATGTTGCCACTGTTCCGGTTGGCTCACAGGACCGCAGTTACTTGACATGGGGCAGGGTACGGCACAGCGCCCACACCTCGACTCTTGCTATCCCGCTCTCATGGAGCAGGCGGGTGAGCTGACCCGCCGTAGCACCCGTCGTGACCACATCGTCGAGCAGGGCGACATGCTGGTAGTGATGGGGAGCGATGTGGAAGGCCCCCTTGAGATTGCGGCGGCGCTGGCTGGCGCTGAGCTGGGTCTGCTGAGGGGTCGCCCGGATGCGGCGAATGACCCGAAGATCGAGAGGGATGCCGGTTAAACGGCTCAGACAGAGACCCAGCTGCTCGGCCTGATTGAAACCACGGCGCCACTGGCGCCACCAATGCAAGGGCACCGGGATGATGGCCTCGGGGGGATCCTCCAGGGTCAGGTGATCGGCCAGCAGCCTGGCGAGCAGGGGGGCCAGCAGCAAGTCGCCACCATATTTCAGGCGAGGAATAAGCCAGGGGTAGGGCGGCAGATAGTCCCCTATGACTTGCAACCTGTCCCAGGGGGGCGGCCTGCGCTGACAGCGGCCACAGAGTGGCCACCTCTCTTCGAGAGGGGTGGCACAGAGTCGGCAGCGATGCTCTTGCTGGCGCAGGCTGGTACGACACCAGTGGCAGAGCAGGGGATCGGTGTCACAGGGTTGTCGACAGAGCAGGCAGAGTCCCAACCAGTCGACCGGGGTACCGAGGATCGGACTTGCTTTGGCGAGCAGGCGCTTTAACATGCGACCCCAATGAATGGATGTGAGGGAGTCTGATGAGCATAGTGGTGGAGCGCCTCGGTCAGGGGCCAGATCTGGTGTTGTTGCATGGTTGGGGCATGAATGGTGCCGTCTGGCACGGGATAGCCCCCCTGCTCAGCCCGCATTTTCGGTTGCATCTGATCGACTTGCCCGGCTTTGGCGCCAGCCCGCTGGCCGAGGGGGTGGATTATGACCTCAACTGGCTGGCGCGGCAGGTCGCCGCGGTATTGCCGCCGCGCGCCCACCTGCTCGGCTGGTCCCTCGGTGGTCTGGTGGCGAGCCGCATTGCCCTCGATACACCGGAGCGGGTCGCCTCCCTCATCACCGTTGCCAGCTCCCCCTGCTTCATGGCGCGAGAGGAGTGGCCCGGTATAGCTCCCAAGGTGCTGGAGGGTTTCATGACGGCGCTGGGGGGGGATTTTCGCCAGACGGTGGAGCGCTTCCTGGCCATTCAGGCCATGGGCAGCGAACATGCCCGGGACGATATCCGCCAGTTGAAACAGTGGTTGGCGCAGCGGCCTGCGCCGCAGCTGGCTGCTCTCACGGCGGGCCTGACCATGCTGGCCGAAGTGGACTTGCGCGAGGAGCTGGCGCAGCTGGCTCTGCCCTGGCTACGAGTCTATGGTCGCCTCGACTCCCTGGTGCCCAGGGCCAGCATTGCGCTGCTCGATGAACGCTATCCTCGCAGCAAGAGCCAGATACTGGCCAAGGCCTCCCATGCTCCCTTTATTTCTCACCCTGAGCCTTTTGTCAGCGGTCTGAGGGAGTGGCTCGCCATGGGGGCTGACTGCGCTGATTAAAAATCGAGCGCCATGCTTTGATAATCCCGCGAGGCGGTGGATACTTACTCCACTGTCAGGGAGATAGCACCATGCAAATTGATTCCGCCTTTACCACTGGCCTGCAGGGATATCAGCGGGCCGAGCAGAGGGTTGACCAGGCAAGCGAGGCCATTGCCAGCGTCAATGTGGCGCGGCCTGAACCCGAGGCGGCCCCGGTGGCGCTCACCGACGAGCTGATCAACCTCAAGATCGGTGAGCTGCAGGCCGGTGCCTCGGCCAGGGTGATCCAGACGGCCAGTGACATGCTCGGCAGCCTGATCGACATTCGGGTCTAAGAGGCCTGCTTGGCCACCCTTGGGGTGGCCGAGCACTATCATGAGCCTCAACGTCACGCTTCCCCCCAGCCTGCCCAACGCGCTGCAACCTCAGACGGAAGCGGCGCGCACCGACAATCGCCGTGCCGAACTGATCCCCCAGCCCCCCCAGGGTGCTGCCGCTAGCGGCAGCCAGAAATCGGCCAGTCAGCAGGATCAGGAGAGGCAGACCCTCCGCCAGGGGTTGCTCCGTGACGGTGCGATGCGGGAGGGGGCGGGCACCCTCTCATCGGCTCCTCATTCGCTACCTCAGCGGGTCGATGAGCGTGGGCATCAGGACGGCCAGGGCAGCCAGCAAGGGACGCATCGGGAGAGTCATCAAGATGCCGAGCGGGCAGGGGATCAGAGGGGCAGCCACGGGATCGCCTCGGCGTTGGTGTTCGGTGGTGGGCTACCAACCCGAGTTGGCCAATATGCTCATCCCGGCATGCAAGGCGGGGTGTTGAATGCCTACATGGAGATACGCAGCCAGGCCATCGCCCAGCGCTATCGCACGGCTAGCCGACCCGCCACGCCCCAGCAATTCGATCTGAAAATCTGAACCGCCGTTGCCATGACAGGGCTCCTTGAGCCTGATGCTAGCGGCAGAGAAGGGGAGATCCCCTACAACAAGAAGCCCCTCGCGGGGCTTCCTGTTTATCCGGGCATTTGAGGCGCTATTTTTTAGCCTTGGCAAACGCGGCCGCAAAGGCGTTGCCGAAGGCGGCACTCTCGGCCGGTTTGCTGCCTGGCTGTGGGGGGCGAGCCGGTTTGGCAGCCTGCCCCCGGGGCGCCGCCCGGTCGTTTATCTCTGCTCTGGGCTTGCGTCCCCCCTGATTGCCGGCCTGCTGATCCAGGCGCATGGTCAGGCTGATGCGTTTGCGGGGGGCATCCACCTCCAGCACCTTGACCCTGACCACGTCCCCTGTCTTGACCACTTCCCGGGGATCCTTGATGAAGCGATCGGTCAGGGAGCTGATATGCACCAGGCCATCCTGATGGACCCCTATGTCGACGAAGGCGCCGAAGTTGGTGACGTTGGTGACCACCCCTTCCAGCACCATCTCGGGTTGCAGGTCGCTTATCTTCTCCACCCCCTCCTTGAAGGTGGCGGTCTTGAACTCGGGACGGGGATCCCGGCCCGGCTTGTCCAGCTCGCCAATGATATCGGTGACAGTCGGCACCCCGAATTTGTCATCGACATAGTCGGCTGGCTTGAGGCTACGTAGCAGGGGGCCGTTGCCGAGCAGGTCGTCTACCGCCTGCTGGAGCTGCGCCAGGATCCGTTCCACCACAGGGTAAGACTCGGGATGCACCGCCGAGCCATCGAGGGGATGAGTGCCGCCACGAATGCGCAGGAAACCGGCACACTGCTCGAACGCCTTGGGGCCGAGTCGACTCACCTTGAGCAACTGCTGGCGGCTCTTGAAGGCGCCATGTTCATCACGGTAAGCCACTATGTTCTGGGCCAGGGTCTGGGAGAGGCCGGAGACCCGGGTCAGCAACGGTACCGAGGCGGTATTCACATCCACGCCGACCGCGTTCACGCAATCTTCCACCACGGCATCGAGCTTGCGGGCCAGCTGGCTCTGACCGACATCATGCTGGTACTGGCCCACCCCTATGCTCTTGGGATCTATCTTGACCAGCTCGGCCAGGGGATCTTGCAGGCGGCGGGCGATGGAGACTGCGCCGCGGATGGAGACATCAAGATCCGGAAACTCCTGGGAGGCGAGCTCGGAGGCGGAGTAGACGGAGGCACCCGCCTCGCTGACCACGATCTGCTGAGCACGGGCCTCCGGGTAGCGTTTGAACAGTTCAGCCGTCAGGCGATCCGTCTCGCGGGAGGCGGTGCCATTGCCGATGCTGACCAGCTCTACTTTATGTTTGACGCAGAGATCGCGCAGGGTGGCCAGGCTCTGTTCCACCTGCTTTCTCGGCTCGAAGGGATAGATGGTGGCGCTATCGACCAGCTTGCCGGTGGCGTCGACCACCGCCACCTTGACCCCGGTGCGGATGCCGGGATCCAGCCCCATGGTGCAACGCATGCCGGCCGGCGCCGCCATCAGCAGATCCTGGAGATTCATGGCGAACACCTTGATCGCCTCTTCTTCGGCCTGTTCGCGGACTTGGCCGATGAGCTCGGTCTCCATCTGCAAGGAGAGTTTGATGCGCCAAGTCCAGCTCACCACCCCTTGCAGCCACTTGTCGGCGGGACGGCCCTGGGCCTTGACGCCGACCTGCTGGGCGATGATGCCCTCGCAGGGGTGGCTGGCCTCATCCTCACCCACTATCAGCGCCAGGTTGAGCATCCCTTCGTTGCGGCCGCGCAACATGGCCAGCACCCGATGGGAGGGGGCCTTGTGCAGCGGTTCGTCATGTTCGAAGTAGTCCTTGAACTTGGCTCCCTCCTGCTCCTTGCCCTCGACCAGCCGGGCGTGCAGGGTGGCGTTGTGCCACAGATAATCGCGCAGCCGGGCGAGCAGGGGGGCTTGCTCCGCGAAGCGCTCCATCAAGATGTAGCGGGCACCGTCGAGGGACGCCTTGGTATCGGCTATGCCAGCCTCGATATTGATAAAGGCGGCGGCCTCTCGCTCGGGATCCAGATTGGGATTGGCGAACAGGCGATCGGCCAGGGGTTCCAGCCCAGCCTCTATGGCCATCTGCCCCTTGGTGCGGCGTTTGGGTTTGTAGGGCAGGTAGAGATCTTCGAGGCGGGTCTTGGTATCGGCCTCGCCCAAAGCACGGGCCAGTTCCGGGGTCAGCTTGCCCTGCTCCTTGACGGAGTTGAGGATCACCTGGCGCCTCTCTTCCAGTTCGCGCAGATAACCGAGCCGGGTCTCCAGAGTACGTAACTGGCTGTCATCCAGCCCGTCGGTGACCTCCTTGCGGTAGCGGGCGATGAAGGGCACAGTGGCCCCTTCGTCCAGCAGGCGGATGGCGGCTTGTACCTGCTGTGGCCGAGCATTCAGCTCGCTGGCTATCTGTCGTTCTATGGTTTGCATCTGTGCTCTGGGTCTCCATGGTCACTGGTTGGCGGCTCGCGGGCCCACCCCACGCGGGGTTAGAATAGAACCCAAGTGGCAAGGACATGTAAAGATGAAAAAAAGCGATTATATCACCCGTGAAGGGTGGCTCGAACTGGATCGGGAATTCAAGGCCCTCTGGAAGGAGGAGCGGCCCAGGGTGACGCAGGCGGTGTCGGAGGCCGCGGCCCTCGGCGACCGATCCGAGAATGCCGAGTACATCTATGGCAAGAAGCGACTGCGGGAAATAGACCGGCGGCTGCGCTTTCTTGGCAAGCGGCTCGATGCCCTCACCATAGTGGATCCCAGCCCCCAGCAGGAGGGGCGGGTCTTCTTCGGCGCCTGGGTTGAGCTGGAAGATGAAGCCGGTCAGCGGGTGCGCTATCGATTGGTGGGGCCCGACGAGTTCAACCTCTCTGAAGGCAAACTCAGCGTGGACTCCCCCCTGGCGCGTGCCCTGCTCAAGAAACAGGTCGATGACGAGGTGGAGGTGAGCACGCCGTCCGGCTTGCAGTTCTGGTATATCAACGAAATTCGTTACAGCCCCTTCGAGGCGCGGGCAACGCTCCCAAGCAATAACCGGTAACACTTTTCGTCTTGGCCGGGGCAGGGCAAGCGCCTAGGATGACCCCTCATGGGTAAGGAGAGGCAAAATGAGTCAGCAATACAAGGTGTTGGTGGTCGATGATGACCTCAAGCTGCGGGCCCTGCTGGAGCGTTATCTGAGCGAACAGGGGTTCGGGGTGCGCGGCGTCGCCAATGGTGAGCAGGCCGATCGCCTGCTGGCGCGGGAGAACTTCAGCCTGATGGTGCTCGATCTCATGCTGCCCGGGGAAGATGGCCTCTCCATCTGTCGCCGTCTGCGCGAAGCGGGCAACCAGATCCCGGTGTTGATGCTCACCGCCAAGGGGGACGAGGTCGATCGCATTGTCGGCCTGGAGATGGGCGCCGATGACTATCTGCCCAAACCGTTCAACCCGCGGGAGCTGCTGGCCCGGATCCGTGCCGTGCTGCGCCGCCATCAGGTGGAGCTGCCGGGAGCCCCCTCCGCCACCGAGAAGGTCGTCAGCTTTGGTGCCTACCGCCTCGATCTCGCGACCCGAGAGCTGACCCGGGACCATGAACCCCTCTCCCTGACCAGCGGCGAGTTCGCCGTGCTCAAGGTGCTGGTCAGTCATCCCCGTGAGCCGCTATCCCGTGACAAATTGATGAATCTGGCCCGTGGCCGCGAATATACCGCCACCGAGCGCAGCATCGATGTGCAGGTGTCGCGCCTGCGTCGCTTGCTGGAGCAGGATCCGGCCCAACCCAGGTATCTGCAGACCGTCTGGGGTCTGGGCTATGTGTTTGTACCGGACGGAGAGAGCCGATGAGGCGCACGACCAGCATGTTCTCCCGTACCCTCTGGTTTCTGGGCTCGGTGCTGTTGGTCTATCAGCTGGTCTCCTATGCCGCCTTCTACAACTATCTGCTGGAGCCCACGGTCAAGCAGATCAGTCACCTGCTGGCCAATCAGGTCAAGCTCATCTTCCCCGCCGAACTGGACGGTACCCTGCCCGATGAAGCTGAGGCCCTGGTCCACATGGCGACGGGCATCGATATTTACAGTCAGCACGAGGCTGAGCAGCACGGCCTGAAGATGGCCAAGCGTTATGAATATCTGGAGGAGGGGATCAGTCATGAGCTGGGCGGCCCGGCCCAGGTGCGGGTCGAGATCCAGGATCACTACATCATCTGGATCCAGCCGCCCCAGGCGAGCGAGATCTGGCTGCGGGTGCCGCTCACCGAGATAGATGATGACGACATTCAGCCACTGCTCCTTTATCTGAGCATATTGCTGGTAGTGGTGCTGTTTGGCGCCTGGCATTTTGCCCGTCAGTTGATGCGCCCGCTCGAGGCGCTGGAGGCGGGGGCTGTCGCCGTGGCAAGGGGACAATTCCCCGATGCACTGCCCGAGAAGGGCTCGCGGGAGCTGCGCCGGCTGACCCGCAGCTTCAACCACATGTCCCATTCCATCAAGGATCTGATCGAGGAGCGTAACCTGATGATGGCTGGCGTCTCCCACGATTTGCGCACCCCGCTCACCCGCATCCGTCTCGCCACCGAGATGATGTCGTCCCGGGAAGAGGGACTCAAGGAGAGCATCAACGCCGACATCGATGAAACCAATGCCATCATCGATCAGTTCATCGACTACATAAGACCGGCTGGCGAGATCGAAACCCGGACCACCGACCTGACCCAGCTGATCCACGATGTGCTGCTGCTACAGGGGGATCAGGGACTGGAATTGGAGCTGGCCCTGCCAACCGAGGCCGTGCTAGTCGAGTGCCACCCCCTTGGCTTGCGCCGGGTGCTCAATAATCTGTGCGGTAATGCCCAGCGTTATGGCGCCAGTCGGGTACATGCTGAGCTGAGGGACGATGGTCACTGGGTCCGCCTGCGGCTGTCCGATGATGGCCCAGGCATCCCGGAGGGAGATTATCAGCGGGTGCTCAAACCCTTCACCCAGGGCAGCCTGGCGCGCACCGGAGGGGGCAGTGGCCTGGGGCTCGCTATCGTCGCCAAGATAGTGGCGCAGCACCACGGCACATTGCGGCTCGGCGTTTCGATGTGGGACGGCTTGCTGGTCGAGATCCGCCTGCCCAAACAGCAGCCCCTGGAGTGGGTTGACTAATGGGGTCAATCTAGAGACAGAGAGGGGGCCAATGGCCCCCTCTCTGTTATCCGACATCTTGCTCAGGCATCTGGCGTGGCTGGTTGGCGGTAGCGTTTGCCGTATTTGAGCTGCTGCACCAGCAAGGCGATGACGATGAGAGCCAGGCCTATGGGGGTGGCCGGATGTATCTCCTCGCCGATCAGCAGGTTGAGCAGGATCAGGGAGGCGAAGGGGGAGATGAAGATAAGATTGCTGAGCGGCGCCGTGTCCGTGGCACTGCGCATGGCCATCAACCAGAGCACGAAGCCAAAGCCCATCTCGAACAGACCGACATAGATGGCACCAGCCCAGCCTTGCCAGGCGGTCATGCGGAAGTCGGCCAGCCACCAGGTCGCCACCAGAATGAGCGGCAGGCTGAGCAGGAAGCCGAGCAACAGACTGACGATGGGATCCCCCTGATTACGGGTGTTGAGGATCCAGTAGCCCGCCCAGATCAGGGTAGAGAGCAGTGCCAGCCCCACCCCGAGCGGGCTGTCGAACTGCAGGCCGAGCAGATCACCCTTGGTGGCGATCACCAGGGCGCCGAAGTAGCCGAGCAGTATGGCCACCCCATCCCGGCGGCGCAGTTTCTGACCGAGGAAGGGCACGGCCAGCAGACTCAGGCTGATGGCCCATGTGTAGTTGATGGTCTGCGCCTGTTGCGCCGGCAGCAGGTCATAGGCTTTGAACAACAGCAGGTAATAGAGGAAAGGATTGAGAGTGCCCAGCGCCAGATAGTAGAGAGGGCGCTCTCGCAAGTAGAGCCCCAGCAGCGGCAGCTTGCCCTGTTTGAGCACCAGGGCACCCAGAGCCAGGGTCGAGGTGAGGGCGGCGACCAGTAGCAGTTGTACCGGCTCGAAGTAACGCAGCGACAGCTTGAAGGCGGTGGCAACCGTGGACCAGAGAGCCACGGCGCACAGACCGTATTGATAGGCTCTCTTCTGATTTTTCAACATACTGCAGATCCTTGCATGATCAGCTGAAGGGGCAATTGGCTCCGCAGTCTAGCAGTCTGACCCCGCTACTGTCGTTAGCTGGATGGGATTGGCGGCTGTCCGGAGGTCTGGGTCTCCGGGGAGAACCATTGCGGGTAAAAATTGCGCACTATCTGCACGAGTCAGCTTGCGCCAATTGAAAATATCCGTATAATTCCCCCCGCTTACCCATGAGGTAAGCCAGACGATATGTCTGCATGCTGAGCTTCCCGTTTACGAGTCGCCAGCCTTACAGTCCTCCCGATATGGGGGGAAACGTGAAAAATCACACCTCTGGCGGGATAATTCCCAGTCGGGCGGTGTTGATTTATGTTCTTTTATCTATTGGAGCTCTGTCAATGCAGAACCAAAGAATCCGTATTCGCCTGAAGGCTTTTGATCATCGTCTGATAGATCAGTCCACAGCGGAAATCGTTGAAACTGCAAAGCGCACTGGCGCGCAGGTTCGCGGTCCTATCCCGCTGCCGACTCGCAAAGAGCGCTTCACCGTCCTGATCTCCCCGCACGTCAACAAAGATGCGCGTGATCAGTACGAGATCCGCACTCACAAGCGTCTGGTAGACATCGTTGAGCCGACTGACAAGACCGTAGACGCCCTGATGCGTCTGGATCTGGCAGCCGGTGTAGACGTCCAGATCAGCCTGGGCTAATTACGGAAAGGATTGATAACAATGACAATCGGTCTTGTAGGTCGCAAAGTGGGTATGACTCGCATCTTCACTGAAGATGGCGTTTCTATCCCGGTGACTGTTATCGAAGTTGAAGCTAACCGTGTAACTCAGGTCAAATCTGTAGAAACCGATGGCTACAACGCTATTCAGGTTACCACTGGCGCCAAAAAAGCCAGCCGTGTGACCAAGCCGGAAGCGGGCCACTTCGCCAAAGCTGGTGTAGAAGCCGGTCGCGGTCTGTGGGAATTCCGTCTGAACAACGGTGAAACTTTCACTGTTGGCGGCGAGTTGAAAGTAGATCTTTTCGCTGACGTTAAGCTGGTAGATGTTACTGGCACATCCAAGGGTAAAGGTTTTGCCGGTACTGTTAAGCGCTGGAACTTCCGCACCCAGGATATGACCCACGGTAACTCCTTGTCTCACCGCGCTCCGGGTTCTATCGGTCAGAACCAATCCCCGGGTAAGGTATTCAAGGGCAAAAAGATGGCTGGTCACATGGGAGCTGAGCGTGTAACGACTCAGAACCTGGAACTGGTTCGTGTTGACGCTGAACGCAACCTGCTGCTCATCAAAGGTGCAGTACCGGGTGCTACCAACGGCAACGTGATCGTCAAACCTGCCGTTAAAGCGTAACGTCTGAGGAGATAGTAATGGAATTGGTAATGAAAGACGCCAAGAGCGCTCTTGAAGTTTCCGAGACTACCTTCGGGCGCGAATTCAACGAAGCTCTGGTTCACCAGGTCGTCGTTGCATATGCCGCAGGTGCCCGTCAGGGTACTCGCGCGCAGCTGACTCGCTCTGAAGTGTCTGGTGGCGGCAAAAAGCCGTGGCGTCAGAAGGGTACTGGTCGTGCCCGTGCTGGCTCCATCCGTTCGCCTATTTGGCGTTCCGGTGGTGTGACTTTTGCTGCTAAGCCGCAAGATCACAGCCAAAAAGTAAACAAGAAGATGTACCGCGGCGCTATCCGTAGCATCCTGTCCGAGCTGGTACGTCAAGAGCGCCTGATCGTTGTCGAGAAATTCGGCATCGAAGCGCCGAAGACCAAAGAACTGATCGCCAAGCTGAAAGAGATGGAACTGAAAGACGTTCTGATCGTGACTGCTGAAGTCGATGAGAACCTGTTCCTCGCCGCTCGCAACCTGTACAAGGTCGATGTGCGTGACGTAGCCGGTATCGACCCCGTCAGCTTGATCGCTTTCGACAAGGTTCTGATGACTGCTGATGCAGTTAAGCAAATCGAGGAGATGCTGGCATGATCCGCGAAGAGCGTCTGTTGAAAGTTCTGAAGGCTCCGCATATCTCTGAAAAGAGCACCATGGTCGCCGAGAAGCAGAACACTATCGTGTTCAAAATTGCTGTCGACGCCACCAAGGCGGAAGTCAAAGCTGCAGTTGCGAAACTGTTCGAGGTCGAAGTTGAGACCGTCCGTACCCTGAACATGAAGGGTAAGACCAAGCGCTCAGGTGCGCGTGTAGGCCGTCGTTCCGATTGGAAAAAGGCTTATGTGACCCTGAAAGCTGGTCAGGACATCGACTTCATGGGCGCAGCCGAGTAAGAGGAGTTCTGAAAAATGGCAATCGTTAAGTGCAAGCCTACTTCTCCGGGCCGCCGCCACGTCGTTAAGATCGTCAACCAAGAGCTGTACAAGGGCAAGCCCTTCGCCGCTCTGCTGGACAGCAAAAGCAAGTCCGGTGGTCGTAACAACAACGGTCGTATCACTACCCGTCATATCGGTGGTGGTCACAAGCAGCATTACCGTATCGTCGACTTCAAACGCGACAAAGACGGCATTCCTGCCAAAGTAGAGCGTCTGGAATACGATCCTAACCGTACCGCTAACATCGCCCTGGTGTTGTATGCAGACGGTGAGCGTCGTTACATCCTGGCCCCTAAAGGCCTGAAAGCTGGCGATCCGATCGCTTCTGGTGCTGATGCTGCCATCAAGGTGGGTAACTCCCTGCCGATGCGCAACATCCCGGTCGGTTCTACCGTTCACGCCGTTGAGATGAAACCTGGTAAAGGTGCCCAGCTGGCTCGTTCCGCTGGTACTTTCATCCAGATCCTGGCTCGTGAAGGTAACTATGTAACTCTGCGTCTGCGTTCCGGCGAAGTACGTAAAGTTCTGTCCGAGTGCCGCGCTACCATCGGCGAAGTGGGTAACTCCGAGCACATGTTGCGTCAACTGGGTAAAGCCGGTGCCAACCGCTGGCGTGGTATTCGTCCGACCGTTCGCGGTATGGCGATGAACCCGGTTGATCACCCGCACGGTGGTGGTGAAGGTCGTAACAAGGGCATGCAGCCTGTGTCCCCTTGGGGCCAGAAGGCTAAGGGCTTCAAGACCCGTAAGAACAAGCGTACCGACAAGTACATCGTACGTCGTCGTAACAAGTAATTGTTAACATAGAGGAATCACCATGCCACGTTCTCTCAAGAAGGGTCCATTTATTGACCTGCACTTGCTGAAGAAGGTAGAGAAAGCGGTGGAAAGCGGGGATAAAAAGCCGGTTAAAACCTGGTCCCGTCGCTCAATGATCATCCCGAACATGATCGGTTTGACCATCGCTGTCCATAATGGTCGTCAGCACGTTCCGGTTTTCGTTACCGAAGAAATGATCGGTCACAAACTGGGTGAATTCGCACCGACTCGTACTTATCGCGGCCATGCTGCTGATAAGAAGGCTAAGAAGCGCTAAGGGATAAATGATGGAAGCTATCGCTAAACACCGTTATGCCCGTACTTCTGCCCAGAAAGCTCGTCTGGTAGCCGATCAAGTACGTGGTCTGTCCGTAGACAAGGCTCTGACTCTCCTGACCTTCAGCCCGAAAAAGGCTGCAGTGCTGGTGAAGAAGGTGCTGGAATCTGCCATTGCAAACGCTGAGCACAACGAAGGCGCCGATATCGACGCCCTGCGTGTTGCTACTATCATGGTCGACGAAGGTCCCTCCATGAAGCGCATCCGTCCTCGTGCCAAAGGTCGCGCGGATCGTATCCTCAAGCGTACCGCTCACATCACTGTAGTGGTATCCGACGCTAAGGCTGGGAGATAAGCAATGGGTCAGAAAGTACATCCTAATGGCATTCGCCTGGGTATTACCAAGCCTTGGAATTCTACCTGGTTCGCGAACACCAAAGACTTCGCTGACAACCTGTACAGCGATTTCCAAGTACGCCAGTTCCTGACCAAGGAGCTGAAAAACGCTTCCTTGTCCAAGATCACCATCGAGCGTCCGGCCAAGAGCATCCGTGTGACTATTCACACTGCTCGTCCGGGTGTCGTGATCGGCAAGAAAGGCGAAGACGTTGAGAAACTGCGCAAAGCTGTCGCCGCTATCGCTGGCGTACCTGCACAGATCAACATTTCCGAAGTCCGCAAGCCGGAGCTGGATGGCAAACTTGTTGCTGACAGCATCACTTCCCAACTGGAACGTCGCGTAATGTTCCGTCGTGCTATGAAGCGCGCCGTACAAAACGCAATGCGCCTGGGTGCCAAGGGCATCAAAGTGGAAGTGTCTGGTCGTCTGGGCGGCGCTGAAATCGCGCGTACCGAATGGTACCGTGAAGGTCGTGTGCCTTTGCACACCCTGCGTGCCGACATCGACTACGCAACTTCTGAAGCCCACACCACCTACGGTGTGATCGGCGTTAAGGTTTGGATCTTCAAGGGCGAAGTTCTGGGTGGTCTGGCTGCAGTTAATGCTGCCGCTGCTCAAGAGCAAGCTCCTGCGAAGCCCAAGCGCGATAACAAACGCCGCGGTAAGTAAGGAGATTCGGTAAATGTTGCAACCAAAGCGTACTAAATTCCGCAAGACCCATAAGGGTCGTAACCGCGGTCTGGCCAACTCTGGTAACGAAGTATCCTTCGGTACCTTTGGCCTGAAGGCGACATCCCGTGGTCAACTGACTGCTCGTCAAATCGAAGCAGCCCGTCGTGCCATGACCCGTCACGTCAAGCGTCAGGGTAAAATCTGGATCCGTGTGTTCCCGGACAAACCCATTACCGAAAAGCCCCTCGAAGTTCGTATGGGTAAAGGTAAGGGTAACGTCGAATACTGGGTATGCCCGATCCAACCTGGCAAGGTTCTGTACGAGATGGACGGTGTTCCCGAGGCTCTGGCCCGTGAAGCATTCGCCCTGGCCGCTGCTAAGCTGTCCGTTCAGACCACTTTCGTAATTAAGACGGTGATGTGATGAAAGCTCAAGATCTGCGTCAAAAGAGCGTCGATGAACTGAACCAGGAGCTGCTGGGTCTGCTGCGTGAGCAATTCAACATGCGCATGCAAGCTTCCACTGGCCAACTGGCTCAGACTCACACTCTGAAGCAAGTGCGTCGTGACGTCGCACGTATCAAGACTGTACTGACTGAGAAGGCAGGTGCGTAATGACTGACAAAATCCGTACTCTGCAAGGTCGTGTAATTAGCGACAAGATGGATAAATCCATCACCGTCGCTATCGAGCGCAAGGTAAAGCACCCGATCTACGGTAAGATCATCAAGCGCACTACCAAGCTGCACGTACACGATGAGACCAACGAGTGTAAAGCTGGCGATCTCGTGGAAATCCGCGAGTGCCGTCCGCTGTCCAAGACCAAGTCTTGGACCCTGGTCGGGATCCTGGAAAAGGCTTAATCAGCCTTTTGTAGTCCAAACGGCCCCCATCGGGGGCCGTTTGTTTTTTAGGCTACCTTTTCCAATTTCTCTGTGTTATAGTTTCGCGCCTTTTGAAGGCAGCCAGATCCCGTAAGGGATAAGAAGTAAACAAAGCGGAGCACTAAAATGATCCAGATGCAAAGTATGCTGGGTGTAGCCGACAACTCCGGCGCTCGCAGTGTAATGTGTATTAAGGTTCTGGGTGGCTCGCACCGCCGTTATGCCGGCATCGGCGACATCATCAAAGTTTCCATCAAGGAAGCCATTCCTCGCGGTAAAGTGAAGAAAGGTGATGTATATAACGCGGTGGTCGTACGCACCCGTAAAGGCGTTCGTCGTCCGGACGGCTCAGTCATCCGTTTCGACAACAATGCGGCTGTTTTGCTTAACGGCAACCAACAGCCAATCGGTACTCGTATTTTTGGCCCGGTGACCCGTGAACTCCGTAATGAGAAGTTCATGAAGATTGTGTCCCTGGCACCCGAAGTACTGTAAGGAGTCGAACGATGGCAGCTAAAATCCGTCGCGAAGACGAAGTGATAGTTCTTACCGGCAAAGACAAGGGCAAGCGTGGCAAAGTCACTCAAGTTCTGATTGCTAAAGGTAAGGTTCTCGTGGAAGGCATCAACCAGGTGAAGAAACACCAGAAGCCGGTACCCGCTTTGGGTCAGGCTGGCGGTATCGTCACCAAAGAAGCCCCCCTCGATGTTTCAAATGTAGCACTGTTCAACTCTGCCACTGGCAAGGCTGACCGTGTTGGTTTCCGGATTGAAGACGGCAAAAAAGTTCGTTTCTTCAAGTCTACCGGCGAACTTGTGAAGTAATTGGAGTTTAACGATGGCGAAACTGCATGATTACTACAGATCCGATGTAGCACAAGAACTGTCAAAGCAGTTCGGTTACAAGACGATCATGCAAGTCCCTCGGATCGAGAAAATCACCCTGAACATGGGTGTTGGTGAGGCGATTTCTGATAAGAAACTGCTGGAAAATGCTGCTGCCGATATGGCTGCCATTTCCGGTCAGAAGCCGCTGATCACCAAAGCTCGCAAATCTGTTGCGGGCTTCAAGATTCGTGAAGGCTACCCGATAGGTTGTAAAGTAACCCTGCGTGGCGAGCGTATGTGGGAGTTCCTGGAACGGCTGATTTGCATCTCCGTACCGCGTATCCGTGACTTCCGTGGCCTGAATGCTAAAGCGTTCGATGGTCGTGGTAACTACTCCATGGGCGTGCGTGAGCAAATCATCTTCCCGGAAATCGACTATGACAAAGTCGATCGCGTCCGTGGTCTGGATATCACCATCACCACTTCCGCGAATACCGATGAAGAAGGCCGTGCTCTGCTGGCTGCCTTTAACTTCCCATTCCGCAAGTAAGGTTAGGGTTATGGCTAAAACATCCATGAAAGCACGTGAAGCAAAGCGTGCGAAGCTGGTAGCCAAGTTCGCCACTAAGCGAACCGAGCTGAAAGCTATCATCGTTGATATGAACGCTTCTGAAGAAGCGCGTTGGGATGCTGTCTTGCAACTGCAACAGCTGCCCCGTGATTCCAGTCCGTCCCGCCAGCGTAACCGTTGCAATATTACTGGTCGTCCGCACGGTTTCCTGCGCAAGTTTGGCCTGTCTCGCATCAAGGTGCGTGAGCATGCCATGAAGGGCGAAATTCCAGGTCTCAAAAAGGCCTCTTGGTAAGAATCTCGGGAGTTAGACTATGAGCATGCAAGATCCGATCGCGGACATGCTGACCCGCATCCGTAACGGTCAAGCGGCGAGCAAAGTTGCGGTTTCCATGCCTTCTTCCAAGCTGAAAGTGGCTATCGCCCACGTGCTGAAAGAAGAAGGTTACATCACTGGCTACTCCGTAGCTGGCGATGTGAAACCGGAACTGGAAATTGAACTGAAATATTTCCAGGGCAAACCGGTTGTAGAACTGATCCAACGCGTAAGCCGTCCCGGCCTGCGTATTTATAAGCGCACTACTGACCTGCCGAAAGTTATGGGCGGTCTCGGTGTTGCTATCGTGTCCACGTCTAAAGGTGTGATGACTGACCGTGCAGCTCGTAAAGCTTGCATGGGCGGTGAGATCATCTGCTACGTCGCTTAATAGGAGGTAGGATATGTCTCGTGTTGCTAAGGCACCCGTCACTATTCCTGCTGGCGTAGAGGTGACTCTGAACGGTCAGGAACTGTCCATCAAAGGTGGTAAAGGTTCCCTGGTTCGTTCTATTCACGCCGGTGTAGAAGTGACCAAAGAAGACAATGTACTCAAGTTCGCCCCGCGCGACGGCTCCACTGGTGCCGACGCTCAGGCTGGTACTGCACGTGCATTGGTCAACAACATGGTAATCGGTGTTACCCAAGGCTTCGAGCGTAAGCTGCAGCTGGTTGGTGTAGGTTATAAAGCCTCCATCAAGGGCAATGCTGTCGCGCTGGCCCTGGGCTTCTCTCACCCGGTTGAGCATGCGCTGCCGGCTGGTGTGACCGCTGAGTGTCCTACTGCTACTGAGATCATTCTCCGTGGTGTAGACAAGCAGATGGTTGGCCAAGTCGCCGCCGATATCCGTGCTTACCGCGCTCCGGAGCCCTACAAGGGCAAGGGTGTACGCTATGCCAACGAGCAAGTGCGTACTAAAGAAGCTAAGAAGAAGTAAGGTAACACTATGGACAAGAAAGCAGCTCGTCTCCGTCGTGCTACTCGTGCTCGGAAGAAGATGCAGGAACTGGGAGCAACCCGTCTGGTTGTTCACCGTACCCCGCGTCATATCTACGCGCAGGTAATCGCAGCCAACGGTTCCGAAGTTCTGGCCTCTGCTTCCACAGTAGAGAAAGCCATCAGTGAAGCAATCAAGTACTCCGGTAATGCAGATGCAGCTACCGCAGTCGGTAAAGCTATCGCTGAGCGAGCTATCGCCAAAGGCATTCAGAACGTATCTTTCGATCGTTCCGGTTTCAAGTATCACGGTCGTGTAGCCGCTCTGGCTACCGCTGCTCGTGACGCTGGTCTTCAGTTCTAAGCTAGGAGTCGAAGATGGCTAAAGTCGAATCTCAAGCCGGCGAACTGCAAGAAAAGCTGATTGCAGTAAACCGTGTTTCGAAAACTGTTAAAGGTGGTCGTATCATGTCCTTCACCGCGTTGACCGTGGTGGGTGATGGTAACGGCCGTGTAGGTTACGGTTACGGTAAGGCCCGTGAAGTTCCCGCCGCTATTCAAAAAGCGATGGAACAGGCTAAACGTAACCTGAGCAAGGTAGAACTGAACAATGGCACTCTGCACCACCCGGTGCAAGGCGTTCACTCTGGTTCCACCGTGTTCATGAAGCCGGCCTCTGAAGGTACTGGTATCATTGCAGGCGGCGCCATGCGTGCTGTGCTGGAAGTTGCTGGTATCCACAACGTGCTGGCAAAGACCTACGGTTCCACTAACCCGATCAACGTTGTTCGCGCAACTGTAGACGCTCTGGTACAGGGTCAATCCCCGGCCCAGATCGCTGCCAAGCGTGGTCTGCGCGTTGAAGAAATTCTGGGGTAATGCGACATGGCTAACACTGTAAAAGTAACTCAAACGCGCAGCTCTATCGGCCGTCTGCCTAAGCATAAGGCGACTCTGCGTGGTCTGGGTCTGCGTCGCATTGGTCACACCGTTGAGCTGGAGGATACTCCTTGCGTCCGTGGTATGATCAACCAGGTTTACTACATGGTTAAGGTGGAGGGCTAAGCATGCGTCTGAACACTCTGTCTCCGGCCCCAGGCTCTAAGTCTGTCAAGCACCGTCCAGGCCGTGGTATTGGTTCTGGTCTGGGCAAGACTGGTGGTCGTGGTGTTAAAGGTCAGACCTCTCGTTCCGGTGGCGGTAAAGTCCGCGCTGGTTTCGAAGGCGGCCAGATGCCTTTGAAAATCCGTCTGCCGAAGTTCGGTTTCTTCTCTCGCAAATCTTTGGTTTCTGCCGAAGTGCGTCTGAACGAAATCGCCATGGTAGAAGGTGATGTGGTCGATGTGAGCACTTTGAAGCAAGCCGGCGTTCTGACTAAGAACATCGTTTTCGCTAAAATTGTTCTGTCTGGCAACATTGACCGTGCTGTGACCGTTCGTGGTGTGTCCGTCACCAAAGGTGCACGTGCAGCCATCGAGGCCGCTGGCGGTAAAATCGAGGAATAATCAGTACAATGGCTAAGAAACCAGGATTGGATGTTAAAGCGCAGGGTGGTCTGAGCGAACTGAAGAGCCGTCTGCTCTTCGTTCTCGGGGCGATTATCGTTTTCCGTGCAGGCTCTTATGTGCCGATTCCTGGTATTGACGCCGCCGTACTGGCCGAGTTGTTCCAGCAACAGAAGGGCACCATCATTGAGATGTTCAACATGTTCAGTGGTGGTGCACTCTCGCGTGCTTCTATTCTTGCGTTGGGGATCATGCCGTACATTTCGGCGTCGATCATCATCCAGTTACTGACCGTGGTTCATCCCGCTCTTGCTGAACTCAAGAAAGAAGGTGAATCCGGCCGTCGCAAGATCAATCAGTATACCCGCTGGGGTACATTGATTTTGGGAACCTTCCAGGCCATTGGTATCGCAACCGGTCTGCCGAATATGATGCAAGGACTCGTGACTCATCCGGGTTTGGGCTTCTATTTCACGGCGGTTGTGAGTCTGGTTACCGGCACCATGTTTTTAATGTGGTTAGGTGAACAGATTACCGAGCGTGGTATCGGTAACGGCATCTCGTTGATTATTTTCACCGGGATCGTTGCTGGGCTGCCTCATGCCATTGGTGCTACGGCCGAACAGGCACGTCAAGGGGAATTGCACATCCTGCTGTTGTTGTTGCTGGGCTTGATTGTTTTCGCAGTGACTTACTTTGTGGTGTTCGTAGAGCGTGGTCAGCGTCGTATCGTCGTTAACTATGCAAAACGTCAACAAGGCCGCCAGGTATTTGCCGCGCAAAGCACACACCTGCCATTGAAAGTGAATATGGCCGGTGTGATTCCTGCGATTTTCGCATCCAGTATCATCCTCTTCCCAGGGACCATCACCTCTTGGTTTGGTCAGGGCGAGGGCAAGGTAGCAGACGTTCTGCAGCAGGTCTCTATGGTCCTGCAGCCGGGTCAGCCCTTGTATGAGATGCTGTATGCAGCAGCCATTATCTTCTTCTGTTTCTTCTATACTGCGTTGGTGTTCAATCCACGCGAGACGGCAGATAACCTGAAGAAGAGTGGAGCCTTTATCCCGGGGATCCGCCCGGGCGAGCAGACAGCACGTTATATCGATAAGGTTATGACTCGCCTGACATTGGCAGGTGCACTCTATATAACCTTTATCTGTCTGGTACCCCAGTTCCTGATGACTGCCTGGAACGTACAGTTCTATTTCGGCGGCACTTCGCTGCTGATTATCGTGGTGGTTATCATGGACTTCATGGCTCAGGTACAAACCCATATGATGTCTCATCAATATGGCGACGTCCTGAGGAAGGCCAACCTGAAGGGCTACGGCCGCTAAAGGTCGGCGTAGTTACGGAGTTAAGCAATGAAAGTTCGTGCTTCCGTTAAGGCAATCTGCCGTAACTGCAAAATCATCAAGCGTCACGGTGTGGTGCGTGTGATTTGCAGCGAGCCAAAGCATAAACAGCGCCAAGGCTAATTTTTTACGGTTAGGACTTGCAACAAACAGTTGTGCTGGCTAATATAGCCAGCCAACTTTTGTTGTGTATTGGTTGACCGCCACGTATCCGCTCACGGGCTTTGTGGTGGTCGTTATCTACTCTATGTAGGAGTGAACAGTGGCCCGTATCGCTGGCATTAACATTCCTGACCATAAGCATGCAGTCATTGCGTTGACTGCGATTTATGGCGTCGGTCGTACCCGCTCCAAGGCCATCTGTGCCGCAGCCGGTATCGCTGAGAATGTGAAAATTAAAGACTTGGACGAAGCTCAGATCGAGAGTCTGCGCGAGCAAGTAGGTAAATTCACCGTTGAAGGTGACTTGCGTCGTCAGATATCCATGAACATCAAACGCTTGATGGATCTGGGTTGCTACCGTGGTTTGCGTCACCGTCGTAGCCTGCCTGTTCGTGGTCAACGTACCAAGACCAATGCTCGTACCCGTAAGGGTCCGCGCAAGGCTATCAAGAAGTAACGGGAAGGTAGAAAATGGCTAAAACTCCGACTCGTGCTCGCAAGCGCGTTAAAAAGCAAGTGAGCGACGGTATTGCACACGTTCATGCATCTTTCAACAACACAATCGTGACCATTACTGACCGTCAGGGCAATGCTCTGTCATGGGCTACCTCTGGTGGTTCAGGTTTCCGTGGTTCCCGTAAGTCCACTCCGTTTGCTGCCCAGGTAGCTGCTGAGCGTGCTGGTGAGATCGCCAAAGAATACGGCGTGAAGAACCTGGAAGTCATGGTCAAAGGTCCGGGTCCCGGTCGAGAGTCCTCCATCCGCGCGCTGAACGCGGCTGGTTTCCGCATCACTAATATTACTGATGTGACTCCGATCCCGCACAACGGTTGTCGTCCTCCCAAGAAGCGCCGCGTATAACGCTGTTGCTTATTGGTCTAGGATTGTTGGAGAAAGAAGATGGCAAGATATATCGGTCCTAAGCTTAAGCTTAGCCGTCGTGAGGGCACCGACCTCTTCCTGAAGTCAGGTGTTCGTGCGATAGATTCCAAGTGCAAGATTGACACTGCTCCTGGTCAACACGGTGCGCGTAAAGCGCGTCTGTCTGACTACGGCGTGCAACTGCGCGAGAAACAAAAAGTTCGTCGTATCTACGGCGTGTTGGAAAAACAGTTCCGCAACTACTACCGCGATGCTGCCCGTCAAAAAGGCAACACCGGCGAAAACCTGTTGCAGCTGCTGGAAGGTCGTTTGGATAACGTCGTTTATCGCATGGGCTTTGGCGCTACCCGCGCTGAATCACGTCAGCTGGTGAGCCACAAGGCTATCCTGGTAAACGGTCGCGTTGTTAACATTCCTTCTTTCCAGGTTTCCCCTGAGGACGTGATCTGCGTTCGTGAGAAGGCTAAGAAGCAAGCGCGTATCAAAGCTTCCCTGGAAGTTGCTGGTCAGCGTGAGAAGCCGACTTGGGTAGAGGTTGATACCGCTAAAATGGAAGGTGCCTTCAAGCGCCTGCCAGAGCGTTCTGACCTGTCTGCCGACATTAACGAGCAGCTGATCGTCGAGCTTTACTCCAAGTAAAGCTAGCTTCTAAAGAGAGGACACAATGCTGGGTTCTGTAACAGATTTTCTTAAGCCGCGGCTAGTTGACATCGAGCAAGTTAGCCCGACTCACGCAAAAGTGACTCTTGAGCCACTTGAGCGTGGTTTTGGTCACACGCTGGGTAACGCCCTGCGTCGTATTTTGCTGTCATCTATGCCCGGTTGTGCAGTCACAGAAGTCGAGATCGACGGCGTGCTGCATGAGTACAGCAGCAAAGAAGGTGTACAGGAAGACATTCTTGAAATCCTGCTCAACCTGAAAGGTATCGCTGTGAAGCTGGAAGGCAAGGACGAGGTAACTCTGTCCCTGACCAAGTCTGGAACAGGCCCCGTTACCGCAGGTGATATCACTCACGGTGATGAAGTCGAGATTGTTAACCCGGAGCACGTAATCTGCCACCTGACTGGTGCAAACGCTGAGATCAGCATGCGCCTGAAAGTTCAGCGCGGTCGTGGTTATGTGCCTGCTTCTGCTCGTGTTCACAACGATGATGAAGAGCGTCCTATCGGTCGCCTGTTGCTGGACTCTGCGTTCAGCCCCATCGTTCGTATTGCCTACAATGTTGAGGCAGCACGTGTGGAACAGCGTACCGACTTGGACAAGCTGGTCATCGACATGGAGACCAATGGTACTCTGGATCCTGAAGAAGCTATCCGTCGTTCTGCCACTATTCTGGCTGAGCAACTGGAAGCCTTCGTGGATCTGCGCGATGTCAGCGTGCCCGAGAAGAAAGAAGAGAAACCCGAGTTCGATCCGATCCTGCTGCGTCCTGTCGATGATTTGGAGCTGACAGTTCGTTCTGCGAACTGTCTGAAGGCAGAAGCTATCCACTATATTGGTGATCTGGTACAGCGTACCGAGGTTGAGTTGCTTAAGACTCCCAACCTCGGTAAGAAGTCCCTGACTGAGATCAAGGATGTGTTGGCCTCCCGTGGTCTGTCTCTTGGCATGCGCCTTGAGAATTGGCCGCCCGCCAGCATCGCTGACGAGTAATCCAGATTACGGGTTTCACAGATTTAGTTAGAAGGATAAGGTCATGCGCCATCGTTTGAGTGGTCGTCAACTGAACCGGAACAGCAGCCATCGTCAGGCTATGTTCCGCAACATGGCCAGCTCCCTGGTTCGTCATGAGATCATCAAGACGACTCTGCCTAAGGCAAAAGAGCTGCGTCGTGTCGTTGAACCGCTGATCACCCTTGCCAAGACCGATAGCGTTGCTAATCGTCGTCTGGCATTTGCCCGCACTCGCGACAACGCGATTGTGGCTAAGCTGTTCAATGAACTGGGCCCGCGCTACCTGGAGCGCGCCGGCGGTTATACTCGCATTTTGAAATGCGGTTTCCGTGCCGGCGACAACGCTCCGATGGCTTACATCGAGCTGGTAGACCGCCCGGCCGCTGCTGAAGCAGCTGCTGAGTGATAAAGAAAAAGCCGGGCTTGTCCCGGCTTTTCTTTTAATGGAACCTGATACTGCCTCAACTGCCTCAACTGCCTCAACTGCCTCAACTGCCTCAACTGCCTCAACTGCCTCAACTGCCTCAACTGCCTCAACTGCCTCAACTGCCTCAACTGC
>NZ_JANUES010000008.1:0-142851 GCF_024809075.1 Aeromonas sp. BIGb0445
AGCGCCGATGGTAGTGTGGCATTCGCCATGCGAGAGTAGGACACTGCCAGGCTCCTAATTACGGTCACAGCGATGTGATTGGCCACAAATGCAGAGGCATTTGACTGGTAGCAAGACCCTGAAAGCCCGCTCTCACGAGCGGGCTTTTTTCATGCCTGAAATTCGTTGCTGTGACAGCACATCGGCACCCCCATTCAACGGGCTGGCAGGTGCTTGCCAGCGGATCTGCCGAGCCAGACCGCCATGCTGAGCTAACCGATGGGAGCTAGACTTATTCTTCTGACCCGCCACACGGCAGCAGCATCTCCACCACCCCCTCTTCCAGCTGCATATCGATGCGAAAACCGAGCCGCTTGGCGAGCGTGATCATGCCCTGGTTGATGGGCATCGTCATACCGGACAACTGGCCTATCTGAGCCTCCTTGGCATAGCGGATGATCTTCTCCATCAGCAGGGTGCCCAGCCCCAATCCTTTCAGATCTGACCTGACTAATATTGCGAACTCGGCATCTCGCTTGTCCGGGGTGGAGATGGCACGCACCACCCCCAGGATTTGCTGATCAAAGACACCCCCTTGCCCTACCGCGACGAAGGCCATCTCCCGGTCGTAATCGATTTGAGTCATGCGGGCCAGCTCCTCATGACCGAGTTCTCCCACGTCGGCGAAGAAGCGTTTGTATCTGTCCTCATCGGAGACCTGCAATACGAACTGCTTATGGGCCGGTTCGTCTTCGGGACGGATCGGGCGCAGCAGGACATGGCTGCGATCTTTTAGCCAGGCCCCCTCTTCAAGCTCTGTGGGATAGGGTCGTATGGCGAGTGTGCTACTGGCTGCGCTCGGCTGGTCATGGAGGATCAGGCTGGCATCGAGCACCACCATCTCGTCGCCACAGGCCTGCAGCGGGTGGAGATCCAGCTCGTGGATCTCGGGGAAGGCGAGCAGCAACTCGGAAAGCTGACACAGTACCTGGGCCAGGGCCATGATATCGAGGCGCTCCGGGCTCGCTTGTTCCCTGATCTTGCGGCTCTTGAGGGCTTCGATTATTTGATAGCGGGCCAGAGCCTGATTGAGAGGGGGCAGGGCGGCCACCATCTCCCGGGGCTCGGCCCCGGACTCTCCCAGCAGTATCACGGGGCCAAATACCGGATCCTGCTGAATGCGGATCCTCAACTCCAGCCCCCCGCTCCGCCTGGCCATGCGTTGTACCAGCAACCCCTCGATCCTTGCGCCCGGATCATGCTGACGTACTCGGTCCAGGATGGCATCGGCGGCCTGGGCCACCTCGCTTGAGGTGCGCAGGTTGAGCATGACTCCGTGTACCGATGATTTGTGGGCTATGTCTTGGGATCTCAACTTGACCGCTACCGGGTAGCCAATCTGCTCGGCGGTCAGGGTTGCCTCTATGGCATCGGTGACTATCCAGGTGGGCAGGGTGGTCAGTCCGCTCGCTTGCAGCAGGGGCTGCACCAGATGGGTATCCAACCTGTACTGTTTGCGGCTCAGGGCCTGCTGGATCAATTTCTTGCAGAGGGCCAAGTCCACTCTGTCCCCCTGCAGGGAGGCGGGCGTTTCCATCAACTGCTTCTGGTTGCGGCGATATTCCACCATGTGCATAAAGGCGTTGACCGCACTTTCGGGCGTGCGATAGGTGGGGATGCCCGCCTCGTTGAACAGTCGCCTGCCCTCCTGGGCGGAGAACTCCCCCGCCCAGTTGGTCAGCAGATTGAAGCGTCTGGCTCTGGGGTGTTGCTTGAGGTAATCGATGAGGTTGCGGGCCAGCTCCACGCCTCGAGCCGTGAGGGAGGGGGCATGGATCAGCAAGATGGCATCGGCCTCATCCCCCTGCAGCACGTTGTCGAGGGCATCCTGATAGGCCTGGATATCGGCGTCGCTGCCGATGTCGAGGGGGGCGGCCGCCAGCTTGCCACCACGCTCTTGCAGCACATCGGCTGCCATATTGGCCAGGCCGCGGCCATTGGAGATGATGGCCAGCCGCTCTCCCTTGAGGTGCAACGAATGATTGAGTGTTTCCACGGCGGCAAACAGCTCGTGGGTGTCGCGCACTCGCAGCATGCCGGCGCGACGAATGGCCGCGTCATAGACGTTATCCAGGCCGTGACTCGGATCGTGGCGACCACTCTTGAGCACCAGGATGGGCTTGTTGCGCGAGGCCGCTCGCGCCGCTGAGAGAAAGTGGCGGGCATCATGCAGCTTGTCCATGTAGAGCAGGATGGCGCGGGTTGTGCCGTCTCGGGAGAGCTGATCGAGCAGTTGGCCAAAGTCGATGTCGCAGTGATCCCCAAGGGAGATGAAGGCGGAGAAACCGACCTCATGTTGCTTGGCCCAATCGAGAATGGTGGTGCTCACCGCCGCAGACTGGGAGAGAAACGCGACCTGACCAGGCTTGGCGGCGATGGGGGAGAAGCTGGCATTGATGCCTTGGCCAGGCAGCAGCATGCCCATGCTGTTGGGGCCGAGCAGGCGAATGCCGTACTGATGGCGCAAGCGTTGCAGCTCGGCACGCTCCTGGTCGCTGAAGTCGCCAGCCAGTATGATGACGGCGCCGGCCCCTCGTTGACCCAGAGCGTCAACCAGGGGTAACACCCGTTCGCGGCGGGTACAGATGATGGCAAGATCCGGCGCGAGCGGCAGGCTGGCCACATCCGGATAGGCCAGCACACCGGCGATGGCCTGGCTATCGGTGCTGACCGGCAGTATGGGCCCCTTGAACTGACCTGCCAGCAGGTGGCGGATCACCACATGGCCCGCCTTCTGGGGATTGCTCGAGGCGCCGATCACGGCGATGGAGTGCGGGGTAAAGAGACGATCCAGGCCGCTGGGTTTCATGAGGGCATCCGTTGCTGGGCACAGAGCCTCAGTCTAACCTGTCTCAGGCGCGGGTTCTGTGACCAGATGCGGTATCAACGCTTGCCGAGTTCAGCAGCCATCAGATAGAACCGCATCTCCCCCTTGATCAGGCGCACCGCCGCCAGATGGCGGTCCTGGCGATAGATCTCCTGCTCCTGTTCCAGGCAGGCGCGGGGCAGGCCCATGCTCTGCAAGTACTCTTCAAACAACACCGGGCTCCTGATTTCGACGAGGTGATCCTTCATGGCGACTCCTTGGGTCTCCTTGAGTGAGGGGAGCCTAGTGTAGTCAAAGGGGGGGACGGTGATAGCTGTCAGATCTGTCATCACACAGGCCAGGCAGAGGCTAACCGTAGTTGTGCTGGCCCTTGGCTGTATCCCAAAACGCCTTGACCAGGGGCTCATCGAGCCGCTTCTTGAGCACTCCCATGCCCACATCAAACGGCTTGAGGGCAGGCTTGGGTTCGACGATGCGTACCTTTTCCCCCATGGGGCTGTGGTCTATGACGGCGGCGGGCACCAGACCCACGCCACAGCCAAGGGCCACCATGGCGACTATCCCCTCGTTACCTGCGACCTCGGCATAGATGTTGGGGGCGATGCCCTTGTTGCGAAACCACTGATCGCAGCGTTTGCGGGCCAGACCCTGCTCGGAGAGGATGAGCGGCAACCGCTCCCAGTCCGGCTCGCCATGGCGGAACCACTGGCTGAGCTGGGGGGCGGCCCGTGGCGCGATAAAGACCAGGGGCACTTGCTGCAGGCTGGCAAATTCCAGCTTGGCGGGCAGGGCGTCGGGGCGGGCGGCGATGGCGATGTCGACCTCTTCACTGAGGATCTTGTCGACTGCCAGGGCCGGGTCCCCGGTCTCCAGCTTGATTTCGAGCTGAGGATAACGACGGCGGAAGCGTTCCAGCACATCGGGCAACAGGAAGTAGCTGGCGGTGACAGAGCAGAATACCCGCAGTCGCCCCTGCAGGGGTTCGTCACTGCGCTTGAGTTCCAGGCGTAACCTGCGCCACTCCTGCATCAGATTGCCGCCGAACTCGCGCAGCTTCTCCCCAGCTGGGGTGAGCCGCACGCTGCGGTTGTCCCGCTCGAACAAGATGCAGCCGGTTTCCTGCTCCAGGCGCTGGATGGCGCGGCTCAGGGTGGAGGGGCTGACCGCCATGGCATCGGCACTCTTGCCAAAGTGCAAGCTGTCGGCGAGGTGGAGAAACAGCTCGAGATTACGAAGATCCATCTTTCAACTCCTGCGTCGGCCTGTGGTGACGAATATAAGGGTGCGGACAATGTCTCCCAGACATGGCTGTGGAGGGAAACACGGCGTGGGATAGTGCAGGTTAACATTTCAATTTATGCAACGTACTATTTCGAATATATCAGTTCAGGCAATATCTGTCCCGCGCTATAGTGGTTTGGTCAAGGCCCATAGCGGCACGGAATCACGCCCATAGCGGCTTGGAATTAATTGAACGGAGCAATCACCATGGCTAACTATTTCAACACCCTGAACCTGCGTCAGCAGCTGGCCCAGCTGGGCAAGTGTCGTTTCATGCAACGGGCCGAATTCGCCGACGGCTGCCTGGTACTGAAGGGCAAGAAGGTGGTGATTGTGGGCTGTGGCGCCCAGGGCCTGAACCAGGGTCTGAACATGCGTGACTCCGGGCTGGATATCTCCTACGCCCTGCGCAAGGCAGCCATCACCGAGAAACGTGCTTCCTGGCAGAAAGCCACCGACAACGGCTTCGTGGTCGGTACCTATGAAGAGCTGATCCCGAGCGCCGATCTGGTACTGAACCTGACCCCGGACAAGCAGCACGCCGACGTGGTGAAAACCGTGATGCCGCTGATGAAACAGGGCGCGACCCTGGGTTACTCCCACGGCTTCAACGTGGTCGAAGAGGGTCAGCAGATCCGCGCCGACATCACTGTGGTCATGGTGGCGCCCAAGTGCCCGGGCACCGAAGTACGGGAAGAGTACAAGCGTGGTTTCGGTGTGCCGACCCTGATTGCCGTCCACCCGGAGAACGATCCTAAAGGCGAAGGCATAGCCATCGCCAAGGCATGGGCCTCTGCGACCGGCGGCGACCGTGCCGGCGTGCTGGAGTCCTCCTTCGTGGCGGAAGTGAAATCCGACCTGATGGGCGAGCAGACCATCCTCTGTGGCATGCTGCAGGCCGGCTCCCTGCTCTGCTACGACAAGCTGGTTGCCGAGGGCGCCGATAAAGCCTACGCCGGCAAGCTGATCCAGTTCGGTTGGGAGACCATCACCGAATCCCTGAAGCAGGGTGGCATCAGCCTGATGATGGACCGCCTCTCCAACCCGGCCAAGCTGCGTGCCTTCGAGCTCTCCGAGCAGCTGCGTACCCTGATGCGCCCGCTGTTCGAGAAGCACATGGATGACATCATCGCCGGCGAGTTCTCCCGCGGCATGATGGCCGACTGGGCCGAAGACGATGCCAAGCTGTTCGGCTGGCGTGAAGAGACCGGCAAGTCTGCCTTCGAAAATGCCCCGGCGTTTGCTGGCAAGATTGCCGAGCAGGAGTACTTCGACAACGGCGTGGTCATGGTGGCCATGGTCAAGGCGGGGGTAGAGCTGGCGTTCGAGACCATGGTCGCGTCCGGCATCTATGAAGAGTCCGCCTACTACGAATCCCTGCACGAGCTGCCGCTCATCGCCAACACCGTCGCCCGCAAGCGTCTGTATGAGATGAACGTGGTCATCTCGGATACCGCCGAATACGGTAACTATCTGTTTGCCAACGCCGCCGTGCCGCTGCTGCGCGAACACTTCATGCCGACCCTGCAGGCCGGTGATCTGGGTGCCAGCAAGGCTGACAGCCAGAGCGTCGACAACCTGGCGCTGCTGGCCGCCAACGAGGCGACCCGCAACCATCCGATCGAACAGATCGGCCATGTGCTGCGCGGTTATATGAAAGACATGAAGCGCATCGCCGTCGGCGGCTAAGCTTCTTCAGGGTGGGGGTGACGACTCCCGCCCGCTGACTGGCCTGGACACCCGATCAGCACAGTATCAGTGCCAATAAAAAGCCCCGCTCGATGAGCGGGGCTTTTGCATGCAGTCAACGCCGGGACATCAGGCCTTCCAGGCTTTCCAGGTGTTGATCAGACCATTGGTCGAGCTGTCGTGGCTGGTGACGGCACTGTCGCCGCTCAGCTCAGGCAGGATCTGATTGGCGAGCTGTTTGCCGAGCTCTACCCCCCACTGGTCGAAGCTGAAGATGTTCCAGATTGCGCCTTGCACGAAGATTTTGTGTTCGTACATGGCGATCAGGCTACCCAGCGTCTTCGGGGTCAGGCGCTTGAACAGTATGCTGTTGGTCGGGCGGTTGCCTTCAAACACCTTGAAGGGGGCCAAGGCTTGCGCCTCCGCCTGGCTCTTGCCCGCGGCCAGCAGTTCGCCAATCACCTGATCCTGATGCTTGCCAAAGGCCAGGGCCTCGGTCTGGGCAAAGAAGTTGGCCAGCAGTTTCGGGTGATGGTCACCGATAGGGTTGTGGCTGATGGCCGGCGCCAGGAAATCACAAGGGATCAGCTTGGTACCCTGGTGGATCAGCTGGTAGAAGGCGTGCTGGCCGTTGGTGCCCGGCTCACCCCAGATGATGGGGCCGGTCTGATAGTCGACCTTGTTGCCATCGCGATCCACGTACTTGCCGTTGGATTCCATGTTGCCCTGCTGGAAGTAGGCGGGGAAGCGATGCATGTACTGATCGTAGGGGAGGATGGCCTCGGACTCGGCGCCATGGAAGTTGTTGTACCAGAGACCGATCAGCGCCAGCAGCACAGGGGCATTCTGCTCATAGGAGGCGGTGGCGAAGTGCATGTCCATCTCGAAGGCGCCTTGCAGCAGGGCTTCGAAGTGCTCGAAACCGAGGGAGAGGGCGATGGGCATGCCGATGGCAGACCAGGAGGAGTAGCGGCCGCCGACCCAGTCCCAGAATTCGAACATGTTGTCGGTGTCGATGCCGAACTCGGCCACGGCCTTGCCGTTGGTGGAGAGGGCGGCGAAGTGTTTGGCCACGTGGGCCTTGTCACCGGCGATGTTGATGAACCAGTCCCGGGCGCTCAGGGCGTTGGTCATGGTCTCCTGGGTGGTAAAGGTCTTGGAGGCCACCAGGAACAGGGTGGTTTCCGGATCGATCTGCTTGAGGGTCTCGGCGATGTGGGTGCCATCGACGTTGGAGACGAAGTGCATCTGCAGGTGGTTTTTGAAGGGACGCAGCGCCTCGGTGATCATCACCGGGCCCAGATCCGAACCGCCGATACCAATATTGACCACATGCTGGATTGCCTTGCCGGTATAGCCCTTCCACTCGCCTGAGATGACCTTGTCACAGAAGGCTTTCATCTTGGCCAGCACGGCGTTCACTTCCGGCATCACATCCTTGCCGTCGCACTCAATCGGGCGATCGGAGCGGTTGCGCAGGGCGGTGTGCAGCACGGCACGGCCCTCGGTCTGGTTGATCTTGTCGCCGTTGAACATGGCATCGATGGCACTGCGAAGGTCAGTCTCTTTGGCCAGATCAATCAGCAGCTTGAGGGTCTGCTCGGTGATCAGGTTCTTGGAGTAGTCGACCAGGATGTCGCCGCCAAAGGTGAGGGAGAACGTGTCAAAGCGCTTGGCATCCTTGGCAAACAGCTCCTTGAGCTGCATCTTGCCCTCTGCGGCGAAGTGAGCATCCAGAGCCTGCCAGGCCTGGGTCCGGGTTGGATTGATATTTTTCATAGGATTCCTGAGATTCCAAATTGTATTTGAACCTTGCAGGCAAGGTTCCCGCCAAACCTTATTATTGTGGTTAGTATACCGAGCCGGTGAGTGGACTCATGTAACAGAGTGTCTCGCCCTGGCCGCACCCAGTTTACATTCAAAACCCCCGAATTATGAGCCAGCCCTGTGGCGGTGGCATTGAGCCTGCTCATCTTTTATCCGGCTTGTGTCGTTGGGGATCGGGTCAGGGTGGGTCCGTTTGCACATTTATTGCGCCAGATCAGCGTGAGTCCAGCCTGGCGTGGTTACGCTTTGACCACAAGGATCCAGGTCTCCCATGGATGGCCACGCCCGAGGAGATTGATATGAAATCCACCCTGTCCCTGTTTGCCCTTAGCCTGATAGCCACCGGTCTCATTGGTCTGTTGACACTGTTGGCCGCCCGCCTGAGCCCCTCCCTCGATGTGCGAGTACTGGCGGTCATGGGCGCCATGCTCGGCGGCTATCTGCTGGCTCGTCCGCTGCTCAACCGGGTGGCTCGTCACCTGGTCTGAGCGGTAACCCCGGCAGTTGGGGCGAGGAGATGCGTATTTCGATGACGAGGCTTTGCCTCGTTATTTTTTATGCTTGAGCTTCCCCTTACAGTAAAGGTTAAGGTTTCTGCACAGTGAGTCGCAGGAGGCTTATCATGACCATATCCATCCAGGTGCCGATCCGCGGCATGAGTTGTGCCAACTGTGCCAGCCGCATAGGAACGGCACTTAACCGGATCGACGGTGTCGAGGCCAGTGTCAATTTCGCCCTGGAGCAGGCCGCCGTGGCACTGCAGAGCGAGACGCAACTACCCGACGTCGTGGCGAGCATTCGCCAGCAAGGCTATGAGGTGCCAAGCGAGGGAGTCGATTTTCAGGTGAGCGGCATGAGCTGCGCCGCCTGTGCCAGCCGCATCGAGCGTGCCCTCGCGGCGCTGCCGGGCATAGAGTCGGCCGAGGTCAACTTCGCCACCGAACTGGCCCGGCTCAGGCTGCTGCCCGGCTTGCTGAGCCCGGCCGCGGTGCGGGATCAGATAGTGGCGCTGGGCTTTGGTGCCGAACTGGTACGCGGCAGCGTGACCTCGCGCCAGCAACAGTTGCAGGCCCGGGAGGCACAGGAGCGCACAGAGGCGAAGCGGGCGCTGGGTCAGGTGGTGATCGCCGCCCTGTTGACCCTGCCGCTGCTCATGGGGATGTTCGCCATGGCAGGCTTGTTGAGCTGGCATCTGCCCGCCTGGGCCGAGTGGGCGCTGGCGACCCCGGTGCAGTTCTGGATAGGGGCGCGCTTCTATCGTGGGGCCTGGCTGGCGTTGAAAAACAAGGCCGCCAACATGGATGTGCTGGTCGCGACCGGTACCAGCGCCGCGTATTTCTATAGCCTCTACCTCTGGTTGAGTCTGGGGGCCGAGGCTTCTGGCCACCTCTATTTCGAGGCGAGCGCCCTCATCATCACCCTCATCTCGCTGGGCAAGTTGCTCGAGACCCGCGCCCGGCGCAGCACCCAGTCGGCCATCCGCGAGCTGATGGCGCTGAGGCCCGATACTGCAACCCTGTTACGGGGGGAGGAGTGGGTCAGCGTCTCCGTGGACGAGGTGTTGCGAGGGGACACGCTGCGGGTGCTGGTCGGCGAGCGGGTGCCGGTGGATGGTCGCATCATTCAGGGGAGCAGCGAGCTGGACGAATCCATCCTCACCGGTGAGAGCATGCCGGTGCTGCGGGGGGTCGGCGATGCGGTGCTGGGCGGCGCCATCAATGGCTCCGGGGTGTTGACCATCCAGGCCACCACTGTGGGTGAGGACTCCAGCCTCAGCAAGATCATCGCCCTGGTCGAGCGCGCCCAGATGGGCAAGGCGCCATTGCAGCAACTGGTCGATCGCGTCTCGGCTGTGTTCGTGCCGGTGGTGATGGTGATTGCCCTGCTCACCCTGCTGCTGTGGTGGGTGTGGGCAGGTGACTTTGGTCAGGCCCTGTTGGCGGCGGTGGCGGTGCTGGTCATTGCCTGCCCCTGCGCCCTGGGGTTGGCCACGCCAGCCGCCATAGTGACCGGCACCGGGGTGGCTGCGCGTCACGGCATACTGATCAAGGACGTGGATACCCTGCAGAAGGCCCATGCCATCAAGGCGCTCATCTTCGACAAGACGGGCACCCTGACCGAAGGAAGGCCAGTGCTGCAGAGCTGGAGTGGTGATGCGGACTCCCTGCGGCTGGCGGCGGCTCTGCAACAAGCGAGTGAACATCCCCTGGCCCGGGCCATGGTCGAGACGCAAGGCGAGCTGGTGCTGCCCGAGCCCCGAGAGGTCGAGGTGCGGATCGGGGCCGGTATTCAGGGGGTGGTCGAGGGGCACAGGGTCGCGATTGGCAATCCTGCGTTGATGGCGACCCTGGGGCTGGTGGTCGAAGTGCCCGAGAGTCTGGATGGGGCGACCCGGGTCTGGGTCGCCATCGATAATACCCTGGCCGGGGTAGCGGTGCTGGCAGACAAGCTGCGCCCCGAGAGCCGGCCGGCGGTCGCCGAGCTGGCATCACGGGGCATCGAGAGTTGGCTGGTCAGTGGCGATGCCGCGGCTCCCGTGGCACATATCGCCGCCAAGTTGGGGCTGACCGGGGCCTTCGACTCCGTCCTGCCGGATGGCAAGGTGGCCAAGGTTGAGGCGCTGCGTGAGCAGGTTCAGGGGTTGGTGGCCATGGTGGGGGACGGGGTGAACGATGCCCCCGCGCTGGCCGCGGCCGATGTTGGCATTGCCATGGGGTCGGGATCGGATGTGGCGATGGAGACGGCCTCCATCACCCTGATGCGAGCCGATCCACGGCTGGTTGCCGATGCCATCGACATCTCGGCGGCCACCTGGCGCACCATACGCCAGAACCTGTTCTGGGCCTTCGCCTTCAACGTGATTGGCATTCCCCTGGCGGCGCTGGGTTATCTGAGCCCCGAACTGGCAGGGGCGGCCATGGCCCTGAGCAGCGTGATGGTATTGAGCAACTCGCTCTTGCTCAAGCGTTGGCAGCCCAAGGCCGGGCGGGCATCACGCTGAGCTGCGTAGCTTACATGTTTGGGTGAACACAGTGACGATGGGGCGGGGGATGACCCGGCCTGCTCGTTCGATGTTGCAACAGTACGCCGGCCGCCAGTGGCGCAGCCGGCAATCAGGAGTCAGTCATGAATATCAGCAAGGCCGCTCAGGCCACAGGCCTCAGTGCCAAGACCATCCGTTATTACGAGAGCATTGACCTTATCACCCCCCCTCAGCGCAGCGATAACGGCTATCGCAGCTATGGGGAGGAGACGGTGCGCGAGCTGCATTTCGTCAAGCGAGCGCGGGAGACCGGCTTCAATCTGGAGGAGTGTCAGGAGTTGCTGGTGCTCTATCGCGACAAGCACAGAAGCAGTGCTCAGGTGAAGAAGCTGGCTCAGGAGAAGATCGTCGATCTGCGCGATCGCATCAAGGGGCTGCAGGCCATGCTGACCAGCCTGGAGGGTCTGGTGACCTGCTGTCACGGGGATGACAGACCCGATTGCCCCATCCTCGACGAACTGGAGAAGGGGTGAGCCATCACCAGGGACAATATGCATTTAAAATGTTGATTGTTATGTATTTTATTGAGAATCAGACTGCGCTGGCAGCGGCCTTGGCTGACTGAGTGGTTAATAACTGGCCGTTTGTTGTTGGCTGCCGGGGGCTGGGATAGACTATGCGGCCATCGCAAATGGAGTACCTTCCCCTTGAGCCAGAGTGTGACACGACAGGTCAGGCAAGCCATCATGGCTCAGCTCTATACCCATGCCTCGTTCAGTCTGCCCTGTCTGGCGCTGTTGGCCCTGGGATGGGCGCTGCTGTTCCATGATTACCTGCCCGCCATCGAGGCGCTGACCTGGCTGGGCATGGTGCTGTTGACGCTCTGTGGCCGGGGATGGCACCTGCGCTGGCGTCAGTCCCGGCTCGATACTACCCCCCTGGCCCTGCTCGAGCGGGAGCTGTTCATCGGGGTGACCATCACCTCCATCGTCTGGGCCCTCGGCGTATTGCTCTATATGGGTCAGCTGCCCGACGCCTATCGCGCCGCCATGATGATGCTGACCAGCCTGATCCTGACCGGCAGCGCCATCATGCTGTTTGGTAGCCGACGTGCCTTCTATGGCGCCATGTTGCCCCTGGGACTCGCCATCTTGTTCGAGCTGGCGCAGGGCAATGAGCAGGAACGGATCGTCGCCTGCATGCTCTCGGGCTATCTGTTTGTGTTCCTGCCGACCCTGCTGCGCCGTCTGCGCCGGGATCAGGCCGCCTCCCTCTATCATCGTTTTTCCAATGCCAACCTGGTCGCCGAACTCAAGATTGTCTCGGAACATCTCAAGCTCACCTCGCGCCGTGACGGCTTGACCGGCATCGCGAATCGCGCCCATCTGGATCACTGTCTGACCAAGGCGTGGCGCCGTTGTCATCGGGCTCAGGCGCCACTCTCCCTGGTGCTGATAGACGTGGATTATTTCAAGCAATTCAACGATCACTACGGCCATCAGTCCGGTGATGAGTGTCTGCAACAGGTTGCAGCCCTGCTCGGCAAGGTGCCGCGCCGCGAAGATGATCTGGCTGCTCGTTATGGGGGGGAGGAGTTTGCCCTCTTGCTGCCTTGCACCAGCATGCAAGGCGCCTTGCAGGTGGCTCAGCAGGTGCGTGATGCCCTCAAGCAGATCCAGATCCCCCATCAGAAGTCGCTGGTCTCTGGCCAGGTGAGCTGCAGCTTCGGGGTGGCAACCCTGGTGCCGGATAACCACTTCGAAATTACGGATTTAGTGCAGAAAGCGGATGCGGCTCTCTATCAGGCCAAGCATAATGGCCGGGATCGGATCGAAGTCGCCTTGATGGGTAAGGTGGCTTGACTCATTACTGACAGATAAAGAGGTCGTCTATGCAATGTCATCGTATCGAAGAGCTGCTCGAGCTACTGCAACCCGCCTGGGTCAAGGAGCAGGATCTCAGCCTGGTGCAATTCGTGGCCAAGCTGGCCGAAGAGGCTGGCTTCAAGGGCTCGCTCTCCGAGCTGACCGATGACATGCTGATCTACCACCTCAAGATGCGCGATGCCGACAAGCAGGCGATGATCCCGGGTCTGGCCAAGGACAGCGTGCCAGACTTCAAAGAAGCCCTGCTCAAGGCGCGTGGCATCAAGTGATCCCCGCTCGACCTGGCTGGCAGGGTCGGGTTTCAAGGGAATCTGAAAGAAAGGCGCATGGTCAACTGGCAATGGGCCTTTTTTGTTGCTGAAAATTGCGACAGCGCTCCAATATTCAACAGATCAAACCCACACTGTTAGCAGGCTGTTTAAGATATAATCCGCGCCATAACAATTACTGGAGTGATGGGTAGCAATGGCCGACCAGGAGAAGATCGACATCAAGGATGTCACCGACACAGGCGTGACCGGGAGCTTCAACCCGAATGCCTTCAAGTCGAGCGACGACAGGTTCAATCCGGGCAATCGTATCTATGTGCGGGCCCAGACTGGCCGCTGGCAGCGATTGCGCAAGCTGATGGGCTGGTTCTTCATGGTGCTCTTCGTCGCCCTGCCCTGGCTGCGTTATGACGGCCGACAGGCCATCTTGTTCGATATCGGCAACCAGCAGTTCCATATCTTCGGCGCCACCATCTGGCCTCAGGATCTCACCCTGCTCGCCTGGGTGTTCATGATTGCCGCCTTCGCCCTCTTCTTCGTGACCACCTTCCTGGGGCGGGTCTGGTGTGGCTATCTCTGCCCGCAGACGGTGTGGACCTTCATGTTCATCTGGTTTGAAGAGAAGTTCGAGGGCTCGGCCAACAAGCGCCGCAAGCTGGACGCGTCCCCCTGGAATACGGACAAGCTGCTGCGCAAAGGCGCCAAGCACCTGGCCTGGATCCTGCTGTCGCTGGGCACCGGGCTGACCTTCGTGGCCTACTTCCAGGATGCCACTGCGCTGATACCCGAGTTCTTTACCGCTTCAGCCTCGGGCTGGGTCGCCTTCTGGGTCATCTTCTTCGCCGCCTGCACCTATGGCAACGCGGGCTGGATGCGCGCCATCATGTGCATCCACATGTGCCCCTATTCCCGCTTCCAGTCCGCCATGTTCGACAAGGACACCTTCATCGTCGGTTATGACACCAAGCGCGGCGAGCACCGGGGCCCCCGTCCCCGCAAGGTGGATCCCAAGACCCTGGGCCTGGGGGATTGCATCGACTGTGATCTCTGCGTGCAGGTCTGCCCGACCGGCATCGATATCCGTGACGGCTTGCAATACGAGTGCATCAACTGCGGCGCCTGCGTCGATGCCTGTGATAACACCATGGAGCGCATGGGCTACGAGAAGGGGCTGATCAGCTACACCACGGAGCACAAGCTGGAGCACGACAGCACCCATGTGGCGCGGCCCAAGCTGCTGGGCTATGGCCTGGTGATGGTGATCATGTTGGGGGTGTTCGCCTACAACGCCATGTCCATCATGCCCATGGGGCTCGACATCATCCGGGATCGCAACCAGCTGTTCCGCGAGAACAGTGAGGGTCTGATAGAGAACACCTATACCCTCAAGATCCTCAACAAGACCCTCCATGCCCAGGTCTTCGAGCTGGATGTGGAGGGGCTGCCCGAGCACCAGTGGTTCGGTCCGCGGGAGGTGACCCTGAAGGCTGGCGAGATCTATACCCTGCCCATCAGCCTGGCCGTGGATCCCTACAACCTGAAACGGCCGACCCTGGATATCCAGTTCGTGCTCAGGCGGGCCGATGCGGCCCCTGATGATGGCAAGGCAGAGCTGCGTCAGGCCAGCAAGTTCATCAGCCGATTGTGAGGATGATATGACGCAAATGGCGGGCCAGTTTCGCCAATCATTTGCCGGGGTAATGATAGAATGGGGCGCATCGGCGCCCCTTTCTCATGGTGGATCTCATGCGTTTCAACTATTCCGACCTCAATCCCGATCTCATCCTGGATGCCCTGGACCTCAGTGGTCTGCGTGTCGATTCCGGTCTCATCGAGCTCAACAGCTATGAAAATCGGGTCTACCAGTTTCAGGATGAGGATCGGCGCCGCTATGTGGTGAAGTTCTACCGGCCAGGGCGCTGGAGCCGGGCCCAGATCCTGGAGGAGCATGGCTTTGCCGCCGCCCTGAACGAGGCCGAGATCCCGGTGGCGGCTCCCATCGCCTTCGCGGGGGAGACGCTGCTCGAGCATCAGGGCTACGGTTTCGCCATCTGGCATAGCGTCGGTGGCCGCCAGTTCGAGGTGGATAACCTGGATCAGCTGGAGTGGGTAGGTCGCTACCTGGGCCGCATCCACAGCATCGGCGCCACTCGCCCCTTCCAGCACCGGGTTCGCCTCGATGTAGAGAGCATGCTCCATGAGCCGCGTGCCCTGCTGGCGGAAGGAGAGTGGTTGCCGAGCGGTCTGGCCCGGGAGTTCTTCGGCCTGCTCGACGAGCTGACCAAGCATGTGACCGATGCCCTGCGCCTCGATGTGGCGCAGATAGCCCTGCACGGCGACTGCCACCCGGGCAATATTCTCTGGCGCGATGGCCCCATGTTCGTCGATCTCGACGACAGCCGCACCGGGCCCGCCATTCAGGATCTCTGGATGCTGCTCTCGGGGGAGCGTAGCGAGCAGCTTATCCAGCTCGATACCCTGTTGGCCGGTTATGAGGAGTTCATGGAATTTGACCACCGTGAACTGGCGCTGATAGAGCCCCTGCGCGCCATGCGCATGGTGCACTACATGGGGTGGCTGGCACGGCGCTGGGAGGATCCGGCCTTCCCCCGCCACTTCCCCTGGTTCAATACCGAGCACTACTGGCGCAGCCAGATCGCCAGCCTGCATGAGCAGTTGGCGGCCCTGAGTGCGCCTCCTCTGACCCTGACACCGGGTTGGTGACGCCTGAGCCGGCGATTGCCATAGTGCCGCATCATGACAGGGCTTGCCCTGCGGCCCCCCTCCTTTGCCATTGACGCCGGGAGGGGGACGCAATAGGCTTGGTCTGCTTCGGTTCTCCGGGCGTGCCTCACTGCTTCCCCTTAACAGGAAACATCATGAAAAAAATACTGTGCTTTCTTGCTGCCATGCTGATGATACCCATGGTTCACGCCGCCCCTGAGTTCAAGGAAGGCGTCAACTATGAGGTAGTCAAACAGACTGGCAGTGCTCAGCCTGAGGTCATGGAGTTCTTCTCCTACTTCTGCCCTCACTGCTTCAAGTTCGAGCCGATCGTGGACGATCTGCAGAAGAGCCTGCCGGAAGGGGTGACCCTGAAGAAGAACCCGGTCGCCTTCCTGGGTCGCGAGATGGGCCCCGAGCTGCAGCGCGCCTATGCGGTTGCCAATCTGCTCAAGGCTGAAGAGAAGCTGACCCCAGCCATCTTCGATGCCATCCACGTCAAGCGTCAGGTGCCCCAGAGCCGCAACGATGTGGAGAAAATCTTCGTCGACAACGGTGTACCGGCCGAAGAGTTCACCGGTGCCGTGGACAGCTTCGCCGTCTCCGGCATGGTCTCCCAGTTCGATCGCAACACCGAGACCTACAACGTGCGTGGCGTACCGGCCTTCCTGGTCAACGGCAAGTACATGGTGAAGATTGAATCCATCACCTCCCAGGAGCAGTTCAATCAGCTGGTGAAATTCTTGCTCGCCAAGAAAGACTGATTGCCCTGATCCTGATAAAACGCCCGCCGGTGCAAACCGGCGGGCGTTTTTTTATGGGGGATTGAGCCGGATGCCTCAGGGGGTCAGACCTGGCAGTCCCGTTGCTGGCGCGAGATGCTGGGCAAGCGGGTGCGGCGGCTGAGCTCCTCGGCCAGCCAGACCAGCAAGAGGATGGCGAGCAGCAGGGTGGCGGCCTGATCGTAGCGAAACAGGCTCAGGGAGACATAGAGCTGCTGACCCAGGCCACCGGCGCCGACCACGCCCAGAATGGTGGCGGCGCGCAGGTTCATCTCGCCGCGATAGAGGCTGTAGGCCAGCCACTGTTGCCACACCATGGGCAGCAGGCCGTACCAGAAGCTGACCAGCCGCCCGGCCCCTGCCAGCTGCAGGGCGCGGCGCGGCCCCTGATCCGCATTCTCCAGGGTCTCCACAAAGAGCCGGGCCAAGACGCCTGTGGTGTGCAGGGTCAGTGCCAGCACACCGGCGACCGGCCCCAGCCCCACGGCAATCACCAGCAGGCTGGCAAAAATCAGTTCGGGGATGGATCGCAGCAGGTTGAACAGCAGGCGCAGCGGCCAGAACTGGCGTGCCAGCACGGCCAGTCCCATGGCGAGCAGGGCACTGAGCAGGGTGCTGAGCAGCGCCATCTGCAGGGTGTCGACCAGGCCGTGGGCCACCAGGGTGAGGAAGGCGGGAGACCAGTCCGGTTGCAGGAACTCGGCCAGGAAACGACCCATGCCGCCGAAGGAGAGGCTCAGGGTACGCCAGTCGAGCAGTACACCGGCCCCCAGACAGGCGAGCAGCAGCAGGGTGCAGAGCAACAGGCCGGGGGAGCGGCTGTGGCGCAGCCAGGCGCTCAGGCCATCGGCCAGCACGACCAGGGCCACGAAGGCCAGCAGCAGGGTGGCCACCTCACCGCCGGCGAACATGCGCAGGGAGAGTTCGAGCTGCTGACCCAGGCCTCCGGCCCCCACGAATCCCATGATGACCGAGGCGCGCAAGGCACACTCCCAGCGATAGACGGTGTAGGAGAGCAGCTCCTGACGCACCGTAGGCAGCACGCCGTAACAGAGTGCCTGCAAGCGCCCTGCGCCACTGAGCAACAGGGCCCGGGCCGGTTGCAGGGCGCCGCTCTCCATGATCTCGTTGTAGACCTTGGCCAGCATGCCACCGTAGCTGACCGAGATGGCCAGGATGGCCGCCATGGGGCCCAGCCCCGACAGACGCACGAACAGCAGCGCCCAGATAAGCTCGGGCAGGCTGCGCAGCAGGATGGCGATGAGGCGGCACAGCGCCCGCAGGCCGCTGCGCAGGGGGGCGGGCAGGGCGCCTATCCGTGACAGGGAGAGCGCCCGCGATCCCAGCAGGGCGAAGGGCACCCCGAGCAGGAGGGCGCCGAACAGTCCCAGGGTAGCCACCGCCAGGCTCTCCAGGGTGGCCTTGAGGGTCAGGGTGAGGAAGTCGCCATCCAGACGCGGTGGCCAGCTGTGGGCGGCGAAGTTGCCCATCTGCTGCCAACTCGCGGGCTCGAACAGGGCGCGCCAGCTGGCGGCATCTTGCCAGAGACCGTAGAGCGCCAGCAGCAGGAGCCAGCCCCAGGGGCTACGCAGGGTCAGGCGGGAGCGGGAGGCTAGCACGATGGCACCGGATCGGCTCCCAGGCTGCCCGGCGGCTCGTTGCCATAGAGCTCGGCCAGCATGGCGGGGCTGACCGCCTCGGCGGCGCAGTCGAACAGGATGCGGCCCTGACGCAGGCCTATGATGCGCGGGAAGTGACTCAGGGCCAGATCCACCGCATGAAGGCTGGTAATGAGCGTGCTGCCTCGCTCCCTTGCCTGCTGTTGCAGGGTAAGGATGCAGGCTTGCGCCAGCACGGGATCGAGCGCCGAAACGGGCTCGTCCGCCAGCATCAGGTCCGGGTTTTGATAGAGCACCCGGGCGATGCCGACCCGCTGCAACTGGCCGCCGGAGAGCTCGCCACAGGGTTGGTGCAACTTGTCCGCCAGGGACAATCGCGCCAGCTCGGTGCGGGCGCCAGCGGGATCGCAGGGACGCAACAGGGAGAGCAGTGCCTTGGCCAGTGACCACTGACCGAGCCGACCCGCCAGCACGGCGGTGATGACGGACTGGGAGGGGGGCAGGGGCGGCGCCTGCCAGATCATGCCGATGCGGCTGCGCAGCCGTTGCCGCGCCCGGCTCGAGAGCTGCCAGGGATCCTGCTGCCACAGCAGCAGGGCCCCCGGATGGTCTGCTCTGAGTTCGGTGGCGAGCAGGCGCAGCAGACTGGTCTTGCCCGCGCCGCTCGGCCCTATGATGGCGACCCGCTCCCCGGCCTGGATCTGCACGTCGATCGCTGCCAGTACGGGCAGATCACCGAGCCGCAGGCTGGCCTGACGCAGGTCAACGGCAATCACTTCAGCAGGTCCGCCTGGACGGCGGCGGCTTCGATACCCTGGTAGTTCTCGGGTTTGGTCTCGATGAAGCGGCTGGCCCGTTGCAGTTTCAGGATCTCGGCCTGGGCAGGCACCTTGGGATCCAGCTTGAGGAAGGCCTGCTTGATCTTGGCTTGCAAGGCGGGATCCATGCCGCCGCGCACCGTCCAGTTGTAGTCAAAGTAGGTCGGCGTGGTCCAGATAACCTTCACCTTCTTGGTGTCTACCTTGCCCTCTTCCAGCAACTTGTCCCAGACCGAGGCGTTGAGCGCACCCGCTGGCACCTTGCCGGAGGCGACCCAGGCGACGGTGGCGTCATGGGCGCCGGAGAAGGCTACGTGGGCGAAATCTTTTTCAGGATTGATCCCCTCTTCGGCCAGGAAGTGGCGCGGCATCAGGTGGCCCGAGGTGGATGAGGGAGAGCCGAATGCGAAGTCCTTGCCTTTCAGATCGGCGAGGGTCTCGATACCGCTGTCGGCGTTGGCAATGAACTTGGAGGTGAACTGGGCATCTTCCGCCCGTTGTACCAGCGGGATGACGCCGTTTGCACGGCGATGGGCCTGCACATAGGTGAAACCGCCCAGCCAGGCCATGTCTATCTTGCCCGCAGCCAGGGCCTCCACCACGGCGGCGTAGTCATTGACCGGGACGAACACCACCTCGCGGCCGGTCTGCTCGGCCAGATAGTCACCCAGAGGGGCGAACTTGCGTTGCAGCTCGGTCGGCGCCTCGTCGGGGATGGCTGAGACCCGCAGCGGCTCGACGGCGCTGGCCCCCAGGCTGGCGAAGAGGGCGGTGAGGGGAAGTATCCATTTCTTCAGCATGTGACTTTCCTTTGGTAGATGACTGTTGGGCGGCAAGGTGATGGACAAAGAGAAGGCCCGATGGACGTCGGACCTTGGAATGGGCATATGGTATGCATCCTGGGGCGCGGATGCCAGTTCGGCCCCCATTTATCCCGGCTTTGTTGTTCTGCATTCACTGGCCGTTGCGCCTGAGCGATGGGATGGCTCAGCGGGGCAGGTGGAAGGCTTGCTTGAGATGGCGCACGAAGTCCGCATCCCGGCAGAGGGTCTTGCCCGGACTGTCGGAGATCTTGGCGACCGGGCCGCCGTTGCACTCCATCAGCTTGAAGACGATGTTCATCGGGCTCACCCCCGGCAGATCGCAGGTGAGCTGGGTGCCGATGCCGAAGCTGGTGTTGATGCGGCCGCGGAAGTGCCGAAACAGCGCCACCGCCTTGTCGAGGTTGAGGCCGTCGGAGAAGACCAGGGTCTTGCTGGCCGGATTGATGCCGAGCCGCTGGTAGTGGCTGATGGCCTTCTCGCCCCACACCACGGGATCGCCGGAGTCATGGCGCAACCCCTGATAACGGCTGGCCAGCTCGAAATCGAAGTCGTGCAGGAAGGCATCCATGGTGATGCAGTCGGTCAGGGCGATGCCGAGGTGACTGCTGAATTCGTCCAGCCAGCTGGTGAGGGCGGCACGCTGGCTCTGGGCCAAGGGAAAGCCGAGCTGCTGGTGGGCCTGGAACCACTCGTGGGCCTGGGTGCCGACCGCAGGCAGGTCATATTTCTGGGCCAGTTGATAGTTGCTGGTGCCGCGAAAACAGGGCAGACGCTCCTTGAGGCGGCCAACCACGGCATCCTGCACCGCCTGGGAGAAGCGGCGACGGGTGCCAAAGTCGATGAGGTTGAAATCCTGCATCTCCTCCGGACTCAAGGTGCCTTCAAGCTTGTCGATCTTCTGATCCAGTCGCACCAGGGCCTGGCTCACCCCGAATTGGGGATAGCGGAAGCGGTTGCGCATCTCGCTGATGGTGGCGAGCACCGGGATCTCCCACAGGATCACATCCTGCCAGGGGCCCTCGACCCGCACATTGATGCGGCCATCTTGCTCGAACACCTTGAGCAGGGAGGCGTCGAGGGGCTTGCGGCGCAGGTGATCCAGGTAGTCGGCACTGAAGAAGGGACGCTCGGCCAGGAACAGGCTCTGTGCCTTGCTCAGGCGCAGGGAACCGGCGAGGCGCAGTTGCTCCTCGACCTGACCCATCATGGGCAGCAGATCTTCCTCATTGCGGCTGTGGAACTCGGCCACCACCTCGGCGTCGGGATAGCGGTGATAGACCGCCTGCTGCATGTGCAGCTTGTAGGCATCGGTGTCGAGCAGGCTGGTGAGGATAGGGGGCATATGCATCAGGTTCCCGGCAGGCTGGTGGGTATGTCTAACGGACATATCAGGCATCCAGCAGGCGTTGTATATCGGTCAGGCTCCGGGCCAGCTCGGCCCCGGCCTCAGTCATCTGGACATGGGCGCTGGCAATGGTCTCGGGGGCGATGCCACGGCAGGCATCCAGATGCACTATGACGCGAAAACCGGCGTGGCGCAGCTGCAACACACTGGTCTTGACGCAGTAGTCGGTGGCGAGGCCGCCGGCCAGCACTGTGCTGACGTTGCGACTGCGCAGAAATTCGATGAGGCCGGTGCTGCGCCGTCCGGCCAGGTCATGGTAGCAGGCGCCATAGGGGTGCAGGTCGGGTTCTATGCCCTTCCAGACGAAGAAGTCATAGTCGATGGGGGCGGGCAGGCCGTCGAGCAGCTCGAAGCCCTGCGTGCCCGGCACGCAATGGCTCGGCCAGCTGAGATCCACATTGGCGTGGGGCAGCGGCGTCAGGGGCTGGCCCGTGACCCAGAGTGGCGCTCGGGGATGGGCATCCTTGCTGCCGATGCGCAGGCTGGCCAGGGCGGCCTGGCCATTGAGGGCGGCGACTATTTCGTCTCCGCCGGGCACGGGGAGCTCGTCGGGGCAGAGGGGCGTGAATCCCTTTTGCGCGTCTATATCCAGGCTGGCGATGATTCCCATGAACGGCTCCTGCACATATTATCTATGTGATATTATCTACCAAACATTAATGGAAGGCGAGCGAGACGAGCAAGATGCCGAGCATGAGTCTGGACATGGTGGTGCTGCGTTTGAACGAAGAGCGGCTGGAATTGCTGCTTGAGCCGCGTCAACGCCCACCCTTTGCCCACTGTTGGCAACTGCCCGCCCGGCGGATCGACGAGCGCCGGGACCGGGATCTGGAGGATGCCTTGCAGCGGCTGCTGGCCGAGTGGGGCCTCGGGGTCTGCTATAGCGAACAGGTCTGCACCCTGGGCGATCTGGCACGGGATCCCCGCGGCTGGTCCACCACCCTGGTTTACCTCTGTCTGGTCGGCCCCGAGCTGCAAGCGAGCCGGGGCCAATGGCACCCGCTCGCCGATCTGGACCGATTGACCCTGGCATTTGATCACGATCGCCTCATTGGCAAAGGCCTGGAGCGGCTCATGATCAAGAGCCGCTACAGCACCTTGCCGGTGCAACTGCTCGGCCGTGAATTCACTCTCTCCGAGCTGCAACGGGCCTATGAGATCATCTTGCGGACCCCCATGAACACGGCGGCATTTCGCAAGCGGATCCATCGTGCCAACATCCTGGCCGACACCGGCCGCAAACGCACCGGCAAGCAGAGGCCCGCCAGCCTCTACCGGCTCGATGCCTCGCCCTGCATCCTCTTTGATCAAGTGATGCACGGCGCCGAGGTCTGAAATAACTGACAAGGATGATCATGATGGAGAAGCTGCTGGTCAGTGCCTGCTTGCTGGGGCAGCCCGTGCGTTACGACGGTCAGAGCAAGGGGATCCTCAGCGACTGGCTCACCACCCTGGGGGCCGAGGGGCGGACGCTGGCATTTTGTCCCGAGGTAGCCGGTGGTTTGCCGACCCCGCGTCCACCTGCCGAGCGCCAGGGAGAGCGGGTGATCACGGTGACGGGGCTGGATGTCACCCGCGAGTTTGACCATGGGGCCGAACTGGCCTTGGCGCTCTGCCTGCGGGAGAGGATCCGCTTCGCCCTGCTCAAGGAGGGGAGCCCCTCCTGTGGCAGCGGCCGTATCTATAATGGCCATTTCGAAGGCGTTTCCATGGCAGGAGAGGGCAAGACCACGGCCTTGCTGCGCCGCCACGGCATTCAGGTGTTCAGCGAGGATCAGTTGCCCGAGCTGGCTCTGGCACTCTCCCTGGCGGCCACCGTAGCGGGTTCCTGAGCTCGCTGCCACTGTTCCAATACCTCGTCCTTCTCCTGCCAGCGCTGGTTCAGCCATGCCTGAAAACCGCGCTTGAACTGCTTGTCGTTGAAGTAGTCGCCCATCAGCGCCTCATCCACCGGCAGCTCCTCGATGCGCACCTGAATGCGCTTCATCCGCCCCATCAGAAAGTCCTTGAACGGCGTTTTGCTGTTGTCCGGGTAGCGGATGGTGACGTTGATCAGGCTGTCGAACTGCTCCCCCATGGCCGCCAGGGTGAAGGCCAGGCCTGCGGCCTTGGGCGGCATCAGATGGCGATAAGGCGAGCGGCTCTGGGCCTGCTTCTGCGCCGTGACCCTGGTGCCCTCGACAAAGTTGATGACGGTGGTGGGGAGATGGCGAAACTTCTCGCAGGCGTTGCGGGTTGTCTCGATATCCTGGCCGCGTAGGTGTGGATTGCGCAGCAAAAACTCCCGGGAATAACGGCGCATAAAGGGCATGTCCAGCCCCCAGCAGGCGAGCCCAAGCAGCGGAATATAGATGAGCTCGTGCTTCATGAAGAACTTGGGCACCGGCAACCTGTCGCGAAACAGGTGACCCAGCACCACGATGTCGGTCCAGCTCTGGTGGTTGCTGACGATGAGGTACCAGCCATCCCTGCGCAGTTGGCTGTTCTCTTCTATCTGCCACTCGATGCGGGTGGTGAGGCGGATGACGAAGGCATTGCCGCTCAGCCACAGGCGCATGATGCCGTTGTTGATGTGGCTGCAAGCGCGATCGAGGGCCGGGATCGGCAGCAGCTTGAGCAGCGACACCAGCAGGATCAGGCTGGCGCACAGGGCGGTGAATATGATGGTCAGACTGACGCTTAGCAGCAGCACCAGGGGGCCGGGTAGCAGACTTAACAAGGGCGTATCTCATCGCTCAGCAGTTGGTTCAGGGTCTGATCCTTGTCGTGCCAGATCCCGTTCAGCCACTGCTGGAAATCATGTTGAAAGGCGGGATCGTTGAAATAATCCCCCACCAGATGTTGCTCTATGGGCAGGAAGCGCACCCTGACTCGAATAGTGCCAACCCGGCCGCACATAAAATCCCAGAAGCTCGGGATCCCGCCCGGGTAACCAATGGTCACATCGACCAGCTGATGCAGTTTGCCGTCCATGGCCGCCAGGGTGAAGGCGATACCGCCCGCTCTGGGATGGAGCAGGTGACGATAGGGAGCCCTCTGCTTGTCATGCTTGTGAGCCGTGAAGCGGGTTCCCTCAACGAAGTTCATCACGCTTACCGGGATATGCTGGAACTTGGCACAGGCTTGTCGGGTTGTTTCTATGTCCTTTCCCTTCAAATATGGCTTTTTTTCCAGCAACTTCTTCGAATATCGCCGCATGAAGGGAAAGTCGAGCGCCCACCATGCCAGTCCGAGAAAAGGTACCCAAATCAGCTCTTTCTTCAGGAAAAACTTCAGAAAGGGGATTTTTTGATTAAAAACCCGCTGCAGTACCAGTATGTCGACCCAGGATTGGTGGTTGGCAATCACCATATACCACTGGTTAAGGCGAGATTTGTCCAGTCCGACCACCTCGAATTGGGTCTTGGTGAGGGTTTGCTGGATCAGATTATTGAAACCAATCCAGTGACTGGCGCAGCCATCAAGCAGGGCACTGCAGCGGGTACGCCAGGGGGCGAGAGGGATCAGCAGTTTGAGCAGGGCCAATCCCAGTATGGGCATCACCCAGAACAAGGTATTGAGGAAATAGAGCAGGGTAGAGAGGCTGCCACGCAGGCTCTCTATCAGCTTGTTTTTCATGGGCTTGGTTCCGTTTGCTGGCGAAAATTCGATTAAGTGGTCAGATGTGTCGCCATAATATCAGCCGTTCATGGGCGAGACCAAGGGGTGAGTGGTTTCTGTTTGAGGCTTAATCTGCGGAGGCAGCGCCCCTGTCTAGCCGCCGCGCAGTCTGCTCAGCAGCCTGTCCATGGCGCGATACCCCAGCGCCTCGACCAGATGTGCCTTCTCGATCTGGGTCTTGCCAGCGAGATCGGCCAGGGTGCGGGACACCCGCAGTATCCGGTGCCAGGCGCGGATGCTGAGGCCGAGTCGCTGGATGGCTGTCTCCAAAAAATCGGCATCTTGTGGTGATAACCGGCAAACGTCTTCGATTTCCCGGCTATCGAGCAGGTTATTCAGCTTGCCGCTGCGAGCCAGCATCCGATCGCGCGCCCCCAGTACCCTGTCGCGGATCTGGGCACTGGGTTCGCCGCGCTGGGCCTTGCCGGTCAGGCTGCCCTTGGGCAAGAGCGGCACCTCCACGGTGAGATCGAAGCGGTCGAGGAAGGGACCGGAGAGTCTGCCGAGATAGCGCAGTATCTGATCCGGACTGGCGCGGCTTAGACCGTCGCCGAAGTGGCCGCAGGGGCTGGGGTTCATGGCGCCAATCAGCTGGAAGCGGGCGGGAAAATCCACCTGGCGGGCGGCCCGGCTGATGGTGATATGGCCCGTCTCCAGCGGCTCGCGCAGGGCATCGAGCACCTTGCGCTCGAACTCGGGCAGTTCATCCAGGAAGAGCACACCATTGTGGGCCAGGGAGATCTCACCTGGCCTGGGGTGGCTGCCACCACCGACCAGGGCCACCGCCGAGGCGCTGTGATGGGGGGTGCGATAGGGTCTCTGGTGCCAGTGACCCTGTCTCGGGGTCAGACCGCCGATGGAGTGAATGGCGGCGGTCTGCTGGGCCTCCTCTTCGCTGAGCGGCGGCAGTATGCCGGGCAGACGACTGGCCAGCATGCTCTTGCCGGTGCCAGGCGGGCCGATGAACAGCAGGTTGTGGCAGCCAGCCGCGGCTATCTCCAGCGCGCGTTTGGCCTGGGATTGACCTATCACATCCTGCAGATCCGCCACATCGGGCCTCTGGCTGTCGGGTTGAGGGAGTGGCAGCGGCAACTCATATTGGCCGGCGAGCCAGGCGGTCACCGCCAGCAGCTGGTGGGCACAGCGCACCTTGGCATTCTGGATGAGGGCGGCCTCGACCCCATTGGCGGTGGGCACCAGCAGGGTACGACCGGCATCGCGACAGGCGAGCACGGCGGGCAGCACGCCGAGCACGGGCCGGATCTCGCCGGTCAGGGCCAACTCCCCCAAAAACTCATGATCGAGCAGGTATGTTGCCGGTATCTGCTTGGATGCGGCGAGAATGCCGAGAGCGATGGCCAAGTCGAAGCGACCCCCTTCCTTGGGCAAGTCTGCCGGGGCCAGATTGACGGTGATGCGCTTGGCTGGGAACTCGAAGTTGCCGTTGAGCAGGGCGCTGCGCACCCTGTCCCGCGACTCCTTCACCGAGGTCTCGGGCAGGCCCACGATATTGAAGGCGGGCAGGCCATTGGAGAGGTGAACTTCCACCGTCACTTGCGGTGCCTGGATCCCCAGGCTGGCACGACTATAAACCACAGCTAATGACATAAACCCCATCCTTGAGTTGAGTTATGTTCTGACTAACTGCAATTTGTCAGTGTTTTATACCAGCCGGATTCGACTGATATAGTTAAACTTAGTGGCTTGTAATGTAATAAATGCTTGCCTGATAAATTTCATCATGCTAGTTCTAATAGCCATTCGCGGTAACAGCCGCCCAGATTTCATCGAATTTTGTGGTAGTAACTATGAACATGGCTTCCCGTTTCGTCAGCATTATTGTGGTCCTAGTGGTGATTATTATCACACCGCTCGGGGCTCGTTTAGCTGCACGGAACAAGGGATAGACCCACTACCGGACAGAACGAAACAAGCGACCCCCGATCCTCACGGCCCGGGGGTTTTTTTTCGACCAAGGAATAGGATTTTCTCCATGAACGGCGCGCACTATTTGGTACAGGCACTCAAGCAGCAGGGAGTCACCCAGGTGTTCGGTTACCCGGGCGGTGCCATCATGCCGGTCTACGATGCGCTCTATGACGGTGGTCTGGCCCATCAGCTCTGCCGCCATGAGCAGGGTGCCGCCATGGCCGCGGTGGGCTATGCCCGCGCCTCCGGTCAGGTCGGGGTCTGCATCGCCACCTCGGGTCCCGGCGCCACCAATCTGGTGACCGGCCTGGCAGAGGCGCTGCTCGACTCAGTGCCCCTGGTGGCGATCAGTGGCCAGGTAGCCTGCGCCGCCGTCGGTACCGATGCGTTTCAGGAAGTGGATGTGCTCGGCATGTCCCTCTCCTGCACCAAGCACTCCTTCATGGTCACGGACGTTGCCGAGCTGGGCCAAGTCATCGCCGAGGCTTTTGCCATCGCAACGGAAGGTCGCCCCGGCCCGGTACTCATCGATTTTCCCAAGGATGTACAACTGGCCGCCATGCCCCCACAACATCCCCAGCTTGCCGTGGACGAACCTGAGCCGCTTTGCCCGCAGGCCCTGGAAGCCGCCCGGGCGCTGCTCGCGGCGGCCGAGCGTCCGGTGCTCTACGTCGGCGGTGGCGTGGGCATGGCCAATGCGGAAGATCAGCTGCGCGCGTTCGCAGCAGTCACTGGCATGCCAGCGGTCACCACCCTCAAGGGAATTGGGGCGCTCGACCCCGACAGCCCCGTCTATCTCGGCATGCTCGGTATGCACGGCACCAAGGCGGCCAACTTCGCGGTGCAGCAGTGCGATCTGTTACTGGTGGTCGGTGCCCGTTTCGATGATCGGGTGACCGGCAAGCTTGACGAGTTCGCCCCCCATGCCAGGGTGGTCCATCTGGACGTGGACGCCGCCGAGTTCGGCAAGCGTCGCGCCGCCGAGGTGGGCATCAGCACCGATCTGAGACTGGTGCTGCCCGCCCTGGCCATGACCCTCGATATCACACCCTGGCGCGAACACTGTGCGAGCATGGCCCGCGAATATGCGTTTCGCTACGACCACCCGGGGCAGCCCATCTATGCGCCAGCCCTGCTCAAGCAGCTCTCGACGCTGCTGCCAGATAGCAGCGTGGTCGCCTGCGACGTGGGCCAGCACCAGATGTGGGTAGCCCAGCACATGCGCTTCACCAGCCCGCGCAACCACCTCTCCAGCGCCGGGCTCGGCACCATGGGCTTCGGTCTGCCCGCCGCCATCGGGGCCAAGATGTCCCGCCCCGAGGACGAGGTGGTGCTGGTGAGTGGTGACGGCTCCTTCATGATGAACGTGCAGGAGCTGGGCACCATACGCCGGGCTCAGCTCAAGGTGAAGATGGTGCTGATCGACAACCAACGGCTCGGCATGGTGCGCCAGTGGCAGGAGCTGTTCTTCGACGGCCGCTACAGCGAGACCATCCTCTCCGACAACCCGGATTTCATCGCCCTGGCGGCCGCCTTTGGCATCCCCGGTGAAACCATCACCCGCAAGGATGAGATCGCCGGTGCCCTGGATCGCCTGCTCGGCAGCGAGAGCGCCTATCTGCTGCATGTCGCTATCTCAGAGGAAGAGAATGTCTGGCCCCTGGTTCCGCCGGGAGTCGCCAACCACAAGATGATGGAACAACGCCCATGAACTCGTCCCCCCTTGGCCTCAATTCGGCTCCCCTGAGCCAGATCAACACCCTGGAGATCCACGCGACATCCAGGCCCGAAGTGATGGAACGCGTGTTGCGGGTGGTGCGCCACCGCGGCTTCCATCTCAAGGCCCTCAACATGGAGGCGAGCGCGGAGCAAGATTGCCAACAGCTGCGGATCACGGTTACTGTCGAGTCGACGCGTCCCATCGCACAGCTGTGGAGCCAGCTGGTCAAGCTGGTGGACGTCTCTCGGGTCGATGCACTGGAAGCGCAGCCCAGAATAAACCCATAAGGAGCAGCAAGCATGTCACAGGCCAACCACCCTCAATTCATCTGGTTCAACGGCAAGATGGTGCCCTGGCAAGATGCCCAGGTCCACGTCATGAGTCATGCCTTGCACTACGGCTCCTCGGTGTTTGAGGGGGTGCGTGCCTACGATACCCCCAAGGGCACCTGCATCTTCCGCCTGCAGGAGCACACCCGCCGTTTGTTCGACTCCGCCAAGATCTACTGGATGAATGTGCCCTACAGCGAGGCCGAGGTGAATGACGCCTGCCGTGCCGTGGTGCGCGAGAATGGCCTCAAGAGCGGCTACCTGCGTCCGCTGGCCTTTATTGGCAATGTGGGGCTGGGGCTGCATCCGCCGCTGGATGCCAAGGCGGATCTCATGGTCGCGGCCCTGCCCTGGGGTGCCTATCTCGGCGAGGAGGGGCTCAAAAATGGGGTGGATGTGTGCGTCACCTCCTGGAACCGGCTCGCCCCCAACACCATTCCTACCGGCGCCAAGGCGGGGGGCAACTATCTGTCGTCCCAGCTCATCAGCCGGGAGGCCAAGCGCAACGGCTTCGCCGAGGGGCTGGCGCTGGACGTGAACGGCTACCTGAGCGAGGGGGCGGGGGAGAACCTCTTCCTGGTGAAAAATGGGGTGCTGTTCACCCCGCCCGCCACCGCCGCCATCCTGCCCGGCATCACCCGCGACACCATAATGACGCTCGCACGGGATCTCGGTTACGAGGTGCGCGAGCAGGCGCTGCCCCGGGAGGCACTCTATGTGGCAGACGAGATCTTCATGACCGGCACCGCCGCCGAGGTGACCCCGGTGCGCTCGGTGGATCGGATGCAGGTCGGCGCCGGCAGCCGTGGCCCGGTGACCGAGCAGCTGCAAAACGCCTTCTTCGGCCTGTTCAACGGCCAGACCGAGGACAAATGGAACTGGTTGACCCCAGTTAACGATTGAATCAGCGGGGGCAGCATTTGCCCCCATGCAACGGCCAGACCGAAGACAAATGGAACTGGTTGACCCCAGTTAACGATTGAATCAGCGGGGGCAGCATTTGCCCCCATGCAACGGCCAGACCGAGGACAAATGGAACTGGTTGACCCCAGTGAACGATTGAATCAGCGGGGGCAGCATTTGCCCCCATGCAACGGCAAGACCGAGGACAAGTGGGGCTGGCTCACCCAGGTAAACGACTGATTGAGCATGAGCGGGCGACCCGTCGCCCGCTCATGCTCGGACCAGAGTCGGCTATGGCAAGGGTAGATCCCTTGCCACAACCGATTTGAATTGACGGTTTCGCATCATTAATTTGCCCAGTTGGGCCCATGTATTCAGGGAGTAGAGACAATGCCGAAGTTGAGATCCGCCACCACAACCCACGGACGTAACATGGCCGGTGCCCGCGCCCTCTGGCGTGCCACCGGCATGACAGACGAGGACTTTGGCAAGCCCATCATCGCCGTGGTCAACTCCTTCACCCAGTTTGTACCGGGTCACGTGCACCTCAAGGATCTGGGCCAGCTGGTGGCCCGGGAGATCGAGGCCGCGGGCGGCGTTGCCAAGGAGTTCAACACCATAGCGGTCGATGACGGCATCGCCATGGGTCACGGCGGCATGCTCTATTCGCTGCCATCCCGCGAGCTGATCGCCGACTCCGTGGAGTACATGGTCAACGCCCACTGCGCCGACGCCATGGTCTGTATCTCCAACTGTGACAAGATCACCCCGGGGATGCTGATGGCGGCGCTGCGCATCAACATCCCGGTGATCTTCGTCTCCGGCGGCCCCATGGAGGCGGGCAAGACCAAGCTCTCCGATCAGATCATCAAGCTGGACCTGGTGGATGCCATGATCCAGGGGGCCGATCCCAAGGTCTCCGATGCCCAGAGCGATCAGATCGAGCGCAGCGCCTGTCCCACCTGTGGCTCCTGCTCCGGCATGTTCACCGCCAACTCCATGAACTGTCTGACCGAAGCCCTGGGGCTCTCCCAGCCGGGCAACGGCTCCATGCTGGCGACCCACGCCGATCGCGAGCAGTTGTTCAAGCTGGCCGGTCAGCGCATCGTCGCTTTGGCCAATCGCTACTACCAGCAGGATGACGAGAGCGCCCTGCCGCGCAACATCGCCACCAAGGCGGCGTTCGAGAACGCCATGGCCCTGGACATTGCCATGGGCGGCTCCACCAATACCGTGTTGCACCTGTTGGCGGCGGCCCAGGAGGGGGGGGTGGACTTCACCATGGATGACATCGACCGCATGTCCCGCCGGGTGCCCCAGCTCTGCAAGGTGGCGCCGTCCACCCAGAAGTACCACATGGAAGATGTGCACCGCGCCGGTGGCGTGGTGGCGATCCTGGGTCAGCTGGAAAAAGCCGGTTTGGTGCACGGCGATACCCGCAACGTGCTCGGCACCAGCTTGCTCGAGTTGCTGGAGCGCTATGATGTGAGCCGCACCCAGGATAAAGCGGTGCATGATTTTTACCGCGCAGGCCCGGCTGGCATCCGCACCACCAAGGCGTTCAGCCAGAGCTGTCGCTGGCCCGAGCTGGATCTGGACCGCGCCGAAGGCTGCATTCGCTCCCTGGATAATGCCTACAGCCTGGAGGGTGGCCTGGCCGTGCTCTCCGGCAACATCGCCCTGAACGGTGCCATCGTCAAGACTGCCGGTGTCGATGAAGAGAACCTCTGCTTCCGCGGCCCCGCCCGGGTGTTCGAGAGCCAGGACAGCGCCGTGGCGGGCATTCTGGACAGCACCGTCAAAGCCGGTGAGGTGGTGGTGATCCGCTACGAGGGCCCCAAAGGCGGCCCAGGCATGCAGGAGATGCTCTACCCCACCACCTATCTCAAGTCCATGGGGCTCGGCAAGGCGTGCGCCCTGATCACCGACGGTCGCTTCTCCGGCGGCACCTCGGGGCTGTCCATCGGTCACGTCTCCCCGGAGGCGGCCTCCGGCGGCACCATAGGGCTGGTGGAGGATGGCGACATCATCAACATCAATATCCCGGCCCGCACCATGGTGCTGGAGGTGGCTGACAGCGTGCTGGCCGCTCGCCGCGCCGCCGCCGATGCCCGTGGCTGGAAGCCGCTGAACCGCCAGCGCCAGGTCTCCTATGCCCTGCGCGCCTACGCCATGCTCGCGACCAGCGCAGACAAGGGCGCGGTGCGCGACTTAAGCAAGCTGGAGGAGTGATCATGACGATGATGACGAATCATTTATGCAAAGTGCCGCTCGCCTCTGTCTATGCCGACAAGGGGTTGGTGTGGCGCGATCTCAGCAAGCTGGAGGGGTAAGCCATGGTCTCTGCGGCTGATTATCTACGCAAGATACTGCTCTCCCCGGTCTATGAGGCGGCGCGGGTGACCCCCTTGCAGACGTTGAAGAAGCTCTCCGAGCGGCTCGGCAACCATGTCTCCCTCAAGCGGGAAGATTTGCAGCCGGTGCACTCCTTCAAGCTGCGCGGTGCCTATCACAAGATTGCCACCCTGAGCGCCGAGCAGAAGGCCCGTGGTGTGGTGGCGGCCTCGGCTGGAAACCATGCCCAGGGGGTCGCCCTGTCGGCGGCCAAGCTCGACATCAATGCCATCATCGTCATGCCCAAGACCACGCCGGACATCAAGATAGATGCGGTGCGGGCCCAGGGGGGCAATGTGCTGCTGTTTGGCAACAGCTTCGACGAAGCCTACGCCGAGAGCCGTCGTCTGTCGGAAACCGAGGGTTATACCCTGATCCCGCCCTTCGACGACGTCGAGGTGATCGCGGGCCAGGGCACCATCGGCAAGGAGTTGCTGGAGCAGGACACTCACCTCACCCATGTGTTTGTCCCCGTGGGCGGCGGCGGCCTGGCCGCCGGGGTGGCGGTCTATATCAAGCAGCTGCTGCCAAATGTGAAGGTGATAGGGGTGGAAGCCGAGGGTTCCGCCTGCCTCAAGGCGGCGCTGGAGGCGGGCGAGCCGATCAATCTGGAGCGGGTCTCGCTGTTTGCGGACGGGGTGGCGGTCAAGCGCATCGGCACCGAGACCTTCCGGCTCTGCAACCAGTATCTGGACGAGGTGGTCACCGTCTCCAACGACCAGATCTGCGCGGCCCTGAAAGACATCTTCGACGACTGCCGCGCCATCGCCGAGCCATCCGGTGCCCTCTCCCTGGCGGGGCTCAAGGCTTACAGCGAGCGGGAGCAGGTCAAGGGTGGCCGGATGGCGGCCATACTCTCTGGCGCCAACGTCAACTTCCACAGCCTGCGTTATGTGTCGGAGCGCTGCGAGATAGGCGAGAAGCGCGAGGGCATGCTGGCGGTGACCATACCCGAGCGCAAGGGGGCCTTCCTCGACTTTTGCCGCAACCTGGGATCGCGGATGGTGACCGAGTTCAACTACCGTTACTCCGATGCCGAGCAGGCCTCGCTGTTTGTCTCGGTGCGGCTCACCGGCGGTGACGAAGAGCTGAGTCAGATAGAAGCCCATCTCAATGGCAACGGTTACCCCGTGGTCAATATGACGGACAACGAGCTGGCCAAGAATCATGTGCGTTACATGATTGGCGGCCGCCCTGCGCGGCCCCTTGGTGAACGGCTCTACAGCTTTAAGTTCCCGGAGCAGCCGGGCGCCCTGATGCGTTTTCTGGAGACCCTGGGCTGCCGCTGGAACATCAGCCTGTTCCACTATCGCAACCATGGCGCCGACTATGGTCGGGTGCTGTGCGCCTTCGAGCTGCCGGACGAGGACGTGGCCGCCTTCCACGACTACCTGCGCGAGCTGGGCTACGGCTGGAAAGAGGTGAGCGAGGATCCCGCCTACCGACTGTTCCTGGCGAACTGAACCCGGGGAACCCCATGAGCAAGAGCGGGAGGCACAGGCCTCCCGCTCTTTTTTGGGCCAGCCGCCACCTTGACCGCACGGGGACATGCTTTGTTTGTCAGCCAGTTCACACTCTGGGAGATCTGGTCGTTTGAGACCCGCTGCAGATGGGGTAGGCTGGTGACGGCGGCCCTGTACGGCGCCCGGCATCATGGCCTGGATAGCAGCCGTGACGCCTGATCCCAAGACAGATGACTCACGGAAGAGGCACCCACATGACAAAATCCCTGCTAGCTGCCCTGATTGGCTGCGCATGCATGACAGGTCAGGCCCAGGCTCAGGCCCTCGATAACAGCTGGTATCTGGGGGGAAAGGCCGGTTGGTCCCACTTCTACGGGGTCGATTACGACGGTCAGATCAAAGATATCGTCGATCTTGTCGAACCGGACAAGCAGGAGAGTGACCTGGGGCTGGGTGGCTTCATTGGTTATCAGTTGAACCCGAATCTGGGCTTTGAGCTGGGTTATGACTGGCTAGGCAAGTACCAGCTGGACAAGTCCGCCTCCCAGGGCACCGAGTCGGCCAGGATCGATGGCGAAGCCAAGGCGCAGATGGTGCAGGCCACCATGAGAATCAGCCTGCCTGCCACCCCGGCGCTGGACATCTATGGCCGTTTGGGCGGCGCCTACGCCTGGACTGAAAGCGCCTTCTCTGCCAGCTATCAAGACACTGCCAATCCCTCCAGCAATGCGTCATCTTCCAGTACCGGGCACAAGTACCATGGCGCAGCCTTCGTCGGCGCCCTCGGCGCCGAATACGCCTTCAATCCCAGTTGGGCGCTGCGCCTCGAATACCAATACACCACCCCCCTTGGCAATACCTCCCCTGGCGAGTCAGGCATAGAGCTGGATAACGGCCTGTTCGCCCTGGGGCTGGTCTACCGCTTCGGACAGGGGGAAGAGGAGGTGGTGGCGGCCAGTCCGGCACCGGCCGCGGTCGTCCCCGCCACCGTCATCATGCAGCAGCGTTTCACTCTGAGTTCGGATGTACTGTTCGAATTCAACAAGGCGAGCCTCAGGCCCGAGGCCAACCAGGCGCTGGACACCCTGTTCCAGCAGATAGTGGCGGCCAACCCCCAGGACGGCATAGCAACAGTGGTGGGTCACACGGATAGACTTGGCGCGGATGACTACAACCAGAACCTGTCCGAGCTGCGTGCCCGTTCCGTAGCCGATGCGCTGATCGGCCGTGGCTGGCCGGCAGAAAAGATGCAAGTGGAAGGGCGGGGCGAGCGGGAACCCATCACCGCCAACCAGTGCAACAGTGGCAGCAAGTCTGAACTCATCGTCTGTCTGGCGCCGGATCGCCGGGTCGAGATCAAGTTGAACGGCGTTGGCGAGGGGTCGCCGCAGTCGTGACTTGCCGCTGTCCAACCCCCGGCGCCGTTAGCTCTGCATCAAGTTAGCAGGGTTAAAAATCAGCAGAGACAAAACAGGGAGGCCAAGCCTCCCTTTTTGCTGCGTGGTCGGCGTCAGGCCAGGGCCGCAGCTGGCTTGCGGCTCAGCCGACGATATCCAGTGGCGATCAGTATCAACAGCAGGGCGCCGGGCAGCACCGTCTGCCAGAGGAAGGGCCAGGGCTGGGCCGTGAGCAGCACCAGCAGCGGATTGGCACCCGCGGGGGGATGTATCAGCCCCAGCCCTTGCATCAGCACGATGGCGAGCCCCACGCCGAGGGCCAGCTTGATCTCCAGTGGCAGGGGCAACCCCTGCACCAACAGACCCACTGCGGCGGCGAGCAGGTGACCACCCAGCACGTTTTGCGGGCGCGCGAGCGGGCTCTGTGGCAGGGAGAACAGCAACACGCAGCTCGCCCCAAAAGGTGCCATCAGCAGGGGCAGCTGCCAACCCAGATCCAGCCAGCCAAGCAGGGCTATGGCCAGACTGGCCCCCAGTCCCGCCAGCAAGGCGTTTTGCCATCGTTTCCATTCCATCTCTGTTCTCCTGATGTGTTGCGGGTGCCTTGACCCAGGTTGAGACATTAGGTAGACAGATCGGTGTACTTCAAGGGGAAATAGCTGATGAGCGAGAAACGGCAGCAATTGATGGCGACCGCCTACCGGCTGTTCAACCGCCATGGCTTTCACGCCACCGGCATAGATCGCATCTGGGCAGAGGCGGGCAGTACCAAACGTACCCTCTATCGCCACTTTCCCACCAAGGATGCCCTGATCGAAGCCGTCCTGACGGCCCGCGATGTCGAATTCTTTGCCCTGCTCGACACCAGACTGGCCGGTGTCTCCGGCCGGGAGGCCAGGTTGGAGGCCCTGCTCGATGGTTTCGCCGACTGGTTTGGCCGCAGTGATTTCTACGGCTGCAACTTTATCAATGCCAGCGCCGAGTTTGGCGATCCGCGCCACCCGGTACGCAAGCTGGTGGCGGCGCACAAGCGTGCCCTGCTGCTGTGGGTGAGTCAGAATCTGGACTGTGATGAGCAGGTCGCGACCAGGCTCTGCCTGCTGCTGGAGGGAGCGGTCGTGATGGCGCACAGCTATCAGCAGGCTGAGGCGTTGAGTCAGGTTCGCCCCCTGGCATGGGCCCTGCTCGGCCAGTCCCTGGGGGAAACAGGGCCATGTCATGGCAGGATGGCAAACAAGATCAATGAGTTAACGACAAGGAGTCCAGAATGAGCAAGGTGGCACTGATCACGGGGGCGAGTCGCGGCATAGGGGCCGCCACCGCCCGGTTATTGGCGCAGCAGGGGTACCGGCTCTGTCTCAACTATCTGCGCGAAGCGGCCCGCGCCGAGGCGCTGGCCGAAGCGTTGAGGGCTCAGGGGACCGAAGTGATCACCATAGGGGCCGACCTCGCCGAGGAGGGGGAGGTGGTGCGGCTGTTCCAGACCCTTGACGCGCACTTCGGCGGCCTCGATGCCCTGGTCAACAATGCGGGCATCTTGCTGCCCCAGAGCCGGGTCGAAGATCTCGACGCCGCCCGCATCAACCGCTTGTTGACCACCAATGTCACCAGCCAGTTTCTCTGCTGCCGGGAGGCGGTGCGGCGCATGTCCCATCGCCACGGTGGCCGGGGTGGCGCCATCGTCAACGTCTCCTCGGCGGCGGCCCGGCTGGGCTCGCCCCATGAATATGTGGACTATGCCGCCAGCAAGGGAGCCATAGACACACTGACCCGGGGCTTGTCACTGGAGGTGGCGGGAGAGGGGATCCGGGTCAACTGCGTGCGGCCCGGCTTTATTTATACCGAGATGCACGGGGATGGCGGCGAGCCGGACAGGGTGGCCCGCCTGGCGCCCCAGATCCCCATGGGGCGCGGGGGTGAGCCGGTCGAGGTCGCCGCCGCCATTCGCTGGCTGCTGAGCGATGAGGCGTCCTACGTCACCGGTGCCTTCATCGATCTTGCAGGGGGGCGCTGAGGCGCGATCCCCCGCATGGGGTTGGTCAAGCTGACCGATTTGTGGTCTGTATGACTCTTTAATAGCCCATGGAATGCGACGGTTTAAGGGTCTTTTTTATATAAATCAGTCTGTTATGTTTTGGCATAAGGATTGCGATAAAGGGGCAAAGGAGAGGCCCATGGGGGCCCCTGGCAGCAAGGATGAACAAGATGAAACAGATAATGGCCATGGTACTGGCATTGGGACTGGCGGGGTGCAGCTGGCAAGACGATGAGATAGTGCGAGGCCTGGGCTCCCCGGTCGTTCAGCAGCTGCCCCTTGGCGACAGGATCGACAGCATATTGGCCGTGGTGCCAGCGGACATCACCCTGGTGCCCGGCACGCAGCGCGGGATCCGGTTGGAGGGGCAGGAAAATCTCTTGCCCTATCTGATCTTCAGCGAGAGTGGCCGCAAGCTGGAGATAGAGGTCAAGGAGGGTTACCGCCTCGACCCCGGCGAGCGACTCAAGGTGACCATCACGCTGCCTGCCCTGCGGGCATTGGCGCTGGCGGGCAGCGGCCGGGGCGAGATCGGCGCCTTCGAGGGAGATGAGCTGAGCCTCTCCCTGGCGGGGTCGGGGGGGATCCGCGCCAACCGACTGGCGATGAAGCGCCTGGAGGGCAACATCGCCGGCTCAGGGGATCTCGAGCTGATCCAGGGTCATGCGGACAGCCTCACCTTCAACATCGCTGGCTCCGGCGGCATAGAGGCTGCGGAGCTGGTGGCACGGGAGGTCGAGATCAATATCGCTGGCAGCGGAGATGTGGCGGTACATGCCGCGCAGAGGCTGACAGCTACCATCGCCGGTTCCGGCAACATCGACTACTGGGGGAGCCCCGAGATAGAGAGCGAGATCCTGGGGTCGGGACAACTGGTGCGCCAGGGCGGCTGAACGCCAGGCTGGATGTCGATGCAACAGGGCCCTGACGGGCCCGTTTCGTTTATTGTGCCTGCCCATCAGGGGAAGGCGAGTCCTGCCTGCGTCGTCCCCCTGCCCTGTGGCTGCATGGCGGCTCAGGCGAGGGGAAGCTGCAGCTCCCTGTCGGCGTTGAGCCGCATCAGCAGCCACTGCATCCCGGCGAGGTGCTGGTGGTCATGACTGACCAGCAGGCGCACCAGGCCATCGAGGGTGATCTCCCCATAGTTGCCATAATGGGCCCGTCGCCCCCAGGCCGAGGGGGGCAGCCCCTGGAGCCAGGTGACTGTGTGAGTGCGGGCGGCGCGAAAGCGGGCCAGTTGCACGGCGGGATCCTGATGGGGATAGTCATTGTCCTGGGCCAGCTGATAGCCATCGAGGGACGCCAGCTCGGGCCGGGTCTCCTCCAGGGTGCGCATAAAGCGCACCTGATAGCCTTGGGTCTCTATGTCCAGCAGGTGGCAGAGGTGGCCCAGAGCCGAGAAACGCTCGGAGGGGATGCCGGCCCAGTTGGCCGGCTCCCAGTTCAGGTACTCGGCGGGGATGTGGCGCAGCAGGCGGTCAAACTGATCCGGCATGGCCGATAGCGTGGCGAAGATAGACATTCTGAACTCCTGTTCTGTGATGCTCCATTGGGTCGTGAGCAAGCGGCTATCCAATCAATGGCTCAGGCCCGGATGGGGCCTGAGCATGATAGTCACTCGGTCAGATGCTCGGCGTGAAAGCGCAGGTGCGCTTCGATGAAGCTCGCCACGAAGAAGTAGCTGTGATCGTAGCCAGCATGACGGTGCAGTTCCAGAGGCCACGCTTTGGCCTCGGCGGCTTCCGCCAGGGCATCGATACCGAGCTGCTCGTCGAGGAAGGGATCGTCCAGGCCGACATCGACCCGGGTGGGCAGCGCCTGGCAATCATGATGACGCAGCAGCTGGCAGCTATCCCACTCCTGCCACAGCAAGGGGTTGTTGCCGAGATAGGCACCGAGGGCCTTCTGGCCCCAGGGGCAGCGACTCGGGTGGCTGATTGGGCTGAAGGCCGACACCGAGCGGTAGCGGCCCGGCTCGCGCAGGGCGGCGATCAGGGCACCATGACCTCCCATGGAGTGACCGCTGATGGCGCGGCGATTCGAGATGGGGAAGTGGGTCTCGATGAGGGCGGGCAGCTCCCGGGTGACGTAGTCATACATCTGGTAATGCTCGCGCCAGGGGGACTGGGTGGCGTTGACGTAAAAACCCGCGCCCTTGCCGAGGTCGTAACCGGCATCGTCGGGCACCTGTTCACCCCTGGGGCTGGTGTCCGGTGCCACCAGGGCGATGCCCAGTTCGGCGGCGATGCGCTGGGCACCGGCTTTTTGCATGAAATTCTCGTCGGTGCAGGTGAGCCCCGAGAGCCAGTAGAGCACGGGTACCTTCTGGCCGGTCAGGGCCTGAGGCGGCAGATAGACGGCGAAGCGCATCTCGCAGCCGAGCAGGTTCGATTCGTGACGATACTGCTTGTGCCAGCCATCGAAGCTCTTGTTGCTGGCGATGATATCTAACGACATCTGGGATCTCCTGCGCCATGGGGCGCCTGGGATGAACGAATAGGGGCGGGGATGACCCCGCCCCTGCTGACTCAGTAGTGGATGACGGTGCGGATGCTCTTGCCTTCATGCATCAGATCGAACGCCTCGTTGATCTGCTCCAGCGCCATGGTGTGGGTGATGAAGTCATCGAGACGGAACTCACCCTGCATGTAGCGCTGTACATAGCTCGGCAACTCGCTGCGACCACGCACGCCGCCGAAGGCGCTGCCGCGCCAGACTCGGCCGGTGACCAGTTGGAACGGACGGGTGCTGATCTCCTGACCGGCCCCGGCCACCCCGATGATGACCGACTCGCCCCAGCCCTTGTGGCAGCACTCGAGCGCCGCGCGCATCACCTTGACGTTGCCGATGCACTCGAACGAGAAGTCGACGCCGCCGTCGGTCATCTCGACGATCACCTCCTGAATGGGCTTGTCATAGTCGTTCGGGTTGATGCAGTCGGTGGCGCCGAGCTTGCGGGCAAGCGGAAACTTGCTCTCGTTGATGTCGATGGCGATGATGCGACCGGCCTTGGCCAGACGGGCGCCGATCACGGCGGAGAGGCCGATGCCCCCCAGCCCGAAGATGGCGACGCTCTCACCCTCTTTGACCTTGGCGGTGTTCATCACGGCGCCTATGCCGGTAGTGACGCCGCAGCCGAGCAGGCACACCTCTTCCAGGGGCGCGGCCGGGTCCACCTTGGCGATGGAGATCTCGGGCAGCACAGTGTATTCGCTGAAGGTGGAGGTGCCCATGTAGTGATAGATGGGCTGACCATTGCAGGAGAAACGGGTGGTGCCGTCCGGCATCAAGCCCTTGCCCTGGGTGGTGCGGATCTTCTGGCACAGGTTGGTCTTGCCGGATTTGCAGAACTTGCACTCGCCGCATTCGGGGGTGTAGAGCGGGATCACGTGATCGCCGACCTTGACGCTGGTAACGCCCGCGCCGACGGATTCGACGATGCCGCCCCCCTCATGGCCCAGGATGCAGGGGAAGACCCCTTCCGGATCTTCACCGGACAGGGTGAAGGCATCGGTGTGGCAGACGCCGGTGGCGACGATGCGTACCCGCACTTCACCGGCCTGGGGCGGCATCACCTCAATCTCTTCGATGGAGAGGGGCTGACCCGGACCCCAGGCGATGGCGGCCTTGCACTTGATGCTCTGTACCTGTGCCATAAAGACTCCTCTGGTTGTGCGCGTTGGCGGATGAAATAAAAAGAGGGTCTGCTGACCCGAACCTCAGTGTAGTTTCCCGCTGATTTGGTGATAATGGGGTCAAATATCAAATCACTTTTACACATAGGTAATAATGTTCGGTTGGGAAGGGGTCTGTGAATTTGTCAGCGTGGCGGAGCAGGGGGGCTTTACCCCGGCGGCCAGAGAGCTGGGGGTGTCGGTGGCCCAGGTCAGCCGTCAGGTGGCGCAGCTCGAAGACAGGCTGCAGGCCAAGTTGCTGCTGCGCACCACTCGTCAGGTGCGGCTCACCGAGCTTGGCGAGATCTATTACCGCCACTGCCGTCAGCTGCTCGACAACCTCTACGAAGCCGAGCTGGCCCTGGGACGGCATCAGGCCCAGCCCCAGGGGTTGCTGCGCATCACGGCCCCCGTCTCCTATGGCGAGAGCCGCATCGCCCCCCTGGTCAACGACTTCATGGTGCGCTACCCGGCCCTGGAGGTGACCCTCAACCTCACCAATCAGCTGCTGGATCTGGTGCACGATGGTTACGATCTGGCGATCCGGCTCGGTCACCTCAAGGATTCGAGCCTGGTGGCGCGCCGTCTGGCAGGGCGGGTGCCCTATGTGTGTGCCTCTCCGGGCTACACGGCGAGTCGGGGCATGCCCAACAGCCTCTCGGAATTGAGCCGCCACACCTGCCTGCTCGGCAACGGTGACGAGTGGCACTTCACCCTGGATGGCCGCCCGTACAGCGTGCGGGTGCGCGGCCTGCTCAAGTGCAACAGCGGCCATGCCCTGATGGATGCGGCCCTCAAGGGGATAGGCATAGTGCAATTGCCCGATTACTACGTCAGCGATCACCTGGCCGCCGGTCGCCTCATCGAGTTGCTGCCCGAGATGCGGGCCCCCGAAGAGGGGATCTGGGCCCTCTACCCGCAGAATCGTCACCTCTCCCCCAAGGTGCGACTGTTGGTGGACTATCTGGCCGAGCGGCTCGACCAGCCCAGCCAGCCTTCCCTGGCACCGCCCATCGGCTGAGTTGCTCCCACAAGAAAGGGCCCTGATGGGCCCTTTCTTGTGTCGGTTGTGTGGGATGTGCGCGGCTATTCTCGCTCCTTCACATAGGGGGTGCCGAGCGCCTTGGGGGCCACTGCCTTGCCGATGAAGCCGGCCAGCAGGAACACGGTCAGCACATAGGGTAGCGCCTCTATGGCCTGCACCGGGATCGGGAAGTCACCGATGCTGACCCCCTGCAACCGGATGGCGACCGCGTCGAGGAAGCCAAACAGCAGACAGGCCGCCATGGCACTCCAGGGGCGCCACTTGCCGAACACCAGGGCGGCCAGCGCCATGAAGCCCTTGCCCGCGCTCATGTTGGGGATGAACTGGGCGGTCTGGGCCACCGCCAGGTAGGTGCCGCCAATACCCGCCAACAGGCCGCCGATGATGAGCGCCGTGTAACGCATCTTCACCACTGAGATACCAGCGGTATCCACGGCGGCCGGGGCCTCGCCCACCGCCCGCAGCCGCAGGCCGAAGCGGGTACGGAACAGCACCCACCAGGCCAGGGGCACGCAGGCAAAGGCCACGTACTCCAGCAGGGAGTGGCCGCTCAGCAGCTCGCTGTAGAGCTGGCCGATGACGGGCACGTCATAGAGCTCCTTGGCGTAGGGCAGGTCGATGGGGGCGAAGCGGGCCGCGCCGGACAGCGCCGGGGTCTGGCCGCCCTGATCGAACCAGTAACGGCCGAGGGTGACGGTCAGACCGGCTGCCAATATGTTGATGGCCATGCCGCTCACCACCTGATCGCCGCGATGGGTGATGGTGGCAAAGCCGTGCAGCAGGGCAAACAGGATGGCGACGCCAGCCCCGGCGCCCAGGCCTATCCAGGCGGAGCCTGAGACAGCCGCCGCCGCGCCACTGGCGAAGGCGGCAGCCAGCAGCTTGCCCTCCAGGGCAATATTGACCACACCGGCGCGCTCGCAAAACATCCCCGCCATGGCCGCCAGGATCAGCGGCGGCGCTGTGCGGATGGTGGCGTCCAGCATCAATATCAGTGTCTCAAACATGATGTGGACTCCCTTCGACTCGCAAAACATGTCTGTCATTCATGGCCGCCAGGATCAGCGGTGGCGCGGTACGTATGGTGGCGTCCAGCATCAGGATCAGTGTTTCAAACATGGTCAGACTCCCTTGACTTGCGCGGTGGAGCGGTTGGCAATGGCCAGATAGGCCTGCTCGATGCGCGGGCGCAACATGTGCTCCAGGGCGCCGCAGAACAGGATCACCAAGCCTTGCAGCACCACCACTATGTTGCGATCCACCCCGAACTCGAAGCTGAGCTCGGCGCCTCCCTGATAGAGGAAGCCGAACAGCAGACTGGCGATGATGACGCCGACCGGATGGTTTCGGCCCATCAAGGCCACCGCGATGCCGGTGAAGCCGAAGCCTTCCACGAAGTTGAGCTTGATCTGGTGCAGTTCCCCCTGCAGCACGTTGAGGGCGAAGAAGCCCGCCAGCATGCCGGAGATCACCATGGCCAGGATCACCACCTTGGGATAGGAGATGCCCGCATAGGCGGAGGCCGAGGCGCTGGCGCCCACCGCACGGATCTCGTAACCCCAGCGGCTATGCCAGATAAAGACCCATACCAGGGCCGCGCAGATCAGCGCCCAGAAGAAGCTGATGTTGAGGGGGCTGGTGGACATCTCAATCCCCATGCCCGCCGCCAGCTCGCTCATCTTCGGCAGCCAGCTGTTGATGGCGAACACCTTGCTCTCGGTGGCCATGGAGCCCGCCGGTTTGAAGACATCGACCAGCAGGTAAGCCATCAGAGAGGCGGCGATGAAGTTGAACATGATGGTGGTGATGACGATGTGACTGCCCCGCTTGGCTTGCAGCCAGGCCGGGATGAAGGCCCAGGCTGCGCCAAACAGGCCACCGGCGATGATGGCCAGCGGCACCAGCAAGATAGGTGGCAAGAGGTCGCCGAGCAGCAGGCAGACCAGCCCGACCCCCAGGCCGCCGATATAGGCCTGCCCCTCACCGCCGATGTTGAACAGCCCGGCGTGGAAGGCCACCGCCACCGCCAGACCGGTGAAGATGAAGCCGGTGGCGTAATAGAGGGTAAAACCTATTCCCTCGCCGGTGCCAAAGGCGCCGTACCACATGATCTGGGCGGCCTCGAGGGGCTTGATGTCCAGGTAATAGAACAAGATGGCGGAGACCAGGAAGGCCAGCCCTATGTTCATGACCGAGAGGACGCCGACCGATACCCAGGCCGGAACGCGTTGTTGACTCATGATTGGCTCTCCTTGCCGGGGATCTCGTCGTGGGCAGTGATGGTTGTCATCATCAGCGCCACCGCTGTGGGGGCGAATGCGGGTCTCATGGCGTGGCTCCCTGGGGTTGGCTTGCCGCCACCTCATCGGGAACGATATTCGCCATCATCAACCCTATGGTGCGCTCGTCCGCCGTAGCGGCATCCAGCTCGCCGACCAGACGACCATCGCTGATCACCAGGATGCGATCCGAGAGGGAGAGGATCTCGTCCAGCTCCACCGACACCAGCAGCACCGCCTTGCCCTGATCGCGCATGGCGATGATCTGCTGGTGGATGTACTCGATGGCACCAATGTCCACGCCCCGGGTGGGCTGGCCAATCAGCAGCACATCCGGATCCTGTTCCACCTCCCGGGCTATCACCAGCTTTTGCTGGTTGCCGCCGGAGAAGTTGGCGGTCTTGTGATCCGGGCTCGGCGGGCGCACGTCCCACTTGTCCATCTTGGCCTGACAGTCCTGACGGATGGCCCCCTTGTTCTGCAGCCAGCCCCTGTTGTAGAGGGGGCGCTGGTGATAACCGAGGATGAAGGCCTCCTGGGCGTCGAAGCGGTTGATGAGGCCCATCTTGTGTCTGTCTTCCGGCACATGGCCCAGGCCATAGTCGCGTACCTGCTCCGGGCTTGCCGGGTGCTGGCTGTCGATGTGATGGACCTGGCCCTTGCCATCCAGAGTGAAGCTGCCCTGGCTGGGTTTGAGGATGCCGCCGAGCAGGCTGAGCAGCTCGGACTGGCCATTGCCCGAGACGCCCGCCACGCCGACCACTTCCCCGGCCCGCACCGCGAAGCTGACCGATTTGAGCCGTTCGACCCCGGCCTCATCGCGATAGCTGAGGTTGTCGACGCGCAGCTTGGGTGCGCCGGGCTGGGCCGGGCCCTTGTCGACCTTGAGCCGCACCTTGCGACCCACCATCAGCTCGGCGAGCTGCTCCTTGTCGGTGTCCCTGGTCGCAACATGGGCGACCATCTCGCCCCGGCGCATGATGGAGACGCTGTCGGTAATGGCCAGGATCTCCCGCAGCTTGTGGGTGATGAGCATGATGGTGGTGCCCTGATCCCGCAGCTTTTTCAGCACCTCGAACAGGTGATCCGCCTCTTGCGGGGTCAGCACTCCGGTCGGTTCGTCGAGGATCAGGATGCGGGCGCCGCGATAGAGCGCCTTGAGGATCTCGACCCGCTGTTGCAGGCCGACCGGCAAATCTTCAACCTTCTCGTGCAGGGGCACTTCCAGGCCATAGTCCCGGGCCAGCTCACCGAGCAGCTTCTCGGCCGTCGCCAGGCTCTTGCCCAGGTGCCAGCCGTTCTCGGCGCCGAGGATGACGTTTTCCAATACCGTGAAGTTGTTCACCAGCATGAAGTGCTGATGCACCATGCCGATACCGGCCGCGATGGCGTCTTGGGAGCCATGGGGGCGGAAAGGGGAGCCGTCGACCAGCATGTCGCCGCGATCGGCATGATAAAAACCGTAGATGATGCTCATGAGCGTCGATTTACCGGCGCCATTTTCGCCGACGATGCCATGAATGCTGCCTTTTTGAACCTGCAGGTCGATCTGCTTGTTGGCGTAAACCTCGCCAAACCGCTTGTCGATACCGCGCAATTCGATGGCGTAGCGATCTGTCTGGTCCATGATGCAGTCCTTGCTAATCATGAAAAGTCTGCGCCCGCGCCCGGCGGTGCGGCTATCCATAGCCAGCCTGTGCCAGGGTGAAGGAGAGACTGAAAAACCGGCCCGCGAACGGGCCGGTGGTGGGGTGTCGAGTAGCTAAGGAACGATCAGTAGTTACAGGTGCTGTCGCTCATGTAGTCATGCACCTTGACCTTGCCGGCGATGATGTCGGCCTTGATGGCATCCGCCTTGGCTTTCATCTCGGGGGTGATCAACGCCTCGTTGTCTTTATCCAGCGCCCAGTCCACGCCGCCCTCGGCCAGCCCCAGGGACTGAATGCCCGGCTGCCAGCTGCCCTTGGCGCCATCTTCCCAGGTCTTGTAGGCGGCCAGACCGACCGACTTGACCATGGAGGTCAGCATGGTGCCCGGCTGCAGGTGGTTCTGGTTGGAATCCACGCCGATGGCCAGCTTGCCTTCGTCCTTGGCGGCCTGATAGACGCCGATCCCGGTGCCACCGGCGGCGGCATAGACCACATCGGCGCCTTTGGCGAACTGGGACTTGGCGAGCTCGGCACCCTTGGCCGGATCGGCAAAGGCCGCCGGGGTGGAGCCGGTCATGTTCTGGAACACCTCGACCTTCGGATTGACGTATTTGGCACCCTGCTCATAACCGCACTCGAACTTGCGGATCAGCGGGATGTCCATGCCGCCCACGAAGCCGACCTTGCCGGTCTTGGAGGCCATGGCTGCCAGGGCGCCGACCAGGAAGGAGCCTTCATGCTCCTTGAAGACGATGGATTGCACGTTCGGCTTGTCGACCACCATGTCGATGATGGTGAACTGCACGTTGGGGAACTCGGTGGCGACTTTCTCGACCGCCGAGCCCATGTTGAAACCAACGGCGACGATCGGGCTGTTGCCACGGCTGGCCAGACGGCGCAGACCCTGCTCGCGCTGGGCCTCATTCTGGGGTTCGAACTCCTTGACCTTGACGCCCTTGTCCTTGTTGTAGACTTCGACGCCGTTGCGGAACACGGCTTCGTTGAACGACTTGTCGAATTTGCCTGCGGTGTCATAGATGACGGCGGGTTGGGAAGCTGCCTGGGCCGAGAGAGCGGCCAGGGTGAAGGCGGCCACGCTGGCCAGTTTGAGTACCTTAGTCACGATCTTATCCTTGATTGTTATTGAGGGTCCATGGCCTGCCGGTGCAGGCGCCAGTGCACGCAGGCTAACTGTAAGTGAGTGGGCATGGGGGTCAAGGCGTGCGTAACAGAAAAACGTTTGCGCTAACGATTTGAAACATAAGAGAACTGCTTTATAAGTTGTTGTTTATAAGCCTTTTTATGGTTTTTTGTGCTGAATTTATCCAGCCTCAAATGACATTTTGATTACAAATCATAGGGTTGTGCGCAAGCGTTTTCCCCCATTGGCTCGATAGCAGGTTTCTATTGATTCCCATTTGACCCATTTCCGGCGTTTTTACCAGGGAGGCTCATTGGTTGAGATCCGTGGTGCATGGGAGCCAGCATGCAGATGGAAGGGGATGGCGACGGCCAAGGGGATCCCGTGAGGGGCTGCGCCTGTGGGGCCGATGGGGGCATGTCAGCGGAGGACATGCACGCCGATTTGGCCTGAGCCCACACAAGCCGTATAATCCCTGCCTGTATAAATAAACAGGAGTGGTGATGGACGTTTCGACCCTGCTCGACGGGCTCAACGACAAGCAAAGAGATGCCGTTGCGGCGCCCCGTAGCAATCTGCTGGTGCTGGCCGGTGCCGGCTCGGGCAAGACCCGGGTGCTGGTGCACCGCATCGCCTGGCTGATGCAGGTGGAGCGTTGTTCACCCTTCTCCATCATTGCGGTGACCTTTACCAACAAGGCGGCCGCCGAGATGCGTGGCCGGGTCGAGAAGGTGATAGGTGACGGGGTGCGCGGCATGTGGATAGGCACCTTCCACGGCATCGCCCACCGCTTGCTGCGCGCCCACCATCTGGACGCGGGCCTGCCCCAGGATTTCCAGATCCTCGACTCCGACGACCAGTACCGCCTCATCCGCCGGGTGCTCAAGGCGCTCAACCTCGACGAGAAGCACTGGGCCCCCCGCGCCGTGATGGGCTACATCAACGGCAAGAAGGATGAGGGGTTGCGCCCCGGTGACATCGACCTCTACGGCGATCCCGTCACCCGCACCTACCAGCAGATCTACAAGACCTATCAGGAGACCTGCGATCGCTCCGGGCTGGTGGATTTTGCCGAACTGCTGCTGCGCGCCCACGAGCTGTGGCTCAACCGGCCCCATGTGCTGGAGCACTACCGGGATCGCTTCCAGAATATCCTGGTGGACGAATTCCAGGATACCAACGGCATCCAGTACGCCTGGCTGCGCATGCTGGCAGGCGAGTCCGGCCGGGTGATGATAGTGGGTGACGACGATCAGTCCATCTACGGCTGGCGCGGCGCCAAGATAGAGAACATCCAGCGCTTCCTGACCGACTATCAGGGGGCGCAGACCATACGGCTGGAGCAGAACTACCGCTCCACCGCCAATATCCTCAAGGCCGCCAACAGCGTCATCGCCAACAACTCAGACAGGCTAGGCAAGGAGTTGTGGACCGAGGGGGCTGATGGGGATCCTATCTCTCTCTACGCCGCCTTCAACGAGGTGGACGAGGCCCGCTTCGTGGTCGGTCGCCTCAAGGACTGGAAGGAGAAGGGCGGCCTGCTCGCCGATTGCGCCATCCTCTATCGCTCCAACGCCCAGTCCCGGGTGCTGGAAGAGGCGCTGATGCAGGACGCTATGCCGTACCGCATCTATGGCGGCCTGCGCTTCTTCGAGCGTCAGGAGATCAAGGACGCCATGGCCTACCTGCGCCTCATCAACAACAGAGGCGACGACGCCAGCTTCGAGCGGGTCGTCAACACTCCGACCCGGGGCATCGGCGAGCGCACCCTGGAGATATTGCGGAGCAACGCCCGGGATCGTGGCCTCAACCTCTGGCAATCGGCCCGCACCCTGCTCGATGAGAAGGTGCTGACCGGTCGCGCCGGCAACGCGGTGCGCGGTTTCGTCGAGCTGGTGGATGCGCTGGAGGAACAGGTCTCCCTGCTGCCCCTGCATCAGCAGGCGGACATCGCCATCCAGCACTCCGGCCTCAAGGCCATGTATCTGGCGGAAAAAGGCGAGAAATCCCAGGCACGGGTAGAGAACCTGGACGAGCTGGTGACCGCCTGCCGTCAGTACAATCGCCCGGACGAGCTGGAAGAGATGAGCGATCTCTCCGCCTTCCTCGCCCATGCGGCGCTGGAATCCGGCGAGAATCAGGCGGACGAATACAGTGACGCGGTGCAGCTGATGACACTGCACAGCGCCAAGGGCCTGGAATATCCCCTGGTGCTGCTGGTCGGTGTGGAGGAGGGGATGTTCCCCAGCCAGCAATCCACCGAGGAGTCGGGGCGGTTGGAAGAGGAGCGGCGCCTCTGTTACGTGGGCATGACCCGCGCCATGGAGAAGCTCTACATCTGTTATGCCGAGAGCCGCCGCATCTACGGCCGCGAGATGTTCCACAAGCCGAGCCGCTTTATCCGCGAGATGCCTGCCGAGTGCCTCGAAGAGATCCGGCTGCGCACCCAGGTCAGCCGCCCCACCCAGTACGGCCGCTTCAGCCAGAACGAGGTGCAGCAGAGCTTCGACGCCAGCGGCATCAAGCTCGGCCAGCGGGTGCTCCATCCGAAATTTGGCGAAGGGATAGTGCTCAACTTCGAAGGGGTCGGCCAGCAGAGCCGGGTGCAGATCCAGTTTGACGACGTCGGCGCCAAGTGGCTGGTGACGGCGTATGCGAGATTGGAAGCGCTGTGATTTCTTATGCCTTTTGAAATAACCAACCCGGCTTAGGCCGGGTTGGTTTTATATAAAATTTAAAATTATTTCTATACATGCTCAACATAGGAGCATGGAACCTATTGAAACTTACCTCTAATCGTTAATATAATCCAGTATCTTGTTATGATAGGCTCTTCATAATTATGGCTTTAGTATCAGATGGTTTGAAAGGTGATTTAATAAGTGACATGTCACTTGAAAGAGTATTTCAAAAACATGTGATTGATGGTGCAAGTTATTTTTTTAAAAGTGCACGCAGTAAAATTGATGACGAATATCAACTTAGGCATGAGTTAGCAGACTGTTTAGATATAAACATAAATGATGTCATCATTGTCGGCTCAGCGAAGCTTGGTTTTTCCATAAAGACAAAACAGCTAATCCCTTTCGACTATTCATATGAAAGCACATCTAATAAAAGACTGCGTTCAGATATAGATATCGCAGTTGTGAGCAGAGAGCTTTTTGGGAAAATAACCAAGGATGTTTTTTCTCTTTCTCGACGTTACGATCCACACTGGATTAATGAAAAGTGGCTTTTAAATCAGTACTATCAAGATGCCGAAAAGCTACGAAAGCCAATATTCAGCAGCTATTGCGAATACGTTTCAAAGGGCTGGATTAGACCAGATTATTTGCCACTAGAATATCAAAAAGATGCTCCATGGAAAAAGGTAATAGAAGAGTGGAGAGAAAAACTCGAGTACAGAAAAATATCGATCGGAATATATTCAGAGTGGTTTTATCTAAAAAATTATCAAATCAAAGGACTTGAAGTTCTTCAAAATAATATAAAGGGGTTGCATTATGTCTGATACAAACACAGGAAAACTAGGTAGTAGCATACCGGCCAACAACCAAAAAATCATTGAGATATATAATAAGATACGAAGCAGTCAATTAGTTGTAAATACAGAATACCAAAGAAAACTCGTATGGAAAAAACCACACAAAATTAAATTCATTGACACTATTTTGAACAACTACCCTTTTCCTGAGGTGTATTTTTCCCAGGGTAATATTGATCCTGATTCATTAGTTCTAGTTGATGAAATTGTTGATGGCCAACAAAGACTAATGACAATAAAAGATTACATTGAATGTACAGATGTATTTTCACCCGATGGTTCCTTGTCTATACCTCGCTTCAATGAATTAGACCCGGATACAAAAAAGTCATTTCTTAACTATGAGATATCAGTAAGATATTTGAAAAATGTTACGCTAGAGCAAGTACGTGAGATTTTCCAAAGAATCAATAAAACTGATTACTCTCTGAATGTAACAGAGAAATTAAATGCACAGTATGGATATAGTGAATTCATCTGCTTCGCGAAACAAATGATCGGTGAAGATATCGATGTAGAAGGCTTAACCTACATCATGAGTCAAGCTGATAAGGACTTCTTTGTTAACTTCTTTCTTGGTCAAGATGGTCAACAAAGCATTTTCAGTGATAGTGATATATCCAGAATGCAAGCCCTACAATATATCATGACACTGGTTGCAACCATATGCCATGAGGAATATTTCAGCCGAAATACAAAAACCAATGAATTCATTAAGGTTTACAATGATTACTTTCCTCAAGCCGAGGAAACATGCTCAAAAATGCGACATGCGATTGATTTCATTCAGTCCATGGAAATAGCTAGAATTAGTCGATGGTATAATAAAGCCTCTTTATTCTCACTTATCGTGGAATTAGCAGATACTGACCTTGGCAAAATTAACGCAGGCTCTTTTTCGGGGATATTAAATAATCTTGAGAAAAGAGCACTTTATACTGAGCTAGGTATATCCGACAACAGCACTAAGCCACTAACTAGTGCGGAACTAGAGTTCTTCAACTTATCTCGTGAAGCTGTAAACGAAAAGCTTTCCCGAGAGAAAAGGGGAGAGTTTATTCGTGGTTTGATTAGCATGGCGAACATTGAATAAGAATATATATTCAGGCGTAGCTGATGAGGCTACGCCATTTTTTTGATGAAGGACCGTAGGTCCGATTAGCGAAGCGTAATCGGACGATCGCGTAATCGGACGTTTAACCCTTGATAGGTTCACTCCAATCCCTTCAACGCCCCATCCACCGACCCGCACCAATCCTGCGGATAGACCCCACTCGCCACATAACGATGGAAGGTGGAGTAAGGCCAGTCGGCCACCTGCGTTACGTACCCATGCTTGAGCGGATTGATATGGACGTAATCCATATGGCGGCGGTAATCCTGCTCATCCCGGATCAGGTGTTCCCAGTAGTGGCGCTGCCATATGCCCCGCTCCCCGTGGCGTAATCGGGTCTGGCTGCGCCGCTCGGTCACCGGCAATGCGCGGGAGAAGTGGCTCTTGATCAGCCGCCAACGCAGGGGGAAATCGCTGTCCCCCTCCGGCAGAGAGAGAATGCAGTGGAGATGGTCGGGCAACACCACCCAGGCATGAATGGCGAAGGGGTGAGCCTGTTGCACCTTGGCAACGCTATGACGCAGCAGGTCGATCTGCTCCACCAGTAATCGGTTGTTGCGCCGCTCCAGCAGATTGACGGTAAAGAACCAGGTTCCGCCGGGACACCATGCTCGCCACCAGTTGGCCATGCATTTCCCCTATCTTTGGCAGAAAAGCCAAGCATAGCCTTGCCGCTATATACCCAATCACGCGAACGTCCGATTAAGCGATCGTGCATGACGCCATTGTCCGATGATGGGATAGACCGACGACGAGATTGCCCGATGACGCTAACGTCCGATTACGCTTCGCTAATCGAACCTACAGGTTGTTGCTCGCATGTCTGGCCGAGCCGCTGATCAGGCTCACCGCAACTGAAACGCCTTGACGATAAATTCGATTTAAGAGCAGTACCTTCTGGGATTGCTCTTTATGGAAGGGATATACCGCGAACAGGGCGTGGGGGTCGGGTTGCCAGTGGGGGAGAACAATCTGGAACAATCAACAATCCGGAACACCCACCTTGCTGGGAGAATCATCAGTCTGGCGGTGATGAGATGGCCGAGGGGACGCCACCCGGACCCGGGATCCTTAAGGGTTTGATCTGGCTTGCAGTTTTTGCGATCGATAGCTCATATAATCGCCGCCATGAAGATGACTCGGACGGATTCGATGACACAGCGGATGGCACTCCTGCTCGGGCTGCTTTACAGCGGTCTGGTATGGGCGGCGCCAGTGTCGACCCCCTTGATCACCCCTCAGACCGGCCCGTCCGTGGCCAGTGAAACAAGGGAAGGCGGCCCCATGGAGCCGCTGCTCTCCTGGTTTAGCGGGGATTTTTCCAATGCCGAGCAGGCGAGCCATGACGACCGTTTCGCCAGTGCCAAGCTGCGGCTGATGGAGATCTGGCCGGGCATGGCCGGGGTGCGCTGGGTCTATGCCGAGCAGAGCCTGAGCGAGCGGCCGGATCGTCCCTTTCGTCAGCGCATCTATCGTTTCAGCGAGGGGCCAGGCGGCCGTATCCTGATGGCCGAGCTGACCATGCCGCGCGCCACGGATTTTGCCGGTGCCTGGCACAACCCTCCCCTGCTCGACTCTTTGGCTCCCTCCCAACTCTCCTTGCGCGGCGGCTGCGAGATCCTGCTCAGTCGTCAACCCTCCGGCGATTACCAGGGCCACAGCAAGATAGGCAGCTGCGACACCGATTTTGGTGGCGCCCACACCCTGGTGCAGTACCTCTGGATTGGCCCGGATCGGGTGCGACTGCTCGATCGCGCCTACGACGAAGGCGGCCATCAACGCTGGGGCAGCCCGGGGGAGGGCTATCTCTACCTGCGGCTGCCCGCCGCCGGTTGAGCCGGTTCGGGCAGGGCCCGGGTGCGGGCGGCCCCGGCGATGGATCGATAGAGCAGCAGGTAGCCCAGGGCACAGACCAGGCTCGCCATCAGGAAGATCTCCTGCACCGCCACCCTGTCTCCCAACAGGGCGATGATGAGCCCGGCCAGAGGCAGGCTGAGCTGATTGAGCAGCACCATCAGGCTGATCACTCTCCCCCGCTGCTGTTCTGCTATCCAGTGCAGTCGCTCGGTGCGAATAAAGACATTGAACAGACCGCACAGGCCGTAGCTGAGGCCGCATCCCAGCAGATACCAGCCAAAACTCGGGGCCGTGGCCATGATGAGGCCCCCGGCCAGGATCAGCAGGAAGGCGAGCTGCCCTATCCAGTAGACGGCGACCCGGCGCAGTAACCAGGGCATCAGCAGGAAGGCGCTGATGGAGATGAGCCCCATGGTGAGCTGGACGCTGGCCAGGGTCTGATCGCTCTGGCCAAACAGTCCCAGCGTCATGGGGGCGGCGGTGGCGAACGCCAGGCCGACGATCAGGTTGACCAGCATGGCGAGTCCGACCAGCCGCAGCAGTATGGGCTGGGCCAGCAAGGCGTCGAGCCCGACCCGCAGCTCGGGCAGCAGCGCCCTGTGTTGACTCTGGGGGTTGGCGGCGGGCGCGGCACCCCGGGTCAGTCCCAATACCCCGGTGGCACTCAGGGCGAAACCCAGGGCGTATCCCCATAGCAGCTGGGTGGCGGGCAGCCAGATGAGCAGCACGGCGGCCAGGGCAGGGCCGAGCACGCTGGCCCCGTTGTTGGTGACTTGCAGCCAGCTCTGGGCCTTGGCCATGTCGGCCGGGGGCACCAGTTGGGGCAAGGTGGTCTCGAGGGCGATGAAGGCCTGGGCATAGCAGAAGGCACACAGCGCCATCATCACCATGATGGGGGCCATGCCGCTGCCGGGCCACAGGGTCATGATGAGGGCGGTGATGACGCAGGCCGCCGCCCTCAGGCCGTCGGCCAGTATGTAGACGCGCCGCCCGCCGACCCGGTCGGCAAACACCCCGGCCAGAGGCAGGGAGATGAGGCGGGGCAGCCATTCGATGAAGAAGGCCAGCCCGGACAGGGCGACGCTGCCCGTGCTGCGATAGACCAGCAGGGGCACGGCAAACTGGAGGATCTGATCGCCGAGCCCGGACAGCATGCGGGAACCCAGAAAGACGGAGAAGCGCATTGCTTGCATAGACATATCCCTCAGCAGTGGATGACCGGCTGGTCGCAGGCGATCAGGGTGTCGGCCTCGATGGCCTCAGCCAGGGCATCGAGTTGGGCCAGCAGGGTCGGATAGTCGGCGTGGTGCAACACTATCTGGCCCATGAAACCGCCATTGTCGGTCACCCTGGTGCTGACCCGCTCCCCCTGGTGCTGACCCGCTCCCCCAGGGTCTTGCTGTAGCTGCCTTGGTGCAGTGGGATGCCCAGAGCCTGGGCGAGGCGCGGGATATCGGCCTGGCGGCGCAGGGTTCCGCTCTGACGGGGGCGCAACATGCGGATCCCGCTATAGCCCAACTGGCGGGGAAGGACGGTATGGGTCTGTCCCGTGCGGGCCCAGTGCAACCAGCGCTGCCAGGGATCGAATGCCTCGAAGCTGAGGGCGGCGAGATCCCAGATGTGCATGCCCGCCGGCCGCATGTTGCTCTCCACCGCGCTGGCCCCCTGCTCGCGCAGGAAGAGCTCGTTGTGATAGGCCCCCCACTCCTTTGCCAGCAGTTGACGCATGAAGCCCCCGGCCTGATTGAGCCAGCGGGTCTGCTCCGGGGCGAGCCGGGCCGGTACTATCTGCTGGTATTCGGCGCGGTACTCCCCCTGGGTGGTGTGTTTCTCGGTCAGCCAGCGGCAACCGGCCACATAGTCCCAGCTGAATTCCCGCGCCCCTTCGATGAGGGGCTCCATCATGATGCCGCTGGTGTGATAGGGGGCCAGCTCGGCCCAGACGGCGGCGCAGTCGGTGTGCCCATGAACCGCCATGCAGCCCCGGCTGTTGCCTTCGGCCACCGGCTTGATGAAGCCGGTACCGCCGAACTCCTCCCGGGTGGCGACCAGGGTCTCCAGGCTGTCGATGGCTCGGGCCGTCAGGGGCAGATAGTGATCCGGGGCGGGCACCTCGGCCTCCATGGCCCGGAAACGTCGCTTGTCCAGACCAGCAAGGGCCGCCTCCAGCCGGGCACCGGGCAGCCGGTAGTGCTGGGCCAACATGGCTCCGAGCGGTACGCCTCGATCGGAGAAGGGGAGTATGCCGACCGGTGTCATGGCCGCCTCGGCCAGGGCCTGGCACACCCGCGCCAGGGCGGGGGCCTGGCCGAGATCCGTCTGGATTACCAGATCGGCAGCCTGCCAGTCTTGCTGGCTGGCCCGTTCCACCACCAGCACCAGCTGGCAATTGAACCGGTCGTGAGCCAGCTGGCGGAGCTTGGCGACATCATAGATGCGCACATTGTTGTAACCGACGATGACGAAACAGGGGGTCATGCTGATGCCTCCATCCGCGCAGGCGGGGTCGATATGTATTCCACGCGGGTCTGCTCCAGCAGGGCGCCGAGGGCCGGGGGCAGGGTCTCTGCCTGGCCTTGCACTATGCCGGACAAGGGAGTGGCGCCAGTGGCGTAGCTGATGCTGCCGGGACGCGCCATGTTCGGTGTCGCCTGATGCCAGCTGTGCAGCAGGGCGCCCCAGCGGCCGTGGTCGAAGTGGATGCGCTGGGCCTCGCCCCTGTGGTGGGCCGGATAGACGAACCAGCCGTAGTGGGTGTCGGTCAGGGGGGCCGCCTGCTGGGTGATCTCCCCGTGGAGCTGGTATTGCAGGTCGATGTGATAGAGGTTGAGCCCCGTCCTCAGGGCTAAGGTGTCGGCGACCCCGGCCCCGCCGACCCGGCAGGCGGTCTCGAGGAAATAGAGTCCACCCTGGTGGTCTTCAATGAGTTCGAAGTGAAAGCAACCCTGACGCTGACCCAGGGCGGCCAGGGTCTGGCGCAGCAGTGCTTCCATCTGCGGCTGGGGGGTTATCTGAACCGAGCCCAGGGGGGCGCCCCCGGCGTAGTCGAGGCAGTTGCCCACATAGCGGCTGGTGATTGCCTGGACAAGTTCACCCTCGCGCAAGAAGCCATCGATATGGCAGATCTCACCCTGGATGAAGGCTTCCACGAAGTAGTCATCCGGGCGGGTAAGTTGCCCGATGGCATCGAGCAGCCTCTGCCGATCCCCCATCACTATCCCTGTGCTGGAGGCTTCCAGTCTGGGTTTGAGCACGAAGCTGCCGGGGCTGTCCGGCAGGCGGGAAAATGTCTCAAGGGACCAGAACGCGGGCTGGGGGATGCCCGCAGCCTTACAGCGGACCCGCATGGCCCACTTGTCGCGCAGGGGCAGTATGTCCTGCGGCCTGTCACCGGCAATGGCGAAGCGCTCGCGCAGCTCGGCTGCGGCCAGCAGCTCGTACTCGGAGCGGGCGATCAACCGATCGGCCCGGTGCAGCAGGGGGGCACATTGCCGGGCCAGCTCCTCGGGCTCGAAGCTGGCGACGTCATGATGATGACTGCCGGGGGGAAGGTCTGCCTGGCCGCCGGGCAGGCAGAGGTAATCGACCCTGTGCTCGGCATGGTCGATGGCCTGGTCGTAGCGGATCTTGCCATAGGGCAATCGATGCAGAATGACAATGTTCATGCTTGATACTCCAGCGGGAAGTGGTGCGCCATGCTGGTGGCTAAGGCGTGTACCAGGGTCACTCTATGTTTGTTAAAGGCAGGGAAGCAGGGAGGGTAGGTATTCATTTGGCATTACTTTGCCGGTAGAGTGGCCAGTAAAGTTGAGCAAGGAGCCTCGCTGTCATGATGATCCCCGACCTGGTATTCAAACCAGGGGAAGCCAAGGTGCTGCAAATTACGGCCCATATCAGTCAATTGATTCAGGATGGCAGCTTGCCAAAAGGGGCCAGACTGCCCTCCATCCATGCCCTGACGCGCCAGCTCGGGGTAAGTAAATTTACCGTGGTGGATGCGTTGGACAGGCTCAAGGGCCAGCAGCTGGTTCATGCCCGCCAGGGACGCGGCTATTTTGTCTCCCGGCATGCTCCTGTGCCGGATGGTGACAGCCTGGGTCAGCTCTTGCCGCAGGATTTTCTGAGTGTGTCTCGCCGTGCCCTGATTGGCGAAAATGTGGCGGATCGGCCCGGCTGCGGCTTCTTGCCTGCCGACTGGCTGGATGATGACGGGTTGCGCCAGGCGCTGCGCCAGGTGAGTCGTCAGCCCAACCTCAGACTGGCAGAATATGGTGATGCCGCCGGTTACCGACCCTTGCGTGAGACCTTGCGCGACCGACTCGCCGTCCATGGCATGCAGCTGACCAGCAGCCAGCTGGTCACCACGGCCAACACCATGCAGGCCCTCGATCTGTTACTGCGCTTGCTGCTGCGCCCCGGCGAGGCCGTCTTGGTCGATGATCCCTGCTATTTCAATTTCCATGGCATCTTGAGCCTGCACGGCGCCCGGGTGCTGCCTCTGCCTCGTGGCCCGCAGGGGCCTGATCTGGTGCAACTCGAACATTGGCTCAGGGAGGAGCAGCCGCGGCTCTATCTGACCTCAGGCCTGCTGCATAACCCCACCGGTCAATCGCTCTCTACCGCGCAGGGGTTCAGCCTGTTGGAGCTGCTGTCTCGCTGGGATTGTCACCTGATTGAAGATGACCTCTACGGGGATCTGCTCGGGGAGGGGGTCGCCCGGCTGGCGAGCCTGGGTGGTGCCAGTCGAGTGACCTATGTGTCGGGTTTTTCCAAGTTGCTCAGCGCCAACTTGCGGATAGGTTTTATTGCGGCGAGTCCGGCTCTGGCGGCGAGTCTGGCCGGACTGAAGCAGGTCTGCGGCGGGGTGACCATGGAGATAGGGGAGCGGATGTTGACCGGGTTGCTGCGAGACGGCCACTACGACCGGCAGCTACGCCGCATTCGGCAGCGACTGTGTGATGCGGGGGGCCGTGTCGACGACTGGCTGACAGGGCTGGGCTGCCGGCTGGAGTTCAATGGTGAGGGTGGTCTGTTTCGCTGGGTACGGCTGCCGGAGGGGGTCAACAGCGAGACCCTGGCCCAGTCGGCTCTGGCCGAAGGCATCGCCCTGGCCCCGGGCTCGCTGTTCACCCGGGGCCAGGAGGGGCACCGCTATATGCGACTCAATCTCGCCCACACCGATCACCCCGTGTTGATGGCACGGCTGGGGCGGCTGCTGCGAAAGGCGGGGCAAGGACCGACTGCGCTCCCCTGACGGGGAGCTCGGCAGTGGGTGGATCTCTGCTAGAGAAGCTGCCCGGTCATGCCGCCCGGGAGGGAGAGGCTGGGACTGGGCACCAAAGGGCGCGCCAGAGGTCTAGATAAGCTGCTCGGCCATGCCGCCCAGGATGGAGAGGCTTACGGCGCCAAACAGCACACCAGTTACGAGATTGAGCGGGCGCTGTACCCGGCCTAGCAGGCGCTGGGCGCGCGGGGTGGAGAGGCTCCAGGCGAGCAGCCCAAACCAGGCGAGGGATAACAGAAAGAGTTCCATCACCAGCAGGCCACGGGTCAGGCCACTCACCTGCGGTGTCACCATGGCCGCCAGCAGGCCGACGAAAAACAGCAGTGCCTTGGGGTTGAGCAAGTTAGTTGCCAGCCCGCGGCGAATGCCCTGCACCAGACCGCCATGCTCGCCTCCTGCCTGCAAGCTGGCCGCCGCTCCCCCTTGCCACGCCGCCCTGAGCGCCCCCCAACCGAGCCAGCCGAGATAAAGCGCACCGACCAGCCGCACCAGGATGAACAGCCAGGGGTGGTTGGCGATCAGCAGGCTGATGCCGGTCAGGCTGAAGGTGGCATGCAACAGAATGGCTATGGCAATGCCGATGGCGGCGCCAATGGCGGTGGGTCTGTGCAAGCTGGTGCGCAGGATCAGCGCGAAATCCGGGCCCGGGCTGGCCAGGGCGATGATATGGAGGAGCCCTATGGTGACGAACAGACTCTGCATGATGGTGCTTTCCTTACTGTGCTGCCTTGAAGAGCGAGCAGCTTGCCAGCCTAGGGGTGCGGATGGCTTGTAAAAGATTGCATCTGCTGGCGGTAGTCGGCCGGGGTCAGCCCGAATGCCTGACGAAAGCCGTGGTGGAAGTGGCTCTGATCGAAGAAGCCCACCGTCAGTGCCACCTCGCTCACCGCCATGCCCCGGGCGAGCAGGGCCTTGCTGCGCTCGAGCCGTAGCCGCTTGAGCCAGGCGTAGGGGGTCATGCCAGTCTTCTTCTTGAATTGGCGCAAGAAGGCGAAACGATCCAGGCCGAACAGGGCGGCGAGATCCTCCAGGCTGTGGCGCTCATCGAGGCGATCCAGCAGATGGCCGCGCAGGAACCTGAGCTGGGGATCCGCCAGCTTGTGCTCGCTCGGCGCCAGCTGCAGCAACTCGCCGAGCAGGGCCAGCAGTTCACTCTCGGCCAGCAGGCCATCGACCCTGGGATCTTCCAGGTACATGTGCAGGCGGGCGAAGCCGGTATAGAGATCCGGACGCCGTTGCAGGCCCCGGTCGAAAAAGTGCTCGCCACCGGGCAGCCAGGTTGCCAGTTGGTGCGGATCGATGGAGAAGACCCGCACCTCGTACCCCTCCGGCAGCAGGCTCAGGCCGTCGTGCATCTCGTCGGGATTGACGGTGGAGAGCTCGCCGCGCACCAGGGCATGGCTGCTTCCCTTGTGAATGAACTTCTGGCCACCCCGCTGCACCAGACCTATGTGGTAGTCCAGGTGCACATGGCGGCCATAGCTGAACTCCCGGTGATGGGAGTGAGAGAGTTCCAGGCCCGGCAGATGGGGGGACTGCCAGTAGTGAATGGGGGCGGCGTGTTTCATCCCTTACCAATACCCCAGATTGGCGACGGGCGCTTGTAGATTATTGCTGTCGGCCGATGTTGGGTGGCCAATACCGGTTCGGGGCTGATGGCAAACACCCGGCGGGGGCCGGGTGTTTGAGAGATGAGGGTCATCCGGTCTGCTATCGAACCGCAGGTTGGGGTGGCCGTCTGCTGCTGCGCAGACCATCCAGGCTGAACAGCACCAGCGCACTCCAGATGCAGGCGAAGGTGATCAGCTTGTCGGTGCGCAGTGCCTCGCCGTACAGGGTGACCGCCAGGATAAACATCAGGCTGGGCCCTATGTACTGGAAGAAGCCCAGGGTGGAGAACTTGAGCCGGGTCGCGGCGGCGGTGAAGCAGAGCAGGGGGGCTGTGGTGACGGCGCCTGCGGCAATCAGCATCAGGTTGAGATAGAGGCTGTTGTCCGTCATATGGCTGGTCGGGCTGTCGGCGATGCCCCACAGATAGATGGCGGCGGGCGGCAGCAGGATCAGCGTCTCCAGCAGCAGGCCGGTGAGGGCATCCAGCGCCAGCTTCTTGCGCACCAGACCATAGAAGGCGAACGAACTGGCCAGCACCAGGGCAATCCAGGGCAGGGAGCCGAAGGCGATTAACTGCACGGCCACGCCGATGAAGGCGAGCCCCACGGCCCACCACTGCAGGCGGCGCAGCTTCTCACCGAGGAACACCATGCCGAGCAGCACGTTGAACAGCGGGTTGATGTAGTAACCCAGACTGGCATCGAGCATGTGACCATTGTTGATGGCCCAGATAAACAGCAGCCAGTTGCCGCCTACCACGGCCCCGGTCAGTGCCAGGGTCATCAGCACCTTGGGCCTGCGCAGCACGGCACGCACCTTGGGCCATTGGCGGGTGAGCAGGACCAGCACCGCCAGCAGGGCGCAGGACCAGATGATGCGGTGGGTGAGGATCTCGGCGGCGGGGACCTCGGCGATCAACTTGAAATAGATGGGGGCTATGCCCCAAAGGGTATAAGCACACAGGGCATAGATGACCCCCTGGCGCTGGATCTGTTCTGGCATCTGGCTGACCTTGACGAAGGAGCGATGTGACTGACACCGCCAAACGATCAGTTTAGCCATCCTCGGGGCGGGAAAGAAGCGATTAAATAGTGATTAACATGCATCTTACAGCGGAGTATCTGGCTATTCGCATCCACCCTGGCGGATCTTGGCGATATTCAGCCATCATCACAGCACGGCATGAGTGGCCATACTGGCCAGGCTTATCTGCTTAGCCTCTGCCGCGGCGGATCTTGTCGATATCCAATAGCAACCACAGCATGAGCACCAGGGCCGAGATCCAGGGGCCCCATGTCACATAGGCCTCCCCCTGACCCAGCAGGAAAAACAGCAGTGGCAGCCCTATTACCAGCAGCAGTACGCTGCCCACGAGAAATAACATCTTGATATCTATGGCTGAGATGGTGCTTGGCTGAGGAGTATATCAATTAGGACGCCCGAGAGAAGCGCTCATTCTGATGAGGCTATCTTTCATCCTCCCATCGCCTCGACCGGGTCTGTCTCTGTGCCATGGCGGCCTGGCTAACACCGTTTAAACAGGGCGCGGCCCGGCTGTTCTCTTCTCTCTTCGACCTGGATGCGTTTTTGCCCCCGGCTCTCTATCACCCCCGACTGCCGTGGCGCGCTCGAGGGGGTCGGGCGCCGAGCGTGTTGGAAGCATGGCCAAGAGGGGGCCCCTGCCGGGAAAACAACTTTGCTGACGTCATAAAAAGCGGGGCCACTGGCCCCGCTTGCATCGTAGAAGGTTTGCTATCCCTGAGTTCAGGGACGCTCGCTGATGGCGGCAAAGGCACCGTTGTTTGGCACTATGCTCTGTACCCGGCTGAGCGCGGATTGCACGGCACTGCTGTCGCCACCATTGGCGGCATCCCCCCAGCTGACCACATGGCCGTCGCTGGTGACGGCGGCAAAGGCTGTGCCGGTGGCGTAGATGGTGGCCACGTCAAGCAACTGACTCTGCACGGCGCTGCTGTCGCCGCCACTGCTTTGATTGCCCCAGGTGACGACAGTGCCATCCTGCTTGAGGGCAGCGAAGGCGGTATCGGTCGCCGAGACAGCGCTCACAACGGTGAGTTGACTCTGCACGGCGCTGCTGTCACCGCCCTTGGCGGCATCGCCCCAGGTGACGATGGTGCCATCCTGCTTGAGGGCGGCGAAGGCGTTGTCGTTTGCAACTATCTGTTTGACATCGATGAGTTGAGCCTGGACGGCGCTGCTGTCGCCGCCCTTGGTGGCATCGCCCCAGCTGACCACGCTGCCATCCTGCTTGAGGGCTGCGTAGGCGCTTCCTGTGCTCACAATGTCGGTCACATCGGTGAGCTGGCTCTGCACGGCGCTGCTGTCGCCGCCACTGGTGGCGTCGCCCCAGGTGACCACAGTGCCATCCTGCCTGAGGGCGGCGAAGGTGAAGGCGCCGTGGAAGAGGGTTTTGACATCGATAAGCTGGGCCTGTACGGCTTGGCTGTTACCCCCGTTACTTGGCTCGCCCCAAGTGACCAGGGTGCCATCCTGCTTGAGGGCGGCGAAGGCGCTGTTATTGCCCTCGATAGTGGCAACCTGGGTAAGCTCGGCCTGCACGGCTGAGCTGTCGCCGCCACTGCTCTGATTGCCCCAGGTAACGACAGTGCCATCCTGCTTGAGGGCGGCAAAGGCGCCTTGGTTGGCAAAAATCTCGCTGACCTGGCTGAGCTTATCCTGCACGGCGCTGCTGTCACCTCCATTTGCGGCATCCCCCCAGCTGACTACTGAGCCATCATCACGCAAGGCGGCCAAAGCGAGGGTACCAGGGGTGACGGCGGTGACGCCGACCAGCTGATCCTGGACCGCGCTGCTGTCGCCGCCATAGGGGCCATAACCCCAGGTCACGACAGTACCGTCGCTCTTGAGGGCGGCGAAGGCGCTGGCGTTGTTGTAAGGGGTGGCCACCAGGCTGCTGACCTGGGTGAGGGGCTGCACGGCACTGCTGTCCGCCCCGAAGAATTCGCCCCCCCAGGTAGTGACCTGGGTGTTGATGGCAGCCAGCTCGGCGCTGTTGCTGGTGACACCGGCGCGGCGCGCCGTGATCTGGGTAGTACCGGTGGCATGGGTATGGGCCCTGCCCATTAGCCCCATGGTGGCGACCGTCTCATCCGCGCTTTGCCATTGCACTTGGTGACTCAGGTCTTGCTGATGGCCATCGCTGAAGTTGCCGAGGGCCTTATATTGCTGGCTTTCCCCCAGGGTGACTTTGCTGACCTTGGGGGTGATCACTATGTTGGCCAGAGTGGCATTGGTGACCGTCAGGGCGCTAGTGGCGCTGAAGCTGGCTCCATTGACGCTGCCGCTGGCCTGAAGCTCGGTGGCACCGGCGCTGACGCCCTGGGCCAGACCCAGATCGGTGACGGTAGCGATGGCCGGATCCGCGCTGGCCCAGCTAAGGGCCGAGTTATCTGTCACATCCAGGGTGCTGCCATCGGAGAAGGTAGCGATGGCTTGCAGTTGCAGTTGGAAGCCAGCAGCGAGAGTGGCGCTGGCCGGGGTCAGGGTCAGTTTGGTCAGGGTGTGATGGGTGACGGTCAGGGCGGATTGCCCCTCGAAGTTGACCCCATTGGCCGAGCCGCTCGCCTTGATGCTGGTGTTACCGGCCTCTATGGCCTGGGCCAGACCCTGGCTGTCGACAGTGGCGATGGCAGGATCTGCACTGCTCCAGCTGAGGGCAGAGTTATTGGTCACATCCAGGGTGCTGCCATCGGACAGGGTCACAATGGCCTGCAACTGCTGGCTGAAGCCCTTGGGCACAGAGGCGCTGGCCGGGCTGACCCGCAGGTCGGTGACGGTGGCACTGGTGACCTTGATGGTGGCGACGTCGCTCATGCCATCAAACAGGGCGGTGACCCTGGCCTCACCCTCGGCGAGGGCTGTCACGGGCTCTCCCAGGGCAGTGGCAGTACCCAGGGAGACCTGGGATTCGGCATCACTGCTCCACAGCGCCTGCTGCGAGACATCGCGGGAGCTGCCGTCAGCATAGAAAGCGGTAGCCACCAGATCCTGACTCAGGCCTATGGGCAGCTGCAGGTTGGCCGGAGTCACTTGCAGGCTGACGATAGGGTTGACCGGTTGGCCCGGATCCTGGGGATGGGAGGTATTGTCGCAACCGGCCAGCAGCAAGAGCGCCTGGGTCGCAACCAGTAGACAGATTAACCATTGTTTCATGGCGGCGGGTCTTCCTTCATGTGTGTGCAAAAACGGATCACTTTTAATGTGAAGCCGGTCAGTAAAACATCACTTGAACTTAAAATCTTGATGTTTTGCGCAATGAGTTGTGGAGGTCGCCCTGTCAGTGGTGGGAAATTGGGCTCCACTAGGCTAATTCAGCCGGGTTCTCTGGGGTAAGCCCCCCTTCCCCATTTGGTATGGAGAGGGGGCCAAGTCATGCGTCAATCTGTGACATGTGAAGCAAATCTGAAGGGGTCTTGTGGAGGCGGTTGCTCGTCAAGCAAGCTGGATCCAGGTGCTCTTGAGCTCGGTGTATTTTTCCAGGGCGTGCAGTGACTTGTCACGACCATTGCCCGACTGTTTGAAGCCGCCAAAGGGCATCGTCATATCACCGCCGTCCCAGTTGTTGACGAAGACGGTCCCGGCGCGCAGGGCGCGAGAGCCCTTGATCGCCTTGTTGAGATCCGCGGTCCAGATGGCGGCGGCCAGGCCGTAATCTGTGTCATTGCCGAGTGCAATCGCCTCTTCGAGGGTATCGAAGCCGGTGATGGCGAGCACTGGGCCGAAGATCTCCTCGCGGAAGATGCGCATCTGGGGCGTCACCTCGTCGAAGATGGTGGGGGCGATATAGAAGCCGCCGCTCTCCTCCAGCGTGCGCTGACCGCCGAGCAGCAGCTTGGCGCCCTCCTGCTTGCCGATGTCGATATAGCGCAGCACTTGTTCCATCTGAATGCCGTCGACCATGGCGCCGATACGGGTGCTGGGATCCTGGGGATCTGCCGAGACCCACTCGCGGGCATGGGCCAGCAGCCGCTCGATGAACTCGGCCTTGATGCTGTTTTGCACCAGCAAGCGGGAGGCGGCGGTGCACACCTCCCCCTGGTTGTAAAAGATGGCGGCTGCGGCGCTCGATGCGGCGGCGTCCAGATCCGGCGCATCCGCCAAGATGATGTTGGGGCTCTTGCCGCCGCACTCCATGAAGGCACGCTTGAGGTTCGACTTGCCGGAGCACTGCACCAGATGCTTGCCGATTTTGGTGGAGCCGGTGAAGGTGATGCAGTCCACGTCCATGTGCATGGCGAGCGCCTCACCCACGGTATGACCAAAGCCCGGCAACACATTGAACACGCCGTCCGGAATGCCCGCTTCTTTGGCTATCCCGGCGATGCGCAGGGCGGTGAGGGGGGATTTTTCGGACGGCTTGAGGATGACGGAGTTGCCGGTGGCGAGCGCCGGACCCAGCTTCCAGCACGCCATCACCAGCGGGAAATTCCAGGGCACTATGGCGGCGACGACGCCCAGCGGCTCCCGGGTGATCAGGGCCAGGGCGCCCTCTTCGACCGGGGCGACCTCGTCATAGAGTTTGTCGATGGCCTCCCCATTCCAGGCGATGCAGTTGGCCGCGGCCGGTGCATCGTAGTTCATGGCATCCATGATGGGCTTGCCCATGTCCAGGGATTCCAGCAGGGCCAGCTCCACCTTGTTGAGCCGCATCAGCTCGGCGAAGCGCTGCATCACCAGCTTGCGCTCCTTGGGGGATTGCCCCGCCCAGCGCTTGTCGTTGAAGGCGGCGCGGGCGGCGGCGACCGCCAGCTCGGCATCGGCGGCGTCGCAGGCGGCAACTTTTGCCAGCAACTGGCCATTGGCCGGGTTGATGCAATCGAAGGTGGCACCATTGACGGCATCACGATAGCTGCCATCGATGAACGCCTGGGTGGGGAGGGTCAGCTGGGCCTGTCGGTATTGCCACTGGGCCAGGGTCATGTCACTCATGTTCGCTCCTTGAACGTGCAAAGGTTGTCCGCGTATCAATATGCTAAACATTTTGCCGTCTGTAAATCCAGGTTGTAACAATTCCTTAAACAGGTATGTCGACGGGCACCCGGCATGGCGGCTCACCTCGGCCCGGGACAGGGGTCAGAAGGTGGGCGGGGTATTGGCCGAAATCAGCACACACTCCTGCTCATCGACATTGCGAAAACGGTGTGGGGTGCGGCTGTCGAAGTAGTAGCCGTCACCGGCACCGAGCAGGTGGATCTGCTCGCCTATGGTCACCTCAATCTGACCCTGGATGACGATGCCGCACTCTTCCCCGTCATGGCTGAGCATGTCGTCACCGGTGTCGGCGCCAGGGGGCAATATCTCTTGCAGCATGCCAATGGCGCGGTTGGCGCGGCTATGGCCGACCAGACGATAGCTGATGGGGTGACTACCGAGATCCGGCATGTCGGCGGCGCGAAACACCACTTCGGAGTCCAGGGCCGTCTCGTCGGTGAAGAAGCTGGCGAGGGACATGGGAATGCCTGCCAGCACCTTGCGCAGGGAGGCGACCGAGGGGCTGACCTGATTCTTTTCTATCTGGGAGATAAAGCCATTGGTCACCCCCGAGCGTTTGGCGAGTTCACGCTGGGACAGGGCCGCCTTGGTGCGGACCGCCTTGAGGCGCTGACCTATATCCATCCTTCTGTTCTCCTCGAGTGTTTACTATTATTGAATTTGTGTTAAATATCTTATACCACCCTGGTCGGGGTGACACCATCACTGGGCAGCATAGCGCCCTTTTTTATGGATATAGGTGTTTAATTTAATAGGCGCTCACCCAGAGTAGCTAAACACCTTAAGGATGAGGTGACCATGAAAGTTGTCAGTGACATCAATACGCCGGCGGATATGTCCGCCTTCTGGATGCCCTTCACCGCCAATCAGCAGTTCAAGGCGGCGCCGCGCATCCTCAAGTCTGCCGAGGGCATGTATTATCGCGCAGAGGATGGCCGCAAGATACTGGACGGCACCGCCGGCCTCTGGTGTTGCAATGCAGGGCACGGTCGCCGGGAAATCGCCGAGGCGGTCTCCCAGCAGATCTCCCATCTCGACTTCGCCCCCACATTCCAGATGGGTCATCCCCTGCCGTTTGAACTCGCCAACCAGCTGGTGGAGATAGCCCCCCAGGGTTTTGGCCATGTCTTCTTCACCAACTCGGGTTCAGAGTCGGTGGATACGGCGCTGAAGATTGCGCTGGCCTGGCAACGGGCCCGGGGTCAGGGCACCCGCACCCGGTTGATTGGCCGTGAGCGCGGTTATCACGGGGTGGGGTTTGGCGGCATCTCGGTCGGCGGCATCCCCGGCAACCGCAAGTGGTTCGGCTCCCTGCTCGGCGGCGTGGATCACCTGCCCCACACCCTCGACATTGCCAAGAATGCCTTCACCAAGGGGCTGCCCGAGGAAGATCTGACCCTGGCCGACGAGCTGGAGAAGATCGTCTTCCTCCATGATGCCAGCAATATCGCCGCGGTCATCGTCGAGCCCATCGCCGGCAGTACCGGGGTCATCATGCCGCCCAAGGGCTACCTCAAGCGGCTGCGGGAGATCTGCACCAGGCACGGCATCCTGCTCATCTTCGACGAGGTGATCACCGGATTTGGCCGGTTGGGGGCACCCTTCGCCGCCCAGGAGTTCGACGTCATCCCCGACCTCATCACCTGCGCCAAGGGGCTCACCAATGGGGCCATCCCCATGGGAGCCGTGCTGGTCCAAAACCACATCTATGACGACATGATGGGCGCGGGCAAGGGGGCCATCGAGCTGTTCCACGGCTACACCTATTCGGGCCACCCGGTGGCCGCGGCCGCCGGTCTGGCGACCCTCGAGATATACCGCAACGAGAACCTGCTGCACCGCGCCGCCGAGCTGGCCGATTACTGGCAGGAGGCCGCGCATTCGCTGAAGGGCTGCAAGCATGTCAAGGATGTGCGCAACTACGGTCTGGTGGCGGGTATCGAGCTGGAATCCATGGCGGGGGCGCCGGGCAAGCGCGCCTATGAGGTGTTCGTGCGTTGCTTCGAGAAGGGGGCCCTGATCCGGGTCACCGGCGACATCATCGCCCTGTCGCCACCGCTCATCATCGAGCGCAGCGAGATAGACGACCTCTTTACCCTGCTGCAGGACGTCCTGCAGGCGCAGGAGTGAGCAACCCATAGTACGGAATTCACTGGCCCACTATTGGCGGGTCAGTGCCCTGGGTCCTGACCAAGTCGGGCGCAGGGGAGAGTCATTACCCATCACGGAGGATGCATGGAATACAGGGTCACCAACTTCATCAACGGCGAGCTCAGCGCCAGCCACAGCGAACGCTTCGCCCCTATCTTCAATCCGGCCACCGGCCAGCAGCAGGGCCAGGTCGCGCTCAGCAGCGCCGCCGAGTGTGGTGAGGCCATCGCCATTGCCGAGACCGCCTTCGTCGGTTGGTCCCAGACCCCGCCACTGGTGCGTGCCCGGGTGCTGTTTCGCTTCAAGGAGTTGATGGAGTTGCACAGGGACGAGCTGGCCGCACTCATCAGCCGCGAGCACGGCAAGGTCTTCTCCGATGCCCAGGGGGAGCTGACCCGGGGGCTGGAGGTGGTGGAGTTCGCCTGCGGCATCCCCCATCTGCTCAAGGGGGAGCACTCCCTCAATGTGGGGCGCGGGGTGGACAGCTATTCCATGATGCAGCCGGTCGGGGTCTGCGCCGGCATCACGCCGTTCAACTTCCCGGCCATGGTGCCGCTGTGGATGTTCCCGGTGGCCCTGGCCTGCGGCAACAGCTTCATCCTCAAGCCGTCCGAAAAGGATCCTTCGCTGGCCCTGCGCATGGCCGAGCTGCTCAAGCAGGCCGGTCTGCCAGACGGGGTGCTCAACGTGGTCAATGGCGACAAGGAGGTGGTCGATGTGCTGCTGACCGACCCGCGGGTGGCCGCCGTCTCCTTCGTCGGCTCCACCCCCATCGCCGAATACATCTATGCCACCGCCTCGGCCCATGGCAAGCGGGTACAGGCCCTGGGCGGCGCCAAGAACCACATGGTGGTGATGCCGGATGCGGATCTCGAACAGGCGATCTCCGCCCTGATGGGCGCCGCCTATGGCGCGGCCGGTGAGCGCTGCATGGCGATCTCGGTGGCGGTGGTGGTGGGAGAGGAGACCGCCGATGCCCTGGTGGCCAAGCTGGCGCCCCTCGTCGAGGCACTGCGGGTGGGTCCCGGTGTGGGTATGACCCCGGAGAATGAGATGGGGCCGCTCATCAGCCGCGAGCATCTGGCCAAGGTGCGCGGTTACGTGGATCAGGGGGTGGCCGAGGGGGCCCTGCTGCGGGTCGATGGTCGTGGGGTGAGTCATGGCCAGGGCTACTTTATCGGTGGCAGCCTGTTCGATCGGGTCGGCCCCGAGATGCGCATCTACCGGGAGGAGATCTTCGGCCCGGTGCTCGCCATAGTGCGGGCCCCGGACTATGAAACGGCACTCAAGCTCATCAATGAGCATGAGTACGGCAACGGCACCGCCATCTTTACCTGCGATGGCGATACGGCGCGGGACTTCACCACCCGGGTTCAGGTCGGTATGGTAGGGGTGAACGTCCCCATCCCCGTGCCCATGGCGTTCCACAGCTTCGGTGGCTGGAAGCGATCCATCTTCGGGCCGCTCAATATGCATGGGCCGGATGGGGTGCGGTTCTACACCAAGATGAAGACGGTGACCGCCCGTTGGCCCCAGAGCCTGCGGACCGGTGCCGAGTTCGCCATGCCGACCATGAAGTAGGGCCCTGGGCCGCTTTGGGTCGGCCCGCCCTATGGACGTATAAAGGAGTAAAGGATGCGACTGGGAATTCTCGATTGTGATCGGCTGGATCCGGAGTTCGAAGCCCGTTTTGGCCGGGTCTATTCCGGGATGTTTATCGAGGGATTCAGGGCCTTGGCACCGGATCTGGAATTTCGGGTCTGGTCGGCCCTGGATGGCGACTTGCCGGCGGATCTGGATGAGTGCGATGCCTGGCTCATCACGGGATCGCGCCATGACGCCCATGGGGATGCCCCCTGGGTGGAAGCATTGCGGGAGTGGGTGCGCCGGGCGGATGAGGCCCGGGCCAAGCTGGCCGGGGTCTGCTTCGGCCACCAGGTGATCGCCCAGGCGCTGGGCGGCGAAGTGGTCAAGTCCGACAAAGGCTGGGGACTGGGGGTCGCCACCAATGCCATGCTGGCGAGCGAGCCCTGGATGCAGCCCGCCCTCGATCAGATCCGCATCCTGGCGAGTCATCAGGATCAGGTGGCGCTGCTCCCCCCCGGTGGACGCCGGCTGGCAGGCAATGGTTTTTGCCCGAACTTCATGTTCGGTCAGGGGGAGCACATCGTCGCCATCCAGGGTCACCCGGAGTTCCCGGTTGACTATGACAGGGCACTGATCGAGAAACGGCAGTCGCATCTGGCCCCTGAGCGTTATCAGGCCTGCCTCGACTCGCTGGAGCAGGAGGTGGATTCCACCATCATGATGGGTTGGTTGTTGCGATTTTTAGGGATACTGCCGGGTCGGCCCTAAGCGGCCCCGGCGGGATACAGGGATGAACGCAGGAGCATTGAGATGATCATTGGTGTACCCAAGGAAATCAAAAACCACGAGTACCGGATTGGCATGACCCCCTCGGGGGTGCAGGAGCTGACGGCTCGAGGTCATACCGTACTGGTGCAGGTGCGGGGCGGTGAGGCCATCGGTCTGTCCGACGAAGAGTACCGCGCTGCCGGGGCCGAACTGGTCGCCAGCGCCGCCGAGATCTTCGCCCGGGCCGAGATGGTCGTGAAGGTGAAGGAGCCGCAGCCCGAGGAGTGCGAGCTGCTGCGCCCGGGGCAATTGCTGTTCACCTATCTGCATCTGGCGCCGGATCCGGTACAGACCCAGTTATTGGTCCACTCGGGGGCGGTCGCCATCGCCTACGAGACGGTCACCGACGATCGCGGCGGCTTGCCACTGCTGGCACCCATGTCCGAGGTGGCGGGGCGCATGGCGGTGCAGGCCGGTGCTCACAGTCTGGAGAAGGCCCAGGGCGGCAATGGCACCCTGCTCGGCGGCGTCCCCGCGGTGGCCCCTGCCAAGGTGGTGGTGCTGGGCGGTGGCGTGGTCGGCGTCAACTCGGCGCGCATGGCGCTGGGTCTGGGGGCGGATGTCACCATCCTGGACAGATCCCTGCCGAGACTGCGGGAGCTCGATGGCCTCTATGGCCCGGCCCTCAAGACCCTCTATTCGACCAAGGCCAATATCGAGGCCTGCATCGCCCAGGCGGATCTGGTGATCGGCGCCGTGCTGATCCCGGGGGCGGCAGCGCCCAAGCTGCTGACCCGCCCCATGCTGGGGTTGATGCGCAAGGGCTCGGTGCTGGTGGACGTGGCCATCGATCAGGGAGGCTGCTTTGAGACCTCCAGGCCAACCACCCATGAAGACCCCACCTATGTGGTCGATGGCATCATCCACTACTGCGTGGCCAACATGCCGGGCGGGGTGGCGCGCACCTCCACCTTCGCCCTCACCAATGCCACGCTGCCGTTCGTGCTGGCTCTGGCAGACAAGGGTTACCAGCAGGCCCTCAGGGAGGACAGGCATCTGCTGGCCGGACTCAATGTCTATAAGGGCAAGGTGACCCAGCAGGCGGTGGCCGAGGCCCTCGGTTACGACTACGTCAGCGCGGCCACTGTGCTGGGGTGATTGGGTGTAGTGAACCTGGGCGACAGGCTTCACATTCTCAGGGTATCAGGGAGGGCCGTCATGGCCCTTTCTCTTTATAATGGGCCCTCGCCCTGCCTGAGGATCCGTCATGTCCCGCATTCTGCTACTCGCCAATCTCAACTGTGACCATGTGTTATCCCTCTCCGAGCCTCTGGTCGCGGGGGCCCGCTTGCAATATTTGGATCGGGGGCGGCGCCTGGGGGGTGGAGCCGCCAACACCGGCATAGGGCTGGTGTGGGCGGGGCATGAGGTCGCCATCGCCTCGCGGATCGGCCTGGATGACACCGGGGACTGGTTGCTGGCCGAGGCGCGCAGCCATGGCCTGGAGTGCAGCCATGTGGAGCGCTTTGGCGGTGAGACCGGGGAGTTGCTGATCCTGGTTGACTCCACTGGCGAGCGCACCATCTTGCGCCAGCCCCGGCGTCCCGATCTGCCCGGTAACTTGCCGAGCCAGGGGGTGGATTGCCTCTATGTCAACTATCCGGGAGGGGCGGTGGCGGACTATATGCGCCAGATGCAGGACGGCTGTCTGGTGGTGGCGCAATATCCCAAGGGCGGCAAGCACTTGAGGCCCTGTCACCTGCTGGTGGCCTCGCGCTCGGATCTGGGGGAGATCGCTGACCCCTGGGCTCATGCCCGGGCGCTGGCCGGTGAGCAGTTGCAATGGCTGGTGCTGACCGAGGGCAAGGCCGGGGCCGTCGCCATCCATGGGGAGGAGCGGATCAGGGTAGCGGCGCGGCCCGTCTCTGTGGTGGACACCACGGGCGCCGGGGATGCCTTCGCCGCCGGGCTCATTCATGGGTTGGCGCGGGGCATGGCCATTGAGGCGGCATTGCAGTGCGCCGTGGACTGGGGCGCCTTTGCCGTTGCCAGTCAGAGCTCCATTCCCTCTGCGGCGCTCAAGTCCTGGCTGGAACAGGGGCACTGAGGCGTCATCCTCGTCCTCTCGCCCCCTTGGCATAACTGCCCGTTCGCGCTCAAACCGGCTAGAAGCGTGCAACAAGGCGGCAAGTTTGCGTTCAATCAAAGAAAGTGTCGATTTATGTGCATCTTTATCGACACTCGCTACCGCTGCTCTTAACCTTGGCTCTTCTTGTCCGAATCCGGCTGTAGTGAGAGGCAGTACCACCATGCAACTGACACGTTTTACCGACTATGCCCTGCGCGCCTTGACCTTTCTGGCGCTCCAGCCGACGGACCGGCTCTCGACCATCACTGAAGTGGCCGACACCTTTGCCATCTCCCGCAACCACGTGGTCAAGATAGTGCACCAGCTTGGCATCAAGGGTTACATCGAGACGGTGCGTGGCAAGCATGGGGGCATCCGTCTCGGCCGCTCCGCCGTCTCCATCAACCTGCGTGATGTGGTGATGGACATGGAGAACATCCTCTGTCCCGCCTATTGCAAGACGGATAACTGCCGCTTGGCGGGTGGCTGCCGTATTCAGGGCATATTGCGCAAGGCGATGAACGCCTTCCTCGAGGTGCTGGGGGAGTACACCCTCGCCGATGTGGTGAACGATCCGACCCGGCTCTGCCACCTGCTCGGCATGGAGCAGGAGCAGCACCTGGTCGTGAATTGAACTCCGTTATCCAGCATAAAGAGGGGGCCTGCGGGCCCCTTCTGCTATCCGCTGCCAGCGGGCGTCAGGGCTGGCGTACCAGGCTGATGGCACCATAGAGGCAGGCGAGGCCACAGGCGCCGCAGCCATCGCAGGCTGCCATGTTGACCGTGACCCCGTCCGGGCTGGCCTTGATGGCCTGCTGGGGACAGGCATCCTCACACAGCAAGCAGTAGAACCCCTGCCTGGCCTGACAGTTGGTTTCTATCCTGACCCGGGTCTGCACCTGGCGGCCGTAACGCAGATCGAGGGCGCCGCTCGGGCAGGCTCTGGCGCAACTGCCGCAATAGCTGCACTGGCCACAGTCGAGATCCAGCACCGGGGTACCGGCGATGGGGCTGTTTTGGTACTCGGGGCCAGCGGCAGGCTTGATGAGGCCGTTTGGACAGGCCTGGAAGCAGTTGCCGCAGCGTTGGCAGAGGGTGAGGAATTGGGATTCCTCGATGGCCCAGGGCGGGCGCGCCTCGCGGCAACTGATGGTGCCCGGGCGACGTCTGGCCCAGAGCCGCGTCAATCGTCGACAGAGGAAATGCGCCATGCTCTGCTCCTGATACCCATTAGGGGGTAATTCTATGGGGTTTGTGCCATGCAAGCCAGCGGAACCGTCACGGCGGGATCGCAAGGCCAGCCCCCCTTGTGTAAGCTAGGCGAGTCTTTTTTGCTGGGTGACTCTATGTGGTTATTTCTGTGGCGGGCTTCCCTGCTCTATGTCTTCCCCCTGCTGATGTGGGGCTACTGCCGGTTCAAGGGGATCGGCTTCGATGAGCTGGACAGCGGCGTCAACAATCACAAATGGGTGGTGTTGGCCTCCTATCTGCTCTATGTGGTGCTCTGGATCCTGATCAACCGCTATCTCTTGCTGTTCCTGCGGCAGCGGAGCCGGCGATGATGGAGCCGCTGCCGTGGCTCTGGCTGAGTGGCGGGGCCTTGCTGGCGCTCGGGCTCGGTTGGTTGTGGGGGCGTCAGGGTGCCCAGGCCCTGAGCCAGGCGCTGGCGTTGAGCCAGGAGCGAGCCAGTGCCTGGCAGGTGCGACTGGCCGAGCTGCACGATGAGCAGTTGCAGGGGCAGGACAAGCTCGAGCAACAGCAGAATGTCATCATCAAGCTCACCGCCCGTCTCAAGGACGCCGAGGCGACCCTGCGCAGCGAGCGGCTCGCCAGTGCCGAGAAGCTGGCGCTGCAACAGCAGGCGGAGGCGCGGCTCGGCCAGCAATTCGAGAACCTCGCCAACCGTATCTTCGAGCAGAACTCGGGCAACTTCCGTGAACTCAACCAGCACAGCCTGGATAACCTGCTGGTGCCGCTCAAGGAGCAGCTGGAGGGCTTTCGCCGCCAGGTGGGTGAGACCCATGCCCAGGAGACGGCCCAGCGTCACAGCCTCAAGTTTGAACTGGAGCGTCTGGCCGAACTCAACGCCCGGATGACGGAGGAGGCTGCGGCCCTGACCCGCGCCCTCAAAGGCGACAGCAAGCAGCAGGGCAACTGGGGCGAGGTGGTGCTGGCGCGCATTCTTCATGAGTGCGGCCTGCGCGAGGGGCACGAATACGACACCCAGGTGAGCCTTGAGACCGACAAGGGCAAGCGTTATCAGCCCGATGTCATCGTTCACCTGCCCCAGGAAAAAGACATCATCATCGATGCCAAGGTGTCGCTGACCGCCTACGAGCGCTGGTACAACGGCGCGGATGATCTGACCCGGGCCGTGGCCCTGAAAGAGCATGTCGCCTCGGTGCGCAATCATATCCGCGAGCTGGGCCGCAAGGATTACCAGCAGTTGCCCGGGGTGCGCACCCTGGACTATGTGCTGATGTTCGTGGCGGTGGAGCCTGCCTTCCTGGCGGCGCTGGAGGCGGATCCCTCCCTGGTGCGCTATGGCCTGGACCACAACATACTGCTGGTCAGCCCCACCAACCTGATGGTGGCGCTGCGCACCATAGAGAACCTGTGGCGCTACGAGCGTCAGAACCAGAATTCCCGCCAGATAGCCGAGCGGGCCGGCCGCCTCTACGAGAAGCTGCGACTGTTCGTGGAGGAGATGCAGCAGCTTGGCGGCAGCCTGAACAAGGCGCAGGAGAGTTATGACAAGGCCATGGGCCGACTCGTCAGCGGTCGCGGCAACCTGATCGCCCAGGCCGAGCGATTCCGCGAGCTGGGGGTGGAGGTGACCAAGACCCTGCCAGAGCCGCTGGTCAATCGCGCCCTGGAGCGGGAAGAGTCAGGGGACTAGCACTGCGTTGTGACATGAGAAAGGGCAGCCATTGGCTGCCCTTTTTGCTGTCCGGCGGCGGCTTATTGCTTCCAGAAGGAGGGGAAGAAGATGACGGCTACCGTCAATATCTCGAGTCGCCCCAGCAGCATGCCGAACGACAGTATCCACTTGGCCGAATCTGGCAGGCTGGCGAAGTTGGTGCTGGGGCCGATGACGGGCCCCATGCCGGGGCCCACGTTGGCTACCGCCGTGATGGAGCCGGACAGGGCGGTGAGGGGATCCAGCCCGATCAGTGCCAGCAGGGCGGCGATCAAGATGATGATGGCGAAGTAGGCGAGCACGAAGGCGATCAGGGAGCGCACTATCGCCTCGTTGACCGGGCGGCCATTGTACTTCTGGGGGAAGACCCCCGAGGGGTGCATCAGCTGGCGCATCTGCTTCCTGAACAGGGAGAAGGCCACTTGCACCCGGAATATCTTGAGGCCGCCTGCGGTAGAGCCCGAGCAGGCCCCCAGTCCCAGCAGGAAGAGGAAGAGGATGCTGGTGAGCGGCCCCCAGGTGCCGAAATCCCCCAGACCATAACCTGTGGTGGTCAGCACGGAGACGATATTGAAGGCGCTGATCCGCAGTGCATCCATGAAGTCGAAGGTGCCGCGGTGCCAGAGGTAGAAGGTCATGATGAGCGTGACCCAGACCACGAGCCAGAAGAAGCCGCGCACCTGGGCATCGCGGATCAGACTGGTGTCGCGCCGGGTCAGGCTCTGGACATAGAGCAGGAAGGGCAAGCCCCCCAGGAACATGAACAGGGTACCAATCCAGTGTGCCGCGTGAGAGAAGTGGGACATGGATTGATCCGAGGTGGAGTAGCCCCCGGTGCTGAGGGTGGTCATGGCATGGTTGATGGCCTCGAAGCTGTTCATGCCGCTCGCCCAGTAGGCGAGGAAGCAGAGCATGGAGAGCACCAGATAGACCTGCACTATGTTGTTGGCCACCGTCTTGGCGCGGGGGGCGCTCTTGTCTGACCAATCCGAGCTCTCGGTCTGGAACAACTTCATGCCGCCCACGTTGAGGTAGGGCAGCACGGCCACCGCCATCACGATGAAGCCGACCCCTCCCAGCCACTGCAAGATGGAGCGCCACAACAAGATGCTGTGGGCCATGCCATCGAGCCCGGACAGCACGGTGGATCCCGTGGTGGTGACCCCGGACATGGTCTCGAAGTAGGCGTCGGCGAAGCCGATGTGGGTGATGAACACGAAGGGCAGGGCGCCAAACAGGCAGGCTACCGCCCACACCGAGGTGGTGAGCAGGAACATCTCGCGCACGCCAAGGTGAAACTCGGCCTTGCGGCCATAGTGCAGGCACCAGAAGGCGGCGAGGTGGGTGATCACCACGGATTGCAGAAATTCGACGAATCCCTCGGAGCCGGTAAGCAGCGCGAGCAGGGTGGGCAGCCACATGAACAGGGCAAGTTTGGAAAGCACCAGACCCAGGGTGAAGACGATGGGACGCAGCTTGATCATGATGAATCGCCTGGTCGTTGATGAGCGAAACACCGGCCACCGCGAGGAGCGGTGAACCGGGTCTTGTCTGCTTGAGGAGTGGGCATGGTCAGGTCACAGGAAGAAGGGGCTTGGCTGGAACAATCGCTCCACTTCCGGTATGTACTTCTTGTCGACCAGGAACATCACCACATGGTCATCTTGCTGGATCTTGGTGCGATCGTGAGCGATCAACACCTCATCACCGCGGACGACCGCGCCTATGGTGGTGCCGGGCGGCAGTTTCAGTTCACCCACAGAGCGACCGACCACCTTGGAGGTGTTTTCATCGCCGTGGGCAATGGCTTCGATGGCCTCGGCCGCGCCACGGCGCAGGCTGTAGACGTTGGCGATATCGGCCCGGCGCACATGGGTCAGCAGCGCCGAGATGGTGGCTTGCTGGGGCGAGATGGCGATGTCGATGGAGCCGCCTTGCACCAAGTCCACGTAGGCACTGCGTTGTATGAGTACCATCGTCTTCTTGGCCCCCATCTTCTTGGCGAGCAGGGCCGACATGATGTTGGCCTCATCTTCGTTGGTGACCGCGATGAAGACGTCGATCTGATCGATGTGCTCCTCGGCGAGCAGCTCCTGATCCGCGGCATCGCCACAGAAGACGATGGTGTTTTCCAGCAGTTCTGAGAGTTGCTCGGCCCGCTTCTGGTTACGCTCGATCAACTTGACGCTGTAGCGCTTCTCCAGCTGGCGGGCGAGACCGGCTCCGATGTTGCCGCCACCGACGATCATGATGCGGCGATAGGGACTCTCGAGGCGCTGCAACTCGGACATCACGGCGCGGATATGACCGGCCGCCGCGACGAAGAACACCTCGTCATCGGCCTCGATGATGGTGGTGCCTTGCGGGCGGATGGAGCGGCCCTGGCGGAAGATGGCCGCCACCCGGGTCTCTATGTTGGGCATGTGCTCACGCAGGGTCGAGAGTGCGTTGCCGACCAGGGGGCCGCCATAGTAGGCCTTGACCGCCACCAGCCCCACCTTGCCACCGGCAAAGTCCACCACCTGCAAGGCACCCGGATATTCAATCAGCCGGCGAACATAGTCGGTCACCAGCTGTTCGGGGGCGATGAGGTGATCCACTGGTATCGCCTCGGGCAGAAAGAGCCGATCCCGCTCAGCCAGATAAGAGGGGGAGCGAATACGCGCCACCTTGTTCGGGGTGTTAAACAGCGAGTAGGCGATCTGGCAGGCGATCATGTTGGTTTCATCACTGTTGGTGACGGCGACCAGCATGTCCGCATCCTGGGCTCCCGCCTCGCGCAGCACTTTGGGGTGGGCGCCGTGGCCATTGACCACCCGCAAGTCGAACTTGTCTTGCAGCTCGCGCAACCGGTCGCTGTCGGTGTCGACCAGGGTGATGTCATTGTTCTCCCCGGCAAGGTTCTCGGCCAGGGTGCCGCCGACCTGGCCGGCTCCCAGTATGATGATTTTCATAGGGAAGCGTTACTCGCATCAAGGGGGTGGAGGGGGCCAGCAGGCTGGCCCATGGCCGCATTCATCAGGCTTCTTTTATCAGCTTGGCGTAGTAGAAACCATCCATGCCCGCCTCGCCCGGCAGGAACTGGCGACCCGGAGAGGCCGGGCTGTCTTGGGCGTGGAGCGGCACCAGACGGGCACTCTTGGTCGCGGCAAGGAAGGTGCGCACCTGATCGCGGTTCTCTTCTGGCAACACCGAGCAGGTGGCGTAGAGCAGGGTGCCGCCCACTTTAAGCCTTGGCCAGAGTGCGGCAAGGATGCGGCCCTGCAACTCGGCCAGCTCGCGAATGTCCTGATCCCGGCGCAGCCACTTGATGTCGGGGTGGCGACGGATGACGCCGGTGGCGGAGCAGGGAGCATCGAGCAGGATGCGGTCGAACTGACCCTCTGGCCACCACTGCTCCGGGGTGCTGGCATCCCCATGGATGAGCCGGGCCTTGAGACCGATGCGATCCAGATTCTCCTGCACCCGTTTGAGGCGGTTATCGTCGGCATCGACGGCGACCACTCCGGCCAAGTCGGGCTGGCGCTCGAGCAGATGTGCCGTCTTGCCGCCCGGGGCGGCGCAGGCATCCAGTATCCACTCGCCCGGTTGCGGGTCGAGCAGCTGGGCGGCGAGCTGGGCGGCGCCATCTTGCACCGAGCAGTCACCCTGTTCGAAACCGGGCAGTTTGGTCACGTCACAGGGACGCTCCAGCAAGATGCAGTCAGCACCCTCTTCACCGGCCAGCGCATTGATGCCCGCCTCGGCCATGCGCGTCAGCATCTGGTCGCGGCTCTGGCGCTGACCGTTGTTGCGGATCCACATGGGCGGGCGCTGGTTGTTGGCCTCCATGATGAATTCCCACTGGTTGGGGTAGGCCTGGCGTAGACGCTTGGTGAGCCACTCGGGGTGGCCGAGGCGTATGCTGGGTACCCTGTCGATACGAGCCAGTATCACCTCGGCGCTGCGTTGGAAGTTGCGCAACACGCCGTTGATCAGGCCTCGCAGCGAGCTGCCCTTGAGCAGCTTGACCGCATTGACGGTCTCGGCCACGGCGGCGTGAGCCGGGATACGGGTGTAGATGAGCTGATAGAGCCCGACCAGGATCAGATAGTGGAAGATGCGGCTCTTGTTCTTGAGAGGCTTGTCCATCATCTCGTTGACGGCGGCATCCAGGCGCGGCATCCAGCGCAGAGTGCCGTAGCAGAGTTCTTGCAGGAGGGCGCGATCGCGGGGGGCGACCTTCTCCTGGGCAGCAGGCAGAACGGCGGAGAGGGACAGCCCCTGATCCAGCACCTGTTGAATGACGAGAGCGGCCTGTGCACGTGTTTTCATAATGTTACCTTAGATGCGCAAGTCGGGGCTTGGGCCCCGCTTGTTTCAATTCCATCCAGCTCAATGCAGTCGGATGCCGGGGGCAAACCAGTCACGGCGCGAGTTGAGCAGATCCGAGACGGACATGGCTTTCTTGCCGGGAGGTTGCAGAGTCAGCAGACGCAGGATGCCATGGCCGGTGGCGATGTCGATCCCCTGCTTGTCGGCCTTGAGCAGGGTGCCGGGACGCTGGTCATGTTCGGCCTCGAGTGCTTCTGCCTGCCAGACCTTGACGGTCTGTTCCGCCACTTCAAACCAGCTGATAGGCCAGGGATTGAAGGCTCGTATGCAGCGCTCAATGGCGACGGCGTCCATGGACCAGTCGATGCGCGCCTCCTCCTTGGAGAGCTTCTGGGCGTAATTGGCCAGGGCATCATCCTGCGGCTCGGCGAGGGCGTTACCGGCGGCTATCCCGTCTAGCGTCTTGACCAATGCCTGGGGGCCCAGCTCGGCCAGCTTGTCATAGAGGCTGGCGGAGGTTTCGTCGGGGGCGATGGGGCAGCTTACCTTGCGTATCATGGCACCGGTGTCCAGACCCACATCCATCTGCATGATGGTCACGCCGGTTTCGGCATCTCCCGCCCAGATGGCGCGCTGGATGGGCGCCGCACCACGCCAGCGTGGCAGGAGGGAGCCGTGGACATTGATGCAACCCAGACGCGGGGTGTCGAGCACCACCTTGGGCAGGATCAGGCCATAGGCGACGACCACCATCAGGTCGGCACCCAGTGCCTTGAGTTCGGCCTGGGCCTCTTCATTGCGCAGGGAGGCAGGTTGGTAGATGGGCAACTGGTGCGCAAGCGCCAGCTCCTTGACCGGGCTGGCCGTCAGCTTCTGGCCACGGCCAGCGGGCTTGTCCGGCTGGGTGTAAACGGCAACGACCTCATGGTCGGAAGACAACAACGCCGCCAGATGACGGGCGGCGAAGTCGGGGGTACCGGCAAAAATCAGTTTCAATTTATTCAAAGGGGCAGGTCCTTAACCGGCTTTACGGTCTTCGCGCGCCATTTTTTCCAGTTTTTGACGGATGCGCTGGCGCTTGAGTGGGGACAAGTAATCCACAAACAGCTTGCCCACCAGATGATCCATCTCATGCTGGATGCAGATAGCCAGCAGATCGTCCGCTTCGAGTTCAAACGGCTTGCCGTTACGGTCCAGGGCGCGGATCTTGATCCACTCGGCGCGCGGCACCAGCGCACGGCTGCCTGGTACAGAGAGGCAACCCTCTTCGATACCTGTGCTGCCTGACTGGGCAATGACTTCCGGGTTGATCAGCACCAGAGGATCTTCTCGATCCTCAGAGACGTCGATAACTATGATGCGCTGATGGATGTCGACCTGAGTTGCGGCCAGGCCTATGCCTTCCTCCGCATACATGGTGTCGAACATATCATCTACAATGTGTTGTAACTCGGGTGTAATGGTCTCGACAGGGGCTGCAACGGTCCGCAGACGTTCATCGGGGAAACGCAATACATCTAGAATGGCCATAGTCTTATCTTTAGTTTCGTATAATTGCAGTCAATATTGACGTAATTCTAGTCATTTACGCCGACAAAAAACAGCAACACTTTGCGCACAGAAATAACAGGGAGTGTTATGTATCTGAAGCAAACGACTTTTGCCTGTCTGCTGGCCCTGATAAGCCAGGGTGCACAGGCCCAGACGCTGTCCCTCAAAAGCGGTTATCCCAGCAACTATGTGGTCCAGAAGGGCGATACCCTGTGGGATATTTCCGGCAAGTATCTCGAGCAGCCTTGGCTTTGGCCCCAGCTCTGGAATATCAATGCGCAGATTGCGAATCCGCACTGGATATACCCGGGGGATGTGCTGCAACTCAGCTGGGTCAATGGCCAGCCGCGCCTCGGCAAGACGGTACAAGGTGGAAAGCGGGTCATCACCCTCTCTCCCAAGAATCACTATGAGAGTAAAGCGAATCCTATCCCGACATTGCCGTTGAGCGAAATTGGTCCCTTCATGCAGACGGATCACATCTTCGCGACGCGCCAGGAGAGCAAGGCCTTGCCCTATATCCTGGGTGAAAATGAAGGCCATGTCGGCATACTGGAGGGAGCAACCCTCTATGTGCAGGGGGATCTGATCCCGGGTCAGGACTATGGCATCTATCGGCCAGGCACCATTTATAAAGATGCGAAGACCCGCGAGCTGCTGGGCCAGGAGGCCATCTTCGTGGGGACGGCTCATGCGCAGGCGCGACTGGCCAAGGATCGCAGCCGTATCCTCCTCACCAGCAATCAGCGCGAAGTCTATCAGGGGGACAAGCTGATGCCCTTGCCGGCTCAAGAGAACCTCTCTGCCTTGTTTACCCCCAAGGCTGCACCGCTCACCAGCCCTGGCTATGTGGTCGAGTTGCCGAGCAAGGCCCGTGGTGGTGGCAAGTTTGACATTGTCCTGATCAACAAGGGGGCTCGCGATCAGATGGCGCCCGGCGATGTGCTGGACGTGCAGCGACCCGGACTCCGCCTGACCGACAAGTATGGCAAGGTCTCCTATCGCGACTTCTCTTCCCTCTATGACAAGGGCTTCCACTCGGCGGGCCGGACTCCTCTGCCTGACGAGTCCATCGCCCGCATCATGCTGTTCAAGGTCTATGACAAGCTGAGTTACGGCATGATATTGCAGAGCCAGGACATGGTGAGTACAGGTTACAAGGTCAGTAATTTCTGAGCTCGGTCATCATGGATGAACTCCGAGCCTGGCTGATACTGGAAAGCGTACCCGGGATAGGGCCGGTCACCGCTTCGCGTCTTTTGGCGGCCCTGGCTGAGCGTGCCGCCGCAGAAAAGCCAGAGGGTGGCATAACTGCGCTGTTTGATTGCGATGATGCCCATCTCCATGGTTTAGGCCTGAAATGGGAGCAGATCAGGGCCCTGCGCCACCCCGGTGCCGGGGTAGATCAGGCTCTTGTCTGGGCTGACCGCCCCGGCAACAGACTTATCTGCCTGGACAGTCCGGCATATCCTCCCTTGCTGCGGGAGATCCCTGCGGCCCCCCTCTTGCTCTACTGTCGCGGCGATATTGACGCCTTGTGCTTACCACAGATTGCCATGGTTGGCAGTCGTCACCCCAGTTATGCGGGCAAGGATAATGCGGCCAGGCTCGCTCAGGCATTGGTGGGATCCGGGCTGGCGATCACCTCGGGGTTGGCCCTTGGCATAGATGGCGTCTGCCATCAGCAAGCACTGGCCGCTGGCGGCATCACCCTTGCCGTGCTTGGCTCCGGGTTGGATCAGGTCTACCCCAAACGCCATCAACTCCTGGCTGAGCAGATCCTGGGCAATGGCGGTCTGATCATCTCCGAATTTGCACCGGACAAGGGGCCATTGGCCGAACATTTCCCCCGTCGTAACCGCATCATCAGCGGCCTCTCCCTCGGTACGCTGGTGGTCGAGGCCGCCGAGCAGAGTGGCTCTCTCATCACGGCCCGTTACGCATTGGAACAGGGGCGCGAGGTGTTTGCCGTGCCCGGTGCCCCGCAAAATGAGCAGGCTTTGGGTTGCAACCGGCTGATCCAGCAGGGGGCCAAACTGGTACTCAATGCCGAGGATGTGCTGGCTGAACTCCACTGGACACAGATTTTCATTCCGTCAGGGGGGGGCGGGGTCACCTCGGATGCCAGTAATGGTGGCAATATCGACGCTAATACCGCTATTAATAGTGCATTGCCTTATGCCGATTTGTTGGATAACGTAGATTATGAGACCACGAGTGTGGATACCGTTGCCGAACGGACCGAGCTTCCTGTCGAGGTGGTACTGGGCAGGTTAGTCGAGCTTGAGCTGGCAGGTGCTGTGATAGCGGTAGCCGGTGGATACGTCAAAGCGAGGAGGGCGAATCATGTTTGATGTATTGATGTACCTTTTCGAGACCTACATCCACAGTGATGCCGATGTAACGGTCGAACAAGATGAACTCACCGACGAGTTGACCCGTGCCGGTTTCGACCAGGACGAGATCAACAAGGCCCTCAACTGGCTGGAACGGCTGGCCAATCTGCATGATAGCGAACGTGAAGTCTATGTGACCGCCAGCGCCCAGGGCTCGATGCGAATCTATGCCCCCGAAGAGTTGGTGCGTCTTGGCACCGAGTGCCGTGGCTTCATGTTGTTCCTGGAGCAGGCTCAGGTACTCAATGCCGAGACCCGCGAGATCTGCATCGAGCGACTGCTCGAACTCGACAAACCCGATATCGAACTCGATGACCTCAAGTGGGTCGTGATGATGGTGCTGTTCAATGTCCCCGGCAGCGAGACCGCTTACCAGCAGATGGAAGAGCTGGTGTTCGACGAGTCGGACGGCATACTGCACTGACAGCCCGGTGCCGTGCTGGTAGAATCCGGATCATCCGAATTCGAGGCGCGGCCCATGTCCAAGATCGACCATCAGCTCTTTTCTGCCCACGAGCATGCGCTTGAGCGTGAGCCTTGCCCCCAGTGCGGCGCTGCATTGGTGATCCGCCAAGGCAAACACGGCCCCTTTCTCGGTTGTGCCAGCTACCCCGCCTGCGACTATATCCGTTCCCTGGCCCCATCCGGTCGCGACATCGAGAAGGTGCTGGAAGGTTCAATCTGTCCCGATTGCGGCCAGCCACTGGCCATCAAGAAGGGGCGTTATGGTCTCTTCGTCGGTTGTACCCAATACCCTGCTTGTCAGCACATGGCCTCACTGCAGGAGAGTGGTGATACCCAGATCCCCTGTCCTGCCTGTGGCAAGGGCCATCTGCTCAGCCGCACCTCCCGTTATGGCAAGCAATTCTACAGCTGCAATGACTATCCCCATTGCAAATATGTGGTCAATGACAAGCCGGTGGCCATACCTTGTTCCGAATGTGGCTGGGCTATCATGGTCGAGAAGCGGGTGCGGGGAATATTAAGATTGATCTGCCCGCAAAAGAAATGCGGTCATCAAAGCGAGCAGGTATAATCGCGCCGCCGTCGAGCGAGCGAAACGTTTGCGGTAACTTCAACCCCCCACTTGGAGTAAGGAAATTCCCACCATGAATAAACCGTTTGTTGCTGTGCTGATGGGTTCTGATTCAGATTTCCCCGTGATGCAGACCACCTTGGAAGTACTCAAGTCCTTCGATATCACAGTGGAAGTGAAAGTCACCTCTGCGCACCGTACCCCGGCTGCGACCCACCAGTACGTCACCGATGCCGAAGCCCGTGGTTGCAAGGTTTTCATCTGTGCCGCTGGTTTGGCTGCGCACCTGGCCGGTGCCGTTGCCGGTATCACCACCCGTCCCGTGATCGGTGTGCCCATAGACGGTGGCCCGCTCAAGGGTCTGGATGCTCTGCTCTCCACCGTGCAGATGCCGGGTGGCGTGCCGGTTGCGACCGTTGCCATCGGCAAGGCTGGTGCCAAGAACGCAGGTTATCTGGCTGCCCAGATGCTGGCCGTGGCCGATGACGCCCTGGCCGTCAAGGTACGTGCCGAGCGTCAGAAAAATGCCGAAGAAGTGATGGCCAAAGATGCCGCCCTTCAGGCTCAGTTGCTGAAATAAGTCCCATGCGGCAGCTCGGCTGCCGCATTTTTTTGATACAGAATCTCCTATGCAGAACGAATTCGAACAAGCCGTCGCCGCCCTTCGTGCTGGCGGCGTCATTGCCTATGCCACCGAGGCTGTATTTGGCCTGGGGTGCGACCCCGATAACCAGGCCGCCGTGCAGCAGTTGCTCGCCATCAAACAGCGGCCGATGGAGAAGGGGCTTATCTTGATTGCCGCCGATCTGGCCCAGCTGGAGACTTATATCGACCTGACCCAGTTGAGCGCCGAGCAGCGCGCCCAGGTACTGGCCAGCTGGCCCGGCCCCTTCACCTGGATCATGCCAGCCAAGGCTCATACCCCTGACTGGCTGACTGGCCGATTCGATACCCTGGCGGTGCGGGTCAGCGCCCACCCCCAGGTTCAGGCCCTGTGTCGTGCCTTCGGCAAGCCGCTGGTATCGACCAGCGCCAATCTGACTGGTGAAGAGCCGGCCCGCAATATTGCCCAGATACCGTCCGGGCTGGCCGAACAACTGGCGCATATACAGGCCGGGGAGGTGGGCGGGTTGTGCAACCCGTCCGAGATCAAGGATGCCCGCACTGGGGCCCTGATCCGTCCCTCCTGACATCCCGTTGTCCCCCGTAGGGGAAATTGCGACAAGACGATAACGAGGCGGGACTCTTTGATCCCGTTGGCTGGAGAAGCAATGAGCAAACCTGATGTGGCCGCAGTCAAAACCTTCCTGCTGGCGCTGCAAGACCGTATCTGCCAAGGGCTGGAGCAGGCCGATGGCCTGGGCCGCTTCGTCGAAGACGCCTGGACGAGAGACGGGGGTGGCGGTGGCCGCACCCGGGTGATGCGATCCGGCAAGGTGATAGAGCAGGGCGGCGTCAACTTCTCCCATGTCTATGGCGATGCCATGCCTGCCTCGGCTACCGCCCATAGGCCCGAACTGGCCGGGCGCCGCTTCGAGGCGATGGGAGTTTCCCTGGTTATCCATCCCCACAACCCCTATGTACCGACCAGCCATGCCAATGTGCGCTTCTTCATCGCCGAGAAGGAGGGTGAAGATCCCATCTGGTGGTTTGGTGGTGGCTTTGACCTGACGCCCTTTTATCCGTTCGAGCAGGACGTGCGACACTGGCACCAGGTGGCTCATGAGTTGTGTCAGCCATTTGGCGATGATATTTACCCTGAGTTCAAGTCTTGGTGCGATCGCTACTTCTATCTCAAGCACAGGGATGAGACTCGCGGCGTTGGCGGCCTCTTCTTTGACGATCTCAACCGTTGGCCGTTCGAGCACTCATTCGCCTTCATGCAGGCAGTGGGTGAGGGTTATCTTGCCGCGTACCTGCCGATCCTGGCTCGCCGCAAAGACACCCCTTATGGTGAGAGGGAGCGCCAGTTCCAGCTCTATCGTCGCGGTCGCTATGTCGAGTTCAATCTGGTCTATGACAGGGGAACCCTGTTTGGCCTGCAAACCGGTGGCCGTACCGAGTCCATACTGATGTCCATGCCGCCCCTGGCTCGCTGGGAGTATGATTGGCAGGCCGAGCCAGGTTCTGCTGAGGCTCTGCTCTACACGGATTACCTCACGCCACGGCAGTGGTTCTAATGGAAAGGGTCGCTGAGGCGGCCCTTTTTCATGGGGATTGAACTTGTCCCATGCGGGGAAAAGCCGTTAAATCGGATCACTCTTTCCTAGATGGACACTCGTGATGGACAGGTATGCGGTATTCGGTCACCCGGTGCGACACAGCAAGTCGCCCTTCATTCACACCCTGTTTGCCAGGCAGACCCAGCAGCAGCTGGAGTATGGACTGGCCGATCCCGAGCCGGACGAGTTTGCCGCTGCGCTGCGCCGCTTCTTTGTCGAAGGAGGCAAGGGTTGCAATATTACCGTGCCTTTCAAGGAGCAGGCGTTCGCCCTGGTCGACAGCCTGAGCCCGCGTGCCAAGCTGGCGGGGGCCATCAACACCATCAAGCTGACCGATGATGGCCTGCTGCTTGGCGACAATACGGATGGGGCCGGTCTGGTGGCTGACCTCAAGGCTCAGGGAATTACCCTGGCCGAGAGTCGCATTCTGCTGCTCGGCGCGGGTGGCGCGGCTCGTGGTGCCATTGCTCCCCTGCTGGCGGAAGGGCCCGGCGCTCTGGTTGTCGCCAACCGTACCCATGACAAGGCGGCTCAGCTGGCCCAGCGTTTCGCCAGCCTGGGGCCTATAGTCGCGGCGCAATATGATGCGCTCACGGGGCCGTTCGACCTGGTGATCAACTCCACCTCAGCCAGTCTGCAAGGGGCTCTGCCAGCGATCTCGCCTACGCTCATCCATGGTGATATTGCCGTGTATGACATGATGTATGGCGCAGATGACACGGCATTCAATGCCTGGGCCAGGGAACAAGGCGCGCGCAAGATCATGGATGGGCTCGGCATGCTGGTGCAACAAGCCGCCGAGGCCTTCACCATTTGGCGGGGCATACGCCCTGGCACAACCCAGGTGCTACGGGAACTGAAACGTAACCTGGAAGGGGGATGACGTAGAGCATTGCCAGACCAGGCGATGGGGCAGGGGACCGCGCAGCGGCCCTCTTTCCCCATGCTACGGATGGGGGCTCGGATCCCTGGCTACATGCATCGCTATCGGTGGGGAAACTAGTCGGTCACCCTCTACGGCGGGATAAGGACTTCCTCAGAGCCTTCTTCAACTCGACACACCATTACAGATAAAGTTCTTAAATATCAACATCTTGATTTGTTTATCGTTCTTTCTGGCTAGACCAGCCAAGTTTTTTTTCAGGAGAGTGGAACTTTGTCATTATCGTGCTGACTAACTAGATAGTTGAGGAAGTGCTAGTTAGTCACCTTTATAACACCCCGGTATTCGTACTGGGGTTTTTTTTATCCACTTGAAAATTATAAAGAAAAGTCACATTGAACTTCAGTGAAATTTTGTTACATAAATTACTTTCACTTTTTTGCCGCTTTGATGTACAGTTATTGACGTAGGGTACAGAGGTAAGATGTTCTATCTTTCAGACCTTTTATTTCACGTAATTGAATGTGGCTGAATAGCTGCCCCGATGAGTTCTCGTCGGGGTGTTTTTTTATGCACCCGATTTAGAGTAAAGACTTTAAAAATGGCGACTCTTTGATAAAATAGAGCGGTTTCTTGGGTAAACCCAGTTGTCATTTGTTCTCAAGACCCATTTCTTCCCAATTTTGCATTGCTTCTTCAGGCCGGTCTCCTACTCAGGGTACTGGCCTCATTTTTGTGTCTGTCTCGCGCCTGCCGCGGTCTCTTTTGGTAATTTAATTACAGTTTTCTGTATGGAACTGTTTTTTATTGCCCTTCATCAGTGAAGATCTGAAAACGTTATCAAGTTGCCTGATTGTTTATTCTTAAAGAGAATTAAATGTTTTATCTATTTAAAACAATTGGTTGTATTTTGTGGCTCGAATGGAGATTATCGAGCAGGTGAGCAGGTGAGCAGGTGAGCAGGTGAGCAGGTGAGCAGGTGAGCAGGTGGGGGAAAGGGTTTCAATTAGCGGAGCCCAGCTCCGCTAATTGAAAAATGGCGGGGTTTAATCGGCGTCATGCTCGACGTCGAAGTTCCCTTCAGCGGTTTCACCCGCGAGGTACCAGCCAGTCAGGGTCTGCGCCAGCTTCTCCAGCCCGATCTGATTGAGGGAGGAGAATGCCTCGACCTGGATCTGGGGACCCAGATTGGCAACCGCCTGACGCACCTTGATCACCTGGGTGTTACGCGGGCCTGGGCTCAGCTTGTCCGCCTTGGTCAGCAGCAGCATGACAGGCAGTTCGCGGTGAGAGCTCCACTCCAGCATGTTCATGTCGGTTTCCTTGAGTGGATGGCGAATATCCATCAGGATCACCAGACCTTTCAAAGACTCACGACGCTGCAAATATTCGGCCAGCGACTTTTGCCACTTTAGCTTCATTTCCAGCGGAACCTGGGCATAACCATAACCCGGCAAGTCGACCAGACGTTTGCCTGGTTCCAGTTCAAACAGGTTGATCAACTGGGTCCGGCCGGGGGTTTTACTGGTCCGGGCCAGGTTCTTGTGCTTGGTTAAGGTGTTCAATGCTGATGACTTACCTGCGTTGGAACGCCCGGCAAACGCAATCTCGACACCCCCATCATTTGGTAGGTGACGGATGTCGGGTGCGCTGGTCACAAAATGCACCTTATTGAAATTCAGAGTTTGTGTATCCAACGTAAATTCCCCATGGAGAGAGAGGGTTATAGAGTTACTTTTTTGTGAAATCGTGTAAAATGGCGTCGCTTAAACGCGTTTATTTTAACATGCCTTCAGCGGCATGGGATCGGAAGCCTAATAACGAGAAGTTGGAACGCCATGAAGAACCTAGTCATTACTCTTGCTCTGATGGTTGGCGTAACGGGGATGGCACAAGCCACAGGCGATGCCGCTGCGGGACAAACCAAGTCGGCGGTCTGCGCTGCATGTCATGGACCGGACGGAAACAGCCCGGCTGATATTTACCCCAAGCTCACTGGCCAGCACGCATCATATATTAAAAAACAATTAGTGGAACTGAAGGCTGCCGCTTCTGGTAACACGGGTCGCGCTTCTCCCATCATGGGAGCCATGGCTTTGCCTCTGTCAGAGCAGGATATGGACGACCTGGCCGCCTACTTCTCCAGCCAACAAATTACACCGGTTGCCGTTCCTGATGAGGTCGTTGCCGCAGGCAAGGCGCTCTATATGGGCGGTGACATGAGTCGCGGTCTGCCTGCTTGTTCTTCTTGTCATGGCCCCCGTGGTGCCGGTGTAGAGCAGGCGAAGTACCCCAGCCTGTCCGGTCAACATCCGGCTTACATCAAGGCGCAGCTGGAAGGCTTCCGTGCCGCCACCCGCGACAATGATCCCAATGGCATGATGCGAGACATCGCCAAGAAGCTGACGGACAAGGACATCGAGATTTTGTCCAAATATGTGCCAGGGTTGCACTAACTGGCGCGCGACAGAATCTTTGCTGTGATTGCATCAGCGCAACAAACAGGGAGCCCTTGGGCTCCCTGTTTTGTTTTCGGTGGCTTTGACCAGCTTCCCTGTGCGAGATCCACCATTTCCCTCGGTGGCCCAAGCTGAAAAAATTGCATTAAATAAAATAAAGTTATTATTTTTTAATTGGTTATTCATTGCCTATGCAGTTTGGCCCCTTCCCTTGAGACTGAGCTCAGATTGAGCCAGTCATCGAACTTGGTAAAGTGGTGACAAGGAAACGGCCCAAGGATTGGGTCAAGGCTTCACCCAGGGAGTGGTGAGGGCAGGACGCCGGGAATGGCAGGGTGCCAGGCAAGGGAGTGAAAGATCAGGATGGTGACCTCTCGGGAAGAGAGGGTGATGCGGGACGCAACCACCTTGACGCGTTACAGGCGAGTAGAGCGTCGAGTCAAGCAAGCACACGCATATTCATGAACGATCAATAAGGTCAGGATGACCATAAAAAGATATGAAGCGAGGCGTCAGGGAAGGGCGACATCGACAGGAATAGGACTCGCACAAGCATATCGGGGCAGCTTCGGCTGCCTTTTTTCTATTGGATGATTAACCCGGGCCGACATTTTGTGTCAAAATACCAGCAACATGCCCAGAGGATACCGATCCTGCGGTGTTCAGCTGCCTTGCGAGGCACAAATGATGCTGGATCCTGTGCTCGTCCTCATTATTCACTGTCAGCATCCTATCCCGCCAGACGCCCCAAGTGTCTTGTGACGGGTTTTATATATTCAGCAATGTCCCGGAGTCATTCATGTCTGCCAAACAACCCACTCGCAAACCCACCGGTAAGCGCAAAGAATCAGATACCAGCGCCCTGGAAGGCCGCGAGCGTAAACGTGCTGCCAAGCGCAAAGGCTTGAAGGCAGGGACTCGCCAGCAGGTTGCCGAGCCCAAAAACAGTGGCAACAAACAGGCGCAGGATCCCCGTCTGGGCTCCCGCAAGCCGGTCGTCTTGATTGTGGATGACAAACAGAGCAAGCCGAAGCCAGCCAAAGCCCCCAGAGAGAAGATCCTCAAGCTGACTCCCGAGCAGGAGCTGGCCGCCATCGAGAACGACGATCGCCTCAACGACTTCCTCGATCGTCTGGATGAGGGTGAGACCCTGAGCGCCGCCGATCAGGCTTGGGTCGATCAGCGGGTCGATCGTTATCAGGAACTGATGGACGAACTCGGCATCATAGATGACGAGGATGAGGAGGAGCCGGCGATCATGGATGACTTCGAAGAGGCCCAGGCCCCGGCGACCGAAGAAGATCTGTGGGATCGCTTCAACAAGGCCGACTATCAGCCACAACCCGTTGAGCCCAAGAAGAAGTGAGCACGGCGCTGATACTGGCTACCCTGGCGGGTAGCCTTATTTTACTGGGTTTGGCCATCTATGCGGGCATGCTGCTGGCCCGGGTGCGTCGTCAGGGCGAGCTACAGGCAAGGGCCATTCGCGAGCGCAACGAGCGCATCCTCGACAGCGTGCGGCTCATCGCCCATGCGGTGCGTGATGGCCAGTGTGACTATTCGGAAGGGGCCATACGACTGACCAACCTGCTCAATGCCCTGCAGATCAAAGAGGGACGAGCCTTCGCCGAGGAGTTCCCCGGTTTGTACGATCTGTACGAGAAGGTGAAGGATATGCCGACCCATGAGGCCCGCAAGGCGTTCAAGCGCAACGAGATCATGAAGATGGATCTGGAGCGCAGCGGCTACGAGGTTGAATTGGAGGCGCAGATCCTCAAGGATGTCGCCCTGTTGAAGGATTTCCAGCTGGGTCACTGATCCCGGCCAACCCATGAGGAAACAAGTGTGCGAGTCGAACCCCTAGTGTGGGATCAGGCGCTGATCGAGAAATACAATCACAGCGGCCCCCGTTATACCTCCTATCCCACCGCCCTGGAGTTCAACGAAACGTTCGGTTATCCGGACTTCGTGCACGCCGCAGGCCAGTATCCCGATCGCAACCTCTCCCTCTACGTGCACATCCCCTTCTGCCACAAGCTCTGCTACTACTGCGGCTGCAACAAGGTGATCACTCGTCATCAGCACAAGGCCGATCAGTATCTCGATTATCTGGAGCGGGAAATTGCCGCCCAGGCTCCGCTGTTTGCCGGCCGTACCGTGACCCAGCTCCATTGGGGCGGCGGCACACCCACCTATCTGGACGAGGCCCAGAGCCGACGTCTGATGGCCATGCTGCGCACCCATTTTCACTTCGCAGACGCTGGCGAAATCAGCATCGAAGTGGATCCGCGCGAGATTGAGCTGCATATGCTGGATGTACTGCGGGAGCTGGGCTTTAACCGCATCAGCCTGGGGGTACAGGACTTCAACAAGCAGGTGCAGCGGGCGGTCAACCGCGAGCAGGACAACGACTTCATCCGCGCCATGCTGGAGCGGGCCCGTGAACTGGGTTTCCGCTCAACCAACCTCGATCTCATCTATGGTCTGCCCCATCAGGATCGCGCCAGCTTCCACCACACCCTGGAGGAGGTGCTGAAAACGGATCCGGCCCGGCTCTCCATCTTCAACTATGCCCACCTGCCGAGCCGGTTTGCCGCCCAGCACAAGCTGAAAGAGGCGGACATGCCGGCGCCTCGGGAGAAGCTGGCCATGTTGCAAGACACCATCTCCTTCCTGACCGGTCAGGGTTATCAGTTCATCGGCATGGATCACTTCGCCAAACCTGATGACGAGTTGGCGGTGGCCCAGCGAGCGGGCAGGCTGCATCGCAACTTCCAGGGCTACACCACCCAGGGGGATTGCGACCTGCTGGGGCTGGGGGTCTCCTCGATCAGCATGATGGGGGGTGCCTACTCCCAGAATCAGAAGGATCTCAAGGCCTATTACGCCCAGGTTGAAGCGCGAGGGCATGCCCAGTGGAAAGGCTGCGCGCTCAAGCCCGATGACCTTATCCGCCGGGAGGTGATCAAGCGGCTCATCTGCGATTTCTCTCTGGAGTTTGCCGCCGTCGAGCAGGCCCATGACCTGGTCTTCAACACGTACTTTGCGGAAGATCTCAAGCTGCTGCAGACCTTCGTCGATGATGGTCTGGTGCGATTGACCGACACCGGCCTGGAGGTGATCGGCACGGGTCAACTGCTCATTCGCAACATCTGCATGTGCTTCGATGTCTATCTGCGCAATGCGGCGCGGGCTCAGCAGTTCTCCCGGGTGATCTGACCCGGCTGCGAGCGGCTGGCCAAGCAATAAAAAACCGCCATACAGGCGGTTTTTTATTGCTGCTGAATCGAGCCTCGGCTTGATGAGGCGTCAGCGAGCGACGGCACTGGCGGCCAGTGCGGCTTTTTCCTGCTTGCTAAGGAAGGCGAGCTTGAGGCCATTTTCCTGGGCGGTGCGTATCTGGCTGGCGGTGAGACCGGCCGCCGGGGCCGCTACCTCGTATTCATGACGCAGCTCTATGCCTTCCACCGCAGGATCGTCGGTATTGAGGCAGGCGAGCACACCATGGTCCAGGAACTGACGAATGGGGTGGCTCTGCAGGCTCTCGACCGTACTGGTCTGCAGGTTGGAGGTGAGGCAGGACTCGATGCCGATGCCGTGCTCGGCCAGATAGTCCATCAAGCGGGGATCCTGCACCGCCTTGACCCCGTGGCCGATACGAGTCGCACCGAGGTCGCGGATCGCCTGCCACATGCTCTCGGGGCCCGCCGCCTCGCCGGCATGGACGGTGACCTGCAAACCGGCATCACGCACCCGGCGAAAATGGTCGGTAAAGAGCTCGCCAGGGAAGCCGAGCTCATCACCGGCCAGATCGATGGCGACCAGCTGGTTGCTGTGCGCCAGGCAGGCTTCCAGTTCGCGGCGGCACTGCTCGGTGCCAAAGGTGCGGCTCATGATACCGATGAGCTTGGCCTTGACGCCAAAGTCGCGGCAGCCCGCCTGGACGCCGTCTATCACCGCCTCAACCACCCCTTGGGGATCCAGCTTGTGGGCCATGGCCATGTAAGCGGGACTGAAGCGCAGCTCGGCGTAGTCGATACCGGCGCGCAGCAGGTCTTCGGCATTTTCGTAAGCGACCCGGCGACAGGCGTCATAATCTGCCAGCACGGCCACCCCCCAATCAAGCTTCTTCAGAAAGGCGACCAGGCTGGGCTCGTTCTCGACTATCTGCACATGGGGGCGCAGTGCCTCCAGCTCAAAGGCGGGCAGGGCGATGTTGTGCTGACGGCCGAGCTCGAGGATGGTCTGGGCCCGGATGTTGCCGTCCAGGTGACGATGGAGGTCGGTCAGGGGGAGGGATCTGTCAATCATGAGGGGTGCCTTCTTCGAGCCGATGATAGAGAAGCTAGTCATTTTAGGCAGGGATGACAAAAAAGATACCCTGTTTGAAATCAAAGGGGGTCGAATTGCCGCCGGGGTGGCGAGGGCGTGATGGTAAGCGTTTTTCTGGCAAGCCAGGTGATGCCGTCCAACAACCGGTTGCTGGCCGACAACCATGGTTGCGGGTGAGGAGGGCTGCCAGAGGCAGCTGAAGCCGCACTGCCAGTCTCCTCGAGCACTGCCCGGAGATAAGAAAAACCCGGCCATCAGGGCCGGGCGGGACTGCATGGCAGTGAAAATAATAGGAGGAATGTAGTGATGCGACCTGAGGTGGGTTGAGCGGGTCGCAGGGGCTGACCCCGGTTCGGCGTGGTTTACCAGCGCCTTACAGCATGTCCGACATGCGCTCTCTCATATCGGACTGCCACTCTCTTTGCCTCTGACTCGCCTGCTGCTTGGTGGCAACAAGCTGGCCAGCCGCAATACATGCACCTGCTTACAGCATGCCGGGGATGCCGGCCTTCATCTCGGCCGGCCAGACACCGACTTGTACCTGTCCTATGTGCTCTTTCTGCAGGAGCAACATGGCCAGACGGGATTGGCCAATACCGCCACCTATGGTTTGCGGCATGCGTTCTGCCAACAGATCCTGATGCCACTCATAACCCAGGCGATCTTCATCCCCCGTGATGGCGAGCTGGCGGCGCAGGGCCTCGGCGTCAACCCGGATCCCCATGGAGGAGATCTCGAAGCTGTCTTCCAGCACCGGGTTCCACACCAGGATGTCACCGTTCAGACCGGCCAGGCCCAGTTCGCTCTCGCTGCTCCAGTCGTCATAGTCCGGGGCACGTACATCGTGGCGCTCGCCGTGGGAGAGGGCGCCGCCAATACCCATCAGGAAGACGGCCCCCAGCTCCTTGGCGATGGCGCGCTCGCGCCCCTTGGCATCCAGATCCGGATAGCGGGCCAGCAGCGCTTCGCTGTGCAGGAACTGGATTTCGCCCGGCAGGAAGGGGGTCAGTTCATGTTCGGCGCAGACCGCCCGCTCGGTGGCCTTGATGGCGGTCCAGATGCCGCGCACCGTGTCTTGCAGGTAGGCGAGATCCCGACGCTCGCTCGGCATCACCTTCTCCCAGTCCCACTGATCCACGTAGACGGAGTGGATGGGCGTCAGGCGGTCTTCGTCCGGGCGCAGGGCCTTCATGTGGGTGTAGATGCCTTCACCCGGGGCGAAGCCGAAGCGGCCCAGGGTCTGGCGCTTCCACTTGGCCAGGGAGTGCACCACCTCGTAGCTGTGTTCAGGCAGGGTCTTCACCTTGACCTGCACCGCATTCTCACAGCCGGAGAGGTTGTCCTGAGTGCCATCGCCGACCCGGCTCAGGATGGGGGCTTGCACCTCCATCAGGCCCAGCTGCTGGGCGAGTTGGCGGGAGAACATCTCTTTGACGAAGCTAATCTGCTGCTGGCTGCGAATGTAGTGCTGTTTCATTGTGGTTTCCTGTCTCTGACTGCCGTGATGTGTGGCGATTCTTCAACAGAAGTGACACTTAATTCAATATTCGATAATGAAAATACCATTTATCTATTTTTATCATCAAAATAAGTGCTAGTTTAATGAGGTATCGACAATGAGAGAGCAAAAAAGTGCCAGAAAATTATCGGATCGATAATCTCGATCAGGCCATCCTCAGCGCTCTGATGGACAATGCCCGCATTCCTTACGCCGAGTTGGCCAAGCAACTCGCCGTCAGCCCCGGCACCATTCATGTGCGGGTGGAGAAGATGAAACAGGCGGGGATCATCGAAGGGACCCGGGTGCAGGTCAACGCCAAGCGGCTCGGCTATGACGTCTGCTGCTTTATCGGCATCAATCTCAAGAGTGCCAAGGACTATCCCTCGGCCCTGGCCAGATTGCAGGCCCTGGACGAGGTGGTCGAGGCCTATTACACCACGGGCAACTACAGCATCTTCATCAAGGTGATGACCCGCTCCATCGACGAGTTGCAGACGGTGCTGATCCACAAGATCCAGACCATAGACGAGATCCAGTCGACGGAAACCCTGATCTCGTTGCAGAACCCGATCCTGCGAGATGTGAAGCCCTGATGATTGCCCGCTCCGGTGCATGGGATGAGATCCATTTCCCATGGAAACCCTGATCTCGCTGCAGAACCCGATATTGGGAGACGTGAAGCCCTGAGCGATGGAACAAGGCCGCCGGCCGATAGCGGGTGGTGAGTGTTCAGGGCTCGAGATAGGGAATGCCGTACTTGGCGAACAGTGCCTGGAGCCGGCCATCCTGTTTCATCTGCAGTAGTTGGGCATCATAGGCCGCCATCAGGGCCTGGGTCTGGTCATCGGCCCGCGCCTTGCACCAGACGTGATAGTAGGGGCTGGCGTTGAGTGGTTGGGGCAAATAATCGACGCTCTCTTCCAGGTGCTCCTCCCGGATCTGACCAAAGGCGCTGACCAGGGACATGGGCACCAGATCGATCCGGCCGGCGACCAGCTTGCGCAACTGCAGCTGGTTGAGGGGGATCTCCTGAAAGTGGTACGCCGGATCATGTACGGCCGCACTGAGTTCAGGGGTGTAGGCATAATCCTTGGTGATACCGATGCGCCAGGGCTTGAGATCGCTCAGGACCCGATAGCGGATGCGATCCTTGTCCTGCTTGCGCACGAAGAAGTGCCAGCTGTGGCGGATATGGGCTTGCGTGGGGTAGAGCAGATAGCTATCTCGCTCCGCTTTGTAGGAGAGGCTCATCAAGAGATCATACTCACCCATCTTGGCGTTGCGGGTGAGCCGGGCGCCCGAATCGGTCAGTTCGATGCGAATAGGCACCTTGAGGGCGGTGAAGATCTCGGTCAACAACTCGACATCCATCCCCGCCGGTGTCTGTTGTGCATCCAGGTATTTGAGCGGCGGCTCCAGCATGCCACCAATGACCAGGGTCTTGGCGGGCAGGGCGAACGACAGTAATAGGCATAACAGAGACAAGGTCCGCAATCTGCTTCTCCAAAAGCCATCCATGGCGGTGCATCGACCGCGGCTGTCTAACAGAAGATCGACCGTCCCTGGCCAATCCTGAAATCAGGGACTCCTCTGACTAGGTCTGCTGGCAACCCTTGAGCTGCTGGTTGAGAGCCTGCATCACCTGGCGGCGACTGATGATGCCAATCACCTTGCCCTGTTCAACCACGGGATAAATACGCGGCTTGGCCCCGGTCATCTGGCGAGCGAGATCCAGTATGCTCTCATCCGGCCCGATGGACAGCGGCGTCTTGCTCATCATGTCCTGTACCTGGGTGCGGGTATCGCAATGGTAGGTCCCCGTCAGCAGGCTGGGGATGCAGTCCTGCTCGGACAAGAAGCCAACCAGTTGCTGTTTGTCGTCCAGCACCGGCAGGCCGCTCAGTCCCGAGGCGTGCAGACTGTCCAGGGCAGCGGCCAGCCCCTGCTGTGGTGTAAGGGAATGGCTCAGACGGCTCAGGTGATCGCGTACTTGTAACATATTGATTGCTCCACGGTTCTGGTTGGCTTCACTATGAGGGTGTCGCCATGATGATGCCAATGGGTGGTGCCGCAAGGATTGATAGACAATACCATTGGTGATGGATGCAAGATGCGATCGGCGGGGCAATTTCATGACAAGTTTGACACCCGTCTGGCCTGTGTATGGGAGGGAGAGACTATGCGTGCCTTGGTGACGGGAGTGGGCCGACGACTCGGCTTCTATCTGTGTGAGCAGTTGGTGGCCGCCGGTTGGCAGGTGACGGGACAGTACAGATCGGCGCGACCCGAGCTGGAAAGATTGCGCGCCCTCGGGGTTGAACTCATCCAGGCTGATTTCACCCGGACGAGGGAGGTCGCTGCCCTGGCTGCCGCTCTGGCGCATTGCCCGGATCTGGGGCTCATCATTCACAACGCCTCGGCGTTCGAGCCCCTGGCCGAAGATGCGGCCGGTCGGTTGGCCCAGCTCGATCGCTTCTATCAGGTGCACATGGCGGCACCTTTCGCGCTCAATCAGGCGCTGGCCCCCCGCTTGGCCAGCAACGATAACGCCAGCATCATCCAGATCACCGACATCTATATTCATGCGCCTCCCCCGCAGTTTGCCGGCTATGTCGCGACCAAGGCGGGGGCTCACTCCCTGGCCATGAGCCTGGCCAGAGAGTTGGCGCCACGGGTGCGGGTCAATACCATAGAACCGGGCCCCATCCTGTTTCTCGATGAGCATGGCGACGCCTGGCGTCAGCAGGTGCTGGCCAAAACACCCCTGGCACGGGAGGGGGGGCTGGAGCCTATCTGGCAGGCGGTGCAACTACTGCTGAGCAACACCTATATGACGGGGGCGAGCATCAAGGTGGATGGTGGCCGCTCCCTGGCCAGCCTCTGATTCCTGACTGAGGGTGACGGGACTCTGGCCCAGGTGCAGACCCCAAGGGGTGAGGGCCACTTTCTTCACATTCAGGGCCTGCTCGCCATAGAGTTCCGCCAGCAGGTCCTTGAGATAGGCGTCGACTTCTGCTGCGTGGAAGTCGTCATCCTCACGCATCGCCAGTATGTCGATATCGAGGGGCCTGTCATGCACCTTGCAGAGGGGATCGGAGCGATCCCGTCCGTGGGCCTGCTCCATGGCCACGAATTCCGCCTTCAGATGCTGAGGGCTGGCCTCGCTCTCGATCACGAACAGGCAGTTGAGGAAGTCATGGCATGAGTGCATGCCGACGGGTTTGGTCTGGATCACCGAACTGAGCTGCACACGCCGGAAGCGCTTCAGTAGTTCACCGAGTGCTTGACCGACATGGTGATCAGGCTCGAGATTGGATCCTATGCTACACAGATAGAACATGCCGCGATTCCTTGCGTTAGGGCTCATCTGAAATGGTTACTTGGCTCACGTTAATCCCCTTAACTATGCATTAACATCGGCCAGGTATGTTGTGATCGGGCTCTGATTGAGCAACTAAGGAGGGGTTATGAGTATAGAAATGAAGTGGGCTTTGCTGACGGCGAGCGGTGCCTTGGCCATGGTATTTGTCATCAGTACCATCGCCGTGCTCTTCGTCTGATCGGGTTAGAGACGATCAAACCGGCCATTGGGCCGGTTTTGTTTTTTGCACGACTGCGGATATGCTTGCCAACCCAATAATGAGCTGAGAGAACAAGATGACACGGGTAAGGCCGCGCTCACTGTTACAAGTCGTCCTGATGGGCTTCGTGCTGGTGCTGATGCCACTTGGCGGCATGATCTGGCATGACAGCCGCGCCCTCGAACACCTGAGTCAGCTCACCAGTGTTGAGATGGAGCGGGCTGTCCGCGATACCCGGCGCGCCACCTTGCTCACCAATCTGGCGGTCGATCTGGAGCGTACCCTGCGTCGCTATGCTGTGCTGGGGGACAACCGCATTCTTGCCAGCTATCAGCAACAACTGACCCACTATCGTGAACTGCTTGCCGAACACCAGATCTCCATCCCCAATGCTCCCGTCTATGGCCAGCTGGGGGAGCTGCTCGGCTGGCTCGACAGCCTGCAGGATCTGACCCGGGCCAAGGTGGAGTCGACCAGTATCCGCTTCGAGGAGCTCGACCAGGTCAGCACTGAGCTGGAGGTGACGACCCGCAGCCAGGTTGATGAACATCTGCTCAGGGTGCGGCTCGCCATCGATGAGTTGATGAAGGAGATCTGGTGGGTCAGCGGCCTGGTCGCCTTATTGAGTCTTTTGTTGATCCTGCTGTTCACTTATCTGATCATTCACCCTGTCCGTCAGATAGAGTCGCGTATTCTCAGTCTTGGCGCCGGCATAGAGCCGGATAAGCAGCCGGTGGACGGCCCGGCCGAGCTAGTTGTCCTGGGGGAGCGCATCCTCTGGCTGCACGACAAATTGAAGGAGCTTGAGCAGCAGAAGTATCAGTTCCTGCGCCATGTTTCCCACGAACTCAAGACGCCACTGGCGGTATTGCGGGAGGGGGCGGATCTGCTCTCGGAGCAGCTGGTGGGACCGCTCAATCCGGATCAGCAGGAGATCTGCCAGATGCTGGAGCAGAACAGCCGCCGCCTGCAGACCCTGATTGAACGGCTGCTCGACTTCAACCGCTTGAGTCAGCAAGAGGAGTTCGAACGGGTGCCGGTGGCGCTCACGCCGCTGCTCACGGAGCTGTGTGCCGAGTACCGACTCGCCATCGAGTCCAAAGAGGTCAAGGTTCATCTGCCAGAGACGGATCTTGTCCTGCAAGCCGACCCTTACCGGCTGCGGCTGATCGTCGACAACCTCTTCTCCAACGCGGTCAGCTATGGCGCCCAGGGGGGGCAGATCTGGATCCGCTCCGGTCAGGCCGGGCAAGAGAGCTGGCTGGAGGTGGCCAATGAGGGCCACCCTATTCCTCAGGATGAGCGTGAACGTATTTTCGAACCCTTCGAGCAGGGCAGTATCGCTCGGCAGGGACTATTGAAAGGGTCTGGCATGGGGCTATCCATCGCCCGCGAGTCTGCCATCAGCCTCGGCGGCGAGCTGAGCCTGGTGGACGATGCCCAGGCCCCCGTCTGTTTCCGGTTGACGTTGAAGTGATACCTATGATCAAACCACTGATGTTTCCCGCCTTCCTGGCGACCATACTGACAGGCTGCGGTCTGTTGCCGCATCTGGAGCCCTCCTCGGTCACTGACACCGAGCTGGCGCAGCGGATGGAATTTGCCAACAAAGAGATGCAGGTGCGCCTGCAGTATTCTGACTGGCTGTTGGCCAGTCAGCCCCAGCAGCGCGAACAAGAGCGCGATCGCCTGAAGGGCCAACCCGATCTGGAGAGCCGTGTCAGCCTGGCCATGGTTAACAGCCACCCGGCAGAATCGGTGGCGAGCCGTCGCGCCGGGCTCGATGCCCTCAAGGGGCTACAACCGGAGCTTGGCCTGGATGCCCAGGCCTTCCTGCGTAGCTGGATAGCCCTGGGGGAACAGTTGCTGGAGCGGGACGGTCGGCGCGATAACCAGAGTCAGGAAGTGCAGCGACTCAAGCGCCAGATAGAGCAGTTGTCCGCTATCGATGAACAGCTCAACAAACGCAAGTATCAAGAGACGGACGGGACCCGGCCATGAGCCGCATCCTGCTGGTTGATGACGATAGCAGCCTGCTCAAGTTGATGAGTATGCGGCTGCGCAGCCAGGGCTATGAGGTGGATACCGCCGATAGTGCCGAGGCGGCCCTCGATCGGCTGCGTCAGCAACGGGCCGATCTGGTGCTGAGCGATCTGCGCATGGGGGGAATGGATGGTCTGGCGCTGTTCGAGAAGATCCAGACCCAGTGGCTCGGCATGCCCGTTATCATCATGACGGCCCATGGCACCATTCCCGATGCCATTCAGGCGACCCGCTCCGGGGTGTTCAGTTTCCTCACCAAGCCCATCGACAAGGATGAGCTGCTGAGCACGATCGAGCATGCACTCAGCCTGACGAGGCCCAAGCAGAAGCGGGAGTGGCAGTCCCAGATCCTGACCCGCAATCCGCAGATGGAGCAGATCCTGATCCAGGCCAGCACCATCGCCACCATGGAGGTGCCCGTGCTGATCCTGGGTCCCTCAGGTTCCGGCAAGGGGTTGATGGCGCACACCCTGCATCAGGCCAGCGCCAGGCGCGAGCAGCCGCTCTATGCCATTAATTGCGCGGCCCTCTCCTGGGAGGCGCTGGATCAGGAGCTGTTCGGGGAGGATGGCCGCAGTGGCATATTCGCCCAGGCCAAGGGCGCGACCCTGTTTCTCGACGAGATAGGCAACCTGTCAGCCTCGCTGCAGGCCAAGCTGCTGCAAGTCTTGCAGGAGTACGGCCAGGGGACTGCCGAGGTGCGGGTATTGAGTGCCAGCCATCAGGACCTGGTGGCGGCCATGGATGAGGGGCGCTTTCGAGAGGATCTCTTCTATCGCCTCAACGTGGCAAATATCACCCTGCCTCCCCTGTGCGCCCGCAGTGAAGACATTCCCCTGCTGGCCCGTCAGGCCCTGGATGGTTACAAGGCCCGCCACCCCGACTGTTTGGCGATGGGCTTCTCCCCCGAGGCGCTGGCCATGCTGGCCAGTGCAGCCTGGCCTGGCAACGTGCGCCAGCTATCCAGCCTGGTGGAGCAGCTGGCGAGCCTGTGCAGCAGCCCGGTGATAGGTGTTGTCATGGTGGAGTCTGCCTTGAGCGGCAGCAGTGGCGGCATCCCCTCCTTCAACGAGGCGCGCGCCGAGTTCGAGAAGGAGTATCTGATCCGCCTGCTGCGCACCACAGAGGGAAACGTCACCCTGGCCGCCAACATGGCGGGCCGCAATCGCACCGACTTTTACAAACTGCTCAGTCGTCACGCCATCGAGGCGGCGAATTTCAAGCCCAAGAGCTAGGGGGGAGGTGACGTTGACCCGCAGTGGCGCGGGTCAGCCGGGTGATGGCACGCCGCTGGCAAGGGAGGTTCTTGCGCCGGCCGAGGGTGATTCGACGGGGGGATGAGGCGGATTCAGGCTGAGGAGCTCATCTTGGTGCCCGGTTTTGCCATGGGGCGACTGCGGGCGGAGAGCCAGAGGCCGCTCGCCTTCATCAGGTAACCGAAGAGGGCACCGATGACGAGGGAGGGTAATATCAACCGCCAGTCACCCGCGGCGCCAAAAGCGGCACAGCAGCCGGCAAAGGTGCCGGGTATGTAAGAGAGCCAGTGCTGCTTGGCTTGCATGCACATCAGGGTGGCGACCACCCCCGTCATCAGATAACCGGCCAGACCGGCTCCCCACCAGGACTCCCCATGGATCAGCAACAGGCCCCACAACATGCCGCTGGCATTGCAGAGCAGGGTCTGGCCGAGGGCCCGCAGGCCGCCCTTGGAGGCGAAGTAGCTGGTACAGCCGAGAAAACCGACCCAGGAAATCAAACCCAGCGCCACGGCCAACCAGCCCCAGAGGGCGGAGAGGATGCCCGTGGTAAGGGCAATGGCAATCAATGGAGACATGGCGACGACCCCTATCTTGGTGGAAAGGGCGCGAGGATACGCCTGCGCAAAGAAGCGGCAAGTTGGTGCTGAGGGAGCTGTGATCGCCATCACATTATGCCCGGCAGGAATACGCTTGCGCTCGCGAAAAGTTCACTGGCTGGCCTCGAGGGTGTGCACCATAGTTATGGGCCCCGTCGCCTTGAAGGAGTGAGTCTCATGTCGTCAAACGTTCTGGTTCCCCTGCTGATCTTCATCATGTTGTTTCTGGTTGGCACCATGTGCAAGGCGCTGCCTTACTACCAATAGCCTCGCGCAGTTTGACCCAGGCGGCCATTTATTGACGGAAGATGAAATGGATCCTGATCCGGCGCGGTCTTATCAATAACACCATATTCTGTGCGGGAGCCCTTCATGCTGATCAAATCCACGTCTTCCCATCACCCGACCGAAAGTGACCTCACCCCCGAGTCCGTGTATCAGGATCGACGGCTTATTCTTAAAGGCTTGGGGCTAGGCGCAGCGGGCCTGGGTGCCAGCCTGGCTTTTCCCGCCCAGGCGAGCTTGCTCGATCTCTTCAAAGAGAAAGCGCCATCGATACCAGAAGGCAAGCCGCTCAAGGTGACGCCGGCCGCGCGCCCGGAAGGTCTGGTCTTGACGCCCTATGACAAGGCGACCACTCACAACAACTTCTATGAGCTGGGGACTGACAAAGGGGATCCGGCTCGCAATGCCCACTACCTCAAGCCGGAACCCTGGACGCTCAAGGTCGGTGGTGAGGTAGATAAGCCTTTCACCCTGGATGTCTGGGACATGATCAACAAGGGGCCTCTCGAGGAGCGTATCTATCGGCTGCGCTGTGTCGAGGCCTGGTCCATGGTATTGCCCTGGACCGGCATCTCTTTGGCCTCTCTTATCAAGCAGGCCGCACCCAACAGCCGCGCCAAATTCGTCGCCTTCGAGACCCTTTATGATCCCAAGCAGCTGCCGGGGCAGGGCTCTTCGTTGGGAGGCGGCATCGATTATCCCTATGTGGAAGGGCTGCGCATCGACGAAGCCATGCACCCCCTCGCTTTCCTGGCGGTCGGCCTCTATGGCAAGACGCTGCCGGGCCAGAATGGTGCGCCCATTCGCCTGGTGGTGCCCTGGAAATACGGCTTCAAGAGCATCAAGAGCATCGTCTCCATCAAGCTGGTGGAGGAGATGCCGCCGACCACCTGGAACCTGCTGGCATCGAATGAATATGGCTTCTATGCCAACGTCAATCCTCAGGTCGATCACCCGCGCTGGAGCCAGGCCAGCGAGCGCTTCATAGGTGAGGGCGGCATCTTCGGTGCCAAGCGCCAGCCGACGCTGATGTTCAACGGCTATGGCGACGAGGTGGCTTCCCTCTATCAAGGCATGGACCTGCGCAAATGGTACTGATCCCCGCAGTGTCGCAGGCAAAATGGCCGCACTCTTTCCATGATGGAGGTTTCTCCCTATGACCCTGAGGATCACCAATACCCAGGCAAACCGGCTGCGCTGGCTGGTGCACACAGCCGCGTTCGCCTTTCTGCTCTGGCTCGGTTATGCCGTACCCGCCGGCCTGCTCGGTGGCGATCCCGTGCAGGGGCTGACCCACTACTTGGGCAAAGGAGCCTTGCATCTGCTGTTGTTGACTCTGCTGGTGTCACCGCTCGCCAAACGCTTCCGGTTGGGGCAGCTGATGCGGCTGCGCCGTCCCCTCGGCCTCTGGTGCTTCACCTGGGCGCTGCTGCACTTCATGGTCTGGTTGGGACTGGACCTGCAGTTCGACTGGCGACTGATAGGGGGGGAACTGGTCAAGCGCAACTACATCGTGGTCGGGGCCATCGCTCTGCTGCTGTTGCTGCTGCTCAGCATCACCTCGATCCCGCGGTTGCTGCGCGCCATGGGGCCGAGTTGGCAGAGGCTGCATAACTGGATCTACGGGGTAGCCCTGCTGGTACCCGTGCACTACTGGTGGTCGGTCAAGAGCGGTTGGGTTGAGCCCGCCATCTATCTGCTGGTGGCGCTGGCGCTGCTCTGGCCTCGGCGAGATAAATTGCTCAAACCCTGGCGCTCCCGTCAGGCAGGCACTGGCCGGGCAGAGGGACGAGACAAGATGAATGCAAAAGAGGCCTGATGGCCTCTTTCTGATGGAGGGACTCAGGAAAATGGTGTTGGGGGATTAATCCTGCTCCTGGCTGAGCAGTTTGCCGCTATGGGCATCCACCACCAGATGCACCCTGCGTTGATCCTTGTCCAGGGTATCGACCTCAAAACGGTCTGCATTGAGCTCGACTTCCCGGATATCGTGGTACCCTTGCGCCACTAGCAGCCGTATGAGTTCGGCCATGTCGAGCCGTGTTTGCGCAGCCCCCGCCCAGAGCGGAGAAAGGCTGGCCAGCAGGCCGCAGATGGGCAGAACAGTGCGCGGGATCATATTCATTCCGGATTCATGGCTGGCAGACTATAACCGCAATTATGTTAGGTTTCTGGAGATGAATCACCCATGAATAGAGCCCTGGGTCTGCTTGCCCTGTTGCTGCCCCTGCTTGCCCATGGTGAGCCGAGCGAGGCACAGTTGCAGCAGGCGGTCAGCGAGGGACGGGTGAAACCCTTCCATGAGGTGATGGCTGCCGCGGCTCACTTGCCGGGGCGGGTATTGCGGGTTGATTTGACCGAGCAACAGGGCGTCTGGCTCTACGAACTCAAGCTGATCGACCATGAAAATAGCGTCATCAAGGTCGGCTATCGCGCCGATAATCTGGAAATGGTGTGGCTCAAGGGCCATCATCTCGAACATCTCTTTCTTCCGCCGGCCCCTGCCGCCGAGTGATCTTGCCCTCTTTCACTGGACCCATTCATGCGCATTCTGATCGTTGAAGATGAAAAGACCCTGGCCAACCAGCTGGCTGAGCAACTGCGCCAGTCCGGCTTTGTCACCGACCTCTGCCATGATGGCAACGAGGCGGGCTTTCTCGGGGAAACCGAGCCCTATGACGCCATCATTCTGGATCTCGGTCTGCCGGGTCGTGATGGGTTGAGCATTCTCAAGGAGTGGCGCAGCAAAGAGGTGGTGACCCCGGTGCTGGTGCTGACCGCTCGCGGCCAGTTGCACGAGAAGATAGAAGGGCTCAACGCCGGGGCCGATGACTATCTCACCAAGCCCTTCCAGGTTGCCGAGCTGGTGGCCAGGGTGCATGCCTTGGTGCGCCGCGCCGCGGGCAATGCCAGCTCCATCCTGGAGATCGGTGGCGTGCGTCTGGATATGGCCGCTTCACAGGTCTGGTATGAGGGCACGCCCATCAAGCTGACGGCCCATGAGTTCCGGGTGCTGGGTTATCTGATGCAGCATAAGGGCAAGGTGGTATCGCGCAGCGAGCTCATCGATCATATCTATGCTCAGGACTTTGACCGCGACTCCAATACGGTGGAGGTCTTCATCGGCCGCATTCGCAAGAAGACCCATGCCGACTTGATTGAGACGGTGCGCGGTCTCGGTTACCGGATCAACGAATGATGCCGAGCGGGGTTCTTTCTTCACGGCCGCGTTTCTTCACCAGACGGGAGAGGGGATGAGTCTGGTGCGTACCCTGCGGGGCAGATTGGTGGTCATCGCCCTCATCTGGTGCGGGCTCTTCCTCTCGGCCACCGGCTTTAGCCTGCAGACCATGATGCGCAACTATTGGCAGGAGGCCGAGGCCGACAGCCTGAGGTTGCAACTCTACGATCTGCTGGCACGGATTGAGGTGCAGCAGGGAGGGTTGCCTGCCGTCACCGAACCCATGGCGGATCCCCGCTACCGGCAGCCTTATTCCGGCTACTACTGGCAGCTGGAGCTGGGGGAGCAGATCGTCAGCCGCTCCCGCTCGCTCTGGGATGTCAACCTCAAGAGCCACCACCTCAAGTCAGCCTTTGGCGATCCGGATCTCTTTGTTGGGAAGGGCCCCAATCAGGAACCTTTGCTGATCATGACCCGCAACGTGCTGCTGCCGGGCTCCGACAAGGTGTTCACCCTGGTGATGGCCAAGGACAGTACGGCCCTGACCCAGACGCTGCACAAGACTCGTATCGGCCTGTTTCTCGGTCTGGGGTTTGCCGCTGCCGGGCTTCTGCTCGGCTTTGCCTTCCAGATAGTTTACGGTCTGCGCCCGTTGCACTTGCTGCGCCGCGAGCTGGTGCGGGTGCATCAGGGCCATCAGGAGGGGTTCAGGCAGCGTTATCCCCTGGAGATCCAGCCCCTGGTCGAGGACATCAACCGCTTGCTGCATCACTATGGTGAACTGCTGCAGCGTGCCAGGGCCCATACGGGCAACCTGGCCCACGCCCTCAAGACGCCGCTCAGCATCATGCGCAATCAGCTCTCCCAGTTGCCGCCAGAGGAGCAAGGGGGTATTCAGGAGCAGCTCGACCAGATCCAGCGCCATATCGACTATCACCTCGGCAAGGCGCGGGTGACCGGGGCGTCCAAGGTGCTGGGAGTCTCGACCCCGGTGCGTGCCCGGGTGGAATATATCTGCCGCGCCTTCTCTCGCCTCTATCCGGGGCGCACCCTGGATCTGCAGGTGCCTGCCAATCTGGCAGTGGGAGTGGAAGAGCAGGATTTCGATGAGATGGTCGGCAACTTGTTGGAGAATGCCTACAAGTGGTCGGCGGGGCAGTTACGAGTCTCCAGCGCCGAGCTGGGGGGCTGGATCAGCCTGCGCATCGAGGACGACGGCCCCGGCATGACAGAAGATCAGATAACCCGCGCCGTGCTGCGCGGAGTGCGGCTGGACGAGAAGGTGCCCGGCTCCGGGCTCGGCCTCAATATAGTGTCCGATCTGGCTGAGGCCTATCGTGGCAGCCTCATCATGGGCCGTGCCGAGCTGGGGGGGCTGGCGGCTTCCCTCTCGCTGCCCAAGGTGGCACGGGTCGACGGTTAGTCACCTCACCCCTGACACATCACGGGTTCATCCCCTTTATCCATGCCCGAAGCGGGCCCTGTCAGCCTGAGTGGCGAGGGGACCGGGTCGGGTTTACCATGTGGCATCTATGAATGCCTGAGGAAGAGATTCATGACCGACGATCCATGGGCACTGTGCCATCTTGATGATTCGTTCGATGCCTCGTTGCTGGGCCGGAAGGGAGCCCAGATCCAGTGGTTTGAAGATCGAGGCCACCTGATCGAGTTCCTGCTGGAGGACTTTATCGACCTGCTGGCCGATGCGGGCGAGCTGGAGGAGGATCAGACCGAGAGCGCCCGCGAGCGCTTCACCCTGCTGGTGGAGCAGAACCCGGATAACCGGAGTCTGATCGATGCCATCAACGATCTGGCCAGCGGCCTGCGCCGCATCGCCTGGCTGGGGCCGCTCTCCGAGCTGGCCGAGATCAGCGATGACTTTGCCAGCGGGCTGCGCGCCTACTTCTGGACCCAGTATGATGGTGACGAAGATGACCCCGAGGCCTGGGTACCGGAAGAGCTCTGGCCCCAGCTAGTGGAATGCGCGGAAGAGTACATGGTGGAAGGGGACTTCTAAGTTTCATCTGGCCACTCACGTTTAGTGGAATGCGCGGAAGAGTACATGGTGGAAGGAGACTTCTAAGTTTCATCTGGCCAGTGTCTCTGGCCACTCACGTTCGTGGAGTGCGCGGAAGAGTACATGGTGGAAGGGGATTTCTAAGTCATCCTGCCAGCACTTCGGGTCACCGTCAGCGAGTTGAGAGGGGCTGCCGCGTGTCACGGTTCACAATAGAAAACGGCGCCTTGATGGCGCCGTTTGTGTTGGTAGATCAAGTCAGAACTCAGGCGTTGGCTGGCACGGCATGGGCGGTATTGGCTGGCGCGGTGCCGACAAACTTCTCTATCTGCAATTGAGCCATATGACCACAGTTGCCCTGGGCCAGGCTCGACGAGCCTTCATCGAAGGTGAGGCAGTTGACGTTGCCGTTCTTGCACAGGGCGCCAGCCTTGCCAGGTTCGGCCGGATCGAACCAGGCCCCTTCGCAGATGCGTACCACCCCGGGTCGCACATCCTTGGAGAGCAGGGCACCCACCAGGATCTGACCACGACCGTTGAAGGCGCGGACCAGGTCGCCATCCGCGATACCCCGGGCCTTGGCATCGTCCGGATGTATCATGATGGCCTCTCGATCGGCCACCGCGAACTTCTCGCGCAGCGGTGTGTTGTCGAGCTGGGAGTGCAGACGCTGAGTCGGGTGCGAGGTGTTGAGCGACAGCGGGTATTGAGCCGCTGTCGTGCCTTGCTTCCACTCCTTGGGCTCGAACCACTTGGGATGACCCGCACAGTCCGCATAGCCCATCTTGTCGATGGTATTGGAGAAGATCTCTATCTTGCCTGACGGGGTGCCGAGCGGGTTGAGCAGCGGGTTTTCGCGAAAATCGGCATGGCGGATCCACTGCTTGTTCGCCTCGGGGATGGGGAAGCGAACATAGTTGTTCGACTCCCAAAACATGCTGAAGGGTGGCAGTGCCACCTTGGCACCCCGGGCCTGGGCGGCCATGGCGTCATACATCTGCTTGAGCCAGAGGGTTTCGTCCTTGCCCTCGGTATAGGCCTCTTCCAGCCCCAGCTTGGCGGCAACGGCCCGGAAGATGTCGAAGTCGTTGCGCGACTCGTGCTGAGGCGGCACGCACTGGTGCATGGGGAAGACATAACGCTGGGAGTAGTCGCCTCCCATTTCCAGATCGTTGCGCTCATAGCTGGTGGTGACCGGCAGCACTATGTCGGCGTGCTTGGCGGTCGCTGTCCAGTAAGGTTCATGCACTATCACCGTCTGGGGTTTGCGCCATGCCTGCAGCAGGTTGTTGGTGTCCTGGTGGTGGTGGAAGGGGTTGCCACCGGCCACATAGACCAACTTGACGTCCGGGTAGGTGACCTTGCGACCGTTGAAATCGATGGTTTTGCCCGGGTTGGCAAGGCAGTCGGCGATGCGAGCCACCGGGATGGGCGCGGGGCTATTCTTGGGGGCTTCTCCGGCGGAGATGCCGGACAGTATGCCGCCCTTGGCGGTCGGGCTGCCCCCCGAGGAGTAGTGATAGCTGAAACCATACCCGCCACCGGGCAAGCCAATCTGGCCCAGCATGGCGGCCAGCGTGACCAGCATCCAGTTTGGCTGCTCGCCATGGTGCTGACGCTGCATGCCCCAGCCCGCCATGATCATGGTGCGCTTGGATGCCATGTCCAGGGCAAGCTGTGTGATCTGCTTGGCATCGACCCCGCAGATAGCCGCCGCCCACTCGGCGCTCTTGGGCTGGCCATCCGTCTTGCCAAGCAGGTAGTCGAGGAACTTGTCGAAGCCACTGCTGTAGCGATCGAGGAAGGCCTGATCGTGCTTCTTGGCGCTGTACAGGCTATGGGCCACCCCCAGCATCATGGCGACATCTGTGTAGGCATTGGGGGCCAGCCACTCGGCGCCGAGCAGCTTGGCGGTCTCGTTGTAGACGGGATCGATGGTGATGACCCGGGTGCCCTTCTCCTTGAGTGCCTTGAAGCCAGCCTGGCCTTCGTGATCCGGCATGTTCCAGCTGTTCTTCAGGGTGACCTGGGCATTGACCCCCCAGAGCACTACCAGCTCGGCATGCTCGACCACATTGGGCCAGGCAGTCTGTTGCTCGTACACCTCGATGGAGCCCATCACATGGGACATGATCACCTGGGCCGCCCCGGTGGAGTAGTCACCCGCGTAGCCGGTGAAGCCACCGGAGAGGTTCATCAGCCGGTGCAGCAGAGTGCGGCTGTTGTGGAACAGGCCCACACTCTTCCAGCCGTAGGAGCCGGCGTGGATGGCCTGGGGGCCGAATTCGCTCTGCACCCGCTTGATCTCGCCCGCGACCAGTTCGATGGCCTTATCCCAGCTCACCTTGACCCACTCATCGGCACCGCGCAGCTCGGGGCTGGCGCCGGGGCCATGTTCCAGCCAGCTCTTGCGGACCATGGGGGACTTGATGCGGTTCTTGGCATGAACCTGATAGGGGGCCATGTCGATCAGCTCGTTCGGGGCCGGATCATCGGCCACCGGCTGAACCCTGACCATGCGGCCATCTTCGACGATGGCTTCGAAGGCACCCCAGTGGGCCCCGGTCAAGATGCCTTTCTGGGCCGGGACCAGGGTGGTGAACTGATCGAGCGCCGTGCTGATGGCACTGGCCAGTGCCGTCTTGGGAAAGAGACCGCCGAGCAGGGGCAGGGCGGCGCAGGCCCCCAGGCCCTTGAGCAGGCGGCGGCGGGACAGGTTGGCGGTTGTATCGTTGAAAAGAGTCATAACAATTCCTTAGTGTCCTGCCTTAGAGGGCCGAATTCATGTCACTGGCATGTTTTTGCACGTATTGGGTCAACATGCGCGCCTGCTCGGGAGTGAGGGAGGTGCGGGGCTCCATGCCCTTGATGACGCCTATCCACTGGTTCGCATTGAAGTGATCCAGGGCGGTCAGGCCGTGGCAGCCGGTGCAGTTGGCGGACATCAGGGAGGAGGCGTACTGCCACAACTTGTCTTGATCGCCGATGAGCTGGCTCTGGTCGACCCAGGCGGTCAGCTTGACCTGGTGCCAGGTAAGATTGGTGCTGGCATCGGTCTCACTCTTTCCTGTGACCAGCTGTTGCTTGGCCTCATCACCGAGCAGGGCACTCAGGATGCGCTTGCCGGGAGCGGCGTAGAAGACGTCGGCGACGCCATCTTGCTGCCAGCCGGCGATCTCGACCTGGGCGCGGCCGTTGTCACTGCCGAGGATCTGCACCTGGGTCGAAGGCATCAGGTTGCCCTGATTGGCATCGCTCTTGGCATCCATGAACAGTGGCGTGGTCGCGATGGCGTAGCGGGTGGTGACATCAGCGGGAGTCTTGGCGGCAGCCTGAGCCAGTTCGCTCGCTCCGGCGGCAGCCAGACCGCTCATGTCCGGCATGATGTGAGCCACGCCCCTGTGACAATCGATGCAGGTCTGCCCCTCCTTGATGGCGACCGGGTGTTCGGCACGGGCGTTGGGGCGCTGGGCCAGGATGTCCATGGCCTCATAACTGTGGCAGCTGCGGCAGGTGGCCGAGTCGTTGGCCTTGAGTTCATCCCAGACGTGTTGAGCCATCAACAGCTTGCGTTCCTGATACTTTTCCGGAGTATCCAGGGTGCCGATCGCCTCGTGGTAAATGTCCTTCACGGCGCGGATCTTGGTCCACAGGTAAGAGGTAGGATCCCCCGGGATATGGCAATCCGCACACTCGGCGCGTATGCCCTTGCTGTTCTGGAAGTGGACGCTGCCCTGATACTCGGCCAGCGGCGTCTGCATCGAATGGCAGGAGACGCAGAATTCGGTCGAGCTGGTCTTGTGCAGTATGGTGGCGGTGACGCCCAGTGCCGCGACGCCCAGCAAGGCCCCGAGCAGCAGGAGCCAGAACCAGGTTTTCTTGAGAAGAGATCCAAGCATGGTGGCAGTTCCTAGGTTATTAATACCCATATGGTAGTAGTTTGGCCGATGTCAAAGCTTGACACCCATCATTGCAAAATCCAAAAAGTCGTTATTTTTCTGTTTCTTAATTCATAGCATAAAAGATTTTTGAATATTTTTCACAAATGAGTCCTGCTTTCCCTTCGCCTATCTGGACTCTGCGGCAAAGACTGCCAAATGGGGGACAACAGCCGTTGAGGCGCCGTATTGGCCAAGCACGGTCATTAGCAGCCTAGTTCAGGGAGGGAGGAACTTCTGCTGGAGGAGGCGCGTCAAGGTTCGGCTCGGCCGCTCTGGCCGGACTTGGGCTTTGCTGTTTGGCTGGGTATACTGGCTACATATACAGTATTCAGGGCGTCAGCCATGCGACTCTTCATCGCGGAAAAACCCAGTCTGGGACGAGCCATCGCCGATGTGCTGCCCAAGCCCCACATCAAGGGGGATGGATTCATAGAGACAGCCCAGGGGGATGTGGTGACCTGGTGCATCGGCCATCTGCTGGAGCAGGCGGAGCCCGACGCCTATGACGCCGCTTACAAACAGTGGCGTATGGAGCCTTTGCCCATCATCCCCGAGCAGTGGCAGCTGGTGGCCAAGCCCAAGACCCGTAGCCAGCTCACCGCCATCAAGGGCCTGATCAAGCGAGCCGATTGTGTGGTCAATGCCGGTGACCCGGACCGGGAAGGGCAGCTGCTGGTGGATGAGGTGATAGCTCACCTTGGTTACCCCAAGCACAAACCCGTGCAGCGTTGCCTCATCAGCGATCTCAATCCGCCTGCCGTGCGCCGTGCCCTGGAAACCCTGCGCGATAACAAGGAGTTCGTGCCGCTGGCCGTCTCTGCCCTGGCGCGCAGCCGCGCCGACTGGCTCTATGGTATCAACATGACCCGCGCCTATACCCTGCTTGGTCGCAAGGCCGGTTGCAGCGCCCTGTTGTCGGTTGGCCGGGTGCAGACCCCCTTGCTGGGGCTGGTGGTGCGCCGGGACCTGGAGATAGATGCCTTCGTCCCCAAACCCTTCTTCGAGGTGCTGGCGCACCTGATGACGCAGAGTCGCGACAGTTTTACGGCCAAGTGGCTGCCGTCCGAGGCCTGCCAGCCCTGGCAAGATGAAGAGGGCAGGGTATTGAAGTGCTCCCTGGCGGAAAACGTGGTACGACGGATTGAAGGCAAACCTGCCTTGGTCGAGGAGGTGGAAGAGCAGGCCCGCAAACAGGCGCCACCACTGCCTTACAACCTCTCCAGCCTGCAGATCGATGCCGCCAAGCGTTTTGGCATGGACGCCAAGCGGGTGCTCGACATCTGCCAGAGTCTGTACGAGCGACACAAACTCATCACCTATCCCAGATCTGACAGCCGTCATCTGCCGACCGAGCACTACGACAGGGCCGGCCGGGTGCGGGAGGCCATTGCCGCGACGGCGCCGCCCCTGGCGGGCGCCGTCGCACAGGCGAAGGGAAGCCTGCGCAGCAAGGCCTGGAATGATGCCAAGGTCGATGCCCATCACGCCATCATTCCGACCGAGAAACGAGGCAACGCCGGTACACTGTCGGCGGATGAGAACAAGATCTACGCCCTGGTGGCGCGCCAGTATCTGCTGCAGTTCTATCCGCCGTTTGAGTACAACGACAGCCGGGTGTTGCTGCGCATCGAAGGTGGCCTCTTCCAGGCCAAGGCCAGACGCATTCTGAAGGCTGGCTGGAAGGCGCTGCTCGGGGTTGAAGAGGATGATGAGGAAGAGGTGGGCACGCTGCCAGCCCTGCGCCAGGGAGAAACGCTGCACTGTGAGCGAGGCGAACTGCTGGAGAAGATGACTCAGGCACCCAAGGCGTTCACCGATGCCAGTTTGCTTGCCGCCATGACCGGCATCGCCCGTTACGTGCAGGATCCCAACATTCGCAAGACCCTGCGGGACACAGATGGCTTGGGTACGGAGGCAACCCGGGCAGGCATCATCGATCTGCTGTTCAAGCGCCAGTTTCTGCATCGCCTGGGCAAGAGTATCAAGGCGACCGCTACTGGCCGGGCCTTGGTGCAGGCGCTGCCGGATAGTGCGACTACCCCTGACATGACGGCGCTTTGGGAGCAGAGCCTGAGTCAGATCGCCGAACGTCATGGCAGCTATCAGCAGTTTATGGATCCGTTGACGGCGCAGTTGCATCAGCTGATCGACGGTGCCCGCCACAACACCGGCGCCGATTTTAGCGCCCTGCCTCAGGAGCCAGCAGGGGTCAAAAAGGGACGCTTTACTCGCCGCAAAAATGGCTCCATATCGGCGAAGAATAATAAAAAGTCATCGTTGATCCCCGCTAAATCGATAGGTCGTGAGTTGGTATCAAAGTGGGAAAAAATGGCAAAGTAATAACTTTGAACATTTGAATTAGGCAAAAGAGCGGCAACTTTGCCGCTCTTTTCATTATTTAGCTGTCAGCCGGTATGTACGTTCTCTTCCGGGTATTTGATGCGGGTCTCGCTCGGCCTGGCCAGCATGACGGCCAGGGTCAGGGGACCCAAACGGCCGCATATCATCACCATCACCAGGATAAGCTTGCCCGGCTCGCTGAGCTGGGCCGTGATCCCGGTGCTGAGCCCCACGGTGGCAAAGGCGGAGATGGTCTCGAACATGATGCGATCGAAGGGAAGGTCTTCGGTGATCATCAGCAGGAACATGGCCAGCATCAGTACCATCACACTGACGATGATGATGGCCAGGGAGCGGGTCACGACGTGGGGCGCTATGGTGCGGCCAAAGGCGGTGATGTGGGGACGCTTGGTGAGGAAGGCGCGAGTGGCCAATATCACCACGGCGAAGGTGGTGACCTTGATACCGCCCCCGGTGGAGGTGGTGCCTGCGCCGATAAACATCAGCATCATCATGAACAGCAGGGAGGCTGAGGTGAAGTGGCCCAGATCCAGGGTATTGAAACCGGCGGTACGGGCGGTGGCGGACTGGAAGAAGGCGGCCAGCCACTGGTTGCCCAGGCTAAGACCGCCCAGGGTGGCCGGGTTGCCTCGCTCCAGCAGCCAGAACATCAGGGTTCCGATCAACAGCAGGACGGGGGTCATCACCAGCATCAGCTTGCTGTGCAGTTTGAGTCTGCGCAGTCGGCGGGTACGCACCAGATCCATGATGACGGTGAAGCCGATGCCACCCAGGATCAGCAGGGCACAGACGGTCAGACTGATCAGAGGATCGTCTCGGTAGTCCATGAGGTTGTTGGCAAACAGCGAGAAGCCCGCATTGTTAAAGGCCGAGGCGGCATGGAAGAAACTGACATAAAGACCGTGGGCCCAGCCCATCTCAGGCACCCAGCGAAAGGCCATGATGGCGGTGCCGATCAGCTGGGCCAGGAAGGCAAAGAGAATGATCCGTTTGACCAGCCGCACTATGTTGATTGACCCCCCCTGGCCGAGAGCCTCCTTGGCGAGCACTTGCTGGCGAAGGCCGACGCGCTTGCTGAGCAGGGCCAGCAGCAGCACCGTCATGGTCATCTGTCCCAGCCCGCCGATCTCCATCAGCACCAGCAGGAAGAGCTGGCCCTGCAGGGTGAAGGCACTGCCGGTATCGACCACCCCCAACCCGGTCACGCTGATGGCCGATGTCGCGGTAAAGAGGGCATTGATGAAGGTGACGTCGCCTTTGTGGCTGGAAGGTTGTACCAGAAACAGCGTCCCTATCAGCAATATGATCAGGAAGCTGCCGAGGATGAGCTTGGGTTCGTTCCAGCGGGACTCGGTATCCGGGCGTATGGCAAAGGTATAGGTGTCGCGCCAGAGAGAGCTCATTGCTTGTCCAGCCAGCGGTCGATGGCGTGCTTGTTGCCAGCCAGGATCAGAATATCGCCGAGGGCCAGTGTCATGGTGCCGGTCAGCACGTTATGGAGCACCTGGCCCCGCTTGATGGCCAGCAGTTGGAATTCGGTCTGCTGCAGCAGATCGAGATTGGCCAGGGTGCGATCGTTGAGCTGCAGGCCAATCACGAACTCGGTCAGCACCATGTCGTGACCCAGCTCCAGATAATCGACCAGCCGGGTATCAAACATGCTCTGGGCAATGCGGCGGCCCATGTCCCACTCGGGGTTGATCACCTTGTCGGCGCCCACTTTCTTGAGGATCTTGGCGTGGAACTTGTCGCGGGCCTTGACCCACACCTTCTTCACGCCGGCCTCTTTGAGGACGAGGGTGGTGAGAATACTGGTCTCCAGGCTGTCACCTATGGCGACGAAGACGATGTCGTATTCGGCCAGACCCAGCTCGGCGACGGTATTCTCGTCGGTGGCGTCTGCCACTATCACATGGCTGCAGAAGGTGGCGACCTGACGGGTTCTCACCTCGTCAATGTCGATGGCCAGCACCTCGGCATCCTGGCGTTCCAGCTCTTCACACAGCGCCGTGCCAAACAGCCCCAGGCCGATGACGGCAAATTGGTTATTCATGAGTACTTCCTCAGGAGAGCGATTTGCCTACTCTAAACCAGCCGAGTGAGTCCGCAAAGAGGGGCATTATTCATCGAGAGCCGGGATCCGGGGGCTTTTATGGGTCGCCATGGGTGAGGGGATCTCTCGTCATCTATCGAATTGAAGGGGGTTTGAGGGCCAGCCATTGCCGGGGAATAGGGGGAATCGAGCGGGGGATTTCTCGTCATCTATCGAGTTGAGGGCAGTTTGAGGGCCTGTTATCACCGGGGACGGCGGACAATGGTGCGGGGGATTTCTCGTCATGTGTCGAGCTGAGGGTAGTTTGAGGGCCTGTTATCACCGGGGACGGTGGACAATGGTGCGGGGGATTTCTCGTCATCTATCGAGTTGAGGTAGACTGGCGGCCTGTTATTGCCGGGATCCGCAGATGAAACTCACCGCCCACGCTGACTTGTCCACCCTCAACAGCTTCTCCCTTCAGGCTCACTGCCGCTGGCTGGCCGAGATCCATCAGGTGGATGAGTTGCCATCCTTGGCCGCCGATCCTCAATTTCTGGGGCTGCCCCGACTCATACTGGGAGGCGGCAGCAATCTGCTGTTCACCTGTGATTTCGACGGCGTGGTGGTGCATAACCGCCTGCTCGGCATTCAGGTAGAGGATGGTGGCGATCACTGGTTGTTGCAGGTGGCCGCCGGTGAATCCTGGCACCAGCTGGTCTGCCACACCCTGGCCCAGGGCATGCCGGGGTTGGAGAATCTGGCGTTGATCCCGGGCACGGTGGGTGCCGCTCCGGTGCAGAACATCGGTGCCTACGGCGTCGAGCTTGCCTCCTTCTGCCGCCATGTGGATACCTTCAACTGGCACACCGGCGAGCAGGAGCGGATCCCCGCCGATGCCTGTCAGTTCGGCTATCGCGACAGCATCTTCAAGCATGATTACCAGGACAGTCACCTGATCACCGCGGTGGGACTGGCGCTGCCCAAGACCTGGGTGCCTGTGCTCGGCTATGGCCCCCTCGGCGCCCTGGGTGATACGCCGAGTGCACAGACCATCTTCGATATGGTCTGTGCCACCCGCATGGCCAAGCTGCCTGATCCGGCCGTGCTCGGCAATGCCGGCAGCTTCTTCAAGAACCCCGTGGTGCCCGCCGCTCAGGCTGAACGCCTCAAGGCGACCTGGCCCACTCTGCCCGTTTATCCGGCAGGAGAGGGGCTGTGCAAGCTGGCCGCCGGCTGGCTGATTGACCAGTGTGAACTCAAGGGGTTCGCCATCGGCGGCGCCCAGGTTCATGGTCAGCAAGCCCTGGTACTGGTCAATCGGGGCGGCGCGAGCGCCGTCGAGCTGATCGCCCTGGCCGCTCATGTGCGTGAGAGTGTGCAGCAGCGCTTCGGTGTCCTGCTCGAGCATGAGGTGCGCTTCATGGGCGCCCGTGGCGAGACTTGCCTCGACGAGGTGCTGCTATGAGCCTGACGCCCATTCGACAAACCCTGATCGGCCTGCTCAGCGATGGCCAGTTCCATTCCGGCGAACAGCTTGGCGAACAGCTTGGCATCAGCCGCGCCGCCGTCAGCAAACACATGGCGGCCCTCAAGGGACTGGGGTTGGACTTGTTCAGCCTGACGGGCAAGGGCTATCGGCTCGCCTGTCCCCTTGCCCTTTACGATCAGGCACAGCTGCAATCGGCGATACCGCTGGCCCCCGTCCATGTCTACAACGTCATCGATTCTACCAACCAATATCTGCTGGATCGGGTGGCGAGTCTGCGATCCGGCGAATGCTGCCTGGCCGAGTGCCAGACTGCGGGGCGGGGCCGTCGCGGCAAGCCCTGGGTCTCCCCCTTTGGCTGTCAACTGCTGCTCAGCATGTATTGGCGGCTCGAGCAGGGGATGGCGGCGGCCATGGGCCTGAGTCTGGCGGTCGGGGTGGCTGTGGTCGAGGCGCTCGAATCCCTCGGCTATCACGGGGTCGAGCTGAAATGGCCGAATGACCTCTATTATCAGGGCCGAAAATTGGCAGGCATTCTGGTGGAGATGAGCGGCAGCGCGGGTGCGAGCTGCAATCTGGTGATCGGCATCGGCCTCAATCTAGCCATGCCGGAGCGGGAGGGGGAGAAGATCGATCAGGCCTGGGCCGAGCTGCGCCATATCCAGCCGGAACTGCTTGATCGTAACCTGCTGGCCGCCAGGATCATCACCTCGCTGCAGCAGGCCATGGCGAGGTTCGAGCAGTCGGGCCTCGGCGACTTCGTTGCTGGCTGGAACAGGCTCGATCACTTCGCGGGTCGACCGGTGCGGCTGCTGATGGGGGAACAGGAGATCCGTGGCATCGAACGCGGCATCGATGATCGCGGCGCCTTGCGGCTGGAAACCGCTGAAGGGATCAAATTCTATCTGGGTGGGGAGTTGTCGCTGCGCCGTGGGGACTGAGGCGGACACTGTACTTTGCCGAAATGGAAAGAGGGGGCGTTGGCCCCCTCTCGCTATTTGCGCAGCTTGATCTGCTCGATGGCGTGCTCTGCACCCTTGGTGAGGATCAGGTTGGCCCGCTCCCGGGTGGGCAGTATGTTCTCTTCAAGATTCAGGTGGTTGATCTCTTGCCATATGTTGCTGGCAATCCGGGTCGCTTCGCTCTCGGCCAACTGGGCGTAATGGTGGAAGTAGGAGTCAGGATCCGAGAAGGCGCCGCTGCGAAACTTGAGGAAGCGTTCTATATACCAGGTGCGCAACAGCTCGGCATCGGCGTCCACATAGATGGAGAAATCGACGAAATCGGAGACAAACACCCGATGCGGCTCCTGAGGGTAATCCATGCCGCTTTGCAACACATTGAGCCCCTCCAGGATCAAGATGTCTGGCTGTTCCACCACCTTGGTCTCATCGGGCAATACGTCATAGATGAGGTGAGAGTAGACGGGGGCCTCGACCCGTTCGTGACCGGCGCGAATGTTGGCAACAAACTCCACCAAACGACGGATATCATAGGATTCGGGGAAGCCTTTGCGGCGCATCAGCCCACGCTCTTCCAACACCTTGTTGGGATAGAGGAAACCATCAGTGGTGACCAGCTCGACCCTGGGGTGTTCGGGCCAGCGTTCCAGCAAGGCTTGCATGATACGAGCCGTGGTGCTCTTGCCCCCCGCCACACTGCCCGCAATGCTGATCACATAAGGCACCTTGCCCCTGGACTGGCCGAGAAACTGCTCCAGCACCCGACTACGGCGCTGCTTGGCCTTGACGTAGAGATTGAGCAGCCGTGACAACGGCAGATAGATCTCCTCCACTTCCCGCAGTGACACCTTCTCGTTGATGCCTCTCAAGGTTTTGAGATCGATTTCTGTCAGGGTCAGGGGGACCGCATCGCGCAACACAGCCCACTGTTCGCGGGTGAATTGCAGATAGGGATTGTGCTCTGTCGTCATGGGCTCATCACTGTTTTTGGGGCAGGGCGACCATACACCAAGGGGGGGAGAGCGACAAGGGACGCGTCGGGATCGTGAGGGCAGGGCCGTTTTTTTGGCGGGAACATGGCAATAATCGCCATTTTGCCAACCGCAACAGTTGCATCGCTAAAAACCTTACAATAAAATGCGCGACGCTTAGATGTCTGTCGTCCATTTGCCAGGCAAAGGCGACAAAGCAGCGGGTGCAAGCAGAATTACCGTTGTGACAATCGAGTACGGAGGGGTTCCCGAGTGGCCAAAGGGATCAGACTGTAAATCTGACGGCTCTGCCTTCGAAGGTTCGAATCCTTCTCCCTCCACCATATTTCTCTGCGGTTTGAGTGCTTTGGGTTAGAGAAATGCGGGCATCGTATAATGGCTATTACCTCAGCCTTCCAAGCTGATGATGCGGGTTCGATTCCCGCTGCCCGCTCCAAGATGCTGATATGGCTCAGGCAATGCCAGGAGCCATGCCTCGGGTGAGGTCGGCAGTTCAAATCGGCCTGTCAGTACCCGCTTCTCTTCCCCACCCAATTCAAATCCATCATATAAACTGTTCTGTGGTTAGCTTGCCACTGCGTACTCAGCGTTAGTTTAGAGGGTCGATCATGTCTAAAGAAAAATTTGAACGTAATAAACCGCACGTAAACGTGGGTACCATCGGCCACGTTGACCACGGTAAAACCACCCTGACCGCCGCCATCACCAACGTGCTGGCCAAGCACTACGGTGGTAAAGCCTTCGCCTTCGACCAGATCGACAAGGCCCCGGAAGAGCGTGAGCGTGGTATCACCATCAACACCTCCCACGTAGAATACGACACCCCGAACCGCCACTACGCGCACGTAGATTGCCCGGGTCACGCCGACTACGTTAAAAACATGATCACCGGTGCTGCCCAGATGGATGGCGCAATCCTGGTTGTTGCAGCGACTGACGGCCCGATGCCGCAGACTCGTGAGCACATCCTGCTGGGTCGCCAGGTTGGTATCCCGTACATGATCGTGTTCATGAACAAGTGCGACATGGTCGATGACGAAGAGCTGCTCGAACTGGTCGAGATGGAAGTTCGCGAACTGCTGACCGAGTATGACTTCCCGGGTGATGACCTGCCGGTGATCCGTGGTTCCGCGCTGAAAGCGCTGGAAGGCGACGCTGCTTGGGAAGAGAAAATCATCGAGCTGGCTGGCTTCCTGGATTCCTATATCCCTGAGCCGGAGCGCGCGATCGACATGCCGTTCCTGATGCCTATCGAAGACGTCTTCTCCATAGCTGGCCGTGGTACCGTAGTAACCGGTCGTGTTGAGCGCGGTATCGTGAAAGTCGGTGAGTCTGTAGAAATCGTCGGTATCAAAGATACCGTGACCACTACCTGTACCGGTGTTGAAATGTTCCGCAAACTGCTGGACGAAGGTCGTGCCGGTGAGAACGTTGGCGCCCTGCTGCGTGGTGTTAAGCGTGAAGACGTAGAGCGTGGTCAAGTACTGGCCAAGCCGGGTTCTATCAAGCCGCACACCAAGTTTGAATCTGAAGTGTACGTACTGTCCAAAGAAGAAGGTGGTCGTCATACCCCGTTCTTCAAGGGCTACCGTCCTCAGTTCTACTTCCGTACTACCGACGTGACCGGTACCATCGAACTGCCGGAAGGCGTTGAAATGGTAATGCCAGGCGACAACATCAAAATGGTTGTTACCCTGATCGCGCCGATCGCGATGGACGACGGTCTGCGTTTCGCTATCCGTGAAGGTGGCCGTACCGTAGGTGCTGGTGTTGTTGCAAGCGTGATCGCTTAATCTTGGCTTACATAAATAAAGCAAAGCCCCTATAATAGGGGCTTTCTTATGCAGGGGCGTAGTTCGAATTGGTAGAACAGCGGTCTCCAAAACCGATGGTTGGGGGTTCGAATCCCTCCGCCCCTGCCATGCACCTCGTCTCGTACGGGGCTTTTGTGTCTTTGGTAATGTCAGATACAGGTAGGTTGTATGAATGTGAGTTCTGAGAATCAGGGCGGAAGCAAGGATACCCTGCTTTGGGGCCTGGTTTTCATCATCCTGGCGGCCGCTGTAGTGGGTAATTACCTGCTGCACGATGTGCTCGCTGCCGTCCGCGCCTTGGGTGTGGTCGTTGTCATTGCTGCCGCTGGTGCGGTAGCCCTGCAAACCACTAAGGGTAAGGCAACATTGGCTTTTGCCCGTGAGTCTCGCCTGGAAGTCCGCAAGGTCGTATGGCCAACCCGCCAGGAAGCCATTCAGACAACGCTGATTGTGCTGGCGGTTACTGCCATCATGGGCTTGCTGTTGTTCCTTCTGGACGGCGCTCTGGTCTGGTTGGTCAACTTGATTACCGGTGTGTAAGGATTAGCCATGACTGAACAACGTGAACAACGTATGAGATGGTATGTCGTACAGGCATTCTCCGGCTATGAAGGCCGTGTTGCGAAATCCCTGCGCGAACATATCAAGATGCATGGCATGGAAGAGATGTTTGGCGAAGTGCTGGTACCGACCGAGGAAGTGGTCGAGATGCGTGCCGGCCAGAAGCGCAAGAGCGAGCGCAAGTTCTTCCCGGGCTATGTGCTGGTTCAGATGCTGATGGATGAAACCACCTGGCACCTGGTACGTAATGTACCGCGTGTAATGGGCTTCATCGGTGGCACCTCCGATCGCCCGGCACCGATTTCCGATAAAGAAGCCGATGCCATCCTCAATCGTCTGCAAGATTCCCACGACAAGCCGCGTCCGAAAACGCTGTTTGAACCGGGTGAGATGGTACGGGTTGCCGATGGTCCCTTCGCGGACTTCAACGGTACTGTCGAAGAAGTGGATTATGAAAAGAGCCGCGTGAAGGTTTCCGTTCTGATCTTCGGCCGTTCAACACCGGTAGAACTGGATTTTGGTCAGGTCGAAAAAGGCTGATTGAATTCTGTACGTTTAACGGTTGTCAGGGGCAGCGATTATCTCTATAATTCGCTGCCCCTTTATTAGCTGGGGAGCCGTTTGCAGGAGCATGTCTCCGAGGCGTTTGAACCCATTTTTGAGGTATTTTTCTAATGGCTAAGAAAGTCACAGCTTATATCAAGCTGCAAGTTAAAGCTGGCAGTGCCAACCCAAGCCCCCCCGTCGGTCCGGCCCTGGGTCAGCACGGTGTCAACATCATGGAATTCTGTAAAGCGTTCAACGCCCGTACAGAGAAGCTGGAAAAAGGTTCACCGACTCCGGTCGTGATCACCGTTTACAGTGACCGTTCCTTCACCTTCGAAACCAAGACTCCGCCTGCGTCCTTCCTGCTGAAGAAAGCTGCCGGTATCCAGTCTGGTTCCGCCAAGCCGAACAAAGACAAGGTTGGTAAGGTGACTGTTGCTCAGCTGCAAGAAATTGCCAAGACCAAAGAACCGGATATGACTGGTGCCGATCTGGATGCAAAAGTACGTTGCATCGCAGGCTCCGCTCGTTCCATGGGTCTGGTAGTGGAGGATTAAGACAATGGCTAAAATTTCCAAGCGTATGCGCGTTATTCGCGAAAAAGTTGACGGTACCAAAGAGTACGGCATCAACGAAGCCATTGCCCTGCTGAAAGAACTGGCTACTGCCAAGTTCGTTGAAAGCGTTGACGTTGCTGTCAACCTGGGTATCGACGCTCGTAAATCCGACCAAAACGTCCGTGGCGCCACTGTGCTGCCGCACGGTACCGGTCGTGACGTTCGCGTTGCCGTATTCACCCAGGGTGCCAACGCCGAAGCTGCTAAAGCTGCCGGTGCTGAACTGGTTGGTATGGACGACCTGGCTGAGCTGGTCAAAAAAGGCGAGATGAACTTCGACGTCGTGATCGCATCCCCGGATGCCATGCGCGTTGTTGGTCAACTGGGCCAGATCCTGGGCCCACGTGGCCTGATGCCTAACCCGAAAGTGGGTACCGTGACCCCGAACGTTGCTGAGGCTGTCAAGAACGCCAAAGCCGGTCAGGTCCGTTACCGCAATGACAAGAATGGTATCATCCATACCACTCTGGGTAAGGTTTCTTTCAACGAAGTTCAGCTGAAAGAAAACCTGGAAGCTCTGCTGGTTGCCCTGAAAAAAGGCAAACCCTCTTCCGCCAAAGGCATCTTCATCAAGAAAGTCAGCATCTCCACCACCATGGGTGCCGGTGTTGCTGTAGACCAAGCTTCTCTGGAAGCTCAGGCCTAATTGATGGATTTTACAAGGCGCAAAATTTAATCTATAATTTTGCGCCTTGATTGGTTGGGGGTTTCGACCTCCGTCCAAGACCGCAGGAGGTGGCAACACCTTAATATTTCCTGCGTAGACGGTGCCGGAAACCCAGCGAGAAAATTTTCTCTTCTGGAATCCTGCCACCGCATCGTTTCCTCTGTTTTCAGAGGGATGTATCAGTTCTGGGTCTCGGTGGCCCAGATTCAATCCAGGAGCTAAGCCAATGGCATTAGGACTCGAAGACAAAAAGGCAATTGTTGCTGAAGTCAACGAAGCTGCCAAAGGCGCACTGTCCGCAGTTGTTGCCGATTCTCGCGGCGTCACTGTAGACAAGATGACCGTCCTGCGTAAAACCGCTCGTGAAGCCGGTGTGTACATACGTGTAGTGCGTAACACCCTGCTGCGTCGCGCGGTAGAAGGTACCGAATACGAGTGCCTGAACGACGTATTGACCGGTCCGACCTTGATTGCTTTCTCTAACGAACACCCGGGCGCTGCCGCTCGTCTGTTCAAAGAGTTTGCCAAAGCGAACCAAAAGTTCGAAATCAAGGCTGGCGCTTTTAACGGTGAGTTTATCGCCGCAGCACAAATTGATCGTCTGGCTACACTGCCGACTTACGACGAAGCAATCTCGAAGTTGATGGCTACCATGAAGGAAGCCTCAGCTGGCAAGCTGGTTCGTACTATCGCTGCTGTCCGCGATCAGAAGCAAGCTGCTGCTTGATTCTTACCTATTTAGGTTGTTTGAGTTTATTCAACATCAGGAATTTTTGTCATGTCTATCACTAAAGACCAAATCATCGAAGCCGTTGCTTCCATGTCCGTAATGGAAGTTGTTGAGCTGATCGAAGCTATGGAAGAGAAGTTCGGTGTTTCTGCCGCTGTTGCTGTTGCTGCCGGTCCGGCTGCTGAAGCAGTAGAAGAGAAAACCGAGTTCGACGTAGTTCTGACTGCTATCGGTGCCAACAAAGTTGCCGTTATCAAAGCCGTTCGTGGCGCTACCGGCCTGGGCCTGAAAGAAGCTAAAGATCTGGTTGAGTCCGCTCCGGCCAACCTGAAAGAAGGCATCTCCAAAGACGAAGCTGAAGCTCTGAAGAAAGAGCTGGAAGCTGCCGGTGCTGCTGTTGAGATCAAATAATCTGCATTCATGTAGATTAGCCTGATAAAACAGGCAAGGCTGGTGAATTTCATTCACCAGCCTTTTTGCGCTGTAGACTGAGAGCATTTTCACACCGTTTGCGACTCTCGGTGCACCAGCAACCCGGGCCGCATTATCGCCCGGTCAACACAAAACGGTGTTGAGACAGAGCTGTCCTGCGGGACAGAGTGGGTCACTTATCAGCGAGCTGAGGAACCCTATGGTTTACTCTTATACCGAAAAAAAACGCATTCGTAAGGACTTCGGTAAGCGAGACCAGGTACTGGACACGCCTTATCTGTTGTCCATTCAGCTGGACTCCTTCAAGCAGTTCATCGAGGCTGACCCGGAAGGTGAATATGGCCTAGAGGCCGCTTTCCGTAGCGTTTTCCCGATCACCAGTTACTCCGGTAGTGCTGAGCTTCAGTATGTCAGCTATCGCCTGGGTGAGCCGGTATTTGACGTAAAAGAATGCCAGATCCGTGGAGTGACCTACTCCGCGCCGCTGCGTGTCAAGCTTCGTATGGTTCTGTACGACCGTGAAGCAGCTGCCGGCACCGTCAAAGACATCAAGGAACAAGAAGTTTACATGGGCGAAATTCCGCTCATGACCGAAAACGGCACCTTTGTTATCAATGGTACCGAGCGGGTCATTGTCTCCCAGCTGCACCGCAGCCCGGGCGTCTTCTTCGACCACGATAAAGGCAAAACTCATTCATCCGGTAAGGTGCTGTATAACGCCCGCGTTATCCCCTACCGTGGCTCCTGGCTGGACTTCGAGTTCGATGCAAAAGACAACCTGTTTGTCCGTATCGACCGTCGTCGTAAACTGCCAGCGTCCATTATTCTGCGCGCCCTGGACTTCGGATCCGAAGAAATCCTGGCCACCTTCTTCGAGACCATCGGTTTCGAAGTGAAAGATGGCAAGTTGATGATGGATCTGGTGCCCGAGCGTCTGCGTGGCGAAACCGCGACCTTCGACATCATTGCCAATGGCACTGTGGTCGTCGAGACCGGTCGTCGTGTGACTGCACGCCACATCCGTCAGCTTGAAAAAGACGCCATCACCCAGATTGAGGTGCCGGTGGAGTATGTTGTTGGCAAAGTTGTCGCCAAGAACTACGCACATCCCCAGACTGGCGAAATGGTCGTGACTGCCAACCAGGCATTGAGCCTGGAAGCGGTTGCCAACCTGTCCCAAGCCGGCTTCAAGCACTTCGAGGTTCTGTTCACCAATGAACTGGATCACGGTGCTTACATGTCCGAGACCCTGCGTATCGACAACAGCTCCAACCGTTTGGAAGCGCTGGTCGAAATCTATCGCATGATGCGTCCGGGCGAGCCGCCCACCCGCGAAGCGGCAGAGCAGCTGTTCGAGAACCTGTTCTTCTCTTCCGAGCGTTACGACCTGTCTACCGTGGGTCGGATGAAGTTCAACCGTCGTCTCTCTCGTGAAGATGAGACCGGTGTGGGTGTGCTGACCAAAGACGATATCGTCGAAGTCATGAAGCGCCTGATCGACATCCGTAACGGCAATGACGAGGTGGACGATATCGACCACCTGGGTAACCGTCGTATTCGTTCCGTCGGTGAGATGGCCGAGAACCAGTTCCGCGTCGGTCTGGTCCGTGTTGAGCGTGCGGTGAAAGAGCGTCTGTCCCTGGGCGACCTCGACACCCTGATGCCGCAGGATCTGATCAACGCCAAGCCGATCTCCGCCGCCGTCAAAGAGTTCTTCGGTTCCAGCCAGTTGTCCCAGTTCATGGACCAGAACAACCCGCTGTCCGAAGTGACCCACAAGCGTCGTATCTCTGCGTTGGGCCCAGGTGGTCTGACTCGTGAGCGCGCCGGCTTTGAAGTTCGAGATGTGCACCCGACTCACTACGGTCGTCTGTGCCCCATCGAGACCCCTGAAGGTCCGAACATCGGTCTGATCAACTCGCTGTCAGTCTATTCACGCACCAACGAGTACGGTTTCCTCGAGACCCCGTATCGCAAGGTTATCGACGGTCTGATCACCGACGAAGTGGATTACCTGTCTGCCATCGAAGAAGGCAAATACGTCATCGCTCAGGCCAATGCGGCCGCGTCCGAAGATGGTCGCCTGAAAGATGAACTGATCCCGTGCCGCCATAAGGGTGAATCCACCTTCATGAACGCCGATCAGATCCAGTATATGGACGTGAGCCCGCAACAGATTGTCTCTGTGGCAGCGGCCCTGATCCCCTTCCTGGAACACGATGATGCTAACCGAGCCCTGATGGGTTCGAACATGCAACGTCAAGCCGTGCCGACCCTGCGTGCCGACAAGCCGCTGGTAGGTACTGGCATGGAACGCGCCGTAGCCGTTGACTCCGGTGTGACCGTCGTGGCCAAGCGTGGCGGCGTGATCGACTATGTCGATGCCTCCCGTATCGTGCTGCGGGTCAATGAAGATGAGCTGCTGCCAGGCGAAGCCGGCATCGACATCTACAACCTGACCAAATACACCCGTTCCAACCAGAACACCTGTATCAACCAGCGTCCTTGCGTGATGTTGGGTGAGCCGGTGATGGCCGGTGACGTCTTGGCCGATGGCCCGTCTACCGACCTGGGCGAACTGGCGCTGGGCCAAAACCTGCGCGTCGCCTTCATGCCGTGGAACGGTTACAACTTCGAAGATTCGATCTTGGTAAACGAGCGTGTGGTACAGGAAGATCGCCTGACCACCATCCATATCCAGGAACTGGCCTGTATCTCCCGTGACACCAAGCTGGGTCCGGAAGAGATCACTGCCGACATCCCGAATGTGGGTGAAGCCGCACTGTCCAAGCTGGACGAGTCCGGTATCGTCTACGTGGGTGCCGAAGTGAAGGGCGGCGACATCCTGGTTGGCAAGGTAACACCGAAAGGTGAAACCCAGCTGACTCCGGAAGAGAAGCTGCTGCGCGCCATCTTCGGTGAGAAAGCGTCCGACGTGAAGGACTCTTCCCTGCGTGTACCGAACGGTGTGTACGGTACCGTGGTTGACGTGCAAGTCTTTACCCGCGATGGCGTGGAAAAAGACAAGCGCGCCAAAGAAATCGAAGAGATGCAGCTCAAGGAAGCGAAGAAGGACTTGACCGAAGAGTTCAAGATCCTGGAAGACGGCGTATTTGGCCGTACTCGCAACCTGTTGCTGGCTGCCGGTTACAGCGAAGATCGTCTGAACAAGCTGGATCGCACCAAGTGGTTTGAATTGGCCATCGAAGATGAAGCCAAGCAGATCGAACTGGAGCAGATCGCCGAACAGCACATCGAGCTGCGTGCCGACTTCGACAAGAAGTTCGAGAACAAACGTCGCAAGATTATCCAGGGTGATGATCTGGCGCCGGGCGTACTGAAAATCGTCAAGGTTTACCTGGCAGTCAAGCGTCGCATCCAACCGGGTGACAAGATGGCGGGCCGTCACGGTAACAAGGGTGTTATCTCCAAGATCTGCCCGGTCGAGGATATGCCCCATGACGAGTTCGGCCGTCCGGTCGACATCGTACTGAACCCGCTGGGCGTACCGTCCCGTATGAACATCGGTCAGATCCTCGAAGTGCATCTGGGCCTCGCGGCCAAGGGCATCGGCGAGAAGATCGATCGCATGATCAAAGAGCAGCGCAAGCTGCACGAGATGCGTGAATTCTTGCAACAGGTCTATGACCTGGGCGAGAAGGATGGCCAGCAAGTGAACATCGCCGAGCTGTCTGATGACGACGTGCGTACCCTGGTCGGGAACCTGCGTAATGGTCTGCCAGTCGCCACGCCGGTCTTTGATGGCGCCAAAGAGCACGAAATCAAAGCCTTGCTGAAACTGGCTGATCTGCCGGAATCCGGTCAGATCTCCCTGTTCGACGGCCGTACTGGTAACACCTTTGAGCGCAAGGTCACGGTGGGTTACATGTACATGCTGAAGCTGAACCACTTGGTAGACGACAAGATGCATGCGCGTTCTACCGGCTCCTACAGCCTGGTTACCCAGCAGCCGCTGGGTGGTAAGGCACAGTTCGGTGGTCAGCGGTTCGGTGAGATGGAAGTGTGGGCCCTGGAGGCTTACGGTGCGGCATACACTCTGCAAGAGATGCTGACCGTCAAGTCTGACGATGTGAATGGCCGTACCAAGATGTACAAGAACATCGTGGATGGCGACCACCGTATGGAGCCGGGCATGCCCGAATCCTTCAACGTATTGTTGAAGGAAATCCGCTCTCTGGGTATCAACATCGAGCTGGACGAAGAGTAAGAGTCCGCTCTTATTGTTCGAGAATTGACGTGGGCGCCCCGCTGCTTTGGCAGTAGGGGCGCCGAGGTTAGACTCCTGACAGGGGAAACACGTGAAAGACTTACTCAAGTTTTTGAAGGCTCAGACTAAGACCGAAGAGTTTGACAGTATTAAGATCGGTCTGGCCTCTCCTGACATGATCCGCTCCTGGTCATTCGGTGAAGTCAAAAAGCCTGAGACCATCAACTACCGGACTTTCAAGCCGGAACGTGATGGTCTGTTCTGTGCCCGTATCTTCGGACCGGTGAAGGACTACGAGTGTCTGTGCGGCAAGTACAAGCGCCTGAAACACCGTGGTGTGATCTGCGAGAAGTGCGGCGTAGAAGTGACCCAGACCAAGGTCCGTCGTGAGCGCATGGGCCATATCGAGCTGGCCAGCCCGACTGCCCACATCTGGTTCCTGAAGTCCCTGCCGTCCCGTATCGGTCTGCTGCTGGACATGACCCTGCGTGACATCGAGCGCGTGCTGTATTTCGAATCCTATGTAGTGATCGAACCCGGCATGACCAACCTCGAGCGCAGCCAGATGTTGTCCGAAGAGAACTATCTGGACGCACTGGAAGAGTGGGGCGACGAATTTGACGCCAAGATGGGTGCCGAGGCAATCCTTGCATTGCTGCGTGCCATCGATCTGGAAGGCGAAGTCAAAACCATGCGCGAGGAGCTGGATCAGACCAACTCCGAGACCAAACGCAAGAAGACCACCAAACGCCTGAAGCTGATGGAAGCCTTCCTGCAATCCGGCAACAAGCCGGAGTGGATGATCATGACAGTGCTGCCTGTGCTGCCGCCGGACCTGCGTCCGCTGGTACCGCTGGACGGCGGTCGTTTCGCGACTTCAGATCTGAACGATCTGTACCGTCGTGTGATCAACCGTAACAACCGCTTGAAGCGTCTGCTGGACCTGGCGGCACCGGACATCATAGTGCGCAACGAAAAGCGCATGCTGCAAGAGTCCGTGGATGCCCTGCTGGATAACGGCCGTCGTGGCCGTGCCATCACTGGTTCCAACAAGCGCCCGCTGAAATCCTTGGCCGACATGATCAAGGGTAAGCAAGGTCGTTTCCGTCAGAACTTGCTGGGTAAACGTGTCGACTACTCTGGTCGTTCCGTTATCACAGTAGGCCCGACCCTGCGCCTGCATCAGTGTGGCCTGCCGAAGAAGATGGCGCTGGAGCTGTTCAAGCCCTTCATCTATGGCAAGCTCGAGACCCGCGGTCTGGCGACCACCATCAAGGCCGCCAAGAAGATGGTGGAGCGCGAAGAAGCCGTCGTTTGGGACATCCTGGACGAAGTGATCCGCGAACACCCGGTCTTGCTGAACCGTGCACCGACTCTGCACCGTCTGGGTATCCAGGCGTTCGAACCGACCCTGGTCGAAGGTAAAGCCATCCAGCTGCACCCGCTGGTCTGTGCCGCCTATAACGCCGACTTCGATGGTGACCAGATGGCGGTCCACGTACCGCTGACCCTGGAAGCCCAGCTGGAAGCGCGCGCCCTGATGATGTCTACCAACAACATCCTGTCGCCTGCCTCCGGTGAGCCGATCATCGTGCCTTCCCAGGACGTGGTCTTGGGTCTGTACTACATGACCCGTGCCCGTATCAACGCCAAGGGCGAAGGTATGGTGCTGGCCGGCCCGAAAGAAGCCGAGAAGGTCTATCGCGCCGGTCTGGCCGATCTGCATGCCCGTGTCAAAGTGCGCATCACCGAATACCTGCGTCAGGCAGATGATTCGCTGGTAGAGCACACCGAGCTGAAGAACACCACAGTTGGTCGTGCGATCCTGAGCCTGATCCTGCCAAAAGGCATGGAATATGCTCTGATCGATGAGCCGAAGGTGCTGACTGCTGCAGAGCAGGCTGACCTGGATGCCAATCCGCAGAACTGGATCAAATCCGTATCCAACAAGGCGCTGGGCAAAAAGCTCATCTCCCGTCTGCTGAACACCTGCTATCGCAAGCAGGGCCTGAAGGACACCGTCATCTTCGCTGACCAGCTGATGTATACCGGTTTCCATTATGCGGCCCTGTCTGGTGCTTCCGTTGGTATCGATGACATGGTCATCCCGGATGCCAAGAAAGAGATCATTGCCGCAGCCGAAGCCGAAGTTGCCGAGATCCAGGACCAGTTCCTGTCCGGTCTGGTGACCGCGGGCGAGCGCTACAACAAGGTTATCGATATCTGGGCCAGCGCCAACGAGCGCGTCTCCAAGGCCATGATGGAGAACTTGTCCAAGGAGCGTGATGTCAACTCACTGGGTGAAGAAGAAGAGCAAGCGTCGTTCAACAGCATCTTCATGATGGCCGACTCTGGTGCGCGGGGCTCCGCCGCCCAGATCCGTCAGCTGGCCGGTATGCGTGGCCTGATGGCCAAGCCGGATGGTTCCATCATCGAAACGCCGATCGTGGCGAACTTCCGTGAAGGTCTGAACGTACTCCAGTACTTCATCTCCACTCACGGTGCTCGTAAAGGTCTGGCGGATACCGCACTGAAGACGGCTAACTCCGGTTACCTGACTCGTCGTCTGGTTGACGTGGCACAAGACATGGTCATCACCGAAGACGATTGCGGCACCATCGAAGGTCTGTGGATGACTCCGCTGATCGAAGGTGGCGACGTGGTCGAACCGCTGCGTGAGCGCGTGTTGGGTCGTGTGGTTGCCGATGATGTGATCAAGCCGGGTACTGAAGGCGAGATCCTGGTCGCGCGCAATACCCTGCTCGACGAGTATCTGTGTGATCTGCTGGAGCGTAACTCCGTCGACCGCGTGAAGGTACGTTCTGCCATCACCTGTGAGACCGACTTCGGTAACTGTGCCCACTGCTACGGTCGCGATCTGGCCCGTGGTCACCTGGTCAACAAGGGTGAGGCTGTCGGTGTTATCGCCGCCCAGTCCATCGGCGAACCGGGTACCCAGCTGACGATGCGTACCTTCCACATCGGTGGTGCCGCATCCAGGGCTGCTGCCGAGAGCAGCATCCAGGTCAAGAACACCGGTAGCATCAAGCTGCAGAACGCCAAGTTCGTTCTCAACAGCGCCGACAAGCTGGTTATCACCTCACGTTCTACTGAACTGACCATCATGGACGAGATGGGCCGTACCAAGGAAAGCCACAAGCTGCCTTACGGTTCCGTCCTGGAAGTGAAAGATGGCCAGGCAGTGACTGCCGGTGAAACCGTGGCCAATTGGGATCCGCACACCCACCCGATCATCACCGAAGTAGCAGGTCGCCTGGACTTCGAACACATGATCGATGGCGTAACCATCACCCGTCAAACCGACGAGCTGACCGGTCTCTCTTCCATCGTCGTACTGGATGTCAACGAGCGTCCGAGTGCCGGTAAAGAGATGCGTCCGACCGTTAAACTGGTCGACCTGAACGGTAAAGATGTCATGATCCCGGGTACCGATGTTGCCGCCCAGTACTTCCTGCCGGGCAAGGCGATCGTGAACCTGGAAGATGGTGCCAACGTGGGTGTGGGTGACGCGGTTGCGCGTATCCCGCAGGAATCCAGCGGTACCAAGGACATCACCGGTGGTCTGCCGCGCGTTGCGGATCTGTTCGAAGCACGTATTCCGAAGGAACCGGCTATCCTGGCCGAGATCTCCGGTACCATCTCCTTCGGGAAAGAGACCAAGGGCAAACGCCGTCTGGTCATCACCCCGACCGATGGTGGCGATGTCTACGAGGAGATGATTCCGAAGTGGCGTCACCTGAACGTGTTCGAAGGTGAAAAAGTTGAGAAGGGTGAAGTGCTGGCGGACGGTCCTGAGTCTGCTCACGATATCCTGCGTCTGCGCGGTATCAGCCCGGTCGCCAACTATATCGCCAACGAAGTGCAGGACGTTTACCGTCTGCAAGGCGTTAAGATCAACGACAAGCACATCGAAGTCATCGTTCGTCAGATGCTGCGTAAGTGCGAGATCCTGAGCGCTGGCGACACTGACCTGATCGAAGGCGAGCAGGTTGAAGTGGCCCGCGTCAAGATTGCCAACCGTAAGCTGGTTGCCGAGGGTAAGATCCCGGCCACCTTCCGTCATATTCTGATGGGTATTACCAAGGCATCCTTGAGCACCGAGTCCTTCATCTCCGCGGCTTCCTTCCAGGAAACCACCCGTGTTCTGACCGAAGCGGCCGTTGGCGGCAAGCGTGATGAACTGCGTGGCCTGAAAGAGAACGTCATCGTGGGTCGTCTGATCCCGGCCGGTACTGGCTTTGCCTACCACCACAGCCGGATCAACCAGCGTGCCGCCGCAGCTCGTGCTGTCGGTGTACCGCAGGTGACAGCCGATGAAGCTCAGCAAAACCTGGCGGATCTGCTTAATGCATCCGGCAGTTTTGACGAAGAGTAATCTTCAGCTGCAGTGATTAAAAAGGGCTCCTTCAGGGAGCCCTTTTTGTTGTTGGTACATTGACCCAGGCTGCACCGGGCTGGGGCAGGGGATGATCCAGTGCAAGGTTATAGAGCAAAAAATCAAAAAAAGTTGACATTGCCAGTGCGCAATTGAAAACTCGGATCAGTTAACGTGATTACAGGGGTAAAAGATGACTGTCGGTATCGAGGATGTAATGCTTCCCGAGGAACAGCTGGTCAGCCGCACTTTTACAGACGAAGACAGGGAATTGTTGCGCTCCTATGAGGGGCTGATCGAGGGCTTGGCCGAGTTGTTCGGCAAGCACTGTGAGGTGGTACTTCACTCCCTGGAGAATCTGCACGAGTCGGTGATCAAGATAGCGAATGGTTTCAACACGGGTCGCAACGAGGGGGCGCCGATCACCGATCTGGCCCTGCGTATGCTCAAGGACATAGAGAATGCTGGTCAGGAGTACACACAAAGCTACTTCGCCCGCAGTCGTACCGGTGCGCTGATGAAGTCGATCACCATTGCCATTCGCAACAGCGACAAGCAGGTGATCGGTCTTATCTGTATCAACTTGCACATCAATGCGCCTTTTCATGAGTTTGTGGCCGAGTTCTTCCCGACCCCACAGCAGGTCGAGCGCCAGTCGCCAGAGACCTTCGCCAACAGCGTTGAGGAGCTGGTCGCCCAGACGGTGGATAACACCATCGACGAGATCAATCGCGATCCGACCGTGGCCAACAATGCCAAGAATCGTTTTATCGTGACCCAGCTGTTCGAGAAGGGCATATTCGATATCAAGGATTCGATCAATCTGGTCGCCGACAAACTTAATATTTCCAAACACACCGTCTATCTTTACATCCGCCAGCGCAAGCAGGGTGAAGATGAGAGCGAGTGAGCGCCATAGAAGAGGACAGATGAATGGCTAAAGAAGTAATCGCAACCGAACAGGCTCCCGCCGCGATTGGCCCTTATGTGCAGGGCACCAAGTTGGGTGAGCTGGTGTTCACCTCTGGCCAGATCCCGCTCGATCCGAGCACCATGGAGATCGTCAGTGGGGGTGTCGAAGCGCAGGCCGAGCAGGTGATGAAGAACCTGGTTGCCGTGCTGAAGGCGGCGGGTTCCGATCCCAGCAAGGTGCTGAAGACCACCTGTTTCCTGAGCGACATGAACAACTTCGTGGCCTTCAATCAGGTCTATGCCCGTTACTTCGGCGACTCGGCACCCGCGCGATCCTGCGTTGAGGTGGCCCGCCTGCCGAAAGATGTGTTGGTTGAAGTGGAAGCGATCGCCCATATCTGATCCGGCATCGCTGTGATGAGCCCCTCCCGGAGGGGCTTTTTTGTCTGTGGCTCTGCGATGGGCTACCTCTTGGGGATCTGGCTATGAGTCTGAGTTTTGCCCTGTTGGTGACGGGGCCTGCCTATGGCAGCCAATCGGCCAGCACCGCTTACCGCTTCGCTCGCGCCCTGCTGGCGGAGGGACATCGCCTCTCTCACCTGTTCTTCTATCAAGAGGGGGTGAGCAACGGCAATCAACTTCATGCCCCCGCGTCCGATGAGACAGACCTGGTGCGTTTATGGGCCGAGCTGGCCGTTGAGCAGGGGATCCGTATCGATGTCTGTGTGGCGGCGGCCATGCGCCGTGGCGTACTGGACGAGGTCCAGGCCTCCGAGGTGGGCAAGGCGCACTTCAATCTGGGCGAACCCTTCTGTCTGAGTGGTCTCGGGCAACTGGCGGAAGCGGCCTTGACTGCGGATCGCTTCGTGCAATTTTAGGAGGGGTATGAACAAGATTGCCTTTATCGGCAGGCGGGGGCCCCATGGCTCGGCGGCGGGCAGAGAAGGGCTCGATGCCCTGCTGGCCAGCTCTGCCCTGACTGAGTCACTCGCCCTGTTTCTCATCGAGGACGGGGTCTTGCAGCTGGTCCAGGATCAACAGCCGCAGGCCATACTGCAGCGCCATTACGCCCCGACCTTCAAGCTGCTGGAGCTCTATGATGTGGAGGAGCTCTATGTCTGCGCTGACTCGCTCTCTGAGCGCGGCCTGCAGCCAGACGACCTCATCATCGAGGCCCGTTGTCTGCCCAGGGCTGAACTGACCCGGCTTTGGGCCAGTTATGCCATTCATCTGAGCTTCTGAGAGGGGTTATGATCCATTTGATAATGAGCTCGCCCTTCCTGACCCAGGATCTGGAGCAGGCGTTGCGATACCGAAATCAGGGTGATGCCCTGGTGCTGATGCAAGATGCGGTGGTAGCAGCCGTCAGCCCGCTCTGGCAGGCCAAATTGGCCGAGGAACGGCTCTATGTGATGAATGAGGATCTGCAGGCCCGCGGTTTGGGGGAGGGATCCGGGTTATCCCTGACCATGACGGGGTTGGTAGCGCTGATTGAGGCTGAAGGTTCGCCACATTCCTGGTCATGCTAACGTCAACATTAATTGTTATAACTCAGTGGTTTGGCTCTACATCGCTGTCAGGGTCTGTGTCCTTTTACGGCACGGATTGTATAAATCTTGACTCCCTCAGCGACAGGGCATAAAATTTCGCGTCCCCGTATCTGCGGGGAGGATTTTTCACATGTTTATGAAGTCATTATCAGGAGCCTTTTGATGGCAACTATTAACCAGTTGGTTCGCAAGCCACGCACTAAGCTCGTTGAAAAAAGCAACGTGCCTGCGCTGGAAGCGTGCCCTCAGAAGCGTGGCGTGTGCACTCGTGTATACACCACCACCCCCAAGAAGCCTAACTCTGCACTGCGTAAAGTGTGCCGTGTTCGTCTGACCAACGGCTTCGAAGTCACCTCCTATATCGGCGGTGAAGGTCACAACCTGCAGGAACACTCCGTTGTTCTGATCCGTGGCGGTCGTGTCAAGGATTTGCCAGGTGTTCGTTATCACACCGTTCGTGGTGCGTTGGACTGTGCCGGTGTTAAAGACCGTAAGCAATCTCGCTCCAAGTATGGCGTGAAGCGTCCGAAAGCTTAATGGTTCTCCGTTAAGTAAGGCCAAACGTTAATTCGTTTCTAGTTAGATAACTTTCTAGTTTTGGGTAACCCCTGAAGTTACGGAGAATTTGAAATGCCAAGACGTCGTGTTGTTGGTCAGCGTAAAATCCTGCCAGATCCCAAGTTCGGATCAGAGCTGCTGGCTAAATTTGTCAACGTAGTAATGGTTGACGGTAAGAAATCTGTTTCCGAAGCCATCGTTTACGGTGCTCTGGACATCATTGCCACCAAATCCGGCAAAGATCACCTGGCTGTATTCGAAGAAGCCCTGGACAACATTCGTCCGTCCGTCGAGGTTAAATCTCGTCGTGTCGGTGGTGCAACCTATCAAGTGCCGGTAGAAGTTCGCCCGGTACGTCGCAATGCCCTGGCAATGCGTTGGTTGGTTGATGCCGCTCGTAAACGTGGTGAAAAATCAATGGCTCAGCGCCTGGCTGGCGAGCTGCTGGATGCCGCTGACAATAAGGGTTCGTCTGTCAAGAAACGTGAAGACGTTCACCGTATGGCTGAAGCGAACAAAGCCTTCGCTCACTTCCGCTGGTAATCCGCTTGCGCAGGGTCTGCTAAAGATCCTGCGCACCTTCAATTATCTAGGGACAAGCTCCTTAGTAAGAGGATGACAATGGCTCGTACAACCCCCATTGAGCGCTACCGTAATATCGGTATCTCCGCTCACATCGACGCCGGTAAGACTACTACTACCGAACGCGTACTGTTCTACACCGGTGTTAGCCATAAGATCGGCGAAGTGCATGATGGCGCCGCCACCATGGACTGGATGGAACAAGAGCAAGAGCGTGGAATCACTATCACCTCTGCTGCGACCACCGCATTCTGGTCCGGCATGGGCAAACAGTATCAACCGCACCGTATCAACATCATCGATACCCCAGGCCACGTTGACTTTACTATCGAAGTAGAGCGTTCAATGCGTGTCTTGGATGGCGCCGTGATGGTGTACTGTGCCGTAGGTGGCGTACAGCCACAGTCTGAAACCGTATGGCGTCAGGCTAACAAGTACAAGGTTCCCCGTATCGCGTTCGTCAACAAGATGGACCGTACCGGTGCCAACTACTTGCGCTGCGTTGAGCACATCAGAACCCGTCTGAAAGGCGTTCCTGTTCCTCTGCAACTGAACATCGGTTCAGAAGAGAACTTCAAGGGCGTTATCGACCTGGTCAAGATGAAAGCCATCAACTGGAGCGAAGCAGATCAGGGCGTATCCTTCGATTACGAAGAGATCCCTGCTGAGCTGCTGGAGCAGGCGCAAGAAATGCGTCTGAACCTGGTTGAAGCTGCCGCTGAAGCCTCTGAAGAGCTGATGGAAAAATACTTGGGCGGCGAAGAGCTGACCGAGGAAGAGATCAAGACTGCTCTGCGTCTGCGCGTTCTGAACAACGAAATCATCCTGGTTACCTGTGGCTCCGCCTTCAAGAACAAGGGCGTACAGGCCATGCTGGATGCCGTTGTTGACTACCTGCCGGCACCGACCGACGTTGCTGCTATCGATGGCCTGAAGCTGGATGGCGTGACTAAAGACGAGCGTCATGCGTCTGATGACGAGCCGTTTGCTGCACTGGCATTCAAGATTGCTACCGATCCGTTCGTGGGCAACCTGACCTTCTTCCGCGTTTACTCCGGTGTGGTTAACTCCGGCGACTCCGTGATGAACTCCGTCAAAGAGAAGCGTGAGCGTTTTGGCCGTATCGTTCAGATGCATGCCAACAAGCGTGAAGAGATCAAAGAAGTTCGCGCAGGCGATATCGCTGCTGCCATCGGTCTGAAAGACGTGACCACTGGTGACACCCTGTGTGACGAAAAATCCCCGATCATCCTCGAGCGTATGGAATTCCCGGAGCCGGTAATCTCCATCGCGGTTGAGCCTAAAACCAAGGCTGACCAAGAGAAGATGGGTCTGGCACTCGGCCGTCTGGCGCAGGAAGATCCGTCTTTCCGTGTATGGACTGACGAAGAATCTGGCCAAACCATCATCGCCGGTATGGGTGAGCTGCACCTGGACATCATCGTTGACCGTATGCGTCGCGAGTTCAAGGTTGAAGCGAACGTTGGTAAACCGCAGGTTGCCTACCGTGAAACCATTCGTGAAACCGTCAAGGATATCGAAGGTAAGCACGCCAAGCAGTCTGGTGGTCGTGGTCAGTATGGTCACGTCATCATCGACATGTACCCGCTGGAAGCTGGCAAAACCTATGAATTCGTTAACGATATCAAAGGTGGCGTGATCCCTGGTGAATACATCCCAGGTGTTGATAAGGGTCTGCGCGAGCAGCTCAAATCCGGCCCGCTGGCAGGCTATCCAGTCATGGATATCGGTGTGCGTCTGCATTACGGATCTTACCACGATGTCGACTCTTCCGAGCTGGCGTTCAAGATCGCGGCTTCCCTGGCCTTCAAAGCTGGCTACATGAAAGCCAAGCCGGTTCTGCTGGAACCTGTCATGCAGGTCGAAGTTGAGACTCCGGAAGATTACATGGGCGACGTTATCGGTGACTTGAACCGTCGTCGTGGCCTGATCGAAGGTATGGAAGACGGCCCGTCCGGCAAGATCGTACGTGCTCTGGTGCCGCTGGCCGAGATGTTCGGTTATGCGACCGCGCTGCGTTCCGCTACCCAAGGTCGTGCTTCCTACGCAATGGAATTCGCTAAGTACTCCGACGCCCCGAACAACGTGGCTCAGGCAGTGATCGAAGAGCGCAAATCCAAGTAATTTAAGATTCCCCGCCTACGACGGTAGGCGGGTTTAACCTAGAAGGACTACGTCGTGTCTAAAGAAAAATTTGAACGTAACAAACCGCACGTAAACGTCGGCACCATCGGCCACGTTGACCACGGTAAAACCACCCTGACCGCCGCCATCACCAACGTGCTGGCCAAGCACTTCGGTGGTAAAGCCTTCGCCTTCGACCAGATCGACAAGGCCCCGGAAGAGCGTGAGCGTGGTATCACCATCAACACCTCCCACGTAGAATATGACACTGCTGCCCGTCACTACGCGCACGTAGATTGCCCGGGTCACGCCGACTACGTTAAAAACATGATCACCGGTGCTGCCCAGATGGATGGCGCAATCCTGGTTGTTGCAGCGACTGACGGCCCGATGCCGCAGACTCGTGAGCACATCCTGCTGGGTCGCCAGGTTGGTATCCCGTACATGATCGTGTTCATGAACAAGTGCGACATGGTTGACGACGAAGAGCTGCTTGAGCTGGTCGAGATGGAAGTTCGCGAACTGCTGACCGAGTACGACTTCCCGGGTGATGACCTGCCGGTAGTTCGTGGCTCCGCGCTGAAAGCGCTGGAAGGCGACGCTGCTTGGGAAGAGAAGATCATCGAGCTGGCTGGCCACCTGGATACCTATATCCCGGAGCCGGAGCGCGCCATTGACCTGCCGTTCCTGATGCCTATCGAAGACGTCTTCTCCATCGCTGGCCGTGGTACCGTAGTAACCGGTCGTGTTGAGCGCGGCATCGTTAAAGTCGGTGAGTCTGTAGAAATCGTCGGTATCAAAGATACCGTGACCACTACCTGTACCGGTGTTGAAATGTTCCGCAAACTGCTGGACGAAGGTCGTGCCGGTGAGAACGTTGGCGCCCTGCTGCGTGGTGTTAAGCGTGAAGACGTAGAGCGTGGTCAAGTACTGGCCAAGCCGGGTTCTATCAAGCCGCACACCAAGTTTGAATCTGAAGTGTACGTACTGTCCAAAGAAGAAGGTGGTCGTCATACCCCGTTCTTCAAAGGCTACCGTCCTCAGTTCTACTTCCGTACTACCGACGTGACCGGTACCATCGAACTGCCGGAAGGCGTTGAAATGGTAATGCCAGGCGACAACATCAAAATGGTTGTTACCCTGATCGCGCCGATCGCGATGGACGACGGTCTGCGTTTCGCTATCCGTGAAGGTGGCCGTACCGTAGGTGCTGGTGTTGTTGCAAGCGTGATCGCTTAATCGATCCCTGCAATACGCACTAAAAGGGTGGCTTAGGCCACCCTTTTTACGTTTGGCTCATGCCATCCTGAGAGTTCCCTATAACAAGAGGTAATGACGAGTGAGCAAAGCTGCCATCTTTTTGGATCGCGACGGTGTCATCAACGAAGACACCGGTTATGTCAGCCAGGTCGACGACTTCCATTTTCTGCCTGGCGTGATTGACGCCATGCAACTGCTGAAGCAAAAAGGCTATCAGCTGATCGTGGTCACCAATCAGTCGGGTATCGCGCGTGGTTACTTCAGTGAAGATGATTTCATGAATCTCACCGAGTGGATGGATTGGTCACTGGCCGATCGGGGTGTGGATCTGGATGGCATCTACTTCTGCCCCCATCACCCGGATCACGGTGCGCCCTGTGATTGCCGTAAACCTGCCCCTGGCATGTTGCTGCTGGCGCAGCAAGAGCTTGGCATTGATATGAGTCGTTCTTATATGGTGGGTGACAAGCCTTCCGACCTGAGCGCTGCGGCTAATGCCAAGGTTGGCCATAAAGTGATGGTGCGTACCGGCAAGCCGATCACCGATGCAGGCATGGCATTGGCCGATGCTGTCTATGACAATCTGCACGATTTCGCCGTTTCTGTGCCAGCCATAAGCTGATTTCGACTGCTTTACACACAGGTTGTTGGCTTTATGAGCGAACGAGCGACGAAAGCCATATTTTTGTAATTAACCTCTTGCCAGCGCATTTAAACTCCCTATAATGCGCCTCCATCGACAGGGCAAGCGGCAACGCAAACAAGCCGGTCGGTGCCTCGAAAAAGCCTTACCAAATAAGGCTTGACTCGAGAAGGCGGTTGAGTAGAA
>NZ_JANUES010000009.1:0-142788 GCF_024809075.1 Aeromonas sp. BIGb0445
TGATCCCATGCCGAACTCAGAAGTGAAACGCGGTAGCGCCGATGGTAGTGTGGCATTCGCCATGCGAGAGTAGGACACTGCCAGGCTCCTAATTAGACAACATTGTACGCAGTACGATGTTGGCCGAGAGGATGACACCTCGCTGAAACGGCAGACGATTTAGCAAAGCGCTAGCCAAATTGCGGAGCGGTAGTTCAGTTGGTTAGAATACCGGCCTGTCACGCCGGGGGTCGCGGGTTCGAGTCCCGTCCGCTCCGCCAATAAATAGAAAAGGCCTTCCCTCACGGGAAGGCCTTTTTGCTTTTGGATATTCGCGAACGGGAGTAAGGAAACAAGGGACAACAGACAGGGCTGCGACTTGCCACTGGCAACTCGACCCCTGCCTGTGGCACCTTGTGCTTGAGCCGGACGGTGTCCGTCTCCCCGTCCGCTCCGCCAATAATTTGAGGGCCTTCCCTCACGGGAAGGCCCTTTTGCTATGCATATTCAGCATCTGAGTCCAAGAAGCCCAATCTGTCGATTGGGCTTTTCTCGTTGTGCTTTGTCACAGCGGCGTGGGGATTCCTCTAGTAGTAGATGCAGAGCCAGACGGTGGTCTCGGTAGGGTGAGTCCACTCCACCCTGTGCTGAAGGTGCGCCGGGATGTTGATGTAGTCCCCAGGTCCCAGATGGACGCGCTCCTGGGCCCCAGCTTCCGGTTCGAGAAAGAGCAAGATAGCTTCCCCCTGCACCACCAGTACCCATTCATGCTCATCCTGATCGAACCATTCACCGGGTGGGGTGTGCTGCCCCAGGGAGACAATGCGCTCGATACGGAAGTGATTGGTACTGACCAAGTCGCTGAACAGCTCTGTGGGCAAGGGAGAGGGAATGTGAGCAAGCAGGTTTCCTGTGTGCATGAGCCTGTCTCCGGCTGAAGTGGGTTCCCTCGAAGTGTAGAAGCTGGCGACACTCGGCGACTCGTCAAATGTGGCCCTCAATGAGACCTGCGATCGAAAAAATCGGGGAAATACGACCTTACACGCTGCAATTTCGCTAAATTCTTGCTATTTTGCGCGCCATCTACGCAAACGATTTCCTTCACACTTTTCAGGATGAGTTATGGCAACGCAAGAAATGACGGCCCGCACCGGCAAGAGCGGATTTCTCGACTCCTACTTCTCCATCTCCGAGCGCGGCAGCAGTGTGCGCCAGGAGCTGTTGGCCGGGATGACCACCTTCCTCGCCATGGTGTACAGCGTCATAGTGGTGCCGAACATGCTGGGTGCCGCCGGTTTTGAGCAGGGCCCCGTCTTCGTGGCGACCTGCTTGATCGCCGCCTTCGGCTCCCTGCTGATGGGCCTGTGGGCCAAGCTGCCGATGGCCATAGGTTGCGCCATCTCCCTCACCGCCTTTACCGCCTTCAGTCTGGTTCTGGGTCAGGGACTGAGCATTCCGGTCGCGCTGGGCGCCATCTTCCTGATGGGTGTGCTGTTTACCCTGATCAGCGTCACCGGCGTGCGCCAGTGGATCCTGGATAACCTCCCCTCCGGCATCGCTCACGGCACCGGCATAGGTATAGGTCTGTTCCTGCTGCTGATCGCCACCAACGGCGTCGGCATGGTGATCAAGAACGAAGGGGCCGGTCTGCCGGTGCAACTCGGTGAAGTGACCTCCTTCCCTGTCATCATGACGGTGCTGGGTCTGGCCGCCATCTTCGGTCTGGAGCGTCGCAAGGTGCCGGGCGGCATCCTGATGGTGATCATCGCCATCTCCATCCTCGGCCTCATCTTCGACCCGAAAGTGACCTGGCAGGGCTTCTTCGCCATGCCGAGCCTGACCGGCGAGAAGGGCTCTCTGGTGGGCAGCATGGATCTGCTGGGCGCCCTCAATCCGGTGGTCATTCCGACCGTGCTAGCGCTGGTGATGACCGCCGTGTTTGACGCCACCGGCACCATACGTGCCGTGGCCGGTCAGGCGGGCCTCATCAACGAACGTGGCCACATCATCAGCGGCGGCAAGGCCCTGACTGCCGACTCCGTCAGCAGCATGGTCGCTGGCGTCGTGGGTGGTGCTCCGGCCGCCGTCTACATCGAATCCGCCGCAGGTACCGCAGCCGGCGGCAAAACAGGTCTGACCGCTGCACTGGTTGGCGTGCTCTTCCTGCTGATGATCTTCCTCTCCCCGCTGAGCTATCTGGTACCGGCCTACGCCACAGCACCGGCCCTGATGTACGTCGGTCTGCTGATGCTGGGCAACGTCACCAAGCTGGACTTCAGCGATTCGGTCGATGCTCTCGCCGGCATGCTGTGCGCCGTCTTTATCGTGCTGACCTGCAACATAGTCACCGGCATCATGCTGGGCTTCGTGGCGCTGGTCGTGGGTCGTCTGTTTGCTGCCGAGTGGAAGAAACTCAACGTCGGCACCGTCATCATCGCCGTGGCGCTGGTGATCTTCTATGCCGGTGGCTGGGCCATCTAAGGCTTCCGGTGATAGCGAAGGGCCCTGCGGGGCCCTTTTTCATGGTTGTGAGGCCGTTAACAGTTTCCCGCCCGTTTGCCCCGCGCCGTTTCAGGTTGAAACGCCAAGCCCCCTTCTGCTGTTTCAAATCCGAACCGAACAGGCCGTCATTTTTCTCCCGATATATCCCGTTAGACTGGCTTCATCAACCATCTGCCTACCCGTGCGGTGGCAAGCCAAGGAGTGAGCCATGAAGAAGCTGATCAATGCCGTCGATGCCGTGGTCCGTGAACAACTGATGGGGATGGCAGCCGCTCACCCCGAGCTCAAGGTACGTATCGAACCCCACTACATCACCCGCGCCGACTCCCCCGTGATGGGCAAGGTAGCGCTGGTCTCCGGCGGTGGCAGCGGCCACGAGCCGATGCACGGCGGTCTGGTGGGCAAGGGGATGCTGGATGGCGCCTGCCCCGGCGAGATTTTTACCTCGCCAACCCCGGATCAGATGTACGAGTGCGGTCAGACCGTTGATGGCGGCGCGGGCGTGCTGTTCCTGGTGAAGAACTACACCGGCGACGTGCTCAACTTCGAAACCGCGGTCGAGCTGCTGCACGGTGACGGGGTCAAAGTCGGCTTCTCGCTGATCGATGACGATGTGGCGGTGAAAGACAGCCTCTATACCGCCGGTCGTCGTGGCGTTGCCACCACGGTGCTGTGCGAAAAACTGGTGGGGGCCGCTGCCGAGGCGGGCTATGACTTGACCCGTTGCGAAGCGCTGGCCCGTCGCATCAACAACCAGAGCCGCACCATAGGCGTTGCCATGCACGCCTGCACAGTGCCTGCCGCTGGCAAGCCCTCCTTCACCCTGGCGGACAACGAGATGGAGTTCGGCGTGGGTATCCACGGCGAACCGGGCATAGCGCGCCGCCCCTTCACCGACCTCAATACCCTGGTGGACGACATGTTCGAAGAGCTTGCTGACAACACCCCCTATGGCCGTACCCTGCGCCACTGGGACAGAGCCTCCGGCAACTGGCAGGAAGAGCACAGCTTCATCGAGCCGCTGAATGCGGGCGATCGGGTCATCGCCCTGGTCAACAGCCTGGGAGGCACCCCTCTCTCCGAGTTGTACGGCGTCTATGGGCGTCTCGCCAGCCGCTGTGAAGAGGCGGGCATCCATCTGGTGCGCAACCTGATTGGCCCCTACTGTACCGCCCTCGACATGACCGGCATCTCCATCACCCTGCTCAAGGTGGATGACGAGCTGATGAGCCTGTGGGATGCCCCCGTCAATACCCCCGCCCTGCGTCGCGGCTGCTAAGGAAAACCCATGTTAAGCAAGCATCAAATCGTCAACTGGCTGCTCGACTGCGAGCCTCTGTTTACCAATGCGAGGGAGCATCTCACCGCGCTGGATACCGACATCGGTGATGGCGACCACGGCCTCAACATGCAGCGCGGCTTCACCAAGGTGGCCGAGAAGCTGCCCGCGGTGGCGGACAAGGACATAGGTCAGGTGCTGAAAACCACCGGCATGACCCTGCTCTCCTCGGTCGGCGGCGCCAGCGGCCCCCTCTACGGCACCTTCTTTATCCGGGCGGCGGCCAGTACCGACGCCTGTCAGAGCCTCAGCCTCAGCCAGCTTGACAAAATGCTGAGCGACGGAGTCGAGGGCATTGTTTCTCGCGGCCGCGCCGAGCCGGGCGACAAGACAATGTGCGATGCCTGGTGGCCGGCGCTGGCCGCCCTGCAACAGGCACAGCAGCAAGCGCTGTCGCTCAATGATGCGCTGGACAAGGCAGTCGCGGCTGCCGCAGCCGGCACCGAGGCCACCATACAGATGCAGGCCCGCAAGGGGCGCGCCAGCTATCTGGGCGAGCGCAGCATAGGCCATCAGGATGCCGGGGCCACCTCGACCCTGCTGCTGCTGACCGCCCTGCGTGACAGAGCGAGGTTGTGACATGATAGGAATCGTCGTTGTCTCTCACAGCGCCATCCTGGCGGCCGGATTGAAAGCGCTGGCCGACCAGCTGGGCAGCCCGGCCAGATTGCTGCTGGCGGCCGGGGTCGATGACCCCGACCACCCCATAGGCACCGATGCCATCGCGGTGATGAGTGCGATCGAAGAAGCGGACGACGGCAGCGGTGTGCTGGTGCTGATGGACTTGGGCAGCGCTCTGCTCAGCGCCGAGACCGCCCTCGAACTGCTGCCCCCTGAGCTGAGCACCCGGGTACGGCTCTGCCCCGCCCCGCTGGTCGAGGGCACCCTGGCCGCCGTGGTGGCGGCCGGATCCGGCCTGACGCTGGACGAGGTGGCCGCCGAGGCGCTCGGCGCGCTAGGCCCGAAACAGGCGATGCTGCCCGCCAGCGCGGCGCAGACCGCCACCGAGACAACCTCCGTTGCCGACGACGGCTGGCTGCGCTGCGAGGTGGTGGTGGATAACCCCCACGGCCTGCATGTGCGCCCCGCCGCCCGACTGGTGGCCGCCCTCAAGCCCTTTGCCGCTGAACTCAAGCTGCAAAAGGGGGATAAAGAGGCCAACCCCCGCAGCCTGACCCGGCTCGCCATGCTCAATGTGCGTCAGGGCGACAGACTCACCCTGCTGGCGCGCGGGGAGGATGCCATCGCCGCATTGACCTGCTTCCAGCAGCTGGCAGCGGAACGCTTCGGCGACTGAGGCTCCCATAGCTTTATCAAGGCCCCGCCACCGCGGGGCCTTTTTTTGCTCTCTCTGCCGGTTGTTAGCGGGACGAATCGCGACCCGAGCCACCGTCAGCCGTGATAGTCGGCGGGATCCATGCCGAGCAGCTTCAGCCTCCGCCACAGGGTGGTGCGACTGATGCCCAGTTGCCGGGCCATCTGGCTCACCTGCCCCTTGCAGGCGTGGGCGCTGCGCAAGATGGCTCGGCGCTCCAACTCCGCCAACGTGAGCAGCGGTTGTCCAACCACCTCATTCGCCACCAGCTGATGGCCGTGACGAATGGCGGCGGGCAGCGCCTCCGGCGGGATCTGCCCCTGACTGGCGTGGAGCAGGGCATGCTCGATGGCGCTGCGCAGCTCCCCCAGATTGCCGGGCCAGGGATAGGCGAGCAGACAGTCGAGGGCCGCCGGGCTGAACTGGCGCACCGGCTCTCGCCCCTGCGCCCCTAGCTGCTGGCTGATAAGGCCGGGCAGATCGGCACTGCGCTCCCGCAGCCCCGGCAGCCAGAGCTCGCACGCTTGCAAGGCATAGAGCAGCTGGCGACCGAACTGCCCCTCCTGCACCTTCTGCTCCAGCGGGGCACTACTGGTCGCTATGATCCGCACCTTGAGCGGCAGCACGCGGGCCGAATCGAAGCGCTGGATGCGGCCTGTCTTGAGCAGTTGCAGCAGCGCCGCCTGCATGGGAGCAGAGAGGCACTCCACCTGCTCCAGCACTAGCGTGCCGCCGTGGGCCAGCTCGAACTTGCCCGCTCGCTCCTGCCCCGCCTCGTCGGAGCCCATCAGCTCCAGCGCCATCCGCTCCCTCGGCAGCGCCTGACAGTTGAGAGTAATGAGGGGCCCGGCGGCCCGTTCGCTGCCAAAGTGGATGGCCTCCGCCAGCTGGGCTTTGCCTACCTCCTCTTCACCGCGCAGCAGGATCGGCCCCTGACTCTGGGCCGCCTGTCTGGCGTGGCGCAGCAGCTTGCGCATGGCGCTCGATTCCCCCACCAGCGCCGACAGCTCGGGCACCGTCTGGCGCAGCTGGTGAATGGCCCGCAGCCGGTCGACCGGATGGAGCAGGGCGATAAAGCTGACCCCCTCCGGCCCCGGTAGCGGCTTGAGGCTTATCAGCGCATTGATGAACTCCCCGGAGTGCACCCCGAGCCGCTCCAGGGTCACCTCCACATGACTGAGTGGCGTCTGCCCCTTGATGGCCAGCTGCAACCGCTGGGGCAGCAGCAGGTGCTGCTCCAGCGGCTGACCGAGGCAGAGCGCAGGATCTAGCCGCAGTCGGTCGGCCGCCAGCCCATTGAGGTAGCGCAGCCTGCCTTGCGGATCCCAGGCCAGCACGCCGTCATCCATGCCGTCCAGCAAAGCGTAAAGCTCGCTCAGATGGTGCTGGGACTCCTGCATCAGGCGCTCCATCTGCAGCAGGTGGGCCAGCTCGCGACCGGCGCTGACGGTGAGCGCCAGATCCCCCAGGGTCGCCGCTTCCACCTTGCAGACCAGGGCCATGATGGCGACCTGACGGCTGTTGCTGTTGTAGACCGGGCTGGCGCAGCTGTGCCAGGGGTGCAGGGTCTGGTTGAAGTGCTGGAGGCCGCTGACGCAGAGCGGCACTCCCTCCAGCGCCGCCAGATTGATGGCATTGGTGCCGATGCGCCCCTCGCTAAAAAAAGCGCCGGGGCCAAACCCCAGCGCAGCCAGCTCGCGCAGGGTGTCGGGATGGCCTGTCTGGGCCAGCACACAGCCGCTCTCGTCGGTGAGCAGCAGGGCGCAGGGGCGCCCCTCCATGAATTCGTAGAGATCCTCGAGGGCCATCTCGCCTGTGGTGAGCAGGTCCCGCTTGCGCTGGCGCAGACTCTGCAAGGTCTGCCCCTTGGCACTGTGGGGCGGATGCCAGAGGGTGGCGCTGGTCTGGTGGGCGCAGCGCAGCCAGGAGGCCTGCAGATAGTCAGGGCAGGGCTGGGGTGGCAGGCGGTCAGATGGCATTGTCACTGTCCTGTCCGGCAAGCGTGTAGCCAGAGGGCATATAGATGCTCTGGCCAGGGCTGGGGTGGCAGGCGGTCAGATGGCATTGTCACTGTCCTGTCCGGCAAGCGTGTAGCCAGAGGGCATACCCATAGTCAGGCCAGGGCTGGGGTGGCGGGCGGTCAGATGGCAGGGTCACATGCAATATCCGGCATAGAGAGAGGCCGACCATTTAACCATGCCCGTCCGCCAGATTCAGTGACCTGCCTCAGAGGGCGGCAATGGCATCCTCATTTCCGCCCCCTCGGCAAATTGCTGGCCGAGCCAGTGACAGAAGGCGCGGCACTCCGGCATCCCTTCGCTCTCCTGGTGGATAAGCAGGCTCCACTGGGGCCCCTTGACCCGGCAAGCGGAGAGCGGCAGCAACTGCCCCTGCTCCCTGGCCGGTTGGGAGAGCCGTTCGCTCACCAGCGCCACCCCGAGCCCGGCGCTGGCCGCCTCCAGCAGCAGGTCGGGATCGGAGAAGTTGAGCCCCCGGGTCTGCAGTTGCAGATCCTCCCCCCCTTTGAGCGTCCAGTGGTGCCAGTCCAGTTCTCGTTCACCATGGAGGGTGGTGCGCTGTGCCGCCGGTTGGGCCAGCACGGCAGGCGTGGCCACCGGCAGCAACCTGTCCGCCAGCAGCGGCTGATGGCGACACAGGGCCTGCGGCGCGAGATCCCAGCGCAGGGCGAGATCTATGGTCTGTTCGGCCAGTTCGGGCACCTCGTCGCTGGTGAACAGCCAGAGATCGATGTCGGGGTGCTGGCGATGAAACGCCCCCAGTCGGGGCAGCAGCCAGTGGCGGGCGATGGCGGTGCTGGTGTTGAGCACCAGCTGGTTCGGCTTGCGGTACTGCTCGAGGCGCTGGATCCCCACCGCCAGTTGCAGCAGCACGCTCTGGGTGGTCTCCAGCAGATCCTGCCCCGCATCGGTCAGGGCGACCGAGCGCCCCTGCCGGTGAAACAGCGGCTGGCCGAGCAGCTCCTCCAGGGAGCGGATCTGCTGGCTGATGGCGGACTGGGTGAGGTGCAGCTCCTGGGCCGCCTGATGAAAACTGCCGAGGCGAGCCGCCGCCTCAAAGCCCCGCAGCACGTTGAGCGGGGGCCAGTGTTTGAACATCATTGATTAGCTCCACTTATCACTTGTACTGAAAATCGATCGTTTGTTCGCCGTGTTCTGTGGGAATAGTCTATTCCCATCGTCAGCAACCTTAATAGTACCTAATCAGAGAGGGAATATGCGGGAACAGGGAATAGTGGCAAAAGGCTGGTTCATGCCCGCCGAATGGTGCCAGCACGCCGCGACCTGGATGGTCTGGCCCCACAACAAGGCGCTGTGGGAATCCGGCTGGGGCGTCACCCTGGCCGAGGTGCAGCAGGACTTCGCCCGGGTGGTCAACGCCATTGTCCGGTTCGAGCCGGTCAGGCTGGTGGTCGACCCTTGCGCGCTGGCCGAGGCGCGCGCCCTCTGTGACGACAGGGTGACCCTGGTCCCCCTCCCGGTGGATGACAGCTGGTGCCGCGACTCAGGCCCCACCTTTATCTGCCACCCCGAACTGGGCAGTGCCGGGGTGAGCTGGCGCTTCAACGCCTGGGGCGGCAAGTCGGTCCATCAGCTGGACGAGGGGCTGGCTCGCCGCATCCTCAACAGCCTGGAGCTGGAGTGTATCGGCAGCTTTCTGGCCAACGAGGGGGGCGCCATCCATGTGGACGGCGAAGGCACCCTGATCACCACTGAATCCGTGCTGCTCAACAGCAACCGCAACCCGGGCATCAGCAAGGGTGAGATCGAGCAGATCTTCGGTCGCCTGCTCGGTATCGAGCAGACCATCTGGCTGCCGGGGGATCCCGACCATGTCACCGGCGACATGACCGATGGCCATGTGGACGGGGTCTGCGCCTTCAGTCGCCCCGGCCAGCTGCTGGTGGATGCCACTCTGGATAGCACCTCGACCTACGGCCTTGTGGTGCGGGAGAACCGCCGCGCCCTGGCCCTGGCCACGGATGCCAGGGGGCGCGCCTTCGAGCTGCAGGATCTGTACGACGCGAGCGAGGCCGTAGACACGGAGGCAGAGGTGTTCTGCGCCTCCTACACCAACTTCTACCTCGTCAACGGCGCCGTCATCATGCCCGCCTACGGGGTGGCGAGCGACCGGGAGGCGGCGGCTGTGCTGCAAGGCGCCTTCCCGCACAGGGAAGTGGTGCCGGTCTCAATCAACCGGCTGGCCCACGGCGGCGGCGGCATCCACTGCATCACTCAGCAGCAGCCCGCCTGGCCGCTGTTGGGCTGAGCGTTGCACGGCGGCGGCCAATCACAGGGGAGTAACCACATCATGATCAGGAAGACACTCGGGTGGATGGGCTGTCTGGCCCTGCTGCTGAGCCTTGCGGCCGAGGCCGGGGAGGCCGATGCGGCAACAGGGGAGGAGAAGGTGCTGCGGCTCTACAACTGGGCCGACTACTTCGCCCCCGATACCCTCAGCGCCTTTACCAAGGAGACAGGGATCCGGGTCATCTATGACGTCATGGACAGTAGCGAGACCCTGGAGGCCAAGCTGATGGCCGGTCGCAGCGGTTATGATCTGATCTTTCCCGGCGATACGGTGGCGGAGCGGCTGATGCGGGCGGGCAGCCTGCAACCGCTCGACAAAAGCAGGCTGCAGCATTTGGCTGATATCGAGCCCGGTTTGCGGCGGCTGCAGCAGGCTTATCCCCATTCCAGGGAGGCGGTGGTGCCCTACACCTGGGGCACCATAGGGCTCACCTACAATGCGGACCTCATCAGGCAGCGGATGGCGGATGCCCCGGTGGGCAGTCTCGACCTGCTGTTCAAGCCCGAACTGGCGGCAAAATTTGCCGACTGCGGCATCTCCATCATCGACTCCCCCGACGAGGTGCTGGCGGTGGTGCTGCACTATCTGGGGCGGGATCCCCACAGCGGCAAGGCCGAGGATCTGGCTGCCGCACTGGCGCTGCTCAAGGGGCTCAAACCCTATGTGCGCAAGTTTCAGTCCCAGCCGGTGACCCAGCTGGTGAATGGTGACATCTGCCTGTCGCTGGGCTACAGCGGCGACATGACGCAAGCCAGACGGGCCGTCGTCGAGGCGGGCAAGCGCAGCGACTTTGAATACCGGCTGCCGAAGGAGGGGAGCACCGTTTGGATGGATACCATGGCGATCCCGGTGGATGCCCCCCATCCTGAGTATGCCTATGCCTTTATCAATTTCGTGATGCGCCCGGCCAACATGGCCGCTATCACCAACAGCACCGGTTATCCAACCGCCAGTGCCAAGGCAAGATCCATGGTGGATGCCACCATGACAGCCAACCCGGATATTTATCTGGATGAGGCCAGCTACGGGCGACTCATTCCAGGCCAGGACATTGCACAATCCCAGATGCGAGCCCGGATGCGAGCCTGGACTCGTTTCAAGAGCAGCCTCTGAATCTGAAGGAGTAAAGAGATGCCATCCCGACGCCAAGTATTGAAACAGCTGGTTGCCATAGGGGCGCTGGCCGGACTGACTGGCCTGCCACGGGCCCAGGCTGCCGCCACCGGGGCCTCGTCGGTCAGCGCCGCCGGTCACTACCAGATGCCGGACGAGGCTGCAGCCCAGACTCGGGTCTGGGTCGCCTTCGGTGCCAATCGCGAGATCTGGGGCCGTAACTACCAGGATGTGCAGGCCACCATAGGCCGGCTGGTCAAGGCAATGACCCCCCATACCGAGGTGAACGTGCTCTGCCATGGGGAGGAAGAGGGTCTGGCCCGTCAGCTCTGTGGCGAGCACAACACCCACTTCATCCCCGCTGAGCTGGATGACATCTGGCTGCGGGATACCGGCGGTGTCTTCGTACAGGACGAGCAAGGGGAGCTCGCGCTGGTGGACTTCAACTTCAACGGTTGGGGTGACAAACAGGAGCATGACTATGATGCCAGGGTCGCCTCCCTGGTGAGTCGGCAGGCGGATGCCCACTATCTGCAGAGCAAGCTGATTGGCGAAGGCGGGGGCATAGAGGTGGATGGCAACGGCACCGCCATCATGACCGAGAGCAGCTGGCTCAACAGCAACCGCAACCCGGGCCTGACCAAGACGCAGCTGGAGGCAGAGCTGAAAACCAACCTGGGGCTGCGCAAGATCATCTGGCTGCCGGGCATCAAGGGCAAGGATATCACCGATGCCCACGTCGACTTCTACGCCCGCTTCGTGCGCCCCGGGGTGGTGGTGATCAACATGGACAACGATCCTGATTCCTACGACTACAAGGTGACCCGCCAGCATCTGGCCATCTTGCAGCAGGCGACGGACGCCGATGGCAACAAGCTGGAACTGCATCAGCTGCCGCCCCCGCTGGGTGGGCGGGACAATAAATTCAGCCGTAGCCCGGACTTTGCCGCCGGTTACATCAACTACCTGCCCATCAACGGCGCCGTCATAGTCCCCGAGTTCGGCGACAAGGCGGCCGACCGCTATTGCCAGGATCTGCTGGCCCGCCTCTACCCGGGGCGCAAGGTGGTGGCCGTCAACATAGACCCGGTGGCGGCGGGGGGCGGCGGTATTCACTGCATCACCCTGCATCAACCAGCTTGAGTCAGTGCCATAACAAAAACGCCGCCCAAATGGGCGGCGTTGCTCGTTGCGGGCTTTACTCCGCCTTGGGCGGCACGGGCGCTGCAACGGCGGCGGATTGATCCTCTTCCTTGATCCAGGCATCGAGCAGGGTGTAGCCCACCGCCAGCACCACTGGGCCGATGAACAGGCCGATGATCCCCATCGCCAGCAGGCCGCCGATGACGCCAACCAGGATCAGGATCAGGGGCAGATCGGCGCCGCGCTTGATGAGGAAGGGACGCAGGAAGTTGTCCATGGTGCCCGCCAGCAGCGACCAGACCAGCAGGAAGGTGCCCCAGGTAGTATCGCCGCTCCAGTAGAGGTAACCGACGCTGGTCAGCAGCACCGGGAAGGGGCCGATCTGGGCGACGATCAGCAGGAACATCAACACCACCAGGATCATGACGTAGGGAATGCCGGCAATCAGCAGGCCTATCCCGGCCACCGAGGATTGTACCAGGGCGGTCACCACCACCCCCATGGCCACGGCGCGGATGGCCTGGGAGGCCAGCACAGTGGCGTTGTCTCCCCGCTCACCGGCCAGCCTGTGGGCGAAGCGACGGATGCCGACAGCGACAGTTTCCCCCGAGTGATAGAGCAGGCCGCAGATCCCCACGGTCAGCAGGAAGTGGACGAACAAGAGCCCCAGGTTACCGGCTTGGGAGGCGAGCCAGCGGGCGGTCTGGCCGAAATAGGGTGCCAATTTGGCGAACAGTACCTGACCACCGCTGGCCAGGATCTGCTGCCACAGCTCAAAGAGTTTGTCCCCTGCCAGCGGTATCTGCTGGAGCCAGAGCAGCTCCGGGGGCGGGGATTTGCTGATGGTGGTGGCCAGATCGATCAGCATGGGGGCCTTCTCCGCCACATTGGCCAGGGTCATGAACAGCGGGATGACGAAGATCAGCAGCAGTATCAGGGTCATGACGAAGGCCGCCAGGGTCCGTTTCCCCCACAGCAGGCGCTGCATCATCAGCATCAGCGGCCAGGTGGCTATGGTGATCATGGTGGCCCACACCAAGGCAGGCAGGAAGGGGCGTAGCACCAGGAAGCAGGACGCGATCAAGATGCTGAGAAACAAGACTCCTAGGGTGAGCTTGGCCAGATCCGGTTTCTTAATAATCATTGTATTCCTTGCGTGGGGTTGCACCCCGATTGTGGTCGTCGGTCAGGGAGATCAGCCACCAGAGGCCCGAGCTCAACCAGAGTCCCAAGAGTCCATAGAGTATCCCTTGTCCGGTCAGGATCAACAGGGAACTGGTGATCAACAGTGGCAAGCTTGCGCTGAGTAGTCCCAGCAGCAGGCAACCCGCCAGGGCGACAAAGCCGGTCAGCCAGGGGCGGCGCCTGCTCCGTTCGACCCTGGATCGACTGCCGAGCAGCAGTGTCAGGCTGAGAATGCCGATGGCGGCGAGCGCGGGGGATTGCAGCACGGCAGCAGCGACACCGGCCAGGCTGGCGAGTAGCAGCCAGGGGAGCTGGCGCGAGGCAAGGGGCTGCAACCAGGGGAACAACAGCAGCAGGCCGAGGCCAAGCAGCATGCCGGCCACCACGTCCGAGATAAAATGCACCCCGAGCCAGACGCGGGCAAGGCCGGTGGCGCTTGCCAGCAGCAGGGCCAGGCATATTGCCAGCCAGCGCCGTCCCGGCCAGGCCCAGCCTAGCAGCAGGCCCCAGCCGAGCATGGCCGTGGCCGAGTGGCCGCTCGGCATGCCAAAACCGGACACGGCGCGCAGGGCGAGTTCGGGCTGGAAGTTGAAGGGGCGTGGCCAGCCGATGCCCATCTTGGTGAGTTGCACCAGCAGACTCAGCCACAGCATGACAAACAGCAACTGCAGGGCTCTGTGCCAGCCGAGCAGGGGCAGCAGCAGAGGCACCAGTAACAGCATGAAGGGCGCAGATCCGGCGAGGTTGGCGAGCTGGAGCCAGAGGTTGTGTGGGCCAAGCCGCGCTTGCAGCTGGCGGATCAGCGGCAGTTCCTGACGGTGCAGCGCATTGGCCTCGGCACTGAAATCGGTTCGCCAACTCACCTCGCTATCAGGGATCCGGGGGAGTTGCGGGATCAACCAGTCGAGCTGGGCCGGAAAGCGCCTCAGTACATGGGGCAGGGCACTGGGGGAGATCAGCAGGGCGCTGAGCACCTCCCCATCCCGATTGGGGGCATGCAGCAGGGAGACGGCCCCCGAACCTTGCTGCGCCACTATGGGGGTCAGGGTCTGGCAGGCATAGATGTCTGCCGATTGCCAGCGACCAAGGGGGGCGATGATGCGCCCCGCCAGGCCTGTCTCCTCGAACAGCTCGCGCAGGGCCGCCTGAGGCGGCGTCTCGCCGGGATCGATATAGCCGCCCGTCAGGCTGTAGCGGGACGAGACCCTGTCTTGCACCAGCAGCACTTTATCCTGTTGTTTGATGACGCACACGGCTCCCCGTGCTTTGGATGGGGCGGCCCAAAGGGGCGTCGCGAGCATGAGGGCGAGCAGCAGGCAACAAGGGTATCTGAGCATGGGAGTCCGTTTCCAGGGGCGGTATGAGAAGCGTCACAGAAATCAGTGGCTTGGGCAACGACTTCCGTTGCGAAACAGGCCTGGGATCCTTGGGGTTTCTCCCGCCGAGATTGCTCTGGGGCGCGGCTGTGCCTACTATTGGCAGCTATCCTCACTCTCCATGCAGCAACTCTTGGGATCTCATATGAAACAGTTCGGCTTCTATCTCGGCATCGGCCTCGGCGTCATCCTGGTACTGTTCGGCAGTATTGTCATCTGCCAGGCTCTGCCAGCGGCGCTGGATGTACTAGAGATGCCAAGTCGTATCCCCTTCGTGCGCGAGGTCTACACCTGGCTGATGAGCAGTGCCAATGGCTTGACCGGCCAGCTGGAGCAGAACTTCCTGGAGGCATTCCAGACGGTGCTCAAGCTGATACTGCTGATCACTTTCATGTGGGTCTGCGTCAAGCTGGTCAACATGGGGGTGCTCATCATCCGCGCCGGGGTGGATCTGATCCGTACCGCCATCGAGCACAGCGGAGCTGCGGCCAACAAGGATAACGAGCAGGACAACCTCTACAAATAACCCTGGTCGGTGCAACGAAGAGGCCACCCTGGGGTGGCCTCTTCGCTTATGGTGGGTTGGCGGCCGGATTGAGCGTACCTCACTCTATTTCCGGCAGTCGTTCATGGGTGCTCGGGTTCAGCATATCTTCGTAGCGGGCCTGCAGGGCTTGAAAAGCCGGACCCTGGCGCACCCGGTCGAGGGCTTGTTGCAACAGTGCCACTTCGGCCGGATCCACGGCGGGATTGAAGGCGAAGCAGTTATCCTGCTCGGCCAATACGGCCACTGTGACGAACTGCCGTGGCTCATAGCCAAGCTGGCGGATCTGATAGCGCAACATGGTCTCGTTACCTGCGACCAGATCGGTGCGGGCAAGCAACAACTGGCGTACCACCAGATCCATGCGCGGCACCGTCATCAGCTGGGCCGGTGGCATGCCGCGGTTGAGCAGTAACTGCTCGCCCACATCGGCCTGCATGGCTCCTATCTTCAGGGTGAGCAGGTCGGCCCTGTGGCGGATCCGGGGCAGGTGATCGGCCCTGGCCATCAACACGATGCGCGAGCGGCTGATGGGGCAGACCCATTGCAGGTGGTGGGAACGGGGCAAGGTATGGGCCGTGGTGAGCAGGACGGCATCGGGCTGCTGAGTCAGCAGATACCAGGCCTTGGACCAGGGCAAGAATTGGATGGGCGCTTCCTCTTGCCCCAGCTCCTGCCACATCAAGCGCAATAACTCTATGCTGAAACCGCTACTGCGGCCCTGTTCATCGACGCCATTGAAGGGCAGATTCTGCTCGGAATAGTAAGTCAGCGCCGCGGCTGGCGTGCCAGCCAAGGCGGCCAGCAGCCCGAGTGAGGCAAACAGTTGCATCATGAGCGTCATCCCCGCGCCAGTTCCTTGACGAAGAGTGTAGATCCGGGCGCTGTGCTCTGGGGGTGAGTGCCAGGCAGCATCATTTCAACAGGTTTTCCAGCTCGGCTTCGGCGGCCGCGCGGGCAGCAGCCTGGGGATCCTGAGTCGGCAGCGCACCGCTGACGGCCTTGCTGGCGCTGTCGGTCACGGCGTTGCTCTGCTCACTGACGGCCTTGCTGGCACTGCCGGTGACGGCGTTGCTCTGCTCACTGATGGCCTTGCTGGCGCTGTCGGTGATGGCTTTGCTCTGATCGCTGACGGCCTTGCTGGCACTGTCGGTGACGGCTTTGCTCTGATCGCTGACGGCCTTGCTGGCGCTGTCGGTCACGGCCTTGGTTTGATCGCTGACGGCCTTGTTGGCGCTGTCGGTGACGGCGTTGCTCTGCTCACTGATGGCCTTGCTGGCGCTGTCGGTGACCGCCTTGGTCTGATCGCTGATGGCCTTGTTGGCGCTGTCGGTGACGGCTTTGGTCTGATCGCTGATGGCCTTGTTGGCGCTGTCGGTGACGGCTTTGGTCTGATCGCTGATGGCCTTGCTGGCGCTGCCGGTGACGGCGTTGCTCTGCTCGCTGATGGCCTTGCTGGCGCTGTCGGTCACCGCTTTGCTCTGATCGCTGATGGCCTTGTTAGCACTGTCGGTGACGGCTTTGGTCTGATCGCTGATGGCCTTGCTGGCGCTCTCTGTTACCGACTTGCTGGCACCCTGCACGGCACCATCGAGCGCCGCACTGGCGGAGCCGGTCATGGCCCCCTTGAGGGCATTTGCACTGGTATGCTGCCAGCCATCCATCTCGCTCGGCCAGCTTGGCGTCATCTGACCCAGTTGTTCGCCAAAGACCTCGACCACATCCCCCTTGAGCAGCTTGACCGCCATCTGGTTGGTGTCCGAGTTCCAGACCAGACCTGCCTTCTGAGCCATGTCGGGCACAGGGGTATAGCGGGATACCACATAGAAGAGCGGACCCTCTTGCTGCAGCTCGCCAGCGGTCTTGAGCAGGGCAACGGTGGTGTCATAGTTGGGGCCGAGCAGGGCCGTCATCCTGTCCTTGATGAGGGGCTGTTCGAACAGGTTGACCTCATTGGGATCGAAGCCAACCAGGGGTTTGAGGAGGGCCCACATCAGCTGGCTGGAGGGGCCCATCAGCAGCAGGGGGGCGACACAGGCGGATAACATCAGGCTCAGGCAAGCGGCCTTGAGGAAGGTCATGATACGCATTAGGAGAAAATCCAGATAACGATTTGATAACTAAGGTAATCTAGGCCTCGTCATGGCCAGGTTTCCAGGGGTTGTGGCGGCCACTTCCTGTACAGGAAAGCGGGGCGCTGGCAGGCTACCATAATGGTTCCGGAATACCAGCTGGCCCACTACTTATTAATCAAGTTTTCCCCCGTTCTGGTCGCCTGCAAGGGGTAACCAAGGAGTCGTTATGAAATCAGTCGGCATCATGCTGGCCCTGTGGGGCCTGAGTACAGTGGCGGTGGCCGAGCCCTTGCGCCATTCGACCCGGGTGGGCACGGATCTGCTGCTGCCACTGGGCTCATTGCCGGAGCGAGTCTGCTGGTTTGCGGATCAGAAGTATTCCCTTGGCGCCCAGCTTGAGCAGGGGGGATCCTGGCTGGTCTGTGCCCCCATCAACAGTCAGGAGAGCAATGGCCCGCTGGCTTGGCGCTCCGTGCAACAACAGCCGAGTGACGAGGTGCTACCCGATGCACAGATTGAGCGCATTCAGACCCCTCGCTGAGGCTTTTCTTGATCCAGTTAAAGACAGGGGCGGGATGGCTATCGCATAATGTGCCCTCGCTCACAATTGGCATGGGACCCAATACTATGGCTCGTCGCTCCTCTAATATTCAACGTCGTCGCAATAGTTGGTGGTACAAGCGCCTGTTGGTCAGGGAACGGGAAGAGCGCGAAGCGCGGTCCGTTCGGGATTGAGACAGATTGATGAGAAACGGGAACCCCAGGGTTCCCGTTTTTTATTTATCTCTCGGTGGCATGGGCGCTGAATATTGGGCGTCATTGATGGAAGCGGGGCCTGCAGGCCCCGTTTTTACTTTGCTGCCTGCGGCTCAGCGTTGCAGGGCGGCCAGGGCCAGCTCGACCCGCTTGGCGTATTCGGGATCGGCCTGCTCGAAGTGCTTGAGCTGGGCCGCGACTATGGCGTCATCTTCCACATGGATGAGAGAGCGCGCCAGGTTGGCAGCGAGGCGAGCACGTTGCCCCTCGTCCATGATGCGGAACAGCTCCCCCGGCTGGCTGTAGTAGTCGCTGTCATGGTCACGGAAGTCATGGTGCAGGGCGGCTCCTTCCAGACTCAGGGCCGGTTCGTGCTGCTCGCTCGGCTGCTGGGTGCCGAAGCGGTTCGGCTGGTAGTTGGGGCTGGCGCCGCCATTGCTGTCGGAGCGCATGGCACCGTCACGATGGGCGCCGTGGTGGAAGGGGCAGCGCGGGGCGTTGACCGGCAGCAGACCGTGGTTGACCCCGAGGCGGTAGCGCTGGGTGTCACCGTAGGAGAACAGCCGCCCTTGCAGCATGCGATCCGGCGAGAAGCCGATACCTGGCACCACGTTGGCCGGGGTGAAGGCCGCCTGCTCCACGTGGGCGAAGTAGTTGTCCGGGTTCTGGTTAAGCTCCAGCACGCCCACCGGGATCAGCGGATAGTCGCTGTGCGGCCACACCTTGGTGAGGTCGAACGGGTGGATTTTGTAGGTCTGGGCCTCGGCCTCCGGCATCACCTGCACATAGACCTTCCAGCGCGGGAAGTCCCCTTGCTCTATGGCGTTGAACAGATCCACCTGGCTGCTCTCCCTATCCTGCCCGACGACATTGGCCGCCTCTTCATCTGTGTAGAAGCTGTGGCCCTGCTCTGTCTTGAAGTGGAACTTGACCCAGAAGCGTTCGTTCGCGTCGTTGATAAAGCTGAAGGTATGGCTGCCGTAGCCGTTCATCTCCCGCAGGCTCTTGGGGATGCCGCGATCGCTGAACAAGATGGTGACCTGATGCAGGGATTCCGGGTGGCGGGACCAGAAGTCCCAGGCGGCGGTGGCGCTGCGCAGGTTGGTGCGCGGATCCCGCTTCTGGGTGTGGATGAAGTCGGGGAATTTCAGGGGATCGCGGATGAAGAACACCGGGGTGTTGTTGCCCACCAGATCCCAGTTGCCCTGCTCGGTATAGAACTTGAGGGCGAAGCCGCGCACGTCCCGCTCGGCATCGGCGGCCCCCTTCTCACCGGCCACGGTGGAGAAGCGCAGGAAGACAGGGGTCTGCTTGCCGACTGTGTTGAAGAGATCCGCCTTGCTGAACTGGCTGATGTCGTGGGTCAGGGTAAAGGTGCCGTAGGCGCCGGAGCCCTTGGCGTGAACCACTCGCTCGGGAATACGCTCGCGGTCGAAGTGGGCGAGTTTTTCCATCAACCAGATGTCTTGCATCAGCACCGGGCCGCGGGGGCCGGCGGTGAGGCTGTTGTTGTTGTCGACGACGGGGGCACCGTTGGCGCTGTGCAGGCTCTTGTCAGTCATGGGGCATCTCCTTGTGATGATGGAGGCACGATACGGCAAGGGGCGCGAGCGGGGCCAATCGGTCAGTTCTAAGTGTTTGATAGGTAGCCCTAATGGAGTTGGCTACGGACACAAAGGGCGCTATTTTGGACGGACGTTCACGCATCAGGGAGGAGAGGGGATGGTTGATATCAGGATTCGTCAGGCTGAGGCCGGGGATGCCCAGGGGTTGCGGGATCTCTATGCCATGCCAAAGGCTCAGGCAGGCACCCTGCAGATGCCCTATCCGACCCTGGCAATGTGGCAGAAACGGTTGGCCGAGCGTAGCGGCTACGGCCTGGTGGCCATGGTTGATGAGCTGCTGGTCGGCGATCTGGGGCTCTGGCTCGAGCCGAATCCACGTCGTCGCCATGTGGCTGGCATGGGCATGGGGGTCCGGGATGACTGGGCCGGCCGCGGGGTGGGCTCGGCCCTGCTGGGGGCGGCGGTGGATCTGGCGGACAACTGGCTCAACCTGCAGCGGCTCGAGCTGACGGTCTACAGCGACAACGCGGCCGCCATCGCGCTCTACCGCAAGTTCGGCTTCGAGCAGGAAGGTTGCTCACCCGCCTATGCATTTCGTGAAGGGCGCTTCGTCGATGCCCTGCATATGGGGCGGATCCGTCTGTCATGATCGACTATCGCGAGCGCCTGACTCCCGTGCTGCGGGCGCTGGAGCAGGAGCCGGATCTCTCCATCGAGGAGCTGGCGAGCCGCGCCTGCCTCTCCCTCTACCACTTCCATCGGGTGTTCACCGCTGTTGTGGGGGAGGCGCCGGGGGAGATGTGCCGGCGGCTGCGGATGCAGCGGGCGGCCTGGCAGCTCTGCTACACAGACGCCAGCGTCACCGCCATCGCTCTGGGGGCGGGTCTGGCCAGCTCCCAGGCCTTTGCCAAGGCGTTTCGCCGTCACTATGGCTGCACCCCGGGGGAGTTTCGCCGTGACAAGGGCAAGAACGGACACCATGAGCGCAAGGATGGACACGCATGGGGTGCCCCCCTCTCTTATGCTGAAGGCCACTCATCAGCAAGGAGCAACACCATGAAAACCGTCGAGATGGATGCCCGCACCCTGGCCTATATCCGGGTCACAGGCCCCTATGGCGAAGGCTATGACGCCGTCTGCAACCGCCTGCACCAGTGGGCCGCGCCCCGCGATCTGGAAGGGGGGGAGTGGATCTTCATCTACCATGACAACCCGCAAGTGACACCGCCGGCCCAGTGTCGCACCGACATAGGTGTCACGGTGCCGGTGGGGACCCAGGGGACGGGGGAGGTGGAAACCCAGCTTATCCCCGCCGGGCGCTACGCCCAGTCCCGCTACCTCATCACGGATCGCAACCAGTACGGGCCGCGCTGGCAGGAGCACATAGGCGACATAGTGTCCGCCGGACTGGAGTTTGGCAGCGGCCCCTGTTTCGAGCTCTATCACAGCGTGAGCAACGATCCCCTGCAGGACGATGTCAGCTTCTGCTCCAGCGTGCGATAAGGGGGCGGCAATAAAACGAGGCGCCCAGAGGCGCCTCGTTTTATTGGGGGTGGGTGGCCCCATCCCGGCGGCACCTTCTTTCCCGCGCCGCCGCGCAGCATACTGCCCGTATCAGGGCTGGCTGGGCACCTTGTCCCGGCGGGATTTCCACCACCAGCGCAGTCTGATCTGGGAGAGAAGCATACCGATCAGCATCAGGATGCAGCCGATGACGGCGCGTTCATCGAGGATCTCGCCGAGCAGCAGCACACCACCGATGGCGGCGAACACTGTCTCCAGGCTGAGGATGATGGCGGCATGGGCAGGATGGGCACCGCGCTGGCCGACCACCTGCAAGGTGTAGCCGATGCCGACCGAGACCAGCCCCGCGTAGAGCAGGGCCTGCCAACCCGCCACGGCACCGCTCAGGGTCGGGGTTTCGATGATGAAAGCCGTGCCAAGACTGAGCAGGCCACACACCACGAATTGCACCCCGGCCAGGCGGATAGGGGCGACCCGGTTCGAGTAGTGATCCAGCACCAGCAGGTGAATGGCCCAGAACAGGGCGCCGATCACCTGCAGCAGGTCGCCATAGCCGATGGTGAAATCATCGGTCACGCTGAGCACATAGAGCCCGACCATGGCGATGAGGGCGCCGACCCAGGTGTTGGCCCCCGTCTTGTGGCGCAGCGCCAAGCCGAGCACCGGCACCAATATGATGTAGAGACCGGTGATGAAGCCTGCCTTGGCGGCCGTGGTATAGAGCAGTCCCACCTGTTGCAGGGAGGCGGCGCAAAACAGCACGCCCCCCGCCAGGGTGCCGCCGATCAGCAGCAGGCGCGGGTTATCCTCAGCGCGAGGTTGCGTCGGTTGACGGGATTTTAGCCACCAGAGCAGGGGCAGGAGCGAGAGGGCCCCGAGCAGGAAGCGCAGGCCATTGAAGGTGTAAGGCCCCATGTGATCCATTCCCAGCCGCTGGGCGACGAAGCCCAGCCCCCAGATGGCGGCGGCCATCAGCAACATCATGTTAGAACGCATAAGGTTTCATCCCTGAAATCAAAAAGTTGAACTTCCTTCCTGTGCCACCATACCGACAGCCATGGCGTTTGTCTTGGCCGAGCTCAGCCAGGCCCCTGTGACTGGCTGCGAGTATTGAATGGGTCAGGAGCTGGAGCTATGGGCCAGCAGCGGGATCAGCATCAGCAGCAGCAGGTCGATGCGCAGTATCCAGATCACCCACAGCTGCTGTTGCGTCGACACCATGGGAGCCCTGCCCCGCCGCAGGGATTGGCGCCAGCGATAGAAGAGGCGGCTCGGATAGCCGAAACTCAGCGCCATCAGCATGAAGAGCACCAGTTTGAGCCGGTAGCTGGGCAATTGCAGCAGTGCGATCGGGCCCTGAGGCTCTGCGTAGAGTTGCATCAGGCCACTGATGAACAGCAGCAGCAGGGCCAGCGCCGCCAGACCATCGGCGATCAGCAACTTGCGCACCTGCTCGATGGACATGCCGCGCCTGAACAGAAAATACTCGGAGGTGAGGGCGCCGGTGAGCAGGATCAGGGCGCAAAAATGCACCGCGATCCAGTTGTCGTGAGTCAGCATGGCAGCGCAGGTTGTGGGTCAGTGCACATCTCTCTCTTCCTTTGGACGCCGTCGTGACGGGCTGTTAATCTGGCTCAAATGTCCCTGTCACCGGAGTCAAGCTTGAGCAAGTCTCCTACCACCAAAAAGCACTGGTCTCTGGTGAGCCGCATGCGGCTGGGCCTGCTTGTGCTCTTTATTCCCGTGCTGGTGTTGGGGGGCATTTACTATCTGCACATGGCCCGTAGCCTGCAACAGGAGCTGGAGCAGCGGCTCAGCGCCAATAACAGCCAGCTGCGTGAGAGCCTGGTTGAGCCCTACCTGGCCGAGCTGGAACGACAGTTTACCCTTATCTATGACCAAGTGAAGGCCGGGGATGTCGGCGGCAGTGAACTCGGCAACACCCACAGCTACCGCCATGACTGGCAGCTCTACAAGGGGCTGGCCTCGGATATTATCGCCATCTACCTCGGCACCGAGCGGCGCCTGGTGCTCAGCTACCCGGACTGGGATCATAACCCGGCCTATGATCCCCGTACCCGGCCCTGGTATCAACTGGCCTTGGCGCACCCGGGTCAGCGGGTCTGGACCGAACCCTATTACGATTACACCACGGGAAATTTGCTGATCTCCATCGCGAAGACGCTCACCGACGAGCAGGGCAAGATCCTGGGTGTCTTTGCAATCGACTCCCAGTTGCAGCCCCTTTCACTCCTGCTCAATCGGCCCGGTGAAGATGGCTATCAGAGCATCATCAGTGCCTCGGGTCGCCAGCTGGCCCACCCTGATCCCAAGCAGCTGTTCAAGATGATGCCCCATCCCGGTTGGCTCAGGCACTTTACCGACGACAGGGGGCTCTTCTTCGACGAAGAAAATCGCCAGTTTGTCTCCTACAGCCACTTGCCGGAGCAGGGGTGGGTGCTGGTCAGTGTCAAGCCTGCGGCCAGCCTGAATCAGACGGTGGCCCGCGCCTCCCTCAACGTGCAGCTCATGGTGGTGCTGGCCTCCGTGCTCTACCTGGTACTGGCCATCGTCTGGACCCGCTATTTCAGGCGCATGCTCAACGAGATTGCCCGGATGATCCGCTACAGCCGGCATGATCCCTCTGCGACCCAGGTGGGCAGCATACAGGAGCTGAAACATATCTATGCCGAGCTGGCCGCAACCAGTCAGGATCTTCATGAAGTACGCCAGCTGGCGAACCTCGACAAGCTGACCGGCCTCTACAACCGCCGTTTCTTCGATGACCAGTTGGCTGAATTGCTGAGCGAGAGGGAGCCCTTCTTCCTCGCCATGTTCGACCTCGACGACTTCAAAGGGGTCAACGACACCTTTGGTCACCACACCGGGGACATGGTGCTCAAGCGGGTTGCCACCCTGGCCATGGAGCAGTTGGGCGAGCGGGGCTGGGTCTGTCGCTATGGTGGCGAGGAGCTGGTGGCCCTGCTGACGGGGGAGGATCAGCGCATGATCTTCGCCCTGCTCGACGAGTTTCGTGAGCGGGTAGCCAGCCTGACGTGGCGTGAACCCGGGTTGCGGGTCACCCTGAGCGGCGGTCTGGTGGCCAGTGGCCAGGCCCGGGAGGCCAAGGAGTTGATCGTCGCGGCGGATGCCGAGGTCTATCGCGCCAAGCGGGCGGGCAAGAATCGCTGCTATCAAGCGGGAGAGCCGGCCTCTGACCCCGAACCCCTGCTCAGGCAGGTATAGTCAGGGCCAGGCTGTTTTCGCCGGCTTCTGGATGGAACAAGGAGAGGAGAGCGCTGGCCTCCTCTCCTTTTTCATGGGGCGTCAGGCTGTCTCTGCCCCTGTCCGTTACGGCACCTTTGTCTCGGCGAGTTGCCACTGCAGGCAGGGCCAACCCGCCTGCTCGGCGGCTTGGCGAAGGCGGGGGGCAGGATTGACCCCATGGGGATGAGTCACAGCCTGCAGCATGGGCAGATCGTTGTGGGAGTCGCTGTAACCAAAACTCTCCTGCCAGGGGTCGTCAAGCCCGCCAAACAGCTGGTTGATGCGCGCCACCTTGCCCTCTCGAAAGCTCAGGGTACCCCGGGTCTGGCCGGTCAGCAGGCCTTCCTCTTCGTCGAGCAGGATGGCGATGCAGTGATCCATGCCCAACATGCGCGCCATGGGGGCGACCAGATGCTCGCCGGAGGCGGAGATCAGCACCAGGGTATCCCCCTGTTTTCGATGCCAGTCGATGCGGGCCAGCCCCTCCGGATAGATCCGCTCGCGCAACACTTGCTCGGCAAAGTGCTGGCACTGGCCATCGAGCCAGGCTCTGGATTTGCCCGCCAGGGGTTGCAGGGTGAAGGCCATGTATTGGTGCATGTCCAGCTTGCCCTGATGGTAGAGGGACATCATGGCCTGCTCCTCGGCCACCATGCTCACCGGGGCCAGCTCCTGGGCCACCATGTACTCCAGCCAGAGGCTGGCGGAATCCCCGGCAATCAGGGTCTCATCCAAATCAAACAGTGCCAGTGCCATCTCGGCTCCTTGCTATGAATACGGGGGGCTGGCGGGGCGGCACCCTGGCCGCGCCACCGCTGAAAAGAGCATGCAAACCCTCGGCTTATGCTACCTCACACAGCTGATCCCGGGCCACCGCCAGGGTGACGGCGCTGCCGACCGGCAGCAGATCCCGGGCCGAGCGGTTGAGGACGTCCACCGTCAGCAACCCGGCCTCGCACGCCACCTGATAGCGGATGATGTTGCCGAGCAACTGCTGGTGGCGTATCACTCCCGGCAGATGGGGCTCGGGAGGGCAGGCCTCCTGAGGCAATAGCGCAATGGCCTCGGGACGCAGTGCCAGCTTGGTGCTGCGTGTTCCCCCCAGCCACTTGTTGGCCTGTTCGGGAGCCAGCAGGTTGTAATGGCCGATAAAGCTCGCCACGAACTCATCGGCGGGCTGGGTGTAGATCTGCTCAGGCGTGCCGCTCTGGACGATGGACCCCTTGTTCATCAGGAACACCCGATCCGACAGGGTCAGCGCCTCCTCCTGATCGTGGGTGACGAAGATGGTGGTGAGCTCGAGGCGCTGCTGGATCTCGCGGATCTGCTGGCGCAGGCTGCGGCGGATGCGGGCATCCAGCGCCGAGAGCGGCTCGTCCAGCAGCAGGATCCTTGGCCGCACTACCAAAGCCCGCGCCAGCGCCACCCGCTGGCGCTGACCGCCGGAGAGCTCCCCCGGATAGCGGCGCTCGAAGCCGTCCAGCTCCACCAGCGCCAGTGCCTCTTTCACGCTGGCCGCCAATTCCCGTCCCGGCTGGGGCTTCATCTTGAGGCCGAAGGCGACGTTGTCCCACACCGTCATGTTGGGGAAGAGCGCATAGCTCTGGAACACCATGCCGATGCCCCGCTTCTGGGGCGCCTGCCAGGTGATCTCTTCCCCGGCCACCCGCACCTGACCACCATCCACCGGAGTGAGCCCGGCCAGGGCCCGCAACAGGGTGGACTTTCCGCAGCCGGAGGGGCCGAGCAGGGTCACCAGCTCCCCCTTGCGGATGCCGAATTCGATCCCCTCGAACACCTTGGTGTCGCCGTAGGATTTGTGCAACTGATTGACTTCTAAATGAAACATCTTGGATCACCGATGAAATCTGTTGGCCGCCCAGGTGAGCAGCAGGGTCAGCAGGAAGTAGCTCATCACCAACGCGCTGGTGAAGTGGCCCGAGGTGGACCTCATGTTGTAGAGATAGACCTGCAGGGTCTCGTAGCGGGTGCCCACCAGCATGTTGGCAAACACGAACTCACCGAGCAGGAAGGAGAGGGAGAGAAACAGCGCCGCCAGCAGCCCCTTGCGCAGGCAGGGGATCACCACCAGCAGAAAGGCACGGGCGCTGCTCGCCCCCAGCAGATGGGCTGCATCCATCAGATCCCTGAGCGGTACACCCTGCAGGCTGTTGGCCAGCGCCCGGTACATGAAGGGCAACACCACTGTGAACCAGGTGCCGATGAGGATCCACGGCGTGCCGATGATGGGCAGGGGGCCGTCGGCGTAGATCTGCAGCAGCCCCACCGAGGAGACCACAGGCGGCACCGCGAAGGGCAGCAGGATCAGCAGGTTCATCCAGGGATCCAGCTTGGGGAAGTAGTAGGCCACCACCAGCACGGTCGGTACCAGCACCAGGGTACCCAGCAGCAGGGTGGCGAAGCAGACCAGCAGGCTTCGGCCAAAGGCCGCCAGAAAGCGCGGGTCACCCCACAGCTTGAGATACCAGTCGAGGGTGAAGCCATCCGGCAGCAGGGTCGCCCCCCAGCGGGTGGAGATGGAGTAGAGAAAAGTGGCCAGCAGCGGCAGCAGCAGGGTGGCGACCAGCGCTCCCAGCACCCAGCGTGGCCAGCTCGGTTTCAGGTCACGCATGCTGGTTCCCCTTGTTCACATAGCTCTTTTTCAGCAGCCACTGGTTGGCGGCCGTCACCACCCCCAGCAGCACCATCAGGATCACCGCCAGCGCCGCCGCCAGATTGGGCTCGAGGAAGATGTCGCCGGAGACCAGGCTCGCCACCCGTATGGTCACCAGATTGAAGTTGCCCGTGGTGAGGGCGTAGGCGGAGGCATAGGCCCCCACCGCATTGGCAAACAGGATGATCAGGGTGCCGAGCAGGGCGGGGGTGAGCACCGGCAGCGCCACGTGCCACACATACTGCCTCTTGCTGGCGCCAAGCAGGGCGGCGGCCTGGGGCCACTCATCCTGCAGCGCATCGAAGGCCGGATAGAGCAGCAGCAGGGCGAGGGGGATCTGGAAGTAGGTGTAGATGAGGATGAGGCCAGACCCCGAGTAGAGGTTGAAGCCGTCGATCAGCCCCCAGGATTTCAGCAACAGGGTGACGGCACCGTTGATGCCGAGAATGATGATGAAGGCGAACGCCAGCGGCACCCCGCTGAAGTTGCCGGTCATGGTGACAAAGGCCAGCAGCAGCCGTTTGACCCGCTCGCCGCTGTGGCGCAGCGCCGCCGCCCCCAGGGTGCCGATGGCAAGCCCCCCTAGACTGGCGATGCCGGCGATGCGTAAGGAGTTGGTGAAGGATTGCAGGTAGAAGGGGGAGCTCAAAATCTCCCGGTAATGGGCGAGGCCCCAGCCATCGGGGGTTTGAAAACTGCCCACCAGCACCCAGACCATGGGGGCGAGCTGGAACAGGATCATCAAGAGGACAAAGGGCAGCAGCACCAGGGCGGGCAGCCAGTGGCGGCGCGCCTGGCGCCGGGTTGCTGCGGGTTGATCCAGCAGGATCTCGGTGGTTGCAGGCATCATCAGTGCACCTCGCGCATAAAGGCCGCCTTGAGCAGCGGGGGAGCCACCGGCTTGTCGTGAGGAGCCCTCAGCAGGTCGGCCATCAGGGCGCAGAGCTGGGTCTGGGCGATCACCACCCCATCCGGCCAGTGTTCGACGAAGGCATCACCAAACAGCCAGAGCGGCACGGTGCGCTCTTCGGGCAGAGTGCCGCCGTGGCTGAGATCCTCGTTCATGCCGTGATCCGAGGTGATCACCACCTGATACCCCTCTCCTAGCCACAGGGGCAGCAGATCGGCCAACAGGCTGTCCATCCGGCGCGCCTGATTGCGGTACTGGCGTGAATCGAGGCCAAACTTGTGGCCGGCGTCATCCACTCCCATGGGGTGGATCAGCAGAAAATCGGGATCATGTTGGGTTCTGAGCCACTCGCCATCCATCAGCAGATGGCTGTCGGGGTAGTTGTCATCCCAGTAGAAGCAGCCGTGCTGGATGGGCAGTTGCTCGTCATGGGTATAGCGATCCCGCAACCCCAGCCAGGGGCTGCGGTTGTAGAGTTCGCTCACCCAGTAATAGGCCGCCGCTGCTGTGCCTTTGCCTGCCGCGCGGGCCAGATGGAAGATGGAGTCATGCAGACTGAGGCGACTCACCCCGTTGTGGGTGATGCCGCTCGCCACCGGCGGCACGCCGGTCAGGATGCACTCGTAGAGGGGCCGGGAGAGGGAGGGCAGGGCAGAGCTCAGGGTCGTATGCAGGCCGCGCCCCGCCTCCACCATGCCGAAAAGGTAGCCCATGCAATGGGCTACCTCGGCTGCCAGGCCATCCACAAGTACCACTATCACCTTGTGTTGCACTGGATTTCCTTACTGCATGTTGATCATGACGGTTTCTTGCCACTGGCGCGGCAGGGCCTTGGAGCTCTGCTCCCAGGCGGCATGATCCTGCACCGGCTTGGCATTGGCATACTGCTCGGCGGGCAGCAGCTTGGCCTTGACGTCATCCGGCAGGGTCACGTTGCTGCGGATGGGGCGGGCGTAGCCACGGGCCAGGTTGATTTGACCGGCATCGGAGAGGATGTATTCACGGGCCAGTTTGGCGGCGTTGGGGTTCTTGGCCCACTTGTTGATGATGGTGGTGTAACCGGCGATGACGGAGCCGTCGCTCGGGATCACCACATCAAACTTCTTGGGGTCGATCTGGTCGCGGTAGTTCAGGGCGTTGAAGTCCCACAGCACACCCACTTCCACTTCGCCCTTCTCGATGTTGGCTATGGTCGGGTCGTTCAGTGACAGGCGACCTTGCTTGGCCAGCTGGCCGAACAGCTCCAATGCAGGCTTGAGGTTCTTCTCGCTGCCACCGGTGGCATAGGCTGCCGCCAGCACGCCGTTGTTGGCCTGGGAGGCCACGCCCACGTCACCCAGGGTCACCTTGTAGTCGCCACCCAGCAGGGATTGCCAGCTGGTGGGGGCGGCCTTGACCAGATCCTTGTTGATCAGGAAGGCGATGGTGCCGGTATAGGCCAGCATCCAGTGACCGTCCGCATCTTTGGCCCAGTTGGGAATGTCGGCCCAGGTGGAGGGCTTGTAGGGCTGGGTGACCCCCTGCTTGACCGCAACCGGGCCGAAGGCGCCGCCCACGTCACCGATATCGGCGGTGGCATTGGCCTTCTCGGCGGCGAACTTGGCGATCTCCTGCGCCGAGCTCATGTCGGTATCCTGATGCTTGATGCCATAGACGCTGCCGATCTGTTGCCAGGTGTCCTTCCAGTTCGCCCAGCTGTCGGGCATGCCGATGCTGTTGAGCTGGCCTTCGCCACGGGCGGCCTTCTCCAGATCCGCGATATTTTCGGCGGCATAGCTATTGGTTGCAAAAAACGGCTGACTGATGGCCGCGATGGCCAGTGCACTTGCGATCAAGGTTTTCATCATCCCATCCTTCTGGACTAGGTCAGTTAAGGTTCGAGGACGATGCTAGGGGGGGAATGTGACGGTGGCGGGGCGCTTTTGTGGCGATTGGATGACATTTTCTTGCCTGAGCCACTGTCATGGCAGCTTCATCTGGGCGGGATATAAGCGTGGCATTCGATTCGTTGGACTATGCCAGGACAGGCTCGTGACCAGACCGCTCACCAAGAGTGAACAAATTTGCCAGACGCTGCACCGCTACATCGCGAGTGGGCAACTGACGGCGGGCCAGCAATTGCCCGCCGAGCGAGCCTTGAGCGAGCGTTTCGCCACCACCCGCATCACGGTCAAGGAGGCGCTCTCGACCATGGAGGCCGAGGGGATCATCTACCGGGCCGAGCGGCGCGGCTGGTTCGTGGCGCCCCCCAGGCTCGTCTATGACCCGGCTCGTCACACCCACTTTCATCAGTGGATCGCCGAGCAGCAGCGCAGCGCCGAGACCCGTTTGCTCGGTCAGGGCAGCGAACTGGCCAGCAGTGATCTCTGTCGCTGGATGGCCATCACCCCCTTTACCCCACTGTTCGGGATCCGCCGTCAGCGCCTCATCGATGGCCGCCCCGTGCTCCACGTCAGCCATCATCTGCTGGCGACCCGTTTTCCTGGTATCGAGAGTCAACCGCTGGCGGGGTCGCTCACCGAGCTCTATCTGCGCGAATATGGCATGGGGCAGGGGGGCGCACGGCTGGAGGTGACACCGGTGGCGGCACGGGGAGAGATTGCGCGGGTGCTCAACCTGGCCCAGGGCAGCCCCGTGCTGCGGTTGGTGCGGGTCAACTATGACCAGGCGGGCGCCTTGATCGACTGTGATATAGAGCACTGGCGTCCCGATGCAATCTGCATCGCGCTGGATACCCGTCCTATCCGGCATGGTTGAGCACTGGCGTCAGCGCTATGGCAATCTGCATCGCGCTGGATACCCGTCCTGTTAGCCGTGGCTGAGCGCTGGCGTTTGAGGGAAATAGACCTCCCCCCGCAGGGCGAGGTCTGCGCTGAGTCCTAGCCGTCGATGTTGGGGATGAGATCGTCGAAGCTCTGGTAACCGCAGTCCGCCAGCTGCAGCGACATGGTGTAGGTCTTGGTGTCTTCCCGCTGGCCGATGGCGGGGCGGTTGAGCTTGAGCTCCTGATGCCAGTACTCCTTCATCCGCTCGATCAGGGCGAACGCCTCGCTCTCGTCCAGATGGAGCTGACAGAGCGCCATGTAGTTGTTCTGTTTGTGCATGTTTTCCACCAGATAGTCGCCAAGCACAGACATGGCCTGGCGTGCCTGCTGGCGGGCGAAGCGGCTGTGCTGCTCGAAGTTGATCCGCTCGCTGATGAGGAAATGGAAGCTGTTGTCGATGCCGAGCTGCAATATGCCAAGCTTCTCCAGCTTGCGCAGATAGAGGTAGCAGGAGGCATCGGTCAGGCCGTACTCCCGCTTCAGGTCGATGAGGGTCTTGTCACGCCAGAAGATGTTGGCGAGGAAGGCGTAGAGGCCGGGCTCGTTGTGGAAGGACTCATCTTGTTCCTGGGTGAAGACGGCGCGGCGGCTCTGGGCCTCCTGAGTGCGTTCGAGCAGCTCCTCGAATGACAGACCCACCAGATGGCAGATCTCCAACAGGGTATCAAAGGGCAGTGATGGCTTGTTCATCATCCGTTTGATCGTCGCGATGGAGACATTCATCGCCTCCGCCAGGGTCTGATAACGGATCCCCTTGTCGATCAGCGTCTTCTTGAGGGTGTCGAGAATGTTAATGGCCAGGGTCTGGCTATAGGTCATGCGTCATTCCTTTATGTGCATTTGATGAACCGCCAAAAAGTGTACCTTTTCCATGGTTCGGGCTCAGATATTGACACTTTAAAAAACCAGGAGAAAGCAAGCGGCCGAAATAAGCGGGATGATCTGACCAGTTTGGGGCAAAGGTTGCAGAAAATGACACCGGGCGGTGCACATCCTTCAACTCTGCAACATAGTGCTGGCGAGGAATAACAGTTCGCGCATAATCGAACACGAATCGAATTCGAGACTTTCCTGGTTGCGAAATCGATTGTTTGCTTCCAATTTAAGGGTTTTTTTAAACCGAAAGGTTTTTATTCTTTCCTGGCAAATTGAGCGGATCCCGTCAGGGTTCCGCTTTTTTCTTTTCCCCTAATTTGCCCCTGGCGTCAAGTTGTGACGCATTACGCCTTGGCCATAAACAGCTTGGGGATCTCCCGCACCAGCCAGCTCTTGGCCTTGCCCATGCTGTCCCGCCGCCAAGCCAGCACGACCTGCACCTGATGGCGATACTCGGGGCCTATCACCTTGAGGCGCCCCGCCTTGATGTCCTCCTCGATCCAGTTCAGCGGCATGGTGCCGACCCCGATCCCCGCCAACAGGGCATCGCGCTTCTCGGCCATGGTGCTGACGGTGAGTCTGGGTTGCTTGTCGAGCAGGCGATAGGTGAGGGCGGGTTTGCGCCGCGCCGAGTCGGCGATGGCGATGGCGCGGTAGCGACGCAGGGTCTCGTCCGCCAGGGGCTCCGGCTCCTGATGCAGCGGGTGATCCGGATGGGCGACGTAGAGCATCACCTCCTCCTGCAGCAGTTGGTGTTTGATGCCGGTCAGCATGAGATCGGGATTGAGGGAAGAGATAAGCAGATCGGCACGGCCATCTTCCAGACTCTCCCAACTCCCCGCCAAGACCTCGGCCCGCAGTCGCAAGCGGGTATCGGTCAACTCGGCCAGTCGATCCACCAGCGGATAGAGCGCCTGCACCGGTACCAGGGCATCCACGGCTATGGTGATGTCGGTCTCCCAACCCCGCGCCAGAGCACGGGTCTCCCCCACCAGATGCTCGGCCGCTTGCAATAGCAAGCGACCCTGTTCGAGCAGCATGCGACCGGCCGGAGTGAACTTGGTTCTATGGCCGCTGCGGTCAAACAGCATGGCATCCAGTTCATCTTCCAGTTTTTGCACCGTGTAGCTCAGTGCCGAGGGCACCTTGCCCAACTCCTCCGCGGCGGCGGCGAAGCTGCCCCGTCTCTCTATGGCATCCAGCACCCGAATGGCTTCCAGGGTCAGTGCGCGCTCTTTGCTCATGGGTAACCTTCAAATATTTTGAATATGATCGCCAGATTATCTCGCTAACAACTTAAGCCATGCAGGTTTAATATTCAATCATCGCTTGAGCAGGATGGCTCAGTGGCCAAATAAGTGCAGTTCCAGGCTGTGACCCCTTCAAAATGAGGAGGTCAGCTTTCAGTAAAAGAACAACATAATATTTGACGTAGTCTCTTGCATGGAGGCATTGGCCCAGGCCTGACGGCCTATCAATGACATAAAAATCCAAGAGAGAATTGAACATGAAAAACGTAATCAAGATGTTGGCCGTTGCAGGCCTGATGAGTTCCGGTCTGGCCCAGGCCAGCGTGCCAGCTGATTTCAGCGCCACCCCGGGCTCCCTGCTCGTCAACTGGCAAGCCAGCGCTGTCATCGACGGCAAGTCCAACCCCATGCTGGAGGTGCGTGACGAGTCCGGCGATCTGCTGGCCTCTGTCCATGCCGATCTGATGGGCACCCAGCGGGTCAAACTGCCGAGTCGCACCCAGGGCAACCTGACGGTGAGCCTGGGTGACGAGTCCAGTGAGTACCGGATCCCCTTCGGTCTGGGTGATGGTCGCCAGCGTTAACCACAGCTTTATAGCGTAAGGAGCACACCATGATGCAATTGAGAGCCGCAGCAGATCGAGGTCACGCCAATTTTGGCTGGCTCGATACTCACCACAGTTTTTCCTTCGGTCACTACTACGACCCGGAGTGGATGGGGCACTCAGCCTTGCGGGTCATCAACGACGACATGGTGGCAGCGGGTGGCGGTTTCGCCACCCACCCTCACGCCAACATGGAGATCCTGACCTGTGTGCTCAAGGGCACCATAGAACACAGGGACAGCCTGGGTCATGCCGAGCAGATCCCGGCTGGGGATTTCCAGTTGATGAGTGCGGGTTCAGGCATTCGCCACAGCGAATACAACCCCTCTCAGAGTGAACCTCTGCAACTGCTGCAGATCTGGATCGAGCCGAACGAGTTCGGTACGACCCCCGGTTATCAGCAGAAGCGGATAGAAAACCAGCCAGGCATGACGCTGGTGGCATCGCCGGATGGCGAGGCCGGATCCTTCAGCATTCGCCAGCAGGCCCGGGTATGGCGACTGCAACTCGCCGAAGGGGAGACCCTCAAATGGGCATTGCAAGGGCGTCATGGTTACCTGCATATGATTTCAGGGAGCTTGACCGCAAACGGTCTGGCGGCCCAGCCTGGCGACGGGGTACTCAGTCGTGATGAAGATAACTGGACACTGAGCGCCTCCCAAGGGAGCGAGGCTCTGTTGTTTGATCTGCCTTGATAAATAAATCTCGGCGAAATGAATGAGTTAGTAAATCGGTCTTACACTATTAACACTGTGAATTGGTAATCAAAGGAATCTGAAGATGGACAAGATGAGAGATGTGGCACTGCTGGTTGGTCGTATTCTGCTGGCCCTGATGTTTGTGGTCGCAGGCTGGGGCAAGATCGGCGGCTACGCTGGCACCCAAGGTTATATGGAGGCCATGGGAGTGCCCGGTGCCCTGCTGCCCCTGGTGATCCTGCTGGAGCTGGGCGGTGGTCTCGCCATCATGCTGGGCCTCTTTACCCGTAGCATCGCCGTGCTGATGGCCGGCTTTACCCTGATGGCGGCCTTCCTCTTCCATTACCAGCCTGCGGAGCAGATGCAGATGTTGATGTTTATGAAGAACGTTTCAGTGGCTGGTGGCTTCCTGGTCCTGGCGGCAGCGGGTGCCGGTGCCTTCAGTGTGGATGGCCGTTTGGGCAAGTGCTGGTAATACCCTGATACGTCATATTTTCCATAAAGTTCCCATGTTTTTAGCCGGCGCAGCAGCGCCGGCTTTTTTGTGTCCGTGATTTGCCACCGCCAATGTCGGTAGTGTGATGGCGGCCCGCTCTGCTGCTACAAGGGCCTTTTGCATCTTCCCCCCCGATCCCTGACAATCCAATGTCTGGTGAAGTGACGGGATTTGTTCATCTTTTCCTGCGCGCACCCCTCTTTTTAATTGGCGGGACTTGCCCATGTTTACCCTCTACCACTCCAATCAGCTGGATCTGCTCAAAGAGTTGCTGGTGAACCATATCCGGCAGGCGCCCCTCTCTCACCCCTTCGAGCACGAGCAGATCCTGGTGCAGAGTCCCGGCATGGCCCAGTGGCTCAAGCTGGAGCTGGCCAAGGCCTTCGGCATCGCCGCCAATATCGACTTCCCGCTGCCCGCCAGTTTCATCTGGGAGATGTTCACCCAGGTGCTGGCGGATGTGCCCCGCCAGAGCCCCTACAACAAGGGCTCCATGAGCTGGCAGCTGATGACCATTTTGCCCGCCCTGTTGGACAGGCCCGCCTTTGCACCCCTGGCCGCCTATCTGGGGGGGGATGAGCAGGATCCTGCCAAGGATCCCGAGCAAGTGCGGCTCTGGCAGCTCTGCCAGAAGGTGGCGGATCTGTTCGACCAGTATCTGGTCTACCGGCCGGACTGGATAGCCCGCTGGGAAGCGGGGGAGGGCCTTGTCGGAACAGGTAGTCAGGATCTGGCCGGGGTGAGCGGTCAGGATTGGCAGCCCGAACTGTGGCGCGAGCTGGTGGCCCGCACCCTGGCCCTCGCACCCAGCGGCTACCACAGAGCCAACCTCTACGAGGAGTTTATCCACGAGCTGGCGCGCACCCGTGAATTGCCGGGCAAGCTGCCCCAGCGGGTCTTCGTGTTCGGCATCTCGGCGCTGCCACCGCGCTATGTGGAGGCCCTGCTGGCCCTCGGCAGCCGACCCGAGGTGGAGGTGCACCTGTTCGTCACCAACCCCTGCCGCTACTACTGGGGGGATCTGCTGGACAGAAAAACCTTGGCGCGGCTCGAAACCAGGCTCAAGCCCGGCACCGACATCGAGACCCTGCAAGGGCCCGCCAACCCGCTGCTCGCCTCCATGGGCAAGCTGGGGCGCGACTACCTGCATCAGCTGATGGAGCTGGAGGTGCCGCAAATCGAAGCCTTCGTCGATATCGACGAGGTGGATGAGCAGGGCAATGTCAGCCTGCTGCGCGCCATCCAGAAGGATGTGCTGGAGCTGGCAGAACGGGGCGCCGGTCAATTCGACCTCGACAGCAGCCATCACAAGAGCCCCATCAGCCCGGCGGATGGATCCCTGCAGATCCATGCCTGCCACGGCCCCATGCGCGAACTCGAGGTGCTGCACGACCGGCTGCTGGCGTTGTTCGAACAGGACCCCTCTCTCACTCCGAAAGATGTGGTGGTGATGATGCCGGACGTGAACAGCTACGGCCCTTATATTCAGGCGGTGTTTGGCGCCCGTGGCCAGATCCCGTTCGCTGTATCGGATAGAGCCGCCAGCCAGGAGAGCCCGCTGCTGCAAAGCTTCCTCGCCCTGCTGCACCTGCCAAACGCCCGCCTCGGTGCCGGCGAGCTGCTCGCCATTCTCGAGGTGCCCGCCGTGCTGCGCCGCTTCGAGCTGGATGACGACGAGTTCAACCAGCTGCGGGTCTGGGTGCAGGAGACCGGCATCCGCTGGGGGCTGGATGACGGCTACCCCGTCCGCTTCGATCTGCCGCCCATGTCCGGCAACAGCTGGCTGTTCGGCCTGCGCCGCATGCTGCTCGGCTTTGCCATGGGCGACGGCGAGCCGGTGGCGGGCATCTTGCCCTGTGTCGACAACACAGGGGGGCATTCGGGCCCCTTGGCCAGCATATTGCCCTGTGCCGACAACACAGGGGGTCAGCAGGGCCCCTTGGCCAGCATATTGCCCTACGCCGAGATCGAGGGTCAGCAGGGCTTGGCGCTCGGCAAGCTCGCCTGGTTCGTCGATTCGCTGGCCGAATTCCTGCCCCGGCTGCAACAGGCGCAGCCACTGGCAGAGTGGAACGCCTGCCTGCTGGCGCTGCTGGAGCGCTTCTATCTGGCCGACGAGGATGAAGAGCGTCAGCTGCAGCTCATTCGCAGCCAGCTGGCCGACTGGCAGACCCAGCTCGGGGAGGCTCGCTTCGATCAGCCCATCACCGCCGACCTGTTGCAGGATTATCTCGGCAGCGTGCTGGGGGAGTCTCGCTCCAGCCAGCGCTTCCTCGCCGGTCAGGTCAACTTCTGCACCCTGATGCCGATGCGCTCCATCCCCTTCAGGCAGGTCTGCCTGCTCGGGATGAACGACGGCGTCTACCCGCGCACTTTGGCCCCCATGGGGTTCGATCTGATGGCGGTGGCGGGGCGACGCGGGGACAGATCCCGCCGCGATGATGACCGCTACCTCTTCCTCGAGGCGCTGCTGAGCGCCCAGCAGGGGCTCTATATCAGCTATCAGGGCTTCAGCGCCCAGGACAACAGCGACAAGGTGCCCTCGGTGCTGCTGGCGGAGCTGATCGACTATGTGCGGCAGGGCTTCGTGCTGGCGGGGGATGAGAGCCTGGATGACGAAGCCTCCGGCAAGCGGCTGCTTCAGCACCTGATAGTGCCGCATCCGCTCACCCCCTACAGCCGCAACTACTTCTACCCACAGGCAGAGTCCCGCCTCTTCACCTATGCCGCCGACTGGCTGCCCGCCCTCAATCCGGTGCGCGGCGCAGCCAACTTCCAGAGCGGCGAGCTGCCTTTGCCCCCCGAATGGGGCAAGGAGCAGGGGCTGGAGCTGGCGGAGCTGCTGCGCTTCTACCGTCAGCCCACCAAATATTTCCTCAACCGTCGCCTCAAGGTGTGGTTCGAGCTGAATGAAGCCAACATCGAAGACAGCGAGCCGTTCGAGCTGGACGGCCTGCAGCACTATCAGCTCAAGGCCCTGCTGCTCGATGCCCATCTGGCACAGGGGGATAGCTCAGTGCGCCGCGAGCGGTTGCAGCTCACCGGCCTGCTGCCCCAAGGCTGGTTCGGCAGCCTGCTGCTGGAGGATCTGGACGCCGAGATGGGCAAGCTGGCGGATCGGCTGAGACCCTGGGTTGCGGCCAATGAGGCAGAAAAACGGGCGGTGGAGATCGATATCTCCCTGACCCAGGGCCAGCTGCAGGGGTGGATAGACACCCAGAAGGGGCGCTTGCTGGTGGTCAAACCCGGCAGCTTCAACGGCAAGGATCTGCTGCTGGGCTGGGTTCAGCACCTCTGCCTCTCATTGAGCTGCGCCCCCGGCGACACCCTGCTGTTCGATGGCAAGCAGAGTCTGCGGCTGCCAGCTCTTCCGGCCGAGGAGGCGCGCCCCAGGCTGGCAGCCATGGTCTCCCTCTGGGCCCAGGGGATGAAGCGGCCGCTACCCTTCTTTCCCAACACCGCCTGGGAGTGGCTCAGGGCGATCGAGAAGGATCCGGACAAGCCGGAGGCGGCCGACAAGGCGGCCCTCACCCGCTTCAACGGCGGCTACATGGTAACGGGGGAGGGGCAAGATCCTTATGTCGCCCGCTGCTTCCCCGAACTGGATGAAGCCGTGCTGAGCCAGTTGCAGGCGCTGGCCCGGGAACACCTGACCCCGCTGCTCAAGACCCTGGAGGAGCTGAAATAATGGCTAACCCGCTCAATACCCTGCGTTTTCCCCTCCACGGTGAACGACTGATCGAGGCCTCCGCCGGCACCGGCAAGACCTACACCATAGCCGGTCTCTACCTGCGCCTGCTGCTGGGCCACGGCCCACTGATCGAAGAGGGGGCCGATGCCGGTCAATCCAGCGCCCACGAGCGGCCGCTCTCGGTGACCGAAATCCTGGTGGTGACCTTTACCGAGGCCGCCACCGCCGAGCTGCGCGGGCGGATCCGCGGTCGCATCCACGAGGCGCGCCTCGCCTTTATGCGGGGTGAGAGCAAGGATGACTTGCTGGCCCAGTTGCTGATCGAGGTGGAGGATCACGAGCTGGCGGCCCGCCGCCTGCTGGCTGCCGAGCGGCAGATGGACGAGGCGGCTGTCTTTACCATCCACGGCTTCTGCCAGCGGATGCTGAAGCAAAACGCCTTCGAGTCGGGCGCCCTGTTCGAGACAGAGTTTTTGACCGACGACAGCCAGCTCAGGCTGCAGGCGGTGAGCGACTACTGGCGCGCCGAGTTCTATCCGGTGGATAAAACCCTCGCCGGTTCGGTGCGCGCGCTCTGGCCTAGCCCCGCCGCCCTGCTGCGGGAGATGAACGGCTGGCTCGACAACAGCGAGCTGGAGATACACCCCGCCTTGGGGGATGAGACCCTCGCCGCCCGTCATCAGGCTGCCATGGCCCGTATCGGGGCTGTGAAGCGCGAGTGGCTGGCGCAAGGGGACGAGATCCGCCGCCAGACCGACGGTCATATCAGCCGCTACACCGGCAAGAACTACGAAGGCTGGCTCGCCAAGATTGGCGACTGGGCGCAGGACGAGGGGAGCGGCTACGCCATCCCCAAGGAGCTGGAGCGCTTCGGGCAACGCGTGCTGGAGGAGAACCTCAAGAAGGGGGGGGCAGTGCCGACCCTGCCGCTATTCAGTCAGATCGACCAACTGCTGGCGAGCCGTCCCGGTATTCGCGACCTCATCCTGCAACGGGCCGCCAAGGTGGTGCGCAGCCGGATGCAAGCGAGCAAGCGCCAGGCTCATCAGCTCTCCTTCGATGACCTGCTCAAGGATCTCGACGGGGCGCTCGGCTCCAGCCTTGGCGAGCGGCTCTGCGATCGCATTCGCGCCACCTATAGAGTGGCGATGATCGATGAATTTCAGGATACAGACCCCCAGCAGTACCGCATCTTCCACCGGCTTTACGGCGGCCATAGCGACACGGCGCTCTTGATGATCGGTGACCCCAAGCAGGCCATCTACGGCTTTCGCGGCGCCGACATCTTTACCTACATTCAGGCGCGGCGAAATGTGAGCGCCCACTACACCCTGGGGCGCAACTGGCGCTCCAGCGGTGCGCTGGTGGGGGCGGTCAACGGCCTGTTCGAGCGGGCCAGGGATCCCTTTATCTACGAGGCGGATATCCCCTTCCTGCCGGTGGAGGCCCAGGGCAAGAGCAAGGCGCTGCTGCTGGGTGGCGTTACCGCACCCGTGCTCCACTGTTGGCAGCTGGCCGGCCAGTCCACCTTCAACCGGGGGGATTACCAGAGCAAGATGGCCCGCGCCACCGCCGCCGAGATCCACCGCCTGCTGACCCTGGCCCGGGAGGGCAAGGCGCAGATAGGTGACAAGGCGGTGAAGGCCGGGGATATCGCCGTGCTGGTGCGCACCGGCAGCGAGGGCAAGCTGGTGCAGCAGGAGCTGGCGCGCCTCGCCATCGCCTCTGTCTATCTGTCGAACCGCGAGAGCGTACTGGAGCAGGTGGAGGCGCGGGAGATTTTGCTTATTCTGCACGCCTGCCAGAACCCGAGTGAAGAGCGCAGCCTGCGGGCGGCGCTGGCCACCGGGCTCTTTGATCTGGATGCCAAAGCGCTCGACGCGCTGGCCTCGGACGAGCGGGCCTGGGAGAGCGCGGTGCAGGAGTTTATGGAGTACCGATCTATCTGGCATCGCCGCGGCGTGCTGGCCATGCTGCGGGCCCTGCTGCACAGGCGCAATCTCGCCTCCTCCCTGCTGGCGAGCCCCTACGGCGAGCGGCGGTTGACCAACTTCCTCCATCTCGGCGAGCTGCTGCAACAGGCGAGCAGCGAGCTGGATGGGGAGTATGCCCTGCTGCGCTGGCTGGGGGAGGCGGTGAGCCGCCCGGGCGGCCAGGATGCTGAGCAGGTACTGCGGCTCGAATCCGAGCGCAAGCTGGTGCAGATAGTCACCATCCACAAATCCAAGGGGCTGGAGTACCCCCTGGTGTTCCTGCCCTTCATCTGCAGCCACAGAACCGCCGAGACCCCGCTCTATCACGAGGCGGATGAGGCGGGCAATCGCACCATTCTCGACCTGACCGGCGCCGAGGGATCCTTGGCGGAAGCTGACAAGGAGCGCCTCGCCGAAGACTTGCGGCTGCTCTACGTGGCGCTGACCCGGGGCGTCTACGCCACCTGGCTGGGGCTGGCCCCGGTGCGCTCGGGCAACGGCAAGTCGGAGAAGACAGAGCTGCACCACACCGCCATCGGCTACCTGCTGCAAAAGGGGGAAGAGGGGGATGCCGAAACCTTGGCGACCGCCCTCACCGAGCTTGCCCAGGCGCTGCCCGGGGTGGTGGTCTGTGAGCCCTCGCTCACCCGTCCGGCCCCGTTGCCGCCAGAGGAGGAGCAGCTGGGCGAGCCCCAGGTGCGCCACTTTACCGGCTCCCTTGAGCGGGACTGGTGGATCAGCTCCTACTCCGGGCTGGCGGCCCAGGGGAACGGCCACGGCAAGGGGGTCTTGGCGAACCCCGGCTTCGATGACGAGGTAGTGACCGAGGCGGCCGCGCTGGCGGCTGAACTGTCTACAGCACAACAGGAAGAAGCGCCCCAGCCCTCCATCTTCACCTTCCCGAAAGGGGCGTGCCCCGGCACATTGCTGCACAGCCTGTTCGAGACCATCGACTTTCAAAGTGCCGCAGGCGACTCGCTGGCCCAGCATATCGCCAGCCTGCTGGCGCAGGATGGCTTCGACGAGAATTGGGCACCTGTGCTGCAACAGCAGGTGGAGGCTGTGCTCGATACCCCGCTGGATACCGGCTTTGACGAGCCGGTGCGGCTGCGGGATCTGGCCCCCGATCGCAAGCAGGTGGAGCTAGAGTTCTTCCTGCCCATGGGGCGGGTGACGGCACCGGCGCTCACCGCCCTCTGCCAGCAGCACGACCCCCTGTCGCGGGGCAACAAGCCGCTGGGCTTCGCCACAGTGCAGGGGATGCTCAAGGGCTTTATCGATCTGGTGTTCGAGTGGCAGGGGCGCTGGTATCTGCTCGACTACAAATCCAACCACCTCGGCATGAGCCCCGCCGATTACAGCCGTCCGGCCCTGGAGCGGGCCATGTGTGATCATCGCTACGACCTGCAATACCAGCTCTATTCCCTGGCGCTGCATCGGCTGCTCAGCCTGCGCCTACCGGGCTACGACTTTGACCAGCACTTTGGCGGGGTCTTCTATCTGTTCCTGCGCGGCATGCCGCGAGGCGGGGTATTCCATACCCGCCCGAGCCGTGAACTGGTGTTGGGGCTGGACAAGTTGTTTAGTAAAGGTGTGATGCCTGACGATCATCGTTTAGAAAAACCAAACAAGGCAGAGGCATGAGGGGCGAGATGAAGAGCGACGGTATGATCGAACGGCTGAAAGCCTTGGCGCTAGGGGGGCGTATCCGCCAGCTGGATCTGCAATTTGCCAAACTGGTGGCCGATCTGGGCGGCGGCCCCGAGCTGGTGCTGGGGGCCGCGCTCGCCTGCTTCGAGCTGGGGCGCGGCCATGTCTGCCTGCCGCTTGACATGCTCGCTGCCGGATCCCTGCGCCCCTTCGGGCTGGATCCGGATCAGAGCCGGGATCTGCTGGGGGATCTGGCGGATCCTGCGAGCTGGCCCGCCCTCTTTGCGGCAAGCCCCCTGGTTGGCACCGAACAGGATGAGGGCAACGCCCCCCGCTGGCCGCTGCGGCTCTGGCACGGGCGCCTCTACCTCACCCGCTACCACGATTTTGAGCTGGGGGTGGCCCGTCATCTGCGCGCCTTAAGTGAACGCGCAGAATGGCCGGAGATAGCCCCGGCCCTGTCGCGCCTCTTTGCCCGCGACCACGGTCTGGTGTTCGGGGCGCTGCTCAAAGCCCGCCTCGCCCCCGATTTCTCGGCCCGCCACTTCGTCGAGAAGTATCTGGATCTGGTCTTCCCGCACGAGGTGGATTGGCCCGCCATAGAGGCGCTGCTGGGGAGCGCCCAGGCGGCGAGTGACTTGAGCAAGCTGGATGCGCTGGTGCCCGAGGCGCTCTGCTGCAACGGCCAGAAGCTGGCGGCGGCCACCGCGGCGGCGCGCCCCTTTGCGGTCATCTCCGGCGGCCCCGGCACCGGCAAGACCACCACTGTGGCCAAGCTCCTGGCCATCCTGGTGGAGACAGGCCTGCAAGCAGGCAAGGCACCGGCGATCCGGCTGGTGGCCCCCACCGGCAAGGCGGCGGCGCGCCTCACCGAGAGCATAGGCTCCGCCCTGCAGGCACTGGACTTGCCCCCGGAGTGGGCCCAGGCCATCCCCACCGAAGCGGGCACCTTGCACCGGCTGCTCGGGGTGATCCCGGGGCGCAGCCAGTTCCGCCACCACGCGGGCAACCCGCTGCACCTCGACTTGCTGGTGGTGGATGAAGCCTCCATGGTCGACCTGCCCATGATGGCACGCCTGCTCGATGCGCTGCCGAGCCACGCCCGCCTCATCCTGCTCGGCGACAAGGATCAGCTCGCCTCGGTGGAGGCGGGGGCCGTGCTCGGGGATATCTGCAGCTTTATCGAACAAGGCATCAGCCCCGCTCAGGCGGATTGGCTCTCCCGCCAGACCGGCTACCGGCTGCAGGGTTCGCCTGCCGGTGCACCTGTGCGCGACAGCCTCTGTTTGCTTTCCAAGAGCTGGCGCTTCGATCAGCACTCCGGCATAGGCCAGCTGGCGCGGGCCTGCAACGACGGCGATGCCGCCGCGGTGGAATCGGTCTGGAGTGCGGGATTCAAGGACATCAGCCTGCACCCTTGGGCGGGAGAGGCCTACGAGGCCCTGATTGCCCAGGGGGTGGCCGGCTACGGCAGCTATCTGAAGGCCGCCCGCGCGGGAGAAGAGGCGTCCGCCGTGTTCAAGGCGTTCAACGGCTTCCAGATCCTCTGCGCCTTGCGGGACGGCCCCTTCGGGGTGCTGGGGCTTAACGAGCGGCTCGAACTGGCTCTGTCTCGGGCCGGGCTGATCGCCCGGGATGGCGACTGGTATGCGGGCCGCCCCGTGATGGTGGTGCGCAACGACCACGGCATCGGCCTCTACAACGGCGACATGGGGCTCTGCCTGCCCGATGAAACCGGCCGCCTCAAGGTGTGGTTCGAGCAGCCGGACGGCTCCCTGCGTGCGCTTCTGCCGAGCCGATTGCCCCCCCACGAGACCGTCTACGCCATGACAATCCACAAATCCCAGGGGTCGGAGTTTGCCCACACAGTGCTGGTGCTGCCCGACAGCCCCAGCCCATTGCTGACCCGCGAGCTGGTCTATACCGGCATCACCCGCGCCAAGGCGCGCCTCGATCTCTACGGCGACCGCGCCCTGCTGGCACAGGCGGTGCGGAAAAAGACCGAGCGTTATTCCGGATTGGCGGAGCGGTTGGGGAACTAACAACAATGAATGATGAACTGTAATTTTTATCTGACTGTAACAGGAGCATATTATGAATAAACGGAGCAGCTCAGAGTCAGCAGATAACGTTGAGGAACTAATAATAGTGAATCGTATAAATATAAAACTAATACTAATGCCGATAATGTTGGCCGCCTATGTTGGTGTACCATTCTTTTCCTATGCAACAGAGTCTGGCGATGATATCGAGAAAGAGATGTGTGCAAAACTGCCTGCCATTATTAAAAAGGGTAATGAATCATATAGGGCGGGGCAGTATGCCGAAGCAAGAGAGCACTTCACTGAGCAAGTATCGTTAAGTGAGGGGTGTGGATATATCAATGGCAAGCCAGATAAAGCTGCGATTATCACTGCATATAACAATGTTGCGCTTTCTTACATAAAAGAAGGGGATAAGCTTAAGGCGCTGGCATGGTTGTCATTGGCTCCGAACGATAAAAAATCTAAATTCAACTACGGTCTGCTTAAAGACATGCCTGTCTCCATTGGACCTGATATGGTGGGGACCTATTGGCGATATGCTGGTTTAGGAAGCTGGAATGTAGCCTCTGTAGAGAAGCAAGGTAATGACTACTTGATATCCTTGAATCTGCTCTACTTCGGGTTAAGAGGGATGGCCTATGGTCCTAACATGGGGGAAATCTCTCAGATTGTGACTATGAAGGGCGATGAGGGGTTGATACAACTTACCGGTGAAGAAGGTAATTGTGAGATTTCAATAAAATTTATAGATAAAGATAATGGTATCCTGAAGGTTGATACAAATCCCGACAGAAAAGAGTGTGGTTTTGGCCACAATGTATATGCGTACGGTGATTTTATTAGAGTGTCGAAAAAACCTACACCATTTGATATCGGTTACTGAGTACGAACGTGTTTCTTTCGTTAATCTCGTATGTTGGGCTTCGCAGGCTTAGCACCAACCTACCGATTGTGTAGGTTGTGGCTGAGCGAAGCCCAACGTTTACCGCGTAATCTATTTTTTCCTTCCCCTCATCCCCAACCCTTCTCCTCATTCTTTATAAACAATCGGGTAGGGTGCAATGAACAACGTGAATTGCACCGCTGCTATTTATCTGCCAAAAAGGTGCAATGCGCTTCGCTTATTACACCCTACATAGGCGCTCAGGTGAGGGCTGCGGGTTGGTAGAATACCCACTTCGTACAATCGGGTAGGGTGCAATGAACAAGGTGAATTGCACCGCTGCTATTTATCTGCCAAAAAGGTGTAATGCGCTTCGCTTATTACACCCTACCACGACAGGACGTTATTGATTGCGACTCGAATTTAACACCATCGATCTGGATCGGGATTATGAACACTGTGTGTTGGCGCGCAGGGATGCCTATTTTTGCAGCTTTCATACCCATAATGGCTTTGCCGACTTTATCTGCGGCTATCGGGAGCGGATCCGCGAAAGGCTGGGGCAAGCGCAATGGCACTACCTCCATGTCTGGGCGGGTGAACAACTGGTGGGGCAGCTGGAATTTCGCAGCTTTTCCGATGAGCCAGAGACCGGCTATGTGCAGCTTATCTATCTGTTCCCCGAGTATCGTGGCACCGGCCTGGCGGCAGAATTGCAGGCGTATATCCGTCACCAGTTGTTAAGCGCGGGTTGCAGATGGGCGCTACTGTCGGTTAGCCGCACCAATCAACGGGCTCTCAATCACTACCGACGCTTTGGCTGGCAGTTCCTCCGTCCCAATCCCAAACACGCAGAGACGGATTTTTATCGACTTGGACTGGTTGTCTAACAATAACCCCTAGCGGTAGGGTGCAATAAGCGAAGCATTGCACCACTTATTGGGTGTTCGTTTGCTACGGAAATGATATTACCGCCCCTCATCCCCAGCCCTTCTCCCGCAAGGGGAGAAGGGAGCCGCCACCCCCTTACCCCACTACATCTCCTCTTTTTTAATTAAGCGGGAGAAGGGGGAAATAACGTTACCGCCGTCCGATTACGCTTCGCTAATCGAACCTACGACGAACCTGCGAGAGGGTGATAGGGGCTCGCCCCTCGGCTAGATGGTCAACTCCAGCCGGTTGCCTTCGGGATCGAGGAAGGTGCTCTCGTAATAGCCGTCGCCGGTCCAGCGGGGGCCGTCCAGGTGTTTGACCTCGGCGCTTTTCAGCAGTTTGAGGCGGGCCGTCATCTGATCCACCGCCTCCACGCTGCCGAGGGAGAAGGCAAGATGGGCCAGCCCTTGCAGTGGATGCGGCAGGCCGAGATCCGCCGGGAGCAGGGTGGGGCTGTGCATCAGCTCCAGACTGGCGCCCCCCTCGAAGCGCACGAAGTAGGACGAGAACTGTTTGGTCGGGTTGTGGTAGCGCTCATTGGCCTGCCCGCCAAACAGGGTGCAGTAGAATGCCTTGAGTGCCTCCAGATCCTGTGCCCAGATGGCGACGTGATGTATGTGCATGGCTTGTCTCCTGTGACTCCATGCCCTTGATGTTATGCTCTGGCCTAATCCTTCGACATGGCTGAGCCCGTCCTGATGATGTCTGACACTGCCAACCCCGATCTCATCGATGTCTCCCCGGACTGCCGCGAGCAGATCTGCTGCGACAGCCTGCTGCCCGCCCTCGGCCAGGAGCGGGTCTGGCTGGCGGGCTACTCCCGCCTGCGTACCCGCTATCGCATCGAGCGCCGCCTGGGGGAGGTGCACTGCTTCCTGCTCACCCTGGGGGGCGAGGGGGAGGTGCGGTTGGGGGATGGCTTCGCGCGGCTGCCGGTCGGGGAGTGGGCCCTGATCCCGGCGGGGGAGCCGCTCTGCTATCGGTTGCCAGAGACGCAGTTGCCAGAGATGCAGTTAGCGGAGACGGGGCTAGCAGAGACGCAGTTGCCAGCGCCGGAGCAGCAACAGCCGACGGCAAAGGGCGACTGGGATCTGGTGTGGCTGCTGCTGCACAAGGACTCCCCCTGGGATGCCTTCGCCAGCCGCCCTCGTCTGGGGTGCACCTCCCAGCAGGGGACCCTGCTGCGCACCCTGGAGAACCTCTATGCGGAGCAGGAGCGCCATCAGGACCCGCTGCTCAGCGCGCTGCTGGTGGAGCAGCTCGGTTTCTACCTGCGCCGCCTGCTGCAAAAGGGGGAGGGGCAGAGTCGCGGCGAGCGGCTGGCCCTGCGCCTCGAATTGATGCTCAAAGATTCCCTGACCGAGTGCTGGGACATCGCCCGCATGGCCGCCGCCCTGCATCTCTCGGAGCGCCAGCTCCATCGGCTCAGTCAGCAGCACTTCGCGCTGGCCCCCATGGCACTGCTGCAACGGCTGCGCTTGCAGCGGGCGGCGCTTCTGCTGGCGAGCCGGGCCGACTCGGTGAAGCTGCTGGCCGCCCAATGCGGCTTCAAGAACGAATACCACTTCTCCACCGCCTTCAAGCGCCAGCACGGGCTGGCCCCGAGCCACTATCGCCGGTTGCATCACCCCGGATTCAAGGCCCGGTCAGCATCCTAAGCTCTCTTTGAGATGTCGGATGCCATAGACAGGCGCCACAAGGCGTCGCGTATGACTCCTTTCTGGCCGCGAGCCGACCCGCTTTCGCGTTGGGGACTGGTCATTGGCGCCGTCTCTGATACAACTGCTGGATATGCCCCAGATAGAGTCAGGTGCCTCTGGGTACCACTGATGCGGAGTTTGTTATGGAACAGAGCGTGAAATCTTCCCTCGCCCTCGGCAGCCTGCTGCTGGTCGGGCTGCTTGGCATGGCCTGGATAGGTGGCAACAGTCTGCTCAAGGCCAAGGAACTTGAGCGGCGGGTGTCGGTGAAGGGCTTGTCGGAGAAAGAGGTGCAGGCCGATATCGTGGTCTGGCCGATCCGCTTCTCCGGGGCCAGCAACGAGTTGCCTGCGCTTTATAGTGAGATGGGCAAGAGCGCCGCCGCCGTGCTGGCCTACCTCAAGCTCAACGGGGTGGCGGAGGAGGAGATACTGATTGCGCCCCCCGCGGTCACCGACAAGCTGGCTCAGCCCTATGGTGGCGCCGAGTCGGGCGCCTTCCGTTACACCGCGGCCCAGACCATCACGGTGCGATCCGCTCAGGTGGAACGCGTTCGTCAATTGATGAACGGCATCGCCGAGCTGGGTCAGCAGGGCATCGTCTTCGGGGGGCAGGATTACCAGCAGACCGAGTTTATCTTCACCAAGCTCAACGAACTCAAGCCACTGATGGTGGAGGAGGCGACTCGTTCGGCACGGGAAGTCGCCGACAAGTTTGCCAAGGACTCCGACAGCCGGCTCGGCAAGATCCGTACCGCCAATCAGGGCCAGTTCACCGTGGAGAATCGTGACTCCAGCACCCCCTATATCAAGAAGGTGCGAGTGGTCTCGACGGTCGAATACTACCTCTCTGACTGATCCCGGCCCGGCGCCAGCCAGCCGTGGCTGGCTCATGTTCGACTAGCCGACGCCCTGGCTTGAAGCATGGGGTTGAAGTCTTGAATTGATTCAGTGGATGCATGGCCATGGCGAGCGCCGGGAGTCATCATGACGCCAGTTGTCTGTCCTGCGTCATATCGCGGCTCGCATCCCGCTGTCGATGGCCGGGAAGCCGCTTTCCACGCGCTGTGCCGTTCGAATCACACCGTCCCCAAAAAGTGTGATTTTGAGTATTCGGGGCGCCAGCGCAGGTATTTTTCACCCTGATGCCCCTACACTTGATCCCACTAAGTGGCCCCATGAGTGTGAGCAAGGATGGCATCATGAATGAGGACAGCTATCGACAGCAGTACCAACAACTGCCTGATGTGACGGACGATGTGGTGCAAGCCATCATCGATCTGGTCAGTGATGGCATCTGGGATTGGCACATAGACACAGGCTATGTCTATCGCAACTCGGGTTGGTACCGGATGCTGGGCTATGAACCCCACAGTCTGGACAATGACGTATTGACCTGGGAGTCCCTGATCCACCCCGAGGATCTGACCCGGGTCATGCTCCACTTCGATGACTATCTGAGCGGACGTTCATCCTGCTATCGCATCGAGTACCGCTGCCGCACCAGTGGCGGGGATTATCTCTGGATAGAGGATTGCGCCCATATTGTCACTCGCCTGCCTGATGGCGCCCCGGCCCGCATGATAGGGGCGCACCGCGATATTCATGACAAGAAACTCTATTTTGAGACCCTGGTATCAACCAACAAGTCCCTCGCGCTGCTGGTGGACGAGTGTACTCAGGAGTTGCGCCACACCAACGAGGAGTTGCACCGCCAGGTGGAGGAGAATCGGCGCCTGGCCGAGACGGACTCCCTGACCCAGGTCGCCAATCGCTATCGACTGGAGCAGACCCTGCGCCACGAATGTGAACGGGCCAAACGCTTCAACCATGCCTTGAGCATAGTGACGCTCGATATCGATGAGTTCAAACAGATCAATGACTTGTATGGCCATTGCGCCGGAGATCAGACCCTGGTCGAGCTGGCGAATCAGGTAAAACACCAGTTGCGGGAGATAGACACCCTGGCGCGCTGGGGAGGGGATGAGTTCATCCTGATCTTGCCGAGCACCTCATTACAGGATGCGCACCGGGTTGCCGAGAAGATCCGGGCTCACATTGCCGAGGTGGGGCTACAGACGCCGCTGCCCATCACCCTCAGTTTCGGCCTGGCGGAATACTTGCCAGGAGAGGGTTCCCATCAGTTGCTCAATCGGGCTGATGGCGCCCTCTATCGGGCCAAGCGGCTCGGCAAGAACCTGATCAGCGAGTAGTGCCCCCAGACTCTCATGCCCATATCTGACCGCGGCAGCCATGCCGCCCGCTCTGTTGTGAAAGCGTGCGCCAAGGTGCGTTCTTTGGCGACAGGTTAAAGCCTGTTGTCTCGCGTTTAACCTCTTCTACTCTGCGGGGCGGGACACCTTGACCGGCGGGCGCCAATGGATGATATCCATCAAGGCCATGGGCCTGGCGAACACATAGCCCTGGATCAGATAGACGCCCCGTTCGGCGAGATAGTCCAGCTGGGCCTGGCTCTCGACCCCTTCCGCTATCATCTCCATTCGGGATTTATGGCCGAAGGCGATGATGGCATCGAGCACGTTACGTTTCAGATCCTGGGTGCCTATGGTGTCGATAAACATCTTGTCTATTTTTATGCGGCTGATGCCGAGCCGCTGCAGATAGGAGAAGCCGCCGTAGCCGGTACCAAAATCATCGATCTTGAAGTGGTAGCCTCGCAGGCCAAGATTGGCCATCTCGCGGGCCGCGGTCTTCATGTCCGAGATGGGGATACGCTCGGTCAACTCGAAGGTGAGCCGGTCGGGATCCGGCCAGTGCAAGCGGGTCAGCAGCTCTTGCAGATAGGGGCGCTCGACGTGGGCTGCGACCAGATTGACACTGACCCATTGGGGGGCGGCCAGTTGCTTGAGATCTGCCACCACCTGGCGGACCAGCTGCTCCGTCATGGGGATGATCAGCCCCTGACGCTCCGCATAATCGATGAAGGCACCAGGGGAGATGAAATCTCCGCCCCGTCGCCAGCGGATCAGGGCCTCATGGCCGACGACCTCATGGGTGCGGCTGTCGACAATGGGTTGGTAGAAGGGCAGAAACTCCCCCCGTTGCAGACCCAGCTTGAGCAGGCCGTCCAGGGAGTTGCGGTAGTTGCGCAGCAACCAGTAACCCGCGGCCAGCAGCAGACCCAGGGGAAGGGTAATGAGCAGTCCGATATGACGGATTCGCTCGGCTGCATGCTGACGCAGGGCCGTGCCAGCCCACAGGGTCTGTTGCACCTGTTGGCGTTCATACAGGTGGCTGAGCTTGATTGCATGGGGCTGACTCATGATGTCGGCGTTGCCTCGCGGGAAATAGAGGTGAGCCAGGGCCGGGTCATGATGGGTTAATTCCAGATAGAAACACGCCTCGCAAGGGGTGCGTAGCAGTTCATGGGTCCAGCTGTTGCTGAGCACCCAATAGGCCAGGTTGCCTGAGCGTTTGACGTAGACCATCAACTCTTGCTCTGTGCCAAATACACTTTCGGTGGCGGTGAGCCCGAAGCCTGAGGGCAGTGGCTTGCCTTCGATGCCTGTCAGCTGGGGGAGTCCCGCACCAAGAGTCGAACAGCTCTTGCCATCTGCGGACTGAAGCCCCGCGAGGCGGATAAGGCGACTGTAATAGTTTGGGGCGCGCAGCAGCGCCATGTCTTCTGCGCCACAGTCGAACTTGAAGTGGGCCAATTGGCTCTCTATGCCGTGTTCGAGTACTTTATTCAGCTCCTCCTGATAGGCGAGCAGCTCTCGCTCCTTGGCCTTGAGCAGCTGATGGGTGATCGGGCCGGTCAGTAGCGGACTGAGCAGCAATAGCAGCAGAGCAGGGGCACACAACAACCCCAGGCTAATCCACAAAGAGGTGAGTCGAGACATGAGTAACCCTTGCCATTGTCGAACCGTCAGGCTCGATTGAGTTTTGAACAGCATAGCGATTAGCTGTATCAATTTGAGTGACGCAGTTTGCGTTTTCAAACTAAGAAAGTAACTTGCTGATAATAGTTGAGTTTTTATCTACGCTAGCACAAGATTCAATCGATGACCTGTCAGAAATGACAATTGTCCAGCTTATCCGAACTCGGTAGAGTAGCCCTGCGGTTTGACTCACCGTGTGTTCAATACTCCTGTATCTGTATGTTTTGTCAGTAGCACAGAGTGTTAGTTTTGATATGAGTGTTTTGGTCCCCTCTGCGGGACCACTTTTCTTTCTGCTCCCCCTCATTTTTACCTTCCCGAATCACCTTGGTATTGGCGACGCTATTGATTATGCTCGCGCCCTTAATCTCAGCAGTGGGATCCTCGTCCATAGGCGGGCTCGGATCCGGCTGTTACCATGAGTCCACACGGACGTTGGTGCAACGGAAGGCCCATGAAACTCACGACACAACTCGTCTCCTTCATCACCTTGTGCGTAATAGCGGCCATGACCATGGTGCTGCTGGGCGGGGTATTCAGCTTTCGCCAGCTCGGGTTTGAGATGCAGGAGAACAAGATCAATGCCCTGGTCGAGGTGATCGACAAGCAGCTGGAGGTGGCCGACGACCATCAGGATCTCACCCGCTGGCTGCCGACCCTGCTGCGCTCGGCACGGGTGGTCGAGCTGGAGGTACGCCAGGGAAAGCAGCGTATCTACTGGTTTCGCGACGTGCAGTTTCAGGAAGACGAGAGTCTGTTGATCCCCTACCGCCGGCAGCTTGACCGCCAGCCGGGTCTGGTCGCCGACTTTAAACTGGAACGCCCCTTCAAAGAGTTCGAGTACTCGATGCAGGCCATGTCCGGCATCTCCCTTGGCATATTGATAGTGGTGTTCGGGCTCTGGTACTCGATCCGCTGGCTGCGTCTGCAACTGCGGGGCGCCGAGCTGCTGGCCCTGCGGGGTCAGCTGATCCTCGATGGCAAGCTGGCCAAGCTGGCCCATGATCCGGCCGAGGAGTGGCCCGTTTCGGCCAGCAACGCTCTCGACAAGCTGATCGCCGAGCTGACCGATGCCCGCAAGGAGCGCAGCCGCTTCGATAACTTCATTCGCAGCAATGCCTTTGTCGACAAGGACATCGGCATCGGTAACCGACTCTTCTTCGACAACAGGTTGGAGAGCGCCATCATGGAGGCGAACGTGATGAGCGGCGGCATGCTGCTCATCGAACTGGCCTGCCTGGAAGAGCTGGACATCGAGGAGCAGGCTCATCAGGTGCGGGAGCTGCTGCAGGAGACGAGCGGCTCCATCGCCACCTTCGTGCGCAAGCACAATGGTGCCTTGCAGGCCCGCTACGCCGGTCAGGTCTTTGCGGTACTGCTGCCCAACATGGCCGAAAACGAGATGGTGGACGGGGCCAGTCAGTTGCTCAAGAGCCTGCAACGGTTGCACTGGCCCGCGCAGGTCAACCCGGAAACGGCCGTCTTCATCGGTGCGGTCTGCTATCAGGCCAGCGACTCCCTGCTCAAGGTTCAGGAAGAGGCCGAGCTGGCCCTCAAGAGCGCCAGACTCCAGGATCACAGCGGCTGGTTCCTCTACGAGAAACAGCTGGATCTCGAGCCGAGCAGCAAGGGCACGGTACGCTGGCGTACCCTGCTCAGCCGCAGACTGGAAGAGGGGGGCATCGACTTCTATCGCCAGTCGGTGCAGCAGGATCGTGGCGCCCTGGTGCTGCAACAAGAGATACTGACCCGGATCCAGGATGAGCAAGGCCGCACACTGCAGGCCGGTGTCTACATTCCCATGGCCGAGAAGACCGGGTTGTTGCTGCCCCTGGATCGGCTGGTGGCGGAGCAGACCTTGCTGCTGCTGCGAGCCGGTGGCGAGGCGAGCCCGCCGATGACCCTCAGTCTGTGCGCCCAGAGCATGCTCAATCGCGAATTCCAGCGCTGGCTCTTCTTCGCCCTGTTCCAATTGCCGCGCAGCACCAATGAGCGGCTGGTGTTGCAGTTCTCCGAGGCCCAGGTGACCCGCCATTATGAGGCCCTCAAGCGGCCGCTGCGATCTCTGCGCATGTTGGGCTGCCAGTTGGCCATCGATCATGCGGGTCAGGACGTGGTGAGCACCCAGTACATCAAGGAGTTCGAGATTAGCTTCCTGCGCCTGCACCCCAGTCTGGTGCGGGAGATCCAGAGCCGTCAGGTCAATCAGATGGCGGTACGCAGCCTGGTGGGGGGCTGTGCCAACACCCAGGCGCGGGTCATCGCCGTCGGGGTGGAGAGCCAGGAGGAGTGGAAGATGCTGCGCCACCTGGGGGTCTATGGTGGTCAGGGGCCCTGGTTCTCCGAGCCGGAGCCGCTCCCCTCGCCTCAGGCCTGAGTCACCGGGTCAGCCCGCCTAGGGGATCCCGGTCGATGAGCAGTGACACAGGGCCTGGGCGGCCCTGTGTCATTGGTGATGACGCTGCCCTGACTCAGATCCGGCCTTGCTCCCGCAACCCGGCCAGTCCCTGCAGGCCGCCGGTGTGGATGAAGACGATGCGGCTGCCTCTGGGGATGCGTCCGGCCGCCAGCTCGCGAAACAGCCCCCACATCGCCTTGCCGCTGTAGATGGGTTCCAGCGGCAGACCCGTCTCGGCGCTGAAGGCTTGCAGCCACTGCCAGAGCGCCGGGCTGAACTTGGCATAACCCCCATCGTGATGGTCGAGGGCGATGCGCCAGTGCGGATCCTGCTCGGCGGGCGGATAGAGGCGGCAGACCTCCTCGCGGATGAAGTCGCCCCCCTTGAGCACGGCGATGGCGAGGATCTGTTCCCCGGTGCGCTTGCCCGAGACCAGACCCGCCAGGGTACCGCCGCTAGCGCAGGGCAGCACCCAGAGATCCGGCGAGAAGGGCAGCTCATCGACCAGTTCCGCGACCCCGGGCAGGGCCAGGGGGGCGCTGCCACCCTCCGGAATAATCAGGGTATCTGGAGCCTCGAACTGCGCCAGCCAGCCGGGTTCCTGGCGGCGTCGATAGCTCTGCCGGTCGACGAAAATGAGATCCATGCCCCAGCCCCTGGCATCTATCAGGGTGGGATTGCTGACGGCACTCGGCTCACCACGTATGATGCCGGTAGTTTTCAGGCCAAATTGACGCCCGGCCGCCGCCAAGGCATGGATATGGTTGGAATAGGCACCGCCAAAGGAGATCAAGTGGGTCTTGCCCTGCTCCCGGGCATGGGTCAGCTGGTACTTGAGCTTGCGCCACTTGTTCCCCGAGAGTTGGGGGTGGATGAGATCGTCGCGTTTGCACCAGAGCGTGACCCCGTACTCGTCCAGTAAGGGGTGGCTGATGGCTTGCAGGGGGGAGGGCAGTCTGCCTTGGGTATCCGTCATTTATCTAGAGGCTAATCCACTGTATATGTTAAGGTTTGATTCGTTTTTCGCGGCCAGGTATCGGCGAGCATGACATCCTTTTTTTCCGCAAAGCCCCAAGGGCGCCCGGTGGGGCTGCTGCTGGCCCAGGACAGGGTCATGCTGGCTGCGCTCAGCGCATCCCCTCTCTTCGTCACCCGCAAGGTCAACAGTCAGCAGGAGTGGCCTCTTGCCATCGCCGAACTCTTTCAGCGTCACGGTCTCGCCAAGTCGCGGGTGCGGGTCGCCCTGGCCGCCAATCTCTGCCAGCAGGTGCAAATAGACAAGCCCGCGGTGCCCGAGGCCGAGATGGCTGGCGCCCTGCCCTGGGCCGTCAAGGATTACGTCAATGAACCGGTAATGCAACTGGCGATGGATTATGTGGACCTGCCCACTCCGCCTGCGGGCCAGCCGCGCATCAATGTGATCTGTGTGCCCAAGAGCCGGATCCAGCTGGTGGCCGATGCGGTCAACGCCGTGGCCCACCTGGAGGCGATACAGAGCGACGAACTGGTGCTCACCGCCCTGTATGAGCGTGACCCTCAGGTGCGCATGCTGCTCTGGCAACCCAGGGGCCAGGATCTGCAACTGCTGGTATTTCGTCAGGGTGGACTCTGCTTCTCCCGCCAGCTGCGCGGTTTCTCCGCCCTGACCGCGGAGCAGGAGCCAGACAGCATGCAGCTCGACAGCCTGATGCTGGAGATACAGCGCTCCCTCGATTACCTGGCAGGTCAGCTCAAGCTGCCCGAGATCAGCGCCCTGCAGCTCGCCATTGCCTCTCCCTTCATGGGCACCCTGGTGCGCCACATGGAGCAGACTTTCGGCTTCCCCGTCTCGGCCATGGCCAATAAAGCGGTGCTGGCCGGGGTCGAGTACCTCTCCGCCTATGGCGCCGCCCTGGGAGGCCGCTCATGAGCCTGATCAGGATGAACAGTTGCCAGATAAGCCGCTGGGCCTCTGCTGCGGTTCCGGGAGGCCGGTCATGAGCCAGACCACGATGAAAAATGACCTGATAAGCCGTGGGGCCTCTGCTGCGGTTCCGGGAGGTCGGTCATGAGCCAGGGCGCGCAAATGAAGCATCAGATCAACCTCTACAGCGCCGAATTTCGCCCCCGTCGCCAGTGGGCCAGTTTGCCGCAGATGCTGCTGGCTTGGGGCCTGCTGGCCCTGCTGATGAGCGGCCTCGGCGCCCTCCATGGCTGGCAGCAGCAAGGGGTGAGCCGTGAGCTGGCCCAGGTGCGCCTGGCCCTCGATGTGCAGCGCAATGAGGCCAAGCGGCTCGACACGGCCCTGGCTCGTCATCAGGCCGATGAGGCATTGCAGCGCACCCTGGCCGACAAGCGTGACGAGTTGAGTGCCAAGCAGGGGCTGATGCGCCAGCTCGGCAGCCTCTCTTTGCAGAAATCCCAGGGCTATGCCGGTATCCTGTCGGATCTGGCCCGCCTCTCCAGCGACAAGCTGGCACTGGAGCGCATCGAGATCAACGAGGGCCACATCAATCTGGCCGGGGTGGCGCGCGCCAGCCAGGACGTACCGGCCTGGGTCAATCGCTTCAAGCAGATGCCGACCCTGGCGGGCAAAGAGTTTGGTGAGCTGACCCTGAGCCGTGACAAGGCGGGGCGGCTGCAGTTCCAGTTGAGCGGTATCGCCCGGGAGAAGCCCTGATGATCGCACAGTGGAAAATGGATGCGGGTGTCATGCCGCTCAAAGTGACCTGGCAACGCGGGGGGAACCCATGAAGGCCCATTGGCAACAATATGGCGAGCGGGTGGCGGCGCTGAGTCAGCGTGAGCGGGTACTGATCCTGCTGACCGGTCTGATCCTGGTGTTCGCCCTCTTCTATTACGGCTGGCTGGAAGGGGCCGCTGCCCGGCTGGATCAGGACAGGCAGGCGCTGGTCACGGCCCAGCGGGATCTCGAGATCATGGGACTGGAGAACCAGGGCAAGCAGGCCAAGCTCAACCGGGATCCCAATCTCGGGGTGCGCAGTCAGCTGGCGAGCGTCACGCAAGAGTTGGTGCGCATCGACGCTGACCTCAAGGCTCAGACGGTGGACCTGATCCCGGCCAACGAGATGGCCGCGGTGCTGGAGAGCCTGCTGGCCAGCTCCTCCCGTCTGCACATGCTGGCCCTGACCACCATAGCGCCGACCCCTCTGGTGGCGGGGGATCAGGCCGACAATCTGTTCAAGCACGGTATCCGCCTCAAGCTGGAAGGGGGGTATTTCGACGTTTATCAATATCTGAACGCACTGGAAGCCTTGCCCCGCCACTTCTACTGGCGGCTGTTCGATTATCGGGTGCAGGATCATCCCAGTGCCGTGGTGGAGATGGAGATCTACACCCTGAGCACCAGCAAGGAGTTCATTCGTGGCTAAGTGGCTGATGTTTTTATTGTTGTTGGCACCACTTGCCCAGGCTGAGGTGTTGCGGGATCCGACCCAGCCGCTGGACGGGCTGGCGGGCAATGCCAGCCCTGTTCAGGGCGCCGGTCTGCCCAGACTGCAGAGCATCATGCTGGGCAATGGCCCGGCGCGCGCCGTGCTGGATGGGCAGAGTTACCGCATCGGTGACAGGGTCAACGGCTATCGACTGGTCGGCATAGACGCCGATGCGGTGCACCTCGACAAGGGCGGCAAGCGACTGCGGCTGGCCCTGTTCGCCGCCGGGGTATTGCAGTGAGCCGGGCCAGGGCTGCGAGGGACAGGGCAATGACGTCCTGTGCCGCCGCTCGCCTGGCCGTCATCCTCTCGGCGCCGTGCGCCAATCCGAATCGCATTTTATGTCAGGGCATCCTCATTTCATGAAAAGACATCGACTCTGCCTGCTCTCCCTTGCCGTATTGGCCGCAGGCTGTACCAGCTATCGTCACCCAGAGCCCACCGCCGCCAAGGATGCGTTGCGAGACGCGCAGCTCGAACAGCAGCGCAATGCCCAGGCTCAGGCGCTGGCAGTGCCGAGCGCGGTGCAAAGCGAGCTGCTGGCGCTCAGTCGTCCGGCCATGCCGACCGCCATGCCCGAGAAGCGGCTGCGGATCGCCGCCCGGGATGTGGAGGCGGTCGACTTCTTCGGCTCCCTGTTCAAGGGCTCCCGTTACAGCGTGGCGGTACACCCCGGTGTCGCCGGGATCATCTCCCTGGAGCTCAAGGATGTGACCCTGCCCGAGGTGCTGGCGGTGACGGCGGACATGTATGGCTATGACGTGCAGCGCAAGGGGTATGTCTATCACATCTATCCGGCCGGACTGCGCACCGAAACCATTCCGGTCAACTACCTGATGATGGCGCGCCGGGGCATGTCCCGCACCGCCATCAATACCGGGGGGGTGACCGCCAATGACCCCAATAGCGGCAGTAATAATAATTTCAACAACGATAGCCAGAGCAGCATCAGCAACAATGGTGTCAACAGCAGCTCCTCCACTAGCAATAGTCAGAATGGCACCCAGATAGAGACGGACACCAACACCGACTACTGGACAGATCTCAAGGAGTCCCTGCAGACCCTGATCGGCAAGGGAGAGGGGCGCGCCGTGATCACCAGCCCCCAGGCGGGACTGGTCACCCTGCGCGCCTATCCCAATGAGCTCAAGGCGGTGCGGGAATTCCTCAACCAGTCCGAGTCGCACCTCAAGCGTCAGGTGGTGCTGGAGGCGCGGATCCTGGAGGTAGCCTTGAACGAAGGCTATGAGCAGGGGGTGGACTGGAATGGTCTGTCCGCCACCTGGGACGGTAACAAGGGGATCACCGGCATTGGCAGCCTGGTTGGCAATACGGTCGCCGCCAGCACCAACCCCATCTTCAAGGCGTTGGGGGGCGGCGCCGGTTTCACCATCTCGGATGGCAACTTCGATGTGGCGGTCAGCCTGCTCAAGACCCAGGGGGATGTGAATACCCTCTCCAGCCCCAGGGTGACGGCCACCAATAACCAGAAGGCGGTGATCAAGGTCGGGACCGACGAATACTTCGTCACCGATGCCTCCACCACTGTCACCAGCAGCAACAATCAGGATCAGGTCTATCCCAACGTGGAGCTGACCCCCTTCTTCTCCGGCATTGCCCTGGACGTGACCCCGCAGATCGACGAACAGAATCGGGTGCTGTTGCATGTTCACCCCTCGGTGATCGACACCCAGGAGCAGCAGAAGACCATCAGCGTGGGCACCACCAACCCGCTGGTGCTGCCCCTGGCCAAGAGTTCGATCCGCGAGTCCGATACCGTGGTGCAGGCCAACGACGGCGACATCATCGTCATCGGCGGCCTGATGGAGACCAAGAAGCAGGAGATAGTGAGCAAGGTGCCCCTGCTCGGCGACATCCCCTGGGTGGGGGAAGCCTTCACCAACCGCAGCGAGAGTACCCGCAAGGTGGAGCTGGTCATCCTGCTCAAGCCGACAGTGGTGGACAAGGATACCTGGCAAAAAGAGCTGCAACGCTCCTCCGAGCTGCTGGATAAATGGTACCCGTCCCGGGATCAGTGAGCCGCGATGCGCGCTCGCGTCCCGCGCCCCTCGCCATCCGGCAAGGCAGTGCCATGTACCTGAACCACTTCGGTCTGCAGGAGCCTCCTTTCGCCCTGACCCCGAACACCGGCTTCTACTATGGCCTGCCTCCCCACGAGGAGGCGCTGCAGGTGCTGCACTGGGCCCTGGCCGAGGGGGAGGGCTTCATCAAGGTGACCGGCGAGGTGGGCACCGGCAAGACGCTGCTCTGCCGCAAGTTGCTGGTGGAGCTTGGCTCCGAACAGAAACCGGTGCGCCTCGCCTGGCTGCCCAACCCGCACCTGAATCCGGCCGAGCTGCGCATCGCCCTGGCCCTGGAGCTGGGACTCGCGCTGCGGGACGGCAGCGAGCTGGACATCACGGACAGGCTCCATCGTCATCTGATCAGCCTGCATCAGCAGGGATGTCGGGTGGTGGTGCTGATTGACGAGGCCCAGGCATTACCCGATGAAACCCTGGAGGCGATCCGGCTGTTTGGCAACCTGGAGACGGAGTCGAGCAAGCTGCTGCAAGTGGTGCTGTTCGGCCAGCCCGAGCTGGATGCACGCCTCGCCATGCCCCATCTGCGTCAACTGCGCCAGCGCATCGGTTTCTCCTATGCCCTGCGCCCCTTGCGTCTGGACGAGGCGCGCGCCTACCTGGAGCACAGATTGCACATCTCCGGTTATCGCGGTGCCCCCCTCTTCTCCAAGGCGGCCCAGCGCCTGCTGTGGCGCGCCTCGCGGGGCATTCCCCGCCTCATCAATGTGTTGGCCCAAAAGAGCCTGATGGTCAGCTATGGCAAGGGCACCTCTCGTATTCTGCCTGCCCAGGTGCGGCTCGCCATTCAGGATACCGAAGATGCATCTCGCCCCTGGCGAGGTGGCTGGTGGTGCCTGCTGCTCATGCTGGGCGTCGCCCTGACCTATGGAGTCTGGCCATGAACCGAATCGACAGCGTACCCGGCCTCGGCGGCCGGGGGCGGGCTACAGACAGTGCCGAACGGATGCGCCTTGGCCTGCATGGGGGAGTCGGGTCGTGAGCGTGATCAACAAGATGCTCACCGATCTCGAACGCCGTCAGGGCGGTAGTGACGGTGCCGCCATCTATGTGGCACCGGCGCGGGGCCAGGGCTGGTGGATGCTGCTGCTCACCCTGATCTGCGGCCTGGCCCTTGGCATATTGGGTTGGCGCAGTTGGGCCTATTGGCAGCAGAGTCATCAACAGATGCCACCGCTCACTCAGGCCGCCGCCCCGGTGACGGCTGCCGAGGATGAGCCCGTGGATCTGGTGGTGGCGCTGCCGACTCCCAGCGCCCAGGCGGTGGCCAACGCCTTGCCCGAACAGCAGAGCCCCTCCGGTTTCGCCCGCAGCGAGCCGACGCCATCGCCAGACGATATCGCCCCGGTTCAACAGCGCGAGACACTGGCGGCGGATCTTGGCGATCCGGTTCCGGCGCAACAGCTTGAGACACTGGGGCCGGACTATGCCGAGGCCGAGCCGGAACCGGAGCCGAGCGATGCACAGTTGCAGCCGGATCTCTATGCCGAACTGGATGCGGCCCGGGAGGCAGACGCCCAGCCGGTCGCTCCCGCGCCGCGTCGTCCCGCCTCCCTCAAGATAGAGACGGTGGAGCTGAGCCAGGCTGAGCTGGCTGCCCTGAGCGAGCGCAAAGCCACCGCGGCCCTGGCCAAGGGACAGCTGCGCGAGGCCGAGGCGCAGTTCATCGCCTTGTTGCGCCAAACCCCGGATAACGAAGAGGCTCGTCAGCAGCTGGCGGGCCTGCTCTATGGTCAGGGGCGCCTCGCCGAGGCCAGTGCCCTGCTCGAGGACGGCATTCGCCGCCAACCGGCCCAGGCCGATTTCAGGCTGCTGCTGGCCCGTCTGGCGTTGGCCGAAGGGGACAAACAGCGGGCTCTCGGCTGGCTCGGCGGCGCCAAACCGCCCCTGGCCAGCAATCTCGATTACTACGCAACCTGGGCCGGTTTACGTCAGGAGCTGGGCCAGAACGCCGAGGCGGCGGATCTCTATGTCCAGCTGCTGCGGGTCCAGCCGGATCAGGGGCGCTGGTGGCTGGGGCTGGGAATAGCCGAAGATGGTCAGGGCCACAGCCAGCGCGCCAAAGATGCCTATCGCAATGCCCTGCTGCACGGGGAGCTGGGCGAAGCCTCCCAGGTCTGGCTGAGCCAGCGCATGGCTCAACTCGGCCCCTGAATGAAGTGCGTAGGCTGCACTCGGTATCTCTGGGCGAAGCCTCCCAGGTCTGGCTGAGTCAGCGCATGGCGCAGCTGGGGCCCTGAGCGCTCCCTGGGCCGCCTTGGCCCGACATACATGAACAGTAAGATGGCACTGCCCACGGGTGGGCGGTGCCCAGCAACCTAGCAGGGATGCCGCTCGCACAGCGCACCCACAGCACCGGAGTTTTCATGGCACAACCGAGACTGAAGATGCGCCTCGGCGATCTGCTGGTTCAAGAGCAGATTGTCTCTGACGATCAGCTGCAACTGGCCTTGCAACAGCAGCGTCAGACCGGCCGCAAGCTGGGTACCACCCTCATCGACCTTGGCTTTATCAGCGAGGTGCAGTTACTTCAGTTCCTGGCTCGTCAGCTGGGGGTGCCCTTCTTCGACCTCAATAATCTCACCATAGATGCCAGGGCGGTCACCCTCTTGCCCGAGGTGCAGGCGCGCCGTTACCGCGCCCTGGCGGTGCATCAGAGCGAGCATGAGGTGACGGTGGCCATGTCGGATCCCGCCGACCTGAGTGCCCTGGATGCCATTGCCAATCTGTTGCGCCCGCGGGAGATGAAACTCGCCGTGGCCCGGGAGGGGCAGCTGCTCGACTATTTTGACCGCCTCTATCGCCGTACCCGCGAGATAGAGAGCTTCGCCGAGCAGTTGCATGAGGAGTATCAGGACGCCGGCTTCGAGCTGGGATCCAGCAATCTGGAAGGGGGCAACGAGGGGGAGGCGACGGTGGCCAAGCTGCTGCGCTCCCTGTTCGAGGATGCGGTGCAGGTCGGCGCGTCGGATATCCACATCGAGCCCGATGAGAAGGTGTTGCGCATTCGCCAGCGTATCGATGGCGTGCTGCACGAGAACCTGCTCAACGAGGTGCGCATCGCCCAGGCGCTGGTGCTGCGCCTGAAGCTGGTGGCGGGGCTCGATATCTCCGAGAAGCGACTGCCCCAGGATGGCCGTTTCGCCATGAAGGTGCGGGGCCGGGACGTGGATGTGCGACTGTCGACCATGCCGGTGCAGCATGGGGAGTCCGTGGTGATGCGGCTGCTGGATCAGAGTGCTGGCATCCTCTCCCTCGAGGAGACCGGTATGCCGCCCGAGATACTGGCGCGCTTTCGCCGTCAGCTCAAGCGCCCCCACGGCATGATATTGGTGACGGGGCCGACCGGTAGCGGCAAGACCACCACCCTCTACGGGGCGCTGTCCGAGCTCAACCAGCCGAGTCAGAAGATCATCACGGTAGAAGACCCGGTAGAGTACCGATTGCCCCGGGTCAACCAGGTGCAGGTCAATCCCAAGATAGGGCTGACGTTCTCCCAGGTGCTGCGATCCACCCTGCGTCAGGATCCCGACATCCTGCTGGTGGGGGAGATGCGCGACAACGAGACGGTGGAGATAGGGCTGCGCGGCGCCATCACGGGCCACCTGGTACTGACCACGCTGCACACCAACGATGCCATCAGCAGTGCCCTGCGTCTCATCGACATGGGGGCCCCCGGCTATCTGGTGGCCAGCGCCCTGCGCGCCGTGGTGGCCCAGCGTTTGGTGCGTCGGCTGTGCGAGCACTGCAGCGAGCCCAAGGTGCCGGATGAGGGGCAAGGGAGCTGGCTTGCCACCCTGTCTGGGGAGACGCCGGGCCAGCACGATTATCACAAGGGCCGTGGTTGCCAGAGTTGCAACTTCACCGGCTATCGTGGCCGGGTCGGCGTCTACGAGCTGCTCGAACTGGATCAGACCATGATGGACGCCCTGCGCCGTGATGATACCGAGGGCTTTGCCCGGGCCGCGCGCCAGCACCCCCACTATCGCCCTCTGGCCCTGACCGCCCTCGACTATGCCCGCAGTGGCATTACCTCGGTGGATGAGGTGCTGCGTCTGGCCGAGGATCTGGGTTAAGCCATGGGACATTTTGCCTACAAAGGCCGTGACAAGCTTGGCAAGGCGGTCAGCGGTACCCTGGAGGCGGCCAGCGAACTGGCCGCGGCCGACAGCCTGATGCGGCGCGGCATCTTGCCGACCGAACTGCGTGAGCGCCGTGCCCGGGGCGGCGATATCAATCTCTCCCAGCTGTTCGAATCCAAGGTGCGACTGGAAGAGCTGGTGGTGTTCAGCCGCCAGATGTATGCCCTGACCCGGGCCGGCATTCCCATACTGCGTGCCATTGCGGGCCTGGAAGAGAGTGCCCACAGCAAGCCCCTCAAGCGAGCCCTGCATCAGCTCGGGGAAGATCTGGGCAATGGTCGCCCGTTGTCGAGCGCCATGCAGAGCCATCCCAAGGTGTTCAGCAGCCTGTTCATCGCCATCATCCACGTGGGGGAGAACACCGGTCAGCTGGAGGAAGCCTTTCAACAGCTTGCCAACTATTTCGATCTGGAGCTGGAGACCCGCAAGCGGATCAAGGCCGCCATGCGTTACCCCAGCTTCGTGATGATCGCCATCGGCATCGCCATGGTGATCCTCAACATCATGGTGATCCCGGTCTTTGCCAACATGTTCGCCAAGTTCGGGGTCGAGCTGCCCCTGGCGACCCGGATCCTGCTCGCCACCTCCCACTTCTTCGTGCACTACTGGTGGTTGCTGCTGGCGGGGTTGATTGCGAGCGTGCTGGGTTGGCGCCACTGGGTGCGCACCCCGGCAGGCCAGCTGAGCTGGCACAGATGGCAGCTTAAATTACCCATAGTCGGCAGCATCATCGAGCGCTCCCTGCTGGCCCGCTTCGCGCGCAGCTTCTCCATGATGCTCAAGGCCGGTGTGCCCCTGAACCAGGCGCTGGCGCTGGTGGCCGATGCGGTGGATAACGCCTTCATGCGCGATCGGATCCGGGATATGCGCGGTGGCATAGAGCGTGGCGAGAGCCTGCTGCGCACCGCCGGTGCCAGCGGTCTGTTCACTCCCCTGGTGATGCAGATGATCGCCGTGGGGGAGGAGACGGGTCAGGTCGACGAGTTGCTGCACGAGGCGGCCGAGTATTACGAACGGGAGGTGGACTACGACCTCAAGAGCCTCACCGCTCGCATCGAACCCATCCTCATCGGCCTGGTGGCCATCATGGTGCTGATCCTGGCGCTGGGTATCTTCACGCCGATGTGGGACATGATGAGTGCGGTCAGGGGCGGGAAATGATGAGCGCGGCCAGGGGTGGGAAAGGATTTGGGTATCTTCACCTCATCCGATGGTGGGACATGATGAACGCGCTCAGGGGCGGGAAATGATTGCAGCCAGGCGGCAGGGAGTGCTCATGAGTGTGGGCATCTTCACCTCATCAGATGGTGGGACATGATGAACGCGGTCAGGGGTGGGAAAGGATTTGGGTATCTTCACCTCATCGGATGGTGGGGCATGATGAGTGCGGTCAGGGGCGGGAAATGATTTGGGCATCTTCACCTCATCGGATGGTGGGGCATGATGAGTGCGGTCAGGGGTGGGAAATGATGAACGCGGTCAGGGGTGGGGGATGATTTGGGTATCTTCACCTCATCCGATGGTGGGACATGATGAACGCGGTCAGGGGTGGGGGATGATTTGGGTATCTTCACCTCATCAGATGGTGGGACATGATGAGCGCGGTCAGGGGGGATGGTGATCGCAGCCAGGTGGCAGGGGTTGATGAGTAGCCGTTGGAGCAGGTCATGAGCCGCCAGGGTGAACAAGATGCCCGCTGGCTGGCGGGCTACCGATTGGTGGCCGCCATCCTGGTGCTGCTGGTGATCATCGCCACCCTGGTCGGTGGTTATCAACGCCATCGCGAACAGGCGCTGGCGACCAGTCTGACCCTGCTGGGAGAGCAGTTTGCCGAGCGGGTGCAGCGCCTTCATGGTCGCTGGCTCGATGAGCGCAGGCCTGCACGGCTTCACGCCGAGGGGCAGGTCTGGCAGTTCGATGAGCGCGGCTGGCCGCTGGGAATGGCGCCATTGATGAGCCCTTCCGCCGATTGCCAACAACTGTGGCAAGGCGCCATGGGGTCGTTGCAGCCGGGCAATCTGCCCCTGCAATTTCGGGGGATGACGGGGGGCTGTCTCATGGGCATCGAGTCGCACTGGCTGCACTATCGCTTCGCCGATGGCCGCGTGCTGCCTTGGCGGATGCCGCAGGATGGGACTGAGCGAGGCTAATTATTCACCTCGTTCCCATGATTTTTTTATATCTACATGAAATAATACCGCGTCCGATGGAGGATCCATGGCATATAGCAAGCGCAGAGAGTTCACAACAGGCAGGAGCCTGCCCCGCGGGGCTGCGGGTTTCTCGCTGATCGAGCTGGTGATCGTCATCGTTATCCTGGGAATACTGGCGGCCACCGCCTTGCCGCGTTTTCTCGATGTGACCGACGAGGCGAAGAAGGCGAGCGTGGAAGGGGTTTCGGGTGGCTATGCTACCGCCGTCTCCCTGGTGCGGGCCCAGTGGGAGGCCGAAGGACGGGCCAAGCAGGATGCACAAAATACCGTGCTCTATGATGGCACCCGCTTCTATCTGACCACCCCCACCGACAGCCAGATCGACAATGGTGAGCTCTCTCCCGGCTATCCCATGGATACGGCGGGCGGGGCGACTGACATCGATCCGGCCAACTTGACAGCCCAGCGCTGTCTGCGAATTTGGGATGGATTACTGCAAAATCCCCCCAAGGCTACTGCCAGCTTCTCCGAGGTGCGCAGTAGTGGTAATGACCTGAAATACTATGCCACCGTATCCAGTAATGGCCTCGACTCCGTCTGTCGCTACTACCTGGTCAATAGTCTGAGTAAGGGTAGTGATGGGCAGTATCAGGACCCGCAAGGGAGCACTGAGGCGTTCATGAGTTTCAGTTACCGACCGGCCTCCGGCCAGGTAACCACCAATATCAACTGATTTCATTATCGACAGAGGACAAGAGATGAAAAAGCAAGCAGGCTTTACCCTGATAGAACTGGTGATCGTGATCATCATCCTGGGCATTCTGGCGGTCACCGCCGCACCCAAGTTTCTGAATTTGCAGGATGATGCAAATAAAGCTGCCGCCCAAGGGGTTGCTGCAGCACTGCAAAGTGGCGCTCAACTGGTTTATAGCCGTTCAGCTTTGGATGGTACTGAAAAAGCTCCCGACTCTTCTGTCTCAGCTGGTACCAGCACGGTCACCACTACATTTGGCTATCCGACTGCGGATAAGGCCGGTATTGGTGAAGCAGTTACCATCGATGGCGGTTGGTCGCAGAAAAATGATGATGGTGTATTCACCACAGATCAGGCCAACAGTTGTGCAGTTATTTACCAGGCTCCCTCTGTGGCCGGTGCTACGTTCTCGGTCTCGCTGAGTGGTGCGACTTGTAACTAAGTCGACTGACAATAAAGCGGGGCCCAATGCCCCGCTTTTCTTCGATGACCCAAGCGAGAGTGACAATGGCTTCGACTAGAGGCTTTACCCTGATTGAATTGGTCATCGTGATCCTGCTACTCGGGATTCTGGCCGCCTTTGCCATGCCTAAATGGCTGGGCAAAGGCGGCTTTGAAATCCATACCCTGCGCGACGAACTGGTCACCCGGCTGCGGCTGGTACAGACCCTGAACATGAACGAAGGTGAGGAGCGTTGCAGCCAGCTGGTGCTGGAGGCAAACCGCTTCGCTCATCTCACCCAGGCGGGCACCTGCAGTGCCCACCCCATCGCCGACTGGAGTGCGAACGAACTGACTCGGGGCCGCCCGGTGCAGGCTTCTGGCACTATTGTCCTCTCCCCCCAGACATCACTCAGTTTCGATAAACGCAGTGGCCGCCCCCTGGGAGCCTGCAGTGCCGGTTGCGATCTGATGGTGGCTGAGGGCAGGGAGTCTGTCCGGCTGCGCATCGAGGCCGAGGGTTATATTCATGCCCTCCCTTAACCCTTCCCGTGGTTTTACCCTGATAGAGCTGGTCGTCGGCATAGTGCTGCTCTCTGTCGCGTTGACCGGCATTCTGGGCTTGCTGGTCAATCAGGCACCCCAAGCCGTCGACCCGGTGCAGCAGGTGCGTGCCGCCCAGCTGGCCCAGCGGGTCTTGAATGAGGTGCTGCAAAAATCCTTCGATGAGCATTCTGATCATAACGGCGGCCGTTTCCGCTGCGGCGAGACGGTCGGTACCCCGCCCGTGCCCTATGCCGCCTGCACCCCAGCTGCCAGCTATGGCAAGGATGCGGGGGAGAGCGCCCCTTATACCTTCAACGATGTGGATGACTTCGATACGGCGGGTCAGTGGGTGGCCGCTAACCTGTTTACCCAGCAGGCTGCCGGTATCAGCGATGAGGAGTATCGCAACTATCAACTGAGGATCCGGGTCACGGCGGATGACCTGCTTGCCAGTGCAGGCAAGGGCGCCGCGTCCATCGGCAAGCGCATCGAGTTGACGGTGCGGCTGCCGGACAGCAGCGAAGTCGAGTTTGCGCTCTACCGGAGTAATTACTGATGGACAGGTCGCATGCCCGTTATGCCGCGTCCGATGACGCATCTGTTACCACAACCCGTGACCGCGTCCGATTAGGCTTCGCTAATCGAACCTGCGCCCAGCCTGGGCTGGGACGGGGCTTCACCCTGGTCGAGCTGGTGATGGTGATATTGCTGCTCGGCATCATGGCGACCTTCTCCAGCCAGTTTATTGGCATAGGCACCGAGATCTATGGGGACGCCAGCCGCCGTGAGCAGCTGATGAGCGATGCCCGCTTCGCCCTGGAGCGGCTCAATCGCGAAGTGCGCGATGCGGTGCCAGGTTCGGTGCGGGTGGAAGATGAAGCTGAGGCCCTGATGGAACAGGGTACTTGCCTGAGTTTCTGGCCCATTGCCACCGCCAGCCGTTATCTGAGTCTCAGCGGGAGTGGCGGGGTGAGCATAGTGACACCGACCCTGCTGCCTGTGGTGGGGGACAAGGCTATCGTTTATCCCTTGGCCAGTGCTAAACAGCTGGACGAGGGCTGTCTCCATGGCAATTGTGTCGCCAGCGTGACCTCGGTGGGAACATCCGTCTCGGGGGCCCTGTCGTTGACCGTCGATGATGGCTTTGCCAAGGACTCCCCGGGCAAGCGCATCTATTTTGCCAGGCAACAGGTGCGCTACTGCGTGGCAGGCACCACCCTGACCCGGGCCAGCGGCGCGATAGGCACCCATATCAGCACGAACACTCCCGCCCTGATGGCCGAGCATATCCGCCCGGCGGCCTATTACTTCTATCGGGAGCCCGCCGCCTTCAATCAGAGCGAGGTGGGGCTGCGACTGGGGTTCGAGCGCAGCGGCGAGCAGGTCATCTTCAACCACAAGCTGGAGCTGCTCAATGTTCCCTAAGCCGCCGCCCCTTGCCATGGCGGCCCAGCGCGGCAGCGCCATCATGATAGCCCTGTTTGTCATCGTCATCATGGGGCTGCTTGCCGCGGCCATGGGCCGTTTCTTGCTCGACAGCAGCGAGAAAAACACCCTTGAGGTGCGCAGTGTCAGGGCCTTGATGGCAGCTCAGAGCGGCCTGGAGATAGGCCTCTACCGCCTCTACCCCAATGATCACTGGGACGCGCAACAGTGCGCCGCCCTGACAGCTATCCCCTTTGCAATCCCGGGGCTGGTGGATTGCAACGTGGTACTGACCTGCAAGCCGGTGGTGGTCAGTGCGGCAGGGGGCACCCAGACCGGCTACAGCTTCCAGAGCACGGGCGCCTGCGGCCATAGCGATGTGAACAGTCCCAATCCGGATTTTGCCGTCAGCCGCACCCTGGTGGCGCAAGCCTTTGATGGAGTGATGCCGTGAGACTCTGGTGGCTGGTCTTAACAATGCTGTCTGGCATGGTTTATGGGTTTGGAACCTTCGACACTGACACCTATTTCCCGGCTGTGGTTCAGGGCCATCGCGGTAATAACAACGCGGTCTGTACTGGCCAGGATGCCGCCAAGTTGACCCAGAACAACCAGGCGAAAATCACGGGCACTGCAGGTGCTGCATTGAATTTCTGCGACTCGAACCAGGGTTCCGGCATGCCGTCGGATGGTTGTGACAACGCCAATGGTTCTCGCCGGCTCTGCTCCATCAGCGACCGTTCCATCCGAGGGGTGTCTACGTCGGGTGGTAACAGCTTCCTGAGCAGTTCCGGCGGCGATGGTAGCGTGGGGTACTGTAACGCGGGGCAACAGTTGACCATGGGCAGTACCAGCCAATATCAGTTCGGTGAGATCAGTCTCTACAGTGCCTGCACCCTGACCTTCTCCAGTGCTCGCCAGGAGTATCGGCTCAAGAGCCTCGCCATAGGAGGAGGTGCCAAGGTCATTCTGCCTGCCGGGGATTACTGGATTGGCAGCTTGACTATCAACCAGGGAGGGGTGATTGAAACACAGGGCGCCGTGCGTATTTTTGTAAATGAGCAAGCCGCGTTGAACGATGGACGCCTCAATCCGGACAACCTGGGGTCCGTGCTGCTGTTTGGCTATGCCGATATCAATTTGAATGGGAATAGTCTTATCAATGGCCTGGTGTATTCGGATAAGTCTCTGAGCATGAATGGCTCCAGCGTCATCAACGGCAGAACAACCAGCCGTTCCCTGTTCATGACAGGCTCCACGGCGATCAACGACAAGCTGTCACCGCCGGTCAATGCCCTGATCGATCACTTCGAATTTGACCACAGCGGCAATGCTCTGACCTGCAACCCCGAGACGGTGGTCATCAAGGCCTGTGCCGATGCGAGCTGTTCCCTGCTCGTCACCGGGCAGGTCAGCGCAGCCCTTAGCCTCACCCCCGATACCGCCAGCAATGGCTGGGTGGGGGGCAATCAGCTGACCTTCAGCGGGGGCTCGACCACGGCACGGCTGCACAACAACACGGCGGGCACGGTGACCATGGGCGTGGCCAGCTCGACGCCAGCATTCCAGCACCCGACCCTGTGCCGGGCGGGGGGCGGGGCGCTCAGTACCGCCGCTTGCACCTTGAGCTTTGCCGACAGCGGCTTTGTGTTCAATGTGCTGGATACCGATGCCAACAAGCCACAGGATGTGGTGATCAGCGCAGTCAAGAAAGACGATGTTACCAAGCAGTGCGTTCCCGGTTTTGCCAATGTGAGCAAGCCGGTCCGCTTCTGGAGCGACTATATCAGCCCGGCGAGCAACACCTTCGGCAGCAAGGTGACCGTGAACGGTACGGCCATCGCCACCTCGCAAGGGGCGGCCACCGTCAGCAATCTGAGATTCGATGGCAAGGGTGAGACAACTCTTACCGTGAATTACCCGGATGCGGGTCAGATGCGGCTCAACGCCCGCCACGATGGCAGCGGCGATACGGCGGGGCTGGTGATGACGGGCTCGGATCTGTTCGTCAGTCGTCCGGTGGGGCTCTGCATCACCCCTGCCCAGGGGATCTGCGAGGCAGGGAATGCCAGTTGCCCGGTGTTCAAGAAGACCGGCGAGGCATTCCAGCTGGATATCAAAGGGGTGGCCTGGCAGGCCGACAATGACACCGACTTTTGCAGTGGCAATCTGGCGACCCCCAACTTCGTGCTGGCCAATATTGCCCTCGGCAGCACGTTGGTGGCCCCCAAACCCGGGGTGGAGGCGGCGATAGGTACGCCCCGCTATGACCATTCCAATGTGAAGGGCAGCAATAACCTCAACGTCATCAGTCAATCGGTCAGCGAGGTCGGGGTGTTCCGGATGACGGCGACGCCACCGGCAGCAGGTTATTTCAACTACACCATACCCCCCGCCAGCAGCGTGCCGGTGGGGCGCTTTATTCCGGTGGATTTCAATCTGGTCAGCGGCGACATCCTGCCTGCCTGCGGTGATTTCTCCTATATGGGGCAACCCTTCAATACCGAGTTGCACATTCAGGCCCGCAATCAGTTTGGCGAGACAACCCAAAACTATTGGGGGGACTTCGCCAAGGGGAATGCCTATCTGACCACGGCCAACAACAGCGATGGGGTCTCGCTCTCTGCCCGGCTACGTAGCCTGGGGGATCTGCCCTGGGAGGCGGGGAAGGCCGACTTCATCGGGCCGACCGAGTTTGTGAGGCTGTCCGATACCCAGCCCGATGGCCCCTATCGCGCGCTGCTGTTTGGTCTCTATATGCAGGACGGCGATGGCGAAAGGACCCTGATCGCCGCCCCGGATTTCAATGCCCAGCAGGTGGGGCCCTGCAGCGGGTCGGGCTGCAATGCCCGGCTGATAGATAACCGGCCCATGGAGGCCTATTTCGGCCGGATACAGGCCGGTACGGTGCAGGGGGTCGCTTCGGCGCCGCTGACGGTGCCGCTGGAGCTGCAATATCATGAAGCGGGCAGCTGGCACAGGCAGTGGGCTGACCAATGCACTCGGCTCTCTCTGCTGGATGAAGGGGTCGTGTTTACCGATAGCAGTCAGCACTTCGATGCAGGGAGCGGGGATCTTGACCTGGGGTCCAACGTCAAGATCCGGCTCGGACTGGGCGAAACGGCGCCGGGAGCCATGACGGCGATGGCCCACGAGGGTGAGATAGGTTTCCAGTTTGCCGCCCCGGAGAGAGCGGTGCGCATTCCTTTCCGTATCGATCTGAGCCAGCAGCCCGAGTCAGAACTGCAGCCAGGACGGCGGCCGCTCTGGCTTTCCGACCCTGATAGTCTGGATGGCATGGCGATTTTCGGGATTGGTCGCGGTAATGACAGAATTATTTATCGCCGGGAAGTGATGCCCTGAAATGGATATGCGGGCGAGGATCAGGGCTGTTTGGCATGAGTGCGCGGCTTATCTCCTTGTTTCTTAGTGTTTGTCGGCTTGGGCCAGTGAGTGATGACTCGCATTTTTGTCGCGCTTGATTGATTGGTGACAGTTTGAGCGCTTGCCGATTGGGGTGGGCATTGGTAAAGTTAGCCGGTTTTCCGCACCTCCAAATTCTTAGGATTTCCCGTAGCCATGTTCAAAAAGCTCAGAGGCGTCTTTTCCAACGATCTGTCGATCGACTTGGGAACTGCCAACACCCTGATCTACGTAAAAGATCAAGGGATCGTCCTTAACGAACCCTCAGTTGTCGCCATTCGCCAAGAGCGCGGGAACGCCAAATCGGTCGCTGCCGTCGGTCATGCCGCCAAGCAGATGCTGGGCCGTACCCCAGGCAACATCTCCGCCATCCGTCCGATGAAAGACGGCGTCATCGCCGACTTCTACGTGACCGAGAAGATGTTGCAGCACTTCATCAAACAAGTGCATGACAACAACTATTTCCGCCCCAGCCCCCGTGTGCTGGTGTGCGTACCCTGCGGCTCCACTCAGGTAGAGCGTCGCGCCATCAAGGAATCCGCACTGGGCGCCGGCGCCCGTGAGGTTTACCTGATCGATGAACCCATGGCTGCCGCCATCGGTGCCGGCTTGCCGGTCTCCGAAGCGACCGGCTCCATGGTGGTCGATATCGGTGGTGGTACCACTGAAGTGGCCATCATCTCTCTGAATGGCGTGGTTTACTCCCAGTCCGTGCGGATCGGTGGTGACAAGTTTGACGAAGCCATCATCAGCTACGTGCGCCGCAACTATGGCAGCCTGATCGGTGAAGCCACCGCCGAGCGCATCAAGCACGAGATAGGCTCCGCCTACCCGGGCGAAGAGGTGCGCGAGATCGAAGTCCGCGGTCGTAACCTGGCTGAAGGGGTACCGCGCAGCTTCACCCTGAACTCCAACGAGATCCTGGAAGCGCTGCAAGAGCCGCTGTCCGGTATCGTCTCCGCGGTCATGGTGGCCCTGGAGCAGTCCCCGCCGGAACTGGCGTCCGACATCTCCGAGCGCGGCATGGTGCTGACCGGTGGTGGCGCGCTGCTCAAGGACATCGACCGTCTGCTGATGGAAGAGACTGGCATTCCGGTCGTCGTGGCTGAAGATCCCCTCACCTGTGTCGCCCGTGGCGGCGGCAAGGCGCTGGAGCTGATCGACATGCACGGTGGCGACCTGTTCCACTACGAATAAGACCCAAAGCCGGCCGAGCGCCGGCTCTTTTTTGACGACACATGAAACCCATTTTTGGTAGAGGCCCTTCGCTTCAGTTACGGTTGTTTCTCGCCGTCATCATCTCGGTTGCTGCCATCGTTGCGGATTCCCGCTTCGGTGTGTTCACGCACGTCCGCGTCTATCTGAGCTCCCTGGTCAGCCCGCTGCAATATATCGCCAATGCCCCCAGCTCCCTGCTCGACACCATGTCGACCCAGGTGCAGACCCGATCCAGTCTCATCGAACAGACCAAGCAGCAAGAACAGCAGTTGTTCACTCTGCGTTCCCGTCTGCTCAAGCTGGATCATCTGGAGCATGAGAATCAGCGGCTGCGGGAATTGCTTGGCTCTCCCGTGCATAACGAGTCCCGCAAGATGGTGGCCGAGCTGCTGTCGGTGGATTCCGACCCCTTCAGCCATCAGGTGCTGATCAACAAGGGGGCACTGGATGGCGTCTATAACGGCCAGCCGGTGATCAACGATCAGGGGGTGATCGGTCAGGTGCTGCACGTGGGCTCGACCACCAGTCGGGTGCTGCTCATCACCGATACCAGCCACGGCATTCCGGTACGGGTGCTGCGCAATGATCTGCGCGCCATCGCCTCCGGCAGCGGCGAGCTGGACAAGCTGGAGCTGCGCAACCTGCCGCGCAATACCGACGTCCAGGTTGGTGATCTGCTGGTCACCTCGGGTCTGGGTGGCCGCTTCCCGGAAGGTTATCCGGTGGCGACCGTGACCCGCTCCGACTATGTGGAGGGCAAGCCCTTCGCCCAGATAGAGGCCAAGCCGCTGGTGGCGCTGGACAGATTGCGTTACCTCTTGCTGCTCTGGACTGACAAGAAGCCCGAAGTCCACGACGAAGAGGCCGCTGCGCCCGCGACCTCGGCCGCGGGGGCGACCCGCTGATGCTGGAACCCGCTAGCGGGCGACTCTGGATCTGGGTCTCGGTCATGTTGGCCCTGAGCCTCTCCATCATGCCGCTCCCTTTTCAGTTCGAGCCTTTCCGGCCGGACTGGCTCGCCATGGTACTCATTTACTGGGCGCTGGCCTTGCCCCACAGGGCCAATGTCGGCACCGCCTGGGTGGCCGGTCTGCTGCTGGATGTGCTGCTGGGCAGCACCCTGGGTGTGCGGGCCATGGCCATGGCCATCACCACCTATCTGGCTGCCTTCCAGTTCCAGAAGATCCGCAACTTCTCCCTCTGGCAGCAAGCCCTCATCATAGGTCTGCTCTCCCTGGTGGGTAAGGTCGCCATCTTCTGGTCCGAGCATCTGTTTGGTCGTGCCAGCCTCAATCTGGCCTATTTCTGGTCCACCCTCTCCACGATGTTAATATGGCCTTGGGTGTTTCTGGTGCTGCGCAAAGTGCGCCGCCGCTTTAATATCAAGTGATTATGAGCAAACATAACGAACTGCAACTCTATCTCGCCTCTGGCTCTCCCCGTCGCAGGGAACTGCTGACCCAACTCGCTTACCGCTTTGAGGTACTCAGGCTGGATGTGCCGGAACAGCGTCTCGAGGGTGAGAAGCCCCAGGATTACGTCTGCCGCCTCGCCCGTGACAAGGCGATGGCCGGTGTGGCAGCGGCCCCGACCGCATTGCCGGTGCTGGGTGCCGACACCATAGTGGTGCTGGGGGATCGGGTGCTGGAGAAGCCCTCCGACCTGCTCGATGCCAAAGACATGCTGGAAGCACTCTCCGGTCGGGTGCATCAGGTGATGACGGCGGTGGCCCTGGCGACGAAAGAGCGTTGTGACGTGCGACTGGTGACCACCAATGTGGCCTTTCGCAAGCTGGATGAGAGCGAGATTGAGGCCTATTGGCGCACCGGTGAGCCCTGTGACAAGGCCGGGGCTTATGGTATCCAAGGGATAGCTGGCAAGTTTGTCAGCCGCATCGAGGGCAGTTACAGCGCCGTGGTCGGCCTGCCCTTGCTGGAGACGGATCTGTTGATCAAGGCACATCTGGAACAGGCGGGCTGAGTCTCTCTCCGCGTTTACCCTGTTACCTCCGCCCCTGTTCCTGATGGGCTGCCCAGAATTCAAAACTAGAACAGACAAGGTAACTTATGTCGGTAGAACTGCTGGTAAACGTCACTCCCTCAGAGACCCGGGTCGCCTTGGTCGAGAATGGCCTGCTGCAAGAAGTGCACGTAGAGCGCCAGGCCAAGCGTGGCATAGTGGGCAACATCTACAAGGGCAAGATCAGCCGGGTGCTGCCTGGCATGCAGGCGGCCTTCGTCGACATCGGCATGGACAAGGCCGCCTTCCTGCACGCCTCCGACATAGTGCCCCACACCGAGTGCGTGGCGGTCAAGGAGAAGGAGCAGTTCCAGGCGGGCAACATCGCCGAGCTGGTCCGTCAGGGGCAGGACATCATGGTGCAGGTGGTCAAAGATCCCCTGGGCACCAAGGGCGCCCGTCTCACCACCGACATCACCCTGCCGTCCCGTTATCTGGTATTTATGCCGGGCAGCGCCCACGTCGGTGTCTCCCAGCGGATCGAATCCGAGGCCGAACGTGAGCGCCTCAAGCGCACCGTGGCCGGCTATGTGGACGATCTGGGCGGCTACATCATCCGCACCGCCGCCGAAGGGGTGGGGGAGCAGGAACTCGAGCAGGATGCCGCCTTCCTGAAACGGCTGTGGCGCAAGATCCTGGAGCGCAAACACAAGTACCCCCCCTGCAAGATCCTCTATGAAGATCCCAGCCTCGCCTTTCGGGTGGTGCGTGACTTCGTCGGTGCCGAGCTCGACAAGATCCGGGTCGATTCCAGGCAGAGCTTCGAGGCGCTCAAACGCTTCACCGAGGAGTATGTGCCCGAGCTTGCCAGCAAGCTGGAGTCCTATGCGGGGGAGTCGCCCATCTTCGATCTCTATGACGTGGAGAACGAGATCCAGCGCGCCCTGGAGCGCAAGGTGGAGCTGAAATCCGGCGGCTACCTCATCATCGACCAGACCGAAGCCATGACCACGGTGGACATCAACACCGGCGCCTTCGTCGGCCACCGCAATCTGGAAGAGACCATCTTCAACACCAACGTCGAGGCCACCGCCGCCATCGCCCGTCATCTGCGGCTGCGCAACCTGGGCGGCATCATCATCATCGACTTCATCGACATGCAGTCCGAGGATCACAGGCGCCGGGTGCTGCACAGCCTGGAGCTGGCCCTGGCCAAAGACAGGGCCAAGACCAACGTCAACGGCTTCTCCCAGCTCGGCCTGGTGGAGATGACCCGCAAGCGCACCCGGGAGAGCCTGGAGCATGTGCTCTGCTCCGAGTGCCCCGAGTGCAAGGGGCGCGGCCGGGTCAAGACGGTGGAGTCGGTCTGCTTCGAGATCCTGCGGGAGATCATCCGCGTCAACCGTGCCTACGATGCGGATCAGTTCACCGTCTATTCGGCCCCTGCCGTGGCGGACTATCTGCGCGGGGAGGAGTCCCACAGCCTGGCCGAGCTGGAGGTGTTCATCGGCAAGCAGGTGCGACTCATCAGCGAGCCGCTCTGTGGTCAGGAACAGTTTGATGTGGTGATGATGTAGTGATCCACCGCTGGTTGAGTCGGGGCTGGCTGGCCCTCGGAGTCTGCTTCGTGCTGCTGGCGCTGCTGGTCAGCCTGGTGCGCCTTGGCGGCCCCTTGATCAACCAGCATCGCCAGGCCCTGCTCGATCATCTGCTCGCGGGCAGCCAGCTGGAGGCCAGCGTCGACGCCGTCGGCCTGGACTGGACCCAGAGCGGCCCCGCCTTGGCCCTGACCAACTTCACCATAGCCCCGGATTCGGGGCGTTTTGCCATTCGCCTCGGCAAAGTCTGGGCTCACCTCGATTTCTGGCAATCTCTGCAGCGGCTGAGGCCCGTGTTTGGCGAGTTGCAACTGAGCGATGGCGATATCCACCTTGATCTGAGCCAGCCCGCCGTGGAGCAGAAAGAGAAGCCCCATGACCAGCAGCGGGCCCTGCTGCGTTTCTTGCTGACCCAGCTCGACACCTTCGATGTGCACAACACCCGCGTCAGCATCACCACTGCCCTGGGCGCGGTGCGGGCGCTGGATGTGGCCAACTTGCGCTGGCGCAACAGCGGCAAGCGCCACCAGGGGGTGGGCAAGGCGTATCTGGTCAACGGGGTGGGGGATAGCACCCTGGATCTGATCCTGGATGTCACCAACCCGGCACGCAGCTTCGACAGGCTGGAGGGGCAGCTCTACCTTGGCGCCAAGCAGCTCGATCTGGGCCCGCTGCTGGCCCGCATCCATACCGGTGAACCCAAGGTTGACGGCCAGCTCGACTTCCAGCTCTGGAGCCGCTTCGCCGGTGGCCAGATTGGCGACTCCCTGCTCGCGTTTGGTAACAACTACCTCATCTGGAAAGATCCCAAACAGGGCGAGACGCACCATCTGGGTCTGCAGGGCGGTAAAGTGCAGCTGCGTCGGGACGGGGATGACTGGCAACTGGCCAGCCACGAAATGACCTTCAAGCTCGACGGCAAACCCTGGCTGCGCAGCAGGTTGCAACTCGAGCGCATCGGCGACCGGATCCAGGGTTATGTGCCCGCCGTGGATCTCAAGCAGGCGGCCAGCCTGAGCCAGCTGGTCTCTGGCCTCTACCCCGCGTTGACCGAGACCCTCAAGCAGACCCAGCCCGAGGGGGAGATCAAGGAGCTGTTTTTGCAGGCCGCCGGAGATTGGCAGGGACTCTCGCTGCGGGGGGATCTCGCTCACCTCAAACTCAAGGCGTGGCGGGATGTGCCCGGCGTGCAGGATCTGAACGGCGAGTTCTGGCTCACTCCGACCGGCGGCAGCGCCCGACTGCGGATGAGCAAGGACAAGCTGGACCCGGCCCGTCACTTCAAGCGCGTCATCCCAATCGATGATTTCTCGGCCCGCCTCGACTGGTGGCGCGATCCGGAGGGTTGGGTGCTCTACGGTCAGGATATTCTCCTCGATAACCCTGACTTGAGCCTGAGCAGCCGTTTTCGACTCGATTTGTTCGAACACCCCTTCTTGGCCCTGACCGGCCATGTTGACGTCAAGAATGCGGCCCACGCCGATGGCTACTTCCCCCTCGCCGTGATGGGCAAGAGCCTGGTCGATTACCTGAGCGCTGCCATTCAGGGCGGTCAGGCCAAGGGGGCCGACCTGCTCTGGTACGGCGAGTTCAAGGACTTCCCTTATGCCAAGGGAGAGGGCATCTTCCAGGCGGCCGTGCCCCTCGAGAGGGCGCGCTTCCAGTTCGATCCCGGCTGGCAGCCTCTCACCGACTTGCAGATAGACTTGCTGTTCCAGAATGCCAGCCTGGATATGCGCAGCCACGCTACCCGGCTCGGCAAGGCGGGATCGGACGATGTCCATGCCTGGATCCCGGATCTCTACCCCGGTGCCCATCTCTACATAGACGCCAAGGTGGCGGGGGAAGGCAAGGCCATCAGCGACTACCTGCAAGCCTCGCCCCTGAAGGACTCGGTCGGTCAGGCCCTGGGCGAGCTGGAGGTGCGCGGCCCGCTCAAGGGGACGGTCAAGCTCGACATTCCCCTGGATGGCAAGGGGGAGGTCAAGGCCGAGGGCCACGCAGATTTCGATGGCAACAAGGTGCGGGTCGCCTCCCTGAACTTGCCTCTGGAGCAGGTGCAGGGCCGCCTCGAGTATGACAATGCCCAGACCCGCTTCAAGGGGCTCAAGGCCAGACTCTGGGACCAGCCCCTGACTCTGGATTATCACGGCAGGCAGCAGCCTGGGGTCTATAAGGTTGACCTTGATTTCAAAGGGAATTGGGACAGCGCCCGCCAGCCAAAGCAGATAGGCGACCTGGCCATCTTGCGAGGACGCAGCAACTGGCGCGGCAAGCTGGCGCTGAACCTGCCAGGGGGTAAACCCTTTAACTTCCAGCTCGGACTCGATTCGGATCTGCAGGGCATGGCCCTGGAGTTGCCTGCCCCCCTCAACAAGGCGGCTGGGGCGCGCCAACCCCTTAACGTCACGGTACGAGGGCAGAGCGGGGTGGCCGAAATCCATGGCGCCCTGGGCACAGATGTCGCGCTGCAAAGTAGCCTGGTCTATGGCGAAGCCAGCCCCTATCTGAGCCGCTTGCGGCTGGACGTGGGCGGCGCCGGTGGCAGGGCGCTGCGCGACAAGCCCATGCTGATCGCCATCAACCAGCCCAATGCCGATGTGGCAGGCTGGCTTGCCAAGCTCAATCGCTGGTTACCGGAGCACGGAGACCAGGGCCCGGCCCTGGTGGGGCCAGCCTTCTTGCCGTCAGATTGGTGGGTGGATGGCCAGCTGGCACAGGCGAGTCTGGGCAGTGCCCTGCTCAAGGCCGTGCACTTCACGGTCGGGCCCGTCGCCGGGGCGACCGAGGTGATGATCGACAGCCCCGATGTGATGGGGGTAGTGCGACTCCCCCTGGCGGACAGTCAGCCGGTCGATGCCCAGTTTGCCCGCATTCACTGGTCCGGCAATAGCCAGGACTTGCGACCCGGTGCCGATGCCAGTCAAGACAGGGCCATCATGGACGCCATGCCCTGGCTCAGGTTCAGCTGCCTGGATTGCCGTTTTGGCAGCTTGCCCCTGGGAGCGGTCAAGGGAGAGCTGGTGCCAGCCCCCGGCAAGGTAAGCCTCAAGGGGCTCGACATGCGACTGGCGAACAGCCAGCTCAGCGGCAGTGCCGACTGGATAGTGAGTGCCAGCGGCATGCAGACCCAGGCCCGGCTGGACATCAACAGCAAAAACAGCGAGCTGCTGCTCAAGCGGCTCGGTTACACCTCCCCCATCGGCGATGCGCCCGCCAAGGCCAAGGCGAGCCTCAGCTGGCAGGATGTCCCTTATCGACTCAACCTGGCAAGCCTGAACGGCACGGCCGAGTACCAGCTGGAAGGCGGCACCCTGCGTGAGGTGAACGACAAGGGCGCCCGGCTGCTCTCTCTGCTCAGTCTGGATTCGATCCTGCGCAAGCTGCGCCTCGATTTTCGCGACGTGTTCGACAAGGGCTTCTATTTTGAGTCCATGTCCGCCACCGCCAAGATCGACAAGGGCATAGTGCACAACAATGACTTCTACATGAAGGGCGCCGCGGGTAATCTCAGAGGCGAAGGGGTGCTGGATCTGGTCCGTTGGCACATCGATTATGAGCTGAGTTTTTCCCCCAACCTGGGGGGCACCCTGCCGGTGGTGGCGGCCTTCTCGTTGACCCCCATCACAGGGCTCTACGTGTTGGCGCTCTCCAAGCTGCTCGAGCCCGTGGTGGACGTCATCACCCGCATCGATTTTCGGGTCTCAGGGCCCATCGACGATCCCAGGCTTATCGAGGCGGGACGGGACAGGGCCATGATCAAGCTCAATCAGGATCAGAAGCAGGCGGTGGAGCAGGTAGCGCCAACCCTGCCCCCCAACGAGGTGAGCCCCTTCCTGCTCAACCCCAAGCATGATGGCCCGTCCCAGCGTTGAGACCCCATCCGGATGATGAACAAGGAGTGAGTCATGTGGCTATGCGCAATGCAGTTGATCTCGGGACGACACTGGGCCGATAACAGGGCGCAGATTGCCAGCTTGCTGGCCGATCTCCCCCCGGCGCGCCCCTTGCTGGTGCTGCTGCCGGAGAACTTCGCCCTGTTTGGCGAGCGGCAGGGTTATCTCGATGGGGCAGAATGCCTTGGCGAGGGGCCCATTCAGTCCCAGTTGGCCCGCTGGGCTCAGGAGCATGGCATCTGGCTGGTGGCTGGCGCCATGCCGACCCGGATCCCGGGCTCGAGCCATATCCACACCAGCTCCCTGGTGTTCGATCCGGCGGGGGCCCGCCGAGGTCACTATCACAAGATCCATCTGTTCGATGTGGATGTGGCGGACAACCATGGCCGCTACCGGGAGTCCGAGACCTTCAGCCCGGGTCAGGAGGTCAGCCTGACTGACTCGCCCTTTGGCCCCCTCGGCCTCTCTATCTGTTATGATCTGCGCTTTCCCGAGCTCTATCGTCGGCTGAGCGCCCAGGGGGCCCGGGTGTTGCTGGTGCCTGCCGCCTTTACCGCCGTGACCGGCGAGGCGCACTGGGAGCCGCTGCTGCGGGCCCGCGCCATCGAGAACCAGTGTTATGTGGTGGCGGCCAATCAGGGCGGCAGCCACGAGACGGGCCGCCAGACCTGGGGCCATAGCATGATCATCGATCCCTGGGGGCGGGTGTTGGCCTGCCAGGATGCGGGCCCCGCCACAGTGCTGGTGAAGATGGATCCCGGGCTTGTCGACGAATTGAAACGCACCATGCCCGTGCTGCAACACGCCCGCTTGCTCTGATGGTGTGGTGAAGAGGTGAAGAACTAAAACGCAGTCGTTTGCCGATAGTGCACCACGCCCGGTTGCTTGATTGACGTAGGGTGCAACAAGCGAAGCGCATTGCACCTGTGTCTATGTTTGGGTTGGCGATGCAGTTCACTTTGTTCATTGCACCCTACGAATACGAACTTGTCACCGGGCCACACCGGATGAATTCACCGTTACGACGTCTCGCATCGAGAGTGGAGAGAAAGATTGAGTCTATTGAATCAGGTGAGTGCCTCCCTGCTGGCGCCCAATGGGCTGGATGAAGGCCGCTTGCAACAGCTGCTCGGCAGCCTGATGAGCCACCAGGTGGAATTTGGCGATCTCTATTTCCAGCGCAGCTGGCATGAGTCCTGGATGCTGGAAGATGGCATCGTCAAAGACGGCAGTTACAACATCGACCAGGGGGTCGGGGTACGTGCCGTCAGCGGAGAGAAGACCGGCTTCGCCTACTCCGATGAGCTGAGTCTGCGCGCTTTGGAGCAATCCGTGACCGCCGCCCGTGGCATCGCCGCCGCAGGCAGTCAGGGCAAGGTGAAGGCCTGGGCCCGAACCTCGGCCAACCTGCTCTATCCCGCCCTGGATCCTTTGCAGACCCTGGACAAGCACCAGAAGATTGCCCTGCTCGAGCAGATGGACAAGTTTGCCCGCAGTCTGGATCCGACGGTGACGCAGGTGATGGCCTCCATCAATGGGGTCTATGAAGAGATCCTGGTGGCGGCCACCGATGGCACCCTGGCCGCCGACATTCGCCCTCTGGTGCGCCTCTCGGTAACCGTGCTGGCGGAACGGGGCGAGCGCCGCGAACGGGGCAGCGCCGGGGGTGGTGGCCGCTTTGGTTATGACTGGTTCCTGGAACTCGATGGCCTTGAGAGCCGGGCTTTCGGCTTCGTGCGCGAAGCGGTACGCCAGGCGCTGGTCAATCTGGAGGCCATCGATGCCCCGGCCGGTACCATGCCGGTGGTGTTGGGTTCCGGTTGGCCCGGTGTGCTGCTGCACGAGGCGGTGGGCCACGGCCTGGAAGGGGACTTCAACCGCAAGGGATCCTCCGCTTTCGCCGGTCGTATCGGTGAGCAGGTCGCCTCCAAACACTGCACCATCGTCGATGATGGCACCCTGCAGGGGCGTCGCGGCTCTGTCACCATCGATGATGAAGGGGTTCCCGGCGGCTACAACATGCTGATCGAGAACGGGATCCTCAAGGGTTATCTGCAAGACAAGCAGAATGCCCGCCTGATGGGGGTCGCGCCGACGGGCAATGGCCGTCGTGAATCCTATGCCGCCCTGCCGATGCCCCGCATGACCAATACCTACATGCTGGCGGGTCAGTATGATCCGGCGGAGATCATCGCCTCGGTCAAGAAGGGCATCTATGCCCCCAACTTTGGCGGCGGCCAGGTGGATATCACCTCCGGCAAGTTCGTCTTCTCCGCCTCCGAGGCCTATCTCATCGAGGATGGCAGGATAACCACCCCCATCAAGGGGGCCACCCTGATTGGCAATGGCCCGGAAGCCATGAGCCAGGTCTCCATGGTGGGCCGGGATCTCGCGCTGGATCGCGGGGTTGGCGTCTGTGGCAAGGAGGGGCAGAGTGTGCCGGTTGGGGTCGGTCAGCCGACCCTCAAGCTGGATCAGCTCACTGTGGGCGGTACCCAGTAAGCCAGGATGCTGGCGCTCATGACCATAAAAAACCCCGGCTCAGGCCGGGGTTTTGCATTGGGTAACACTGACGATCATGGTTTGGCGGGTAGCCGCTCCGACAAGGGGGCGGGAGCCTGCTGGGCGGAGGGGGCCGAGTGGAATACCGGATCCTGGGCGACCTCCTTGATGCCGTTGATGCAAAATTGCATCCCCATGCAGACCAGCAAGAAGCCCATGATGCGGGTCATGGCATCGATGCCTGTCTCACCCAGCAGCTTGCAGACGGGATCCGCCAACTTGAGCACGGCCCAGCTGAACAGACTCATCAGGGCGAAGGCGACCACCACCCCGCCGTAGATGGGGAGGCGAGGAGTCTCTGTGGAGAGATCCGCAATCTGGGCGGCGCCACTGATCACCAGCGCCATGGTGCCAGGGCCGCACATGCTGGGCATGGTAAGCGGCACGAAGGCAATGCTCTGGTTGGTGTCCGTCTCACCGGCCTGGGGCGGGGCCGGAAACAGCATGCGAAAACCGATGAAGCCAATGATGAGGCCGCCGGCCAGGCGCAGTCCCGGTATGGAGATACCGAACAAGTCGAGGATGGAAGAGCCGATGAAGAAGCTGACGCAGAGGGTGGCAAACAGATAGATGGCCGCGAGATTGATCTGGCGGCGTACATGCTCCCGGGACATGCCCTTGCTCAGACCCAGCAGCAGGGTCGCCGTGGTCGGCGGGTTTACCATGGGCAACAGGGCCAGCAGGGTCAGCAGTACAACCTGAAAAAACATGAGTAGCCTCGTTAGGATGGTGGTGGCGCGGGACGAAATGGCCTGCCCCGGCATCAGAAGTGCTTATATTATGCCGCTTTCGCTCGACGGACACAGTATAAAGAAGCCCCGCCATGGCGGGGCTTCTGCCGTTCTCTAGGAGGCTTTATGCGACCTGGGGCGCACTCTGACGCGCGCTGCGATCTCGTAGCCAGAGGAAGAGGCCGAGCAGGAAACCCAGGAGTGACAGGGCCACCACATAGTGGGAAGGAGCCAGCACGTCATTCTTCATCCAGAGGGTGACCAGCATGGGGGTCAGGCCGCCGAAGATGGCGTAGGCCACGTTGTAGGAGAACGACAGCCCGGAGAAGCGCACCACGGCCGGGAAGGCATTCACCATCACATAGGGGACAGCGCCGACAATGCCGACCGCGAAACCGACCAGGGTGTAGAGAGGGATCAGCTGTTCAGTCCCGCCCAGCAGACCGTGATAGAAGCTGTAGCTGGCTACCGCCAGCAGCAGGGAGCCCAGCATGAAGGTGGGGCCGCTGCCCAGGCTGTCGATGAGACGGCCATAGCAGATGCAGCCCAGAGTCAGGGCGACGATGGCCAGGGAGTTGGCTGACAGCGCATCGGCCGGACTGACCCCATGCAGCTTCTGCAGATAGGAGGGGGTCATCAGGATCACTACCACTATGCCGGCGGAGAGCAGCCAGGTCAGCAGCATGGAGATCACCACGCTGCCTTTGTGCTCACGCAGCACCGTCTTGAGCGGCAGTTCGGCGGCCAGGGCCTTGTTGGCCTGCATCTCGGCAAATACCGGGGTCTCGTGCAGCCAGCGGCGCAGGTACATGGCGACGATGCCGAACAGACCGCCAAGGACGAAGGCCAGGCGCCAACCCCAGTCGCTGACATCGCTCGGGCTCATACCGCGGTTGATGGCGGTGGCCACCAGAGAACCGAGCAGTATGCCCGCGGTCAGGCCGGCGGTGAGGGTGCCACAGGCGAGGCCAACCCGGCGGGCGGGCACGTGCTCGGCCACGAAGACCCAGGCCCCCGGCACTTCGCCGCCGATGGCGGCCCCTTGCAGGATCCGCAGCAGCAGCAACAGCAGCGGGGCTGCAATGCCGAGGGTGGCATAGGTAGGCAGCAAGCCGATCAACAGGGTCGGCAAGGCCATCAGCAGTATGCTCAGGGTGAACATGCGTTTGCGGCCGATGAGATCGCCAAAGTGCGCCATGATGATGCCGCCGAGAGGGCGGGCCAGGTAGCCAGCGGCGAAGATGCCGAAGGTCTGGAACTGGCGCAGCCACTCGGGGATATCGGGTGGGAAGAAGAGCTCGCCTATCACCACGGCGAAGAAGACGAAGATGATAAAGTCGTAGAATTCGAGGGCGCCGCCCAGCGCCGCCAGGCTCAGGGTCTTGTAATCCTGTCGGTTCAGTGGGCGGGTGTGGCCATCCGCATGCGTGGCTGTTGTCATATCCTTATGTTTCCCCATCATTTTTTTAGTTATTGTTCCCCGCTCACGGGGATACGCTCAGCCTCGAGAGTATGCTTTTGTGTCCCTAAGTGTAAATCGCACAATTTGCAATACAGTCTTGCAACCCCGTCTTGCCCATGAAGAGAGAAGCGAATGAACGAAATGGATAGGTCCCCTACGCAGGTTCTGCTCTCCTGGAGCAGTGGCAAGGACAGCGCCTGGGCCCTGCATCGACTGCGTCAGGATCCCGAGTTCGAGGTGGTGGGCCTGTTCTGCACCCTGAATCAGGCATTCGAACGGGTGGCCATGCATGGGGTGCGGCGCGAATTGCTGCAGCGCCAGGCGCAGTGCGTCGGCCTGCCGCTCACCGAGATCATGCTGCCCTGGCCGTGCAGCAACGAAGAGTATGCCCGCATCATGGGGGAATTTGTCGCCGGGGTGCGGGCTCGGGGCATCACCCACATGGCGTTTGGCGATCTCTTTTTGGAGGACGTCAGGGCCTATCGTGAGCAACAACTGGCCAGTTCGGGTATCACGGCGCTGTTCCCGCTCTGGGGCAGCGATACCCGTCTGCTGGCAAGGGAGATGATGGCAGCCGGGCTCAGGGCCTATATCAGCACGCTGGATCCGGGCAAGTTGCCTGCCAGTCTGGGGGGGCATGGTTTTGATGAGGCGCTGCTGGCGGCACTGCCTGCGGATGTGGATCCTTGTGGCGAGCGGGGGGAGTTTCACACTCTGGCGGTCGATGGCCCCATGTTCCTGCGGCCCCTCGAGATCCTGGTCGGTGAGACGGTGACCCGGGACGGCTTCGTGTTCACCGATCTGCTGCCCGCGGATGCCATCAACCCTCCGCCTGGCTAGTTGGCCCGAACGGGCTTGAAATGGAAAAAGGGCCGGATCCTGGCGGGATCCGGCCCTTTTTTCCATCCGGTCAGCGATTGGCGAAGGTGTTGCAACGACCAGGATCGCCGCTGTCAAAGCCGCGCTTGAACCACTCGAGGCGCTGGGCCGAGCTGCCATGGGTGAAGCTGTCTGGCACCACGCGTCCCTGGCCTTGCTGCTGCAGGCGATCGTCCCCAATGGCCTGGGCGGCATTGAGCGCCTCTTCCAGATCACCGCGCTCGAGTATCTGCTCGCGTTCCATCTGGTGTCCCCAGACCCCGGCGAAGCAGTCAGCCTGCAACTCCAGCCTGACCGACAGCTGGTTCTGTTGAACCTGGCTCAGCCCCTGCTGCTGTTGACGCACCTTGGTAGAGATGCCGAGCAGATTCTGGACGTGATGACCCACTTCATGAGCGACCACATAACCCTGGGCGAAGTCGCCATCGGCCCCCAGCTTGGTCTTCATGTCCTGATAGAAGGAGAGATCGATATAGACGGACTTGTCAGCCGGGCAGTAGAAGGGCCCCATCACCGACTGGCCCTGACCGCAACCGGTGCGAGTCGCGCCGCGATAGAGCACCAGCTTGGGGGGCTGATACTGGCTGCCGGATTTCTGGAAGATCTGCTCCCAGGTATCTTCCGTCGAGGCCAGCATCACCGAGGTGAAACGCGCCAGCTCGTCATTGGCGGGGGCTGTGCCCTGCTTGTCGGGGCTGGGTTGCTGCGACACCGACTGACTGGGATCAGTGCCATTGAGCAGCGGACTGAGATCCACCCCGTAGTAGCCGGCGACCATGACCACCACCAGCAGGATCAAGCGTCCCTTTCCGCCGATGGGCAGACCCCCCCCGCTGCCGCCCCCCTGCTGGCGGCGATCCTCGACATTGTTGCTCTCACGACGGTTTTGCCAGCGCATGTTCACATCTCCTCAATCCGGTGGGAGTAATGATAATGGTTGCGGGGGAATTCTACCTGGTTGCCGAGCGGATGCTCTCCTGGGCCTGGCTGACGCTTGGCCCAGGCAAGAGACTATTCGGCCCAGGGCATCTCGGGCAGACTGTCCAGGAACTGGCCATAGCGAACCAGGTTGAAGGGACCCTGATCAGCATCCATCGCCATCAGTTCGGCGCCGAGGGCACAGGCGATATATTGCAGCGCCTCTTCCCGGGCCATGCCCTTCATGGTGAGGCGCATCAGGGTCGCCTTGACCTGGAGCGGATTGCCCTCGGCCAGCTGGTTTTCCACTGTTTCCAGCAGGGTCTGTTCGTCGAAAAATTCGGTGGCATCTTGGTTATGGTCGGTCATGGTCTGGCTCTTGGTGCCCGGCGTGGGCATGGTGGAAAACAAGGGCCGCTATTATAGCCTGCCTGAGATGCCGAGTCCGGTCCGCGTGGCGAAACGCTCGTCAAGGGGCGGAATCGGCCAGCAGGAAACCCGATCCAGGCCCGGATTTCATGGCGTGGTGCTTGTCATCAACCCCTCTCGGGTGCAGGCTTGAAGGCCTCAATTTCTGCCTTCAAGCCACGAGAGAACCATGATCCACACCGATCGCCTGTCCCTGCGCGAACTCGATGCCAGTGATGCCCCCTTCATTCTTGAACTGCTCAATGATCCTGACTTTCATCGTTTCATCGGCGATCGCGGTGTGCGCGATCTGGCGGGGGCCGAGCAATACATTCAGCAGGGTCCCAGGGTCAGCTATGGCCAGCATGGCTTTGGCCTCTACCTGGTGGCGCGCAAGAGTGACGGGGCCAAGCTTGGCATCTGCGGGCTGGTCAAACGCGATACCCTGCCCTGCGAAGACATAGGTTATGCCTTCCTGCCCGCCTATCGCGGTCAGGGTTATGGCATAGAAGCGGCGAAGGCGGCCCTGCAGGATGGTCGGGAAAGGTTGGGGATTGTGCGGGTCATCGCCATCGTCACGCCGGGCAACCAGAGTTCACTGGCACTGCTGGCCAAGCTGGGATTGGTGCAACGTGGTCTGATCAGATTGAGCGAGGATGCTGACGAGTGCCTGCTGCTCGAGCCTGCCGGCTGAAAGTAGCAGATTCGATACGCAACAGGCCACCCCTGGGGGTGGCCTGTCTGTTTCGGCTGGCGGCTATATGAACCCGGTTAGTCGAGATCTTCGATGGAGAACTCGGCAGGGAAGCCGTCGCACTGGATGGCAAAGCCACCGCTGAAACGGGTATTGAACTGGATCAGGTAGCCGGGGCTCGGATCCATGGGTGGCAAGTTGATGGGCTTGCTACGACGCAGGGGTTTGTGTGTGTGTATGGCTTTCATCATGGTATTTCTCTATATAAATTAAGTGTTTGCTCCTTGTGTTGGCAAATGTCAGGTTAATGGACGCGGTCGGCAGCGTGGTCGACAAGCGCGCAGGAATACCCAGCCCTGATGAGGGGCGTCTGCACTTTTCAAGGAATGCGCAAAAGAGTATGCGGATGCATAGTTCATTTGGGTGGGCAGATCGGGTCTGCACCGTGAGAGCCGGGCAACGCAGGCAGACAGCCTGACGGTTCTCAAGGCGAGTAAATCAGAAGAAGGTTATGCGGATACTGACAGGGTTCATCGTGAGGTGAAGCATTGCAGGGTAAACATAAACAGGGCTGATTAACTAGCCGGCGCGTACTATGTCGCTAACTTGTGCAAAAAGCAAACATTTATTTGGTGGTTCAGGAATAAATCTGAATTTACCTTCATCTAGTCTGACACCGGCCGCCTGCATATGGCCACGACCCTGAAGGGTGATCAGGTGTCTTCTGCGTTGTGTTTAGCTCGGTTGTCGGGCAGAGTTGGAGCAATTTGATCGGTTCAAGGAGTAGAGATGAGAAACCTGGATCAGCTGGATCTGGATATCCTGGCACACCTGTTTCGTGATGCTGGCATGACCAACAAGGACTTGGCGGCCCTGGTCGGGGTGGCTCCCTCCACCTGTCTGGAGCGGGTGCGTAAATTGCAGCAAGATGGGGTGCTCAAGGGGGCCCATTGCGAGGTCGATCATCAGGCCCTTGGCGGGCATATCCAGGCCATGGTCTCTTTGCAGCTGGCGCGTCACAGCCGCCAGATCATCGATGAGTTTCGCGATGCCATCCTGCTGTTGCCCGAGGTGATCAGCCTGTTTCACATGGGAGGCAAGGATGATTTCCTGGTGCATCTGTGCGTTGCCGATACGGAACACCTGCGCAACTTCGTGTTCGATCACTTCACTTCCCGGGAAGAGGTGGTGCACCTCGAGACATCCCTGGTATTCGAACACAGGTTCAGCCGCTCTTTACCCTGCTTTCTGACAACCTGAGCCAGCTCGGATCAATAAAAAACCCGCCAGTTGGCGGGTTTTTTATTGATGAGGGCCATGGCCCTCCTGACTGCTACTCCTTGAGCGTCGTCTCAGCCTCAGGTGCGGTGCGATAGAGCCCTTTCTGATAGGCCATGCTGCCCCACAGCGCCAATCCCAGTGCCTGTTCTTTCAGGGTATCGGGTTGGGGCGTCGGGGTCAGGGTCTGCCTGGTCGCGTCATAGACGAACCCCTCGGCCGGTTGCTCCGGTTGCAGAATCACCACGTCCTTGCCCCGCATCAGGGCGAAGTTTTTGTCGTATTGCATGATGGCTCGCCCGGGCCAGTCGTCTGGCGTGCGGGTCAGATCCTGCCCCAGCATGGGGTAGCTGGCGCTGACCCCCATCAGGGAGAGCAGGGTCGGCGCCATGTCTATCTGGCTGACGATGCGTGCATCTTGCTTGGGCGCCAGGCCGCCACCCACTATGACGCCCGGAATATGGAAGCGAGGGATGGGAACCAGGCTGGCGCCCCCGACCCGGCTGTCATGGTCTGCGATGATGAGGAACAGGGTGTCCTTCCAGTAGTCGGATTGCTTGGCTCGCTTGAAAAACTCACCGATGGCGTAGTCGGCATATTTGGCGGCGTTGTTGCGAGTCGCCTTGGGCAGCTCAAACAGCTCGATGCGGTTGTCCGGGAACTCGAAGGGATCATGGTTGCTGGAACTGAATACCAGGCTGAAGAAAGGTTTTCCTTCCTTATGCAGGGCCTCGAACGTGTCATTGGCCTTGGCCATCAGATCTTCATCCGACGCGCCCCATGAACCTTCAAAGACGGGGTTCAGGAAGTCTTTCTGCTCGACGATTTTACTAAAGCCATTGCCGAGGAAGAAGCTGCGCATGTTGTCGAAATGACTCTCACCCCCATAGATGAAGCTGGTGCTGTAACCACGCTGTTTGAGCAGATCCGCCAGGGTGAAGAAGTTGGTCTGGCTCTTGCCCAGCTTGACGACGGCTTGAGCCGGGGTAGGGGTAAAGCCGGTCACCACCGCCTCTATGCCGCGTACCGAGCGGGTGCCGGTGGCGTAGAGCTGGTTGAAGGCCCAACCCTCTTTGCTCAGGGCATCGATATTGGGGGTGAGCGGCAGGCCACCGAGGGAACCCACGAACTGGGCCCCCAGACTCTCTTGCAGCAGTATGACCAGATTCTTCGGTTTGCCCTGGTGGCTGGCCGGGTTGAAGCTCTGGCTCGGCAGACTGGCCGAGTCGAAGGCGGCAGCAGAGCGACGACTCTCGGCGCGGACAAGCTCGATGACCCGCTCATCCGGCAGCTTGCCATACATGCTGGCCGCATCTTCCTCGTTGCCCAACTGCTTGATGGCGAAGAACAGCGAGTAGGAGGAGTTGACAGTCAGGGCGTTGACCAGGGGGTCGTCAGCGAAGGCGACCATGGCCGGATTGAGGGCGCGGTGGCCCAGACTGGAACGAGCGCCAAGGAAACCTATGGCCAGGATCAGCAAGGCGAAGGCAGGACGCAGGTACCAGCGGGGCAGCGCCAGATCCTTGAGCAGATACCCGGCCAGGCGCCATCCTCCCCAGAGGGTCAACAGGCTGATCAACAGAGAAAGCAGCAGCTCGGCCTTGCGACCGGCCCACAGCATGGAGAGCACCTCTTTCGGATAGATGAGGTACTCGATGTAGAGACGGTTGGGTCTGACACCGTATTCGGTTATGAAGGAGGGCGTCGAGATCTCGAGAAAGACCATCAACCACAATCCCAGGGTCAGCCAGACACGCATCAGCCCGAGCCAGGCGCGACCTATCCCATGGGGACCTGCCAGCAGCATGGTGAACATGGCGGGGACGCCCCACAGCCAGCAGAGGGTGGCGAAGTCGACCCGGATCCCCTGCAGCAGCATGGGACCCCAGCCAGCGACGGCATTGACGCGATCCTCCTGCCAGAGGGCCAGTCCCATTCGAGAGAGGCTGAGCATGGCGAGAGCGAGTAAAGAGAAGCAGGCAAAAGGCCAGAAGGGGCCTAGCCACTGTTTGAGCTGTTTCATTAAGGGTTCCTGATATGAGCCTGTATATGCCTGTTTCCTCAGGCATTATTTTATTGTCGTCGGTAAGACACTGCAGAAGGGCAAAGGTTGCATTCGAGGAGGCGAAACAGTGGTTTATTCGCATTTTCATGCTACCCCCATCCTCCGGGTCAGGCTTGCAGTTACACATCCCTGCGTGCTCGCCACCATAGGGGAAAATCCCCCCCATGCCCAGTGTTCATGCTGGGGATAAAGTGACCGGGAGGAGTGAACGGGTTCGCATCCTCGGGATGCAGGGGCGGTTGCCGGCATATGCCCGTGCGGGCGCAGTGTGAAAGCGGACAAATTCTGGCGTTGGAGGGATAAAAAAGGCCCCATAAGGGGCCAATTTCAACCTGGGGTCATCGCAACTTGGCCAGGGGAGCCCCGAGGCGACTCAGCAACAGGCTGTCGAGTAGCCAGATGACCAGCATGGAAGCGCCGACCAGAGGGAAGGCGAGACCGAGCACGGCCAGCAAGAGGAGGGCTCCGCGCAGGGAGGGCAGGGGTGTCGGCAGGGGAGGTACCCCGAGTCGGCCAGCCGGGCGGCGACGCCACCAGATCCAGAGGCCGCTGACCGCGCTCAGCAAGACCATCAGGCAGATGAGCAGCATGGCCAACTGGTGGGGCCAGCCATACATCTTGCCCATGTGCAGCATGACGCCGGTTTCCACCGTCTTGGCGATCAGGTTGTAGTCCTGCCAGCGTACATCTGCCAGTACCTTGCCACTGTATTGATCCAGGTGGAGGGTGGCATCGTGACGGGGATCATCGGCAAACAGCGCCAGAGTGAAGACACCCTTGGAACCTGAAGGTGGCGTAATGCTATAGCCGGGTTGCACCTGGCGGCCCTCGGCGGTTGCCAGCACCTGCTGCCAGCTGATGCGACCGGGCTCGGCCGGGCCGCTCGCATGGCTCATGGCGCTATGATCGTGAGCGGGGGACTCCTGCATGGCGGCGTTCTGTGCCTGGTTTACATCCTGGTCGTGAGCAACCGATGTCGGCATCGGCTGGGTTTCCACCGCCCAGGGAACCGTCTGTTCGTGAGCGTGATTCAGGCTGCGAGCCAGCGGGGTTGAGCTTGGTACTTGATCCCACATCTGGGCCGGGAAGCTATTCCATGCCCCGGCGAACTTCCCCCCCCAAAAACCTGTCCAGGTCATGCCGGTCAAGAGCAGCAACACGAGGAAACCCGCCCCCCAGAAGCCGACGACTGCGTGCATATCCCGCCACCAGAGACGGCCTCGCTGATCCCGCCTCGGCCAGAGCAGCCCCTGCATGCCGGGTCCCTTGCGTGGCCACCAGAGGTAGAGACCTGTGCCAAGCAATACCAGCCCCCAGCCCGCCGCCAGCTCGATCAGTCGATCGCCTATGGTGCCCAGCATGAGCTCGGCATGGAGAGCACGGGCAATGGCTTGCAGGTTATAGTGATTGTCTTGGGTGCCGAGCAGGGTGCCACGAATGGGATCGATGAAGACAGTCAGTTCCCGATCCTGTTGGCGTACCACCAATTGGTCGCTGCGATCCGGAGCCGGGGCCGGGATGTACTTCACTATCTGGCTATCAGGCAAGGAGCCATGGGCCTTGTTGACCAGAAAGTCTGCATCCATACGGGGTTCGCCCGGCACGACAACGAGTTGCTCGGAATACATGAGTCTATCCAGCTGGGGCTGGAACAGATAAATGATCCCGGTCAGGGAGAGCAGGATCAGAAAGGGGGCAACAAACAGACCTGCGTAGAAGTGCCAGCGCCAGATCCTTTGGTAATGACTCACGTCCTTATTATTCACATGACACTCCTCGGCAAAAAAATATAAACCTTCTTGCTAGTGGAAGGTTTGGCGCGCGCATGATAACAGCAATATTTTGTCAGTCGCAACTGTACAGATTACCGCCGGGTCCAGGCCGCGAGCCGAGGCTCTACCTCAGGCTCTGAAGGAGGGACTGATTTGCTGGGGATGCCTGGCAACAGTGGAAAAATTCAAAGGAGTTCGGGGACAGGTATCTGGCGGAGCAATGGTTTGGCAGATCAGGCCAGCTTGATAAACCATTGGTCCCGTTCGTCGACACAGTCGGGCTCCCCCATTTCGAACTCGCGGCAGATGAGGGGGGTGTACTTCGTAGCGGTGGCTCCTCATTGATGAGGGCGATCCAGCGGCGATCGGGGCGGGCTCACTCCAGCTTGATAAACCATTTGTCCCGTTCGTCGATGCAGTCGGGCTCGCCCATTTCGAACTCGCGGCAGATGAGGGGGCGAACTTCATAGATGCGGCACATCATGGTGTTACGATCCAGCGCCGCACACCAACCATCTTCCAGGCGGTGCATCACGGGCACCTGTCCTTCTATCTCATCCACATAGCGATCCGGCACGCCGGTGTCGGTAAACAGCATCACTTCGAGGCGACAGCAGCAGGCCTCGCAGTTCTGACAGCTGACTTCGGGTGGATTAGCGTGGGACATGGGTTATCTCATGGGGGCTGGTTTGGTTGAAGATGACACAGGCGCCCGCAACGGGCGCCTGTGTTCTATGGGGCTGACGACAACCTGAACCTTAGCCCAGCTTGCGAGCGCGGTAGGTGCGGCCTTTAATCTTGCCCTCTTGCAGCTGCTTGAGGGCGGCGCTTGCCACCTGGCGCTTGACGGCCACATAGGAATACTGCTCGGAGACTTGGATTTTGCCGACGTCACTACCGGCTATGCCGCCCTCACCGGTCAGGGCGCCCAGGATGTCACCGGCCCGCACCTTGCTCTTGCGGCCCGCATCGATGGAGAGGGTCACCATCTGCGGCGCGATCGGCTTGAGTTCGCGGCCAATGCTGGCTAGATCACCATGGGGGATAGGGGCCTGTTGGTACTCTTCGATGAAGTTGACGCGCTGGGCTTCGTTCCCCTGATAGAGACTCAGGGCCAGGCCTTGCTGACCGGCGCGACCAGTACGGCCGATGCGGTGCACGTGGATCTCGGGATCATAGGTCAGCTCGAAGTTGATGACGGCACCCAGCTCCTTGATGTCCAACCCACGGGCGGCCACGTCGGTGGCAACCAGGATGGAGGTACTGCCGTTGGCGAAACGTACCAGCACCTGATCCCGCTCGCGCTGCTCCAGATCGCCATTCAGCGCCAGTGCCGAGAAGCCCTTGGCGGCCAGATGGTCGGCCACGTCGTTACAGGCGCGCTTGGTGTTGCAGAACACCACGCAGGAGCTTGGCTGGTAGTGGCTCAGCAGCCAGCTGAGGGCCTCGAGTCGCTGACCGGCGGGCACTTCATACAGCTTCTGTTCGATGGCGCTGCCTTCGTGGAGAGATTCCACGCTGACTTCGACCGGATTGCGCTGCACACCGCGGCTCATCTGGGCGATCCCCTCCGGGTAGGTGGCGGAGAAAAGCAGGGTCTGGCGGCGCTCGGGGGCATAGCTGATGACTTTATTGATGTCTTCGCCAAAGCCCATGTCCAGCATGCGATCCGCTTCGTCCAGCACCAGGGTTTCCAGGCTGGAGAGTTCCAGAGTGCCCTGCTCCAGATGCTTGAGAATGCGGCCAGGGGTGCCGACGGCGATGTGGGCACCAAACCCCAGGGTGGCGGATTGCGGTGCGGTCGGCGTGCCGCCGCACAGGGTCACCAGCTTGATATTGGGCAAGGTACGGGCCAGTCGACGGATCTCCTGAGCCACCTGATCCGCCAACTCGCGGGTCGGGCAGAGCACCAGCCCCTGCACGTCGAGACGGTTTGGATTAAGTCGGGAGAGCAGGCCAAGGGCGAAGGCGGCTGTCTTGCCGCTGCCGGTTTTGGCCTTGGCGATCAGGTCTTTGCCATCGAGCACCAGGGGCAGGCTCTGTGCCTGGATCGGGGTCATCTGCAGATAGCCCAGGCTGGCGAGGTTCTCAAGCAGGGCAGGAGAGAGGTTGAGGCTGCTAAATTCGCTGTTGTTCACAAAAGGACTCTATTTCGGAAAAATGGGGGGCGCGTGGCGCTAAGGGCGCGCATTGTACCAGAAGTGGGCATGAAATGTGGCGGATTTTTGAACATTCAGTGGCGATGCTGAAGGGCATGGTAGTGAGGCGATGAGGATAAAAAAAGGGCTCCATCACGGAGCCCTTTGCTTGAGGAGGGACGACGGTTAGTTACAACCGCTGAGGGCGGTAACAGTACCAGTCATACCATCTTTACTGGCGACATAGATGATGTTATCGCTCAACAGCACCGTTCTGGTCGAGCCAAGGTTGATACCGATGAGCGTACCATTCTCGGTCCAGCCCGCCACGTTGGTGAGATCCTGAGTCGAGCCATTGTTGTAGGTGCCCGTGGCCCGCAGGGTGATCAGATTGGCAACCGGGATCCCCAGCAACTCGACGACCAGCCCCTTGGTGCAGGTCACCGTTAGGCTACTCAGTGAGGCGGCCGACACGGTAAATACCTGGCTACCACTGACGCCAGAGTAAGTACCCGTGACGGTGGCCGTGCCCGTGCCAACGGCGGTGACCAGGCCTTGCTGAGTCACGGTCAAGACAGCGGTGTTGCTACTGGTCCAGCTAGTCAGATTGGTGACATCTTGCGGGCTGCCCACTCCGCTCAGGCTGGCCTGTGCTGAGAGTTGCACACTGGTGCCTGTCACCAGCGTACCGGAGGCGCCTCCTTGAATCGCGACCGAGTTGACCGTAGAAGGCGCTGCCGTAATGGGCGCAGTCGGCTGGCTGTTGACGCCATTGAGGCTGGCACTGATGGTGGCCGTGCCACTGCTGGCTTTGGCCTCGATCCGCCCCTTGTTCAACAGATTATCAACTGCAATCACACTCGCGTTGCTGCTGCTCCATAGAGCCTGATCGGTGACCTCAACCGGCGTTGCCGAGTTGGAGTACTTGGCAAAGGCTTTCAGCTGGCGCTGGATCCCAAAGGGCAGGGTACTCAAGTCCCCCTGTACCGTCAGGCTATCGAGGCTGGGGTTGCTGACGTTGAGAGTCACCGTTTCATCGATAACCCCCAATTGGGCTGTCAGGGTAACCGAGCCAGGCAACAGACTGGTGACCAGGCCATTGACCACAGTCGCCAACAGTGGATTGCTGCTGCTCCAGGTCACTTGATTGGTGACATCCACGACCAGACCATTGTCATAGACCGCATTCACCTTGAGCTGGGAGAGCAGTCCGGCAACCAGGTTGGCGGGCACATCCAGGATCTCGAGGTTAAGCAGGGTGGGGGAGCTGATATCCAGCTGAGCCAAGTTGCTATTGACGCCAGTCAGCGTGGCCTGAACCGTGCCTCCTGCCGTTGCGAGCAAGGCGGTCAGCAGACCATCGGCACCAACCACGGCCGCATTCACGGGTGTTACAGTCCAGGTCACCAGATCGGTGATGTCCGAGGTGGTGCCATTATCGAACAGGCCTATGGCCACTAAAGGCTGGGTCAGCGTCTCAACCAGACTGATGATGGGTGGTGTGATCTGGATGCCGGTTAGTACGGTCGGGGTGACTGTGATGGTCACTACCTTCGATTGGCCGCCATAGCTGGCGGTAATGCCTGCCGTACCCGGTGCCACCGCGGTGATTAGGCCGCTGGGTGAGACAGTAGCGACCCCTGTGCTGTCACTGACAAGTGCCGCCGATGTGGTCACATTACTACTGGTACCATCGGTGAAGGTGGCTGTGACCGTCAGTTGGGTCGTAGTGCCTGCCGGCAGGGTATTGAGCAGGGCGCCAGTGGTGAGATCCAGGCCACTGTTGACGAGTACGGCACTGATGACAGTTACCGGCAGGGTTGCGGTTTCGCCATTCAGGGTACCTGTGATGGTGGCAGAGCCCGGCAGTACGGCTGTAACCAGGCCGGTGTTGAGGCCAACGATTGCAACAGCAGGGTTACTGCTGGTCCAACTGACATCGGCGGTAACATCGACAACACTGCCATCGCTATAAGTACCACTGGCGGTGAGTTGACCGGTCAGGCCGGCAGCCAGGGTCAATGGGGAGGTTGTAATCACCAAACCATTGGGATTGAGGACTGCGTTGGTGACAGTCACCGGCAGGGTAACCGTCTGTCCGTCCAGGGTACCTGTGATGGTGGCAGAGCCCGGCAGTACGGCGGTAACCAGGCCAGTGTTGAGGCCAACGGTTGCAACAGCAGGGTTACTGCTGGTCCAACTGACATTGGCGGTGACATCCACACTGGAACCATCGCTGTAACTGCCAGTTGCTGTTAGCTGGCCAGTCAAACCGGCGGCCAGCGTCAAAGGCGGAACTGTGATGGTGAGTCCACCAGGATTGAGGACTGCGCTGGTGACTGTGACTAAAATGGTTGCGGTTTCGCCACTCAGGGTGCCCGTGATGATGGCGGTGCCGGGGGCAACGGCGGTGACCAGACCAGAGGGACTGACGGTGGCAACCAGCGGGTCGCTGCTGGTCCAACTGACACTGGCAGTCACATCCCTGCTGCTACCATCGTCGTAGCTGCCGTTAGCTGCGAGCTGAGCTGTCAGGCCGGCGGCCAGGGTCAAGGGAGGTGTCGAGATCGACAGACCGTTCGGGTTGAGGCTGGCGCTAGTGACTGTAACCACCAGGGTGACGGTTTGCCCGTCAAGCGTCCCGGTAATAGTTGCAGTGCCAGGGCCGACGGCAGTGACCAGGCCGGTCAGGCTGACGGTGGCGACAGCGGGATCGCTGCTGACCCAGCTGACGGAGGCAGTGACATCCACAGTGGTGCCATCGCTATAGCTACCGGTAGCGGCGAGTTGAGCTGTCAGGCCTGCGATCAGGGTCAGAGGGGGGGTGGCAATGGTCAGGCCGCCCTGATTGAGGGTGGCGTTGGTGACGGTGAGACTGAGACTCTTTGTGACGCCGAGCAGGCTGGCGGACAGAGTGGTACTGCCAGTCGCCACGGCGTTGACAAGGCCCAGAGTGCTGATGGTGGCGATGCTGGTATTGCTGCTCAACCAGGCGACCTGGCTGGACACATCCTGAGTGCTCTGGTCGCTGAGAGTGGCAATGGCAGTCAGCTTTTTCGCCATCCCTTTGGCCAGGGTCAAACTGGCGGGGGTGATCTGGATCTGACTCACGGTGGCATTGGTGATGGAAAGGCTTATCTGTCCCGTCGCTTCTTGCAAGTGGGCGGTCACAATGGCAGTGCCGCTTGCCTTGCCAGTGACTTCCCCTTTGGCATCGACTGTCAACAGAGTCGGCTGATTGCTGATCCAGCTGGCTTGAGCAGAGATATCCTTGCTGCTGCCATCAGAGAAGGTAGCCATGGCTTTTAGCTGCAGTTTGAGCCCTTTGGCCAACTTGGATGCGGGGGCCGTGATCTGGATATTGGTCACGATGGCGCTGGTGGCTTCAAACATGGAGCTGTTACTGGTTACTCCTTGATAGCTGGCGGTGATGGTGGATTGCCCCAAGTCCATCGCTTTAGCCAGCCCACTCTCATCTATGGTGGCAATGGCGGGGTCAGAGCTGCTCCAGCTCACCTTAGTCGTGAGATCCTCTGTGCTGCCATCACTGTAGGCGCCTATCGCCTGATACTGGGTATCGATGCCTAGGGGTATCTTGGGATCTACCTCGGCCCGAGCCTGGGTGCCAACGGGATTGGTGGTGATTTGGAGGCTGGTTAATTTCTTGGCAGGGCCTGGATCGGGAGCGTTACTGTCGTCTCCGCCTCCACCCCCTCCGCCACAGGCGAATAAAGCCAGAGTAAACAGTAGCGGAAGAAAAATATTAAGCATCCTGCTCATGGAGTTTCCCCTTATACACCCTGCGTTTGCATGGGTTAAATGGTTAATATGCGTTTGGTAACACGTGAATAGCCGTATAATAAGGTTGGTGATGCCGCACATAACTCTTTATGGTTATGACGATGATTTACAATGATAATTTTTGGTTTTTTATGATGCTTTCATTGGTTTTTTATGCCTTGAGTGGTTATTTATCATCATGTTCCAACATATCTGTCAGGAGGGTTTAACTGGGAGGGCTGATTAATAAATTGATCTGTTTTGGTGTTCGATATCCATCTATTGATATTAAAAACATTAATTTGTTTTATATGTTTAGGCGAGGTCTTCAAATATTGCCACGCATTACTGATAGAATAAAAACTAGTGGTTTTTTAAGAAAAGTGCAGTTATTAGTTATATCAGTGGTGGGTGCCCTCTTCGGGGCAGTGCTGGTTTTTAGGCATTATGGTGAGGCTGCCCGGGGAGCACGGGAGTGCGGTTTTGCTGCAGAGGAAGGCTAGCGTTGCTGGCAGAGGTAGCGATCAGAACAACCAGAGGGCCACGACGGAGATGAGAGTCAGTAGACCCAATAACCAGCGATCAGCAGGCTCAGGGTACAGAAGCTTGTTTCAATGGCGCCACCGCTCTGGAGTGACCAGCCGGGAAGACGGTAGCGCTGTTTGAGTGGCCAGAACAGCGGGATGCCGGCAGGGGTTAGCCAGTCGCCAAGCAAGTGGCTCAGATAGCCAATGATGAGCGCATCCTTAACCGCGACAGGCACCTTGCCTGCCATCAGGTCGCTGCTTAGTCCCCAGATGCATAATGCCACCGCCAGCAAACTGTGAGTGAAGCCCCTATGCCCCGTCAGGCGGGAGAGGGGAATGGAGATCCAGCGCAGGCGCTGACCCAGAACCGAGTTGGGGTGATCCAGATCAGGCAGCAGCGAACTCACCAGTGCGGCAAGCACCGTCTGGGCCAGATTTGCATCGGCCAGGGCTGGAGTGAGCGGTAGCTTGTGAGCGAGCAGGGCGCAGGTGACGGAGAAGATCAGGTGCCCTTTGGCTGTCATGGTAACCGGGGTGCGAGGTGAGAGGCGGCGCATATTAGCAGCTCAACAGTGTTTGTCGGCAACTATTTGAAACCAGGTACGGCTCGGTTCATCGAGTGCTCGAATCATGAGCCATCGCTGACCGGTTTTGCCCTCCTATCTAGCCAGTCATGGGGTGATCAATCCAGCGTGGCTGGCGATGACTCTTATGGCTGCCGGCTTCAAGCCCCTGTCAGCCGAGGCGTCCCTTCTGCAACCAACGGTCGAGGGCATTGGCGAAGTTCTGCTTGTCCGCTTGGTTGAAAGGTGCGGGGCCACCGGTCTGAACCCCGGCAGATCGCAGCTCCTCCATCAGATTACGCATGCCGAGCCGGGCCTTGATGGTCTCCTTGGTATAGATTTCGCCCCGTGGATTGAGCGCCTCGCCACCGGCGTCGATTACCCATGAAGCCAAGGGGATGTCCCCGGTGATCACCAGATCCCCCGGCACGACTTGCTGGGCGATGACGTGATCCGCCACATCAAAGCCCTTTTCTACCTGCTGGGTCTTGATATAGGGAGAGGGGGGGACCCTCAGTCCCTGATTGGCGACCAGGGTGGTCAGCATCTTGGCGCGATGAGCGGCGCGGTAGAGGATCTCCTTGACCGGAGTGGGGCAGGCATCGGCATCGACCCAGATGGGCATGGTTTGGTATCCAGAATATGAAGATGTCTCATCTTATCATGGCTTGGGGCAAAGCTGAGTCGGGGCCCGCTTTGGTGTAAGCTGGGCGACTGCCGCCATGCTGCGGCAGAGGCGAACAATGTCATCCGGCGCAATTGAGAGGAGGTGTCGTGGATCTGGTACCCAATGATGTTATCTATGGTCTGGCCCTGGACGGTAAGGGTGGCCAGCATCCGCTGGGGGCGGGCGCCGAGTTACCGGCCCAGCAACCGAGTTGGTTGCACCTGGATTACGGTAACCCTGAGGCGGCCCGCTGGCTACTGCAGACGCCTTTGCTGGGGGATGCGGCCCGCGAGGCGCTGCTCGGCCAGAGCAATAGACCCAAGCTGGTGCGGATGGGGGAAACGGTGCTGCTGATCCTGCGCGGCATCAACCACAACCAGAATCACAAACCCGAAGAGATGGTAGCCCTGCGTATTTTCATTACCCCGGATCTCATCATCAGCAGCCGTCGTCGCCCTCTCTTGTCTGAAAAGGATGTGTTCGAACAGTTGCAGCTGGGTGGCGGACCGGATAACCCGGCTGACTGGTTGGTGGAGATCTGCGATGCCCTGACCGATCGCGCCGGCGAGTTCGTCGAAGAGCTGCACGATCAGATCCTGGAGCTTGAGGAGCAGGTGCTGGAGCGGGATCTGCCGACCACGGGGAAGCTGGCCCGCATTCGCAAACAGTTGATCATGATCCGCCGCTACCTCTCCCCTCAACGGGATCTCATCGCGCGTCTCGCCAGCGAGAAGATCAGCTGGTTCGAGGAGGACGACAGGCGCCGTCTGCTCGATATTGCCGACCGCTTGCGGCGCTGGTTGGACGATCTGGATGCAGGGGTCGCCCGCACCGGTGTGCTGGCGGACGAGATCAACAACATGGTGGCGGAGGCGACAAATCGCCGCGCCTATCAGATGTCGGTCATGGCACTGCTGTTTCTCCCTGCCAGCTTCCTGACGGGCCTGTTCGGCATTAACCTGGGGGGCATTCCGGGTGCCGAGAGTCCGCTCGCCTTCTGGGTGTTCTGCGCATCTCTGATCAGTCTGGCCGTGGTGCTCGCCCTCTGGCTCAAACATCGACGCTGGTGGTGACCATGACCCTTTGGCAATCTTTTGGGCTGACCCTGCTGGTATTGCTGGCTCATGGCCTGATCCGGCGCATCATCAGGCGCAGTCTGTTGGTATTGGGGCGCAGCAAGCAGGTGAGCGAGAGCCGGGTCGGCTACGTTGAGCATGTATTTCACTTCCTGCTTGGCAGCGCCACTCTGCTGGTGCTGGCCGGGGTCTGGGGTCTCGACTTTTCCCGGTTGGTGGTACTGGCTTCCTCCTTCTTCGCGGTACTCGGGGTTGCCATGGTGGCCCAGTGGTCGATCCTCTCCAACATCACCGCCAGCATCACCATCTTCTTCGCCTTTCCATATCGGATCGGAGACAGGATCCGCATTCTCGACAAGGATGATTCCGTTACGGGGGTCATCCTGGAGATAGGGCTCTTCTATGTGCAGGTGCGCGATGATCAGGGTGATCTGGTCACCTATCCGGCCAATCTGTTCCTGCAAAGACCGGTACGCAGACTGGAGTCTTCTTCTCATCCCCAAGTGCCTGACCAACCGGAATAGGGGCAGAGCCCTTATCCATTATCTGCAACCTCCTCTTCTCCCTGAGGCTGACGAAAAGACCCCGCCGTGGCGGGGTCTGGGTCATGAGGGGCTGAGTGCCTTGGTTCAGCGCTCAAAGAAGTGATAGAGATGTTCGACCTGGATCGGGCAGTCGGCGACCTTGTGGATGTGATCCCGCGCTTCGTCCACTGTGCCGAAACTGAGCGGCAGGCCGAAGCTGTCGGTCAACTCGAACAGGCGTCCCCCCTCCCCGCGAAACTCGACAATCCAGCCAGGCAGCATGGCATCGTGTACGATTTCTGCCTCCTGTATGCCCTGTTGTCGATAAAGCTGGCGTAGTTCACTGACTGTCATATCGACCTCCTTCTGAGCGACGCGCCACCATGACAAGTCTAGTCTCTGCCGGGATTGGCTTCGCTTTTCACCCCATTTTCCTTGGGGGGTTGCAGCGCAATGACCGACTCCCCCGGTACGGGCGCTATGTTGCCAATGACCACTCGCGGATGCTGTTTGGCATCCAGAATGAACATGGGGACTGCGCCTGGGTTGGCCGTCTGGTACGCGCTCCAATCGAAGGTCTCCGAGAGTCGGGTCGCCTTGATCTGTCCACCCCGGGCCAACATGCCGCTCAGTCGGGCAAAGTTGATGTCGCTGCCAAACAGCACCTGGCGTGCCCGGAAGGTGGCACTCTCCCGGTTGGCTTTGCCATGTTGATCGCTCGATCGCAGCGAATAGATAGTCTCCTCGCCAAACTGGTGGGAAAAATGCAGCACCCCCAGAGCATTGTTGTGGCGGCTGGGGGAGAGCGCCAGCACTGTGCTGATGCTGGTGAGTGGCAGATGCAGTTCAGCATGCTCCGACTGGGGATTCCCGAAGTAGCAGGGCAGGTTGCTCATGCGGGCCAGCTTGCAGTTCTCCCAGGCCGGATCCGACAGGTAGACGGGCACCCCCTGATCCGCCAGGGCCTTGCCGATGGCGCGCGCCACCGAGTTGGCGCCGATCAGCAGCCAGGTGTTGGGAGTGGGTTGGCGCATGCCGAGCAGGCCAGCCAGCGGCGCCGAGGTGAGGCTCTGCAGTACCACGGTCGAGATGATGACGGCGAATACCAGAGGTACCAACTTACCCGCATCCGGGATCCCGGCTTCACTGAGACTGATGGCAAAAGAGGCGCTGACCGCAGCGGCGACTATGCCCCGTGGCGCTATCCAGCTGAGCAGGGCGCGGGCTCGCCAGGGCAGGGTTGAGTCGTGGGTCGAGACCAGGATACAGAGCGGGCGGGCCACGAACTGCACCACGCACAGCAAGACCAGCACCATGGGGCCGAGCTGCCAGAGCTGGCCCAGGTCGAGGCGCGCGGCCAGCAGGATGAACAGGGTAGAGATCAGAATGACGGCAAGATCCTCCTTGAAGGCCAGCACCTCTTCCAGATCCAGACCATCCTGGTTGGCGAGCCAGATGCCAAAAACCGTCACTGCCAGCAGGCCAGACTCATGACTGAGCCAGTCGGAGAGGGTGAAGGTGGCGAGTACCAGCGCCAGCACCCCGAACTTGTGCAGCGTGACCGGCAGCCAGTCCTTGCGGATGATGAGAGTGGTGATCCAGCCTGCCGCCACCCCGATGAAGGAACCTATGCCGACTGTCTTGGCCAGGGCCCAGAGGGTATGGGTCACCATCTCCTGCTGGCTGCCGAGCAGTACAGCCTCGAAGATCAATACCGCGAACAGGGCACCGATGGGATCGATGACGATCCCCTCCCAACGCAAGATCTTGTCCACCTCCTTGACCGGGCGGATCACGTTCAGCATGGGCGCGACCACGGTCGGTCCCGTCACCACCAGCACGGCACCGAGCACCATGGCGACGCGCCAGTCCAGACCGAGCAGGAAGTAGCTGGCCGCCCCTATCACCGCGAAACTGGTCAGCATGCCGATGGAGCAGAGATTGCGGACCACCTTGCCTATGCCCTTGAGCTCGGCCAGATGCAGGGTCAGGGCTCCCTCGAACAGAATGATGGCTACCGAGAGCGAGACCAGGGGAAATAGCAGCTCGCCGAGCAGAAGATCCGGGTTGAGCACGCCGGTCACAGGGCCAAGCACCAGGCCGGTCAGCAGCAGAAACAGTATGGCGGGGACCCGCAGGGCCCAGGCCAGCCACTGGGCAAGCAGGGAGATCAGCGCGATCCCCGCTAACGAGAGTGCGGTCATGGTTACCTCATAAAAAGGGAGTAGAAAGGGAATAACAAGATGACTATATGTCAGCCTGACACCCTAACTCGAATGAGACAACTAGATCCGTAATAAGAGGAGGGAGTCCTGGGGGTGGGGAGTGGGTGTCGACGCGGTTAGATCGGACTCTCCTTGTGGAGCTCGCCGACGCAGTGGGCGACGGCCAGCACCAGGGAAGATCGCACCATCTGATCCTGACGGGCGAGTTGCATCTGATAGAAGGTCCAATCCTCTTCCGAGGCGGGCGGCTCCAACGCGTGGAGGCCTGCGCGGTTGATGCCGTGCAGTCTATCGAGCAGGTCGCGAACGGGTTTGTCGCTAAAACGGTAATCCTTGGGGTCACGTACCAGAAAATCGCGGATCTTCAGGTAGACGTCTATGTCCTGATAAAGTTCGAGGGAGACCAGACCGAGGGCAAAAATGAGCTTGAGGCGCACCTCTATCTGACCGAGGGGGCCACTCTGGTTGAGCAGGGGTTCGATGGCGTATTTGACGGCATACTCTTCCTGGCGGAAGGCTCGGCGCATCAGAGAGTCCACCGCTTCTTCCAGGAGGGTGACGACCTCGAGAAAGAAGCCCCGTGGGCCATCCTGCTCGTTGAGTCGCTCCAGTACCTCATCTTCCTGGTGTGTGGTCATAAATCGATAGGGTCCAGCTAGTCATGAGCAGAGAGGGAGGATTCCCTCTCTGCGAGTCCGGTTAGAGTGCCTGGTAGCGGGCCGTGATGGCGGCGATCAATGGGCTCTGCGGGTCCAATCCCGCCACCCTGGCCAGGGTGGCGGCAACGCCATCGGCGATAATGGCGGCCTGCAGTTCGACGGCTTGCGGGTCTTCGTCATTGTGATAACGCAGCGCCGCCGCAATCCCTTCCTGCAATCCCTCATTGGGAAGGCCGTATTCCAGGGTACCGAGCAGGGGCTTGATCAATCTGTCGTGCTCTCCCAGCTTGCGCAGGGGCTGGCGGCCGACCCTGTCCACTTCGTCCACCAGATAGGGGTTGGCGAAACGGGCCAGTATCTTCTCGATATAGGCGGCGTGCAGGCGCGGATCGAAGCCGTAGCGCTTGACCAGCACGGCACCGCTCTCCTCCATGGCGCGGCGCACCTTGCTGCGGATCACCGGATCCTCGATGGCCTCGCGAATGGTCTGGTAGCCCATCAGCTTGCCGAGGTAGGCGGTGATGCTGTGACCCGTGTTGAGGGTAAAGAGTTTACGCTCGACGAAGGCCATCAGGTTGTCCGTGGTCTCCATGCCCGCCACCTGGGGCAGTGCTCCCTTGAATTGGGTCTGGTCGACAATCCACTCGCTGAAGCTCTCCACCGTCACCTCCAGCGGATCATCGTTGGCGGCGGCGGGAGGCACGATGCGATCCACCGCCGAATCCACGAAGCCGACACAGGATTCGAGGGTGGCATGATACGCGAGCGGCAGGTACTTGAGTACCTCCTGCTTGAGGTGAGTGGTACCGCGCACCATGTTCTCGCAGGCAATCACGTTGAGGGGGCTGAGATTGCCTGCCACGAAGCGGGCCTCCAATCCCTTGGCCAGGGTACTGGCAATCTTGTCCAGTATATTGGGACCCACCGCGGTGGTGACCAGGTCGGCGGTGACGATACGGGTGATCACCTCCGGACCTGAGGAGCTGACCGCCGCGACGTTGCGCACTGTGTCCAGTTTCTGATCCGCTCCCACCACATGCACCTTGTACTCCTGACGGTGGTTGAGCTGGTCGATCAGGGTTTCGTTGACGTCGGCGAAGGTGACCTGATGGTCGGCGTCGGCCAGCAGTTTTCCGATGAAGCCACGGCCTATGTTACCGGCACCAAAATGTAATGTTTTCATAAAATCAACCTCTTGAACCAATGATGTGGGCAGGATCAGGCAGCTTGTTCGCCACCCAGCAGGTCCAGGAACTCCTGAGGATCCAGGGTGCTGGCCAGCCGGTCGATAAGACCGGGCTCATCCAGAGCATTGGTCAGGCGGGTTATCACCTGAATGTGTTCATCGTTGCGGGCGGCGATGCCAATCACCAGGCGGGCCACCTCGTCCGCGGCTTCACCGAAGGCGACGCCAGCCGGATATTGGCAGATGACGATGCCGGTACGGATCACCTTCTCCTTGGCGGCTATGGTGCCGTGGGGGACGGCGATGGACTCGCCAAGGTAGGTGGAAACCAACTGCTCACGCTCCAGCATGGCCTCGACATAGCTGGCCTCGACATAGCCGCGCTTGGCCAGCAGGGCACCGGCGGCCTTGATGGCAGCCTCTTTGCTGTCGGCCATGAGACCGAGCTGGATATCCTGGCGGCTCAGGGTGAACACCTGGGCATCCTGCGGCTCATAGTTGTCGTCGTTGGCCGCAACCAGCAAGGTGGGGTGGGCCACATCGTCGTTGGCGGCCTGGGTCTGGCTCAGCTCCTGCACCATGGCCTGATAGAGGCCGTTGTCGAGGAAGTTGGTCAGGGAGATATGGCGCGCATTCGGTGCGTGGCGACGAGCTCGCTCGGTCAAATCCTGGTGGGTAATGACCCAGTCCACCTGGTCGTCGAGCTGGTCGATGGCACGATTGGTGACACTGATGTCGAGGCCGGCGGCCTGTACCCGCTTGCGCAGCATGCCGGCGCCCATGGCGCTGGATCCCATGCCGGCATCGCAGGCGACCACGATATTGCGTACGGTCAACAGCTCGCCACTCGGGTGCTTGGCGGCGACGGTGTCGGTTTTACCGCCCTTCATGGCTTTCATTTTACGGGTGGCTTCACCCAGGGCGTCGGCCTGGTCGGCTTCTGGCTGCTGGGCACGAACGAACACGGCGGCAACCAGGAAGGAGACCAGGGTGGCGCTGATGATGGAGAGGGCGACCCCGATCAGGGAGGCTTTCGGCGTCATCAAGAGCACGGCGAAGATGGATCCCGGCGAGGCAGGGGAGACCAGACCCGCATTGAACAGGGTCAGGGTGAATACCCCGGTCATGCCACCGGCGATCACCGCCAGGATGAGGCGCGGGTTCATCAGCACGTAGGGGAAGTAGATCTCGTGGATGCCGCCGAAGAAGTGAATGATGGAGGCGCCAGCAGCAGACTGCTTGGCCGCGCCACGGCCGAACACCATGTAGGCCAGCAGCACGCCCATGCCCGGGCCCGGGTTTGCTTCGATCAGGAAGAAGATGGACTGGCCATGCTCGGTTGCCTGCTGAATGCCCAGCGGCGAGAAGATACCGTGGTTGATGGCGTTGTTGAGGAACAGGATCTTGGCCGGTTCAACGAAGATGGAGGTGAGCGGCAACATGTGGTTTTCCACCAGGAAACCCACGCCACCCGCCAGCAGGCCGGAGAGCACCTTGACGAAGGGGCCGATCACGAAGAAGGCGAGGATGGCGAGCAACATGCCGATGATGCCGGCGGAGAAGTTGTTGACCAGCATCTCGAAGCCGCTCTTGACCCGACCTTCCATCGCCTTATCGAAACGCTTGATGACCCAGCCACCCAGCGGGCCGACCATCATGGCACCCATGAACATGGGGATGTCGGTACCGACGATGACACCCATGGTGGTGATGGCGCCGACCACGCCGCCCCGTTCACCGCCCATCAGCTTGCCGCCGGTGTAGCCAATCAGCAGTGGCAGCAGGTAGGTGATCATGGGACCAACCAGCTTGGCCAGTGTCTCACTGGGCAGCCAGCCGGTGGGAATGAAGAGGGCGGTGATGAAGCCCCAGGCGATGAATGCCCCTATGTTGGGCATGACCATATTGGACAGGAAGCGTCCAAAATTCTGTATCTTGACTTTGGTATCCGGTGATAACATGACGGCACCCCGTTTTGAGCCTGTGTGATTAAAAGTGGTAGTCGGGATAACGGGTTTTGCCGAACCCTCATCCCTGTCGTCTAAGCAACTTCAATCTACCACTTCATTTTCTGATTGGGCTGAAAACGGGGTGTCTTGTGACCCGCCTCTCAAATACCTGGCCTACCCCCCTCCCACAGCAGTGATGTCGATCACATCTCTTCACTGTGCCTTGACTACATTTCGATCTTTTCTGCCATGAGTGGCTTTTTAATGTGATCCACGCCTCCTTATCTCGTTTTCGAAAACCTCATGTCAACGTGATGGTGGTCACACATCCATTATTTGTATTCAATCGAGACAGTGTGTGCGGTGCATTATCTAGTGCTCACACCGATGGATAGATCGGCATTGACTGCTAATTACCAATGAATCACTTATTTTGTAACCCACTTTCAGTTTCTCCCCTCGGGCGTTTCGCCAGACTCGTTGCATATTTGAAGTCCACTTGGGTCCATGGTGAGGCGTTCAGTCCCGGTCAGCGAGTACGGGCTCAAGGGGGCATTGCCCCACCCTGGCCCTGCATGCCGAATACATCAGCTGGCCACCGAGCGTTGAGGTCATCGTCATCGCGGCGATGGATTTATGGCGGCCATAGAAAAGCCCGCAGGGTTGCGGGCTTTGGAAATCGAGCTGTTGGCTTCGAGTTTATTCGGCCTTGGGGGCGGTCTCTGCCGGTGCTTCCGTACTCTCGCTGACCACAGCCACCGGGGCCGGGCCTGGCACCAGCGCCACGGCGGGCTTGGCAATGAGGGAGCGTGTCTCTTCCACGGCTTCGGTCAGCTTGACCTCGATGACCTGGCCCAGCTCATAGATCACCTCTGTCTTGTCGAGGTAGACGCGGCTGTTGTCCCAACTGCACTCCAACCTCTCCTTGTTGTCGAGGATATGGCGGGCGGGCATGAAGACCACGGCGCCATTCTCCTGCAACCGCAACTTGAGCCCGGCCCGCATCACATCGATGATCTCGGCATTGAAGATCTGCTCGGTACCCGCGGCGCTCTGCAGGAAGCGGACATAGAGCCAGTCGCCGATACCGCGCTCCACCATGCGGTGCAGACGGCGGCAGGCGGTCAGGTGCTCGGTCAGCTCCAGACTGGGGCGCGGGCCCGGGGTCTTGCCTGCGATGACGGCCTTGAGCAGACGGTGGTTGACCATGTCGCCGTACTTGCGAATTGGCGAGGTCCAGGTGGCATAGGCATCCAGCCCCAGGCCGTAGTGGGCACCTGGCTCGGCGGACATCAGTGCATAGCTCTGGAAGCGGCGGATCTTGCCATCCAGCCAGCGGGTATCGAGGTTGTCTATCCAGCGGCGCAGGGCGCAGAAACCGGTGAGGCTGGCGATATCTTCCTTCTCGAACGGCGCCTCGGCGGTCTTGAGCAGCTCCATGGCACCGTCGAGGGACTCCTCATCGAAACCGGTGTGGACGTTGAAGATGCCGTAGCCAACCTGCTTGCCCAGCACGCGACCGGCACAGATGTTGGCGGCGATCATCGACTCTTCGATCATTCGGTTGGCGATGCGGCGCGGTTCGACGTGGATGGCCAGCACGGCGCCGTTTTCACCCAGCTCGAAGTCGTAGTCTGGGCGGTCCGGGAACACCAGGGCGTGCTCGGTACGCCAGGCGATACGCGCCTCGGTCATCGCCTTCATCAGCGGCAGCTGGGCCATGACGCCTGCGTCTATGTCCAGAGCTTTGCCGTGCTCGGCCCAGTCGGAGACGTCGTCATAGTTGAGGCGGGCGTGGGAATTGATGCGGGCGGCGAAGAACTCGGTCTCTTCGAGCAGCAGGCCATCTTCGGCAATGAGCAGGCGGGCGCACAGGGTGTTGCGCTCCTCGCCCTCTTTCAGGGAGCAGAGCTCATCGGAGAGGGTGCGCGGTATCATCGGCACGTTGCGGCCCGGCATATAGACGGTGAAGGCGCGTTGGGCGGCTTCCTTATCCAGCTCGCTGCCTTCGGCCACGTAGGCGGTCGGATCGGCGATGGCGACCAGCAGCTCCCAGCCGTTGTCCAGTTTGCGGATGGAGAGGGCGTCATCCATGTCCTTGGTCTTGGCGCCATCTATGGTGAAGAAGGGCACTTGAGTCAGGTCGGTGCGCGGCAGCTCTTCCTCTTCAATGACTTTCCACTCGGGCAGATCAGCTGGCTCTATCTGGGCCAGGTTGTGACGGGCCAGTACCACCCACCAGGGCACATTGTGATCGTCCTTGTCGGCGATGAGTTCGGTGATCTCGGCGGAGAAATTACCGTCGGCCAGGGCATGGCGCTTGAGGGTGGCGACCACCCAGTCCCCTTCCTTCAAGGATTTCTCGTCCAGTCCCTTCTTGGTGCGCGCCTTGATGGCATCCTTGATGAGGGGATGATCTGCCACCACGTTGAGGCGGTCGCGGAACATCTTGACGCGGCCGACGAAGCGGGTCACCGCCTGCTCCAGCAGGGCATCCGGCTCGGCCACTTCCTTATCTTTCTCGGTGCGGATCAGGGCACTCACGCGATCCCCGTGCATCACCTTCTTCATGTAGGGGGGCGGCACGAAGTAGCTGGTCTTCTCATCCACCTCCAGGAAGCCAAATCCCCGATCGGAGGCGCGGATCACCCCTTCTTTCTTGGGGATGTTTTCGCGGATCTGTTGTTTGAGCTGGGCCAGCAAGGGATTGTCTTGGAACATATGTGAGGAACCTGAGTGAAAACCTGATGAAGAATCGCCCAGCACTATACGTTTTTCACCCCGCAAAGCCAAGGTGACTGGGCCGATCCCGGGATGGTCAGGGGTTGGCCGTGCTCAATTCAGGGCGGCCTGCCCCTGGCTTATCAGACGCTGGGAGATCTGTTTGTGCAGGCCTCGCTCCAGCAACCAGCGATGCCAGTAGAGGGTCTCTATCAGGTGACGGTCCGGGCAGAGATCCAGCAGGCGGCCGGACTGGAGCTGGGCGCGGATCTGCAACTCCGGGATGAGGCAGTAGGCCAGCCCCTGCTCGGCCATGGCGACGAAGGCTTCGGAGGAGTGGACTATGTGGCAGGGGTAGCCGCCGGGCTCGAGGCCAAACTCGCGGCGCAAGAAACTGATGTGCATGTCATCCCGGGGATCGAAGGCGACCCCGGGGGCCTTGGCCAGGGCTTGAGGAGTGAGGCCTTCTGGAAAGTGGCGCGCCATGAAGGCCGGGCTGGCTGTCAGGACGTAGCACATCTGGCCGAGCGCATCGACGCTGCAACCAGGCAGTGGCTGCGGATGCAGGCTGACGGCACCGAATGCCTGGCCTTCGCGTACCTTGTCCAGAGTGCGGCTCTCATCATCGACCAGCAGGTTAAGCTCGATGGGAAACTGCTCCAGCAGGGGGGCCAGGGCCGGTAAAAACCAGGTGGCCAGGCTGTCGGCATTGACCGCTATGCTGATGCGGATCGGGGCCTGGGGGCTGGCGGGGGTCAGTTCGCTGCTGAGCTCCTGTTCGAGCTGACGTACCTGACGGTAGTGGGCCAGCAGTTTCTGGCCCAGTGGCGTTGCCTGTAGCGGCTGGCTGCGGATGATGAGGGGCTCGGCGAATTGCTGTTCGAGCTGCTTGATGCGCTGGGAGATGGCGGATTGGGTGAGGTGCAGGCGCTGGGCGGCACGATCGAAGTTCTGCTCCTGCATCACGGCATCCAGGGCCAGCAGCAACTTGTAGTCCAGAGCCTTCATCAATATCCCTTATCAATATGACGATTCAGAAGTCACTCTACTATCGGCATCGAGGGGGAGGCAAGCAGACTGTGGTGTTCGGCCCTGCCCCATGATGGCCGCATTTAACACTGTTAAAAGTGACAGTAGCTGTCAGGGATCCAAAAGAAGATACTCCTTTGTGTCCGCTTCTGCGTGGGGTGGGATCGGACCTAGCGTGAGTGCTTTATCCCGGGATCTTCCCGGGATTTTTTATGGGGTCGGAATGGGCCGCTGTGCCCTGGTCTGCATAGAGGCCGCGTAGCGGACGCGCGACGGCAGCGGCGAAACGTTCGTCGAGCAGGAAGCGAATGCCGACGCCGCGCACGGCACCCAGATCAACGGCTTGCCGGTGGCCGAGCCGCTCAATCGGCAGGCCGAGTCGACGAAAGATGCGCTCAACCGGCAGACTGACCACAGCGACCAGCTCACGGATCTGCTGGGCGAGGGCGAAGGCATACACCTCACGGAAGATGACGCAGGTGAGTTCGCTCACCCCATTGTCGAGTCGCGGCGCCCGGCTGGCATCGATGGCGAGCCGAGTCAGCTCCCAGACATCCTGATGACGAGGTGGGGCCTCACCGGCGAGGGCGGCGGGGAAGATAGTGGGCAGCATGTAGTCCTGGGCACAGCTGAGCAGGCGGATGCAGCCGCACAGACCCTGTTCATCTTCGATCAGAACCCAGTGAGTGTCAGGACCATCGAAATTATCTCGCTCAAGGCCGGAATGGGATTCGACATCCCACTGAAGCCTTTCGTTGAAAACTCGGTTTCTAAAGGTATATAGGGAATTTTCTACGGATTTATCTCGATGTTTGCTCAGTTTTCCCTTGAAAACACGCATTCTGCTCACTCCATATCCAGGAAGGGCGTTATACTCACGGACTCGGGAAGGGGATTGAAATGAAACAGGCTCAACTGCTGGAATACCTTGAACTGTTCACCAGGGTCATGGATGGAGATCAACTGTCTGAGCTGATTGGACGTTTCGCGCTCGGCATGGGGTATGACTATTATCGCTTCGCGCTGATCCTGCCGATGTCGATGCAGCGTCCCAAGGTGGTGCTGTTCAACCGCTGCCCCGACTCCTGGATCCAGGCCTATACGGCCCACCATATGCTGGCTCGGGATCCCATCATCCAACTCGCCCGCCATCAGACTCTGCCCATCTACTGGAACCAGCTCGACGAGAAGGCGAGCTTCCTGCAAGCGGGCAGTCTGGATGTGATGAGCCTGGCCGCCGAATTCGGTCTGCGCAACGGCATCTCTTTCCCGCTCCATGGCCCGACCGGTGAGAGCGGCATTCTCTCCTTCATCACCCGGGAGCGAGCCTCCAGTGACCTGTTGTTGGAGTCTTCCCCGGTGCTCTCCTGGATGTCGACCTACATCTTCGATGCGGCGCTGCGCACCGTGCGACTCGGATTGCCGGCAGGGGTCCAGCAGGAGGTGTTGACGGGGCGCGAGACCGAGTGCCTCTCCTGGGCCAGCGAGGGTAAAACGTCCGGTGAAATCGCCAGCATCCTCGGCATCACCGAGCGAACCGTGAATTACCATCTCAATCAGGTGACCCGCAAGACGGGTTCCATCAATCGCTATCAGGCCATCGCCAAGGGCATGAGCAGCGGCATACTGGTGCCCAATCTGGAAGAGGTCGTGGTCACCAATTTTCCGCGTCAGCTGCAATAACCCGCATTCAGCAGAGCTCATCTCTTTCTCTTCCATAGGGCCCAGGCGGCCTGCATTATCGGGAGGGATCTCGCCCTCGACCATTGTCAGATCTGGCAATTGACAGCCAGAAGCCGATCGCCGTCACGTTCAGGTCGGAGCCCTTTTATTAAATTTTCGAATCAATGAGAAATTTAATGAATTTCTCTTAAATAACCCCATCTCGCATACTGCCGCCATCTTCACTGAGAGACCTTGAACCCATGATGGCGACCAGCTTGCAGGGCTTTGTATTAGGCCTTGCCATGATAATCCCAATCGGAGCCCAGAATGCCTTTGTGCTGAGCCGGGGCATTCACCGCAACCACCACCTGCTGACGGCGACACTCTGCTGCCTGTGCGATCTCGTGCTGATCGGGATTGGCGTATTCGGCGGCGCCAGCTTGCTGGCGGCCAATCCACTCGGACTGGCGCTGCTGACCTGGGGCGGCGTGTTATTCCTGAGCTGGTTTGGTGTGCGCTCCCTGCGCAGCGCCTGGCGCGGGCAGGGGGCTGCCCTGGCGGATTCGACCCAACTGATGGGGGTCAGGAGCGTGCTGGCCATGACCCTGGGCGTTACCCTGCTCAACCCCCATGTCTACCTGGATACCCTGATGCTGCTCGGCTCCCTCGGCAGCCAGTTTGCCGAGCCGTTGCGGCCCGCCTTCGCCGCGGGCGCCATGCTGGCATCCCTGGTCTGGTTCTATGGTCTGGCCTTTGGCGCGGCGGCACTTTCCCCTTGGCTTGCCCGGGGAAAGGTACAGCAAGCTATTGATGTTGTTGTGGGTTTAATCATGATTGCCCTGGCACTGCAGCTGGCGATTGGCGCACTGACGGCCTCATAAGGCTATTTTTGTGTCGAGCTTCATAAAAATGAGTCCAGGTTCCATCTGCTGACATATTCGTCTGTTAAATTCCCGTTGCTGGTAAAGCAATACTCATAATAAAAGGGAAAAACAGTGAATAAAGCCACGAAGCTGGGCGCTATCGCAGCCATTGTGCTGTTGTCTGCCTGCAGCAATGAAAATGACAGCAAGGCGCAGCCGGGAGCCGTCTCCCTGCGCCTGATCCAGACCTCCGACATCCACTCCAACGTGCTGGGGTATGACTACTACCAGAACAAGGAAGACCGCAAGTTCGGCCTCTCCCGTACCGCGCTGCTGATCCGCGCCGCCCGCGCCGAAAACCCCAACAGCCTGCTGCTCGACAACGGTGACCTGATCCAGGGTACGCCGCTGGCGGATTATATCTTCGAGCAGTCCGGCACCGGTTACCTCGACAAACAGGCCCACCCGGTGTTCAAGGTCATGAACGAGCTCGGCTATGACGCCGGCAACCTCGGCAACCACGAGTTCAACTACGGGCTGGAGTACCTCGGCAAGGTGTTGGCGGGGGCCAACTTCCCTTACGTGAACGCCAACGTGTTCGAGGCGGGTGCCTTCAAGCGCGATGCCAAGGGGCAAATCGACTGGAGCGGCAACAGGTTCACCCCCTATCTGCTGCTGGATCGCCAGGTGACCGATGACAAGGGTCAGTCCCAGACCATCAAGGTCGGCATCCTCGGGCTGACGCCACCCCAGGTGCTGCAGTGGGACAAGCGTCATCTGGAAGGCAAGGTGGTGGTGGCCGACATGGTCGAGACCGCCAACCACTATGTGCCCGAGCTGCGCGCCAAGGGCGCCGATATCGTGGTAGTGGTCGCCCACACCGGTATCAACGCCAGCAGCTACGAGGCCATGATGGAGAACTCCGCCTGGCATCTGGCCAAGGTGAAGGGGGTGGATGCCCTGATGCTGGGTCATGCCCACAAGAACTTCCCGGGCGACTTCCCGGACTTGCCGGAGGTGGACAACCAGGCCGGTACCCTGAGCGGCATCCCGACCGTGATGCCCGGCTATTGGGGCAATCATCTGGGCATCATCGATCTCAAGCTGGAGCAGGTGAACGGCAAGTGGCAGGTGAAGCAGAGCCAGGCCAGCCTACGCAAGATTGACTCCAGCGAAGACAGCGCCGTGGATCAGCGGGTGGTCGATCTGGTGCAGACAGACCACGATGCCACCAACCAGTGGCTGGACGAGCCGCTGGGCAAGATAACCTCGCCCATTCACAGCTTCTTCGCCCTGGTGCAGGACGATCCTTCGGTGCAGCTGGTGAGCGATGCCCAGCGCCAACATGCCGAGCAGTTGCAACAAGACGGTCTGCTCAAGGAGTCCTACCCGATCCTGTCGGTGGCGGCCCCCTTCCGCGGCGGGCGTAACGGCATCAATGACTTCACCTATGTGGCCCAGGGGGACATCTCCCTGCGCAACGTCTCGGATCTCTACATCTACCCGAACACCCTGCAGGTGGTCGAGGTGAACGGGGCCACGGTCAAGGAGTGGCTGGAGATGAGTGCCGGCCAGTTCAACCGGATCGACACCGCCCAGAGCGGGGTGCAGTGGCTGGTGAACGAAAGTTTCCCCACCTACAACTTCGACGTGATCGATGGTGTGAACTACGAAGTGGATATCACCCAGCCGGCCCGTTACAGCAAGGAGGGCGCCAGGGTGAGTGACGGTCAGCGCATCAGCGGCCTCACCTTCAACGGCCAGCCGTTGGATCCGGCCCAGAAGTTCTACGTGGTGACCAACAACTACCGCGCCAGCGGCGGCGGTCACTTCCCGGGGATCGATGGCAGCAACATAGTGCATGAAGATCCCTTCGAGACGCGGGAGATCATCGCCCAGTACCTCAAGTCCCAGTCTGCTGCCAATCCGGCGGGCTTCAGCCCGGCAGCCAACAACAACTGGCACATGAAGGCGTTACCAGCGGGGGTTGACGTGCGGCTCTACTCCTCGCCGAGCGATGAGGCCAAGGCCCTGGCCGGTGCGGATCTTGAGTACCAGTCCACCCTGCCGATGGACGATGCCAAGCATCCCGGTTACGCCATCTACCGGCTGATCCGCCAGTAATTCAGGCGCGGTCGCAGACCCGTAAAAAAGCCCTCGCATGCGAGGGCTTTTTCTTTTGGAGCCACAGGCGGCTCCTCGGATTGCATCAGGGCACCACAGCCACGTTGACGCTGCCGTTGCCCTGGGTCAGCCGCACCTTGGCACCAGGCTGGAAGCTGGGATCGGCCTTCTGCACCACGACGATGGAGCCGCCGTTATCTTGCTTGATCTCCAGCTCGACACCATCGACCTGATTGAGCTTGTCACCGGCGGCCTTGCCCGCGGCGGCACCCGCGATGGCCCCCCCTGCGGCAGCGATACTACGCCCGGTGCCCCCCCCAATGGTGCTGCCGAGCAGGCCGCCGACCACACCGCCTCCTATGGTGCCGAGGATGGAGTTCTCCTCCGCCTGGATCTTGACCGGACGGGTGGAGACGATGGTGCCGTAGTTGACGGTCTGCACTTGCTTGGCCCTGTCTTTGGTGTAGACATCGCCAGAATAGACATCGCTGTTGGCACAACCGGTGATGGCTGTGGCCAGCAGGGCGATGAGGGTCAGTCGTTGCAACATAATGGTTCTCCTGAATTTGACTACAAATTGGGCATCCTGGGTCACTCTACCCCTCTCTTCACCATGATGGCACCCTCAAAGTGTAACCAAGTATGTTGTATCCAAGCTGGCTCACTCCGAGGTCTTGGCAGGGTTTTGGCATAGCTCCGTCAGCCTCTGTCGGATCGCGCTCTACTGCCTGTTATGGGGAGGGTGATGGGACTAGCTGGTGCTCGAGCAGGCACCTATCCTCCCCCGGTCCGAAGTAGGCGGGCTCCAGCGCCAGCTCGCGATAGCCGAGCCGCTCATAGAGGCGCCTGGCCGGATTGGCCGGATCGACGGTCAGTCGCACCTGCAGGCAACCTTGCGCCAGCAGTGCTTGCTCCAGACTGTCGATGATGGCTTTGGCCAGTCCGAGCCCGCGGGCCTGGGGCAGGACCGCCAGGGAGAGCAGCCAGCCCTGGGTTCTGTGCTGTCCCACGCCCCCCAAGCCGTAGCCGAGCAACTGCCCCTCGCGTTCGGCGACCAGCAGCAGTTCGGGCCACAGATCCATGGCCTGGCGAAAGAAGAAGTCGGGGTAGACGGCGTCGCCGAATACCTGGGATTCAATCTGCCAGATGGCATGCATGTCGGCCGGGGTGGCAAGTCTGAGGGTCGGGGTCATTGAGGCTCCGCTGGTTGGCGAGTGCGCGAGAAATGGTCGGCAAGGGTAGCCCTAGTCGAGAGGGGATTCAAGCGGCGGCGAGGTGGCGGTAAGTGTGGCGTTGTCTATGTGGCTGCCGGGGGCAAGAAACGAAACAGGGCCATGAGGCCCTGCTTTTATGAGGTTGACTGCAATCAGATGAGGTCGGTGGCCTGCTCCAGCCAGGCGAGATCCTCGCCTTCCAGCAAGGGGCTCAAGCGACGATAAACCTCGGCATGATACTCGTTGATCCAGCGGAACTCATCCTGGCTGAGCAGGCTGCGATCGATCAGGCGAATGTCGAACGGCACATAGGTCAGTCGCTCGAAGCCCAGCATGTCGAGCTCACCCTGACGGGGCAGTTCGATCACGATCTCCAGGTTCTCGCAGCGAATGCCGAACGCATCTTCCCGGTAGTAGCCGGGCTCGTTGGAGAGCACCATGCCCGGCATCAGCGGTACCAGACTGCCCTTGGGCGCGATGCGCTGGGGGCCTTCGTGCACGCTCAGGAAGTGGCCCACACCGTGGCCGGTACCATGGTCGTAGTTATACCCGGCCTGCCAGAGCGGCATGCGGGCCAGCACGTCGAGTTGGATGCCCGAGGTGCCGCGCGGGAAGCGAGCCTGATCCAGGGCGATATGACCCTGCAGCACGCGGGTGAACATGGCCTTGTGCTCCTCGGTCACCTCACCCACCTTGACGGTGCGGGTGATGTCGGTGGTGCCGTCCAGATATTGAGCCCCCGAGTCGACCAGATAGATGGCGTCCTGACCGAAGCCGCGCGGCACCCCGTTGGTATGGCGGTAGTGGCACATGGCGGCGTTGGGACCGAGCGCCGAAATGGTGTCGAAGCTGGGTTCGACATAGTGCAGCTGTTCCTTGCGAAACGCTTCGAGCTGATCCGCCAGGCTGGCTTCATCAACCCCGTCGAACTCACCGGAGACGATCAGGCGATCCAGCCAGGCGAGGAAACGGGTGACGGCCACCCCATCGCGCAGGTGGGCGGCACGCATGCCCGTCAGCTCAGTCTCGTTTTTGCAGGCCTTGGGCAGCATGGTGGGATCTTGACCCGCGACCAGGATGGCACCCGCCTCTTCCATGGTCAGTTGGGCCCAGGCGTTGGCGGTGTTGGGGTCGGCCAGGACTTTTTGTTGATCTTCACCGATGCGCTGGAGCAGGGCTCCCAACTTGTCGGTGGGGTAGACGGAGACATCCTGCCCCACATGCTGGCTGAAGGCGATGCAGTCGAGCTTGTCGGTATCGACGAAGAAATCCATGCTGGCGTTGGCATAGAGCACACCGAATCCCAGTACCACGGGCAGGCGCTCGACATCGCGACCGCGCAGGTTGAGCAGCCAGTTGATGGGCTCGGCCTGGGTCAGCAGCACGGCGTCAAGGCCACGCTTGCGCAGGTCGCTCGCCAGCAGCTCGCGCTTGGCCTGGCTGGATTGGCCGGCCAGCTCTTCGCTGTAGAACATGACGGGGTGCTTGCCGGGGGCGGGGCGGTCCAGCCAGTGCTGGTCGACGGGATTGTCGGTGATGGCGACGAGGGTGATGCCGCGCTCGCTCAGTTGGGCATTGGCATGCTGGTACCAGGTCAGGCTGTGCAGACGGGGATCGAAGCCGACCCGGTTGCCCGGCTCAAGCTGATCCGCCAACCAGCTGACATGGGGATCCTCATTGAGGTGCAAGAAGCTGAAGAGGTGGGCCGGGGTCTGCATCCTGGCCTGGACAGTGTAGCGACCATCGACGAAGAGTGCGGCCTGCTTGGCCAGGATGATGGCCAGACCCGCCGAACCATTGAAGCCGGTCAGCCAGTCCAGGCGCTCGGCGTGGGCCGGAATGTACTCTCCCAGATGTTCGTCATCGTGGGGCACTATGAACGCGTCCAGTTCCTGCTGGGCCAGGGTGGTCCTGACTTGGGCGACGCGGGTTTCAATGATCTCGAAATGGTTCATGTCGTAATTGCCAGATAGTTGTTCGATGAGCGGTTCAGCCGGGCTGACCGTGGCTGAGGATCTGTCCGATGGACAGGCCTGCCGCCTGTATATGCTGCTTGAGCAGCACGGCAGCCTCGTGTTTTCGCCTCGCCCGGCACAGGGCCAGCAGTTCGGCATGTTCGCGCTCCGCCTTGTCTACACCACCTTGGGCAAACAGCAGCTCGAAGCGCACGTAACGGTCGCAACTCAGATTGATTTGGGCGATCAGCTCCATGGCCTGGGGGCGATTGGCGGCCTGATAGAGGGTGGCATGGAAGCTGTGATTGAGCTGGGCCCAATGTTCGACCCGGGTCCCTGACTCGAGTGCGGCATCGAACTGATCGAGAATGGCCTGGGCGTTGACGAAGGTCTCCTCCGTCATCAGATCGACGGCGTGAAACAGGGTATCGGCTTCCAGCAGGGCTCGCAAATAAAAGAGCTCGGCCACGGACTCGCTATCGAGTCGGGTGACCACGGCGCCGCGATGGGGTTCGAACTTGACCAGCCCCTGAGCCTCCAGCTGCATCAGGGCCTCCCGCACCGGAATGCGGCTGACCGCCAGCTCCTTGGCGATGGCGTCCTGGCGCAAGGGGGCGCCGGCCGGGAAGTCTCCGCGCAGTATCCTGGCTCTGAGGTTGTCCATCACCATCTGGGTGCGGGTCTTGTAGATAGGCGTCATGGTTGTGTCATGGGGGCAGGTTGCAAAATTGTATATTGTATAAAGTTTGGCTGAATCTAACGCGCTCGCGCCGGCAAGGCAAGGTGGCGCTGGACCAATTGCCAGATGTTGGCCAAAAAAATACCGGCCAGCAGAGCTGACCGGTATGGCAGTGCGGTGGGGCTGTTACAGCTGAGGGCCTGCGGCTACCAGCTGTTTGCCTTCGTCGTTATCGGTGAAGCGTTCAAAGTTCTTGATGAAGCGCATCCCCAAGTCCTGGGCCTTCTCATCCCACTGGGCGACCTCGGCATAGGTATCGCGAGGATCCAGTATGGCCGGATTGACGCCGGGCAGGGCGGTCGGGATTTCCAGGTTGAAGATGGGCAGCATCTTGGTCTGTGCCTGCTCGATGGAGCCATCCAGGATGGCGTCGATGATGGCGCGGGTGTCCTTGATGGAGATGCGTTTTCCGGTGCCGTTCCAGCCGGTGTTGACCAGGTAGGCCTCGGCGCCGGATGCTTCCATCCGCTTGACCAGTTCCTGACCGTACTTGGTCGGGTGCAGGCTGAGGAAGGCCGCACCGAAGCAGGAGGAGAAGGTCGGGGTCGGTTCTGTGATGCCACGCTCGGTACCGGCCAGTTTGGCGGTGAAGCCGGACAGGAAGTGGTACTTGGTCTGTGCCTTGGTCAGCTTGGAGACCGGGGGCAGCACGCCGAAGGCATCGGCCGTCAGGAAGATCACCTTGTTGGCGTGACCGGCCTTGGAGACCGGCTTGACGATGTTCTCGATGTGATAGAGGGGGTAGGAGACCCGGGTGTTCTCGGTGCGGGAACCATCATCGAAGTCGATGGTGCCGTCTTCGGCCACGGTCACGTTCTCCAGCAGGGCGTCGCGACGGATGGCGTTGAAGATGTCCGGCTCGGCCTCCTTGGAGAGCTTGATGGTCTTGGCGTAGCAACCCCCTTCGAAGTTGAACACGCCGTCGTCATCCCAGCCGTGCTCGTCATCGCCGATGAGCGCACGCTTGGGATCGGTGGAGAGGGTGGTCTTGCCGGTGCCGGAGAGGCCGAAGAAGATGGCCACGTCGCCCTCCTGACCCACGTTGGCGGAGCAGTGCATGGAGGCGATGCCGCGCAGGGGCAGGAAGTAGTTCATCATGGAGAACATGCCCTTCTTCATCTCGCCACCGTACCAGGTGCCGCCGATGAGCTGGATCTTCTCGGTGAGGTTGAAGGCGACGAAGTTCTCGGAGTTGAGACCCTGCTCCTGCCAGTTCGGGTTGGTGCATTTGGCACCGTTCATCACCACGAAGTCAGCCTTGAACGTCTTCAGCTCGGCCTCGCTGGGGCGGATGAACATGTTTTTGACGAAGTGGGCCTGCCAGGCCACCTCTGTGATGACACGCACCGCCAGACGGGTGTCCGGGTTGGCACCGCAGTAGCCATCGATGACAAACAGTCGCTTGCCACTGAGCTGTTTGGTCACCAGGGATTTTAGATGTGACCAGACTTCCGGGCTCAGTGCCTTGTTATCGTTCTTGCCCTGGTCAGACCACCACACAGTATTCTGGGTAGTGGCGTCCTTGACGATATATTTATCTTTCGGGGAGCGGCCGGTAAAGATACCGGTATTGACATTGACGGCGCCCAATTCAGTTACTGTACCGCGTTCGAATCCTTCCAGGTCTGGGCGAGTCTCTTCTGCGAAAAGCTGCTCATAGGAGGGGTTACGCAGGATTTCTACGGCGTTATGGATGCCATATTGCTCCAGTTGTAACTGTTGGGCCAGGGTGGGTTCTGCCACTATTGTCATTGTATTCTCCTGGGTTCAGAGGTGTGTAGGGTTCTATCTGGCATCAACTCTACCACTTAGGTAGTAGAATTTAGCGACCTTCATCAAACTTTATAAAGTAGGGTATTTTTTTGTTATTTAAGTTAAAGGCGGGTTTCCCCGCCTTCATTTAGTGTAACTGGTTTGTATCATTACCGGGAGCCCCGCTGAACAGGGTTTCGACATCGATCGCATCAAAGGGATACTGGGCGCCGCAATAGTCGCAGTGCATCTCGATCTTGCCCTGCTCCTGCAGCATCTCCAGCACTTCTGCCTTCTCTACCTGCAACAGGGCACCCTCGCAGCGCTCCCGCGAGCAGGTGCAGCGGAAGGCGACGGCCTGGGGATCGAACACGCGCACCTTGTCCTGGTGATAGAGGCGATAGAGGATCTCTTCGGCCTCCAGACCGAACAGCTCTTCATCCTTGATGGTGCTGGTGAGCTGGGTCAGGTGGTCGAAGTCGATGCTGTGATCCTCACTCTGGGATGGCAGCTCCTGCAGCAGTATGCCGGCGGCGCGGGGTTGGCCCTCATGGTGTCCGGTGCGGATCCAGAGCTTGGTGGCGAGCTGTTCGGATTGGGCGAAATACTGCTCCAGGCAGCCGGCCAGGGTATCGGCTTCCAGGGCAACGATGCCTTGATAGCGCTCCCCCTGCTCGGGGGTGATGGTGATGACCAGCTGGCCGTTACCTATCAGGCTCTGCAGTTTGCCATCGCTGGGCAGCTCCCCTTCATGACGGGCGACACCGCGCAGCTGCTGGTTGTTGTCGCCATTGATGACGGCCAGACGCACCGGGCCATCCCCTTGCAATTGCACGGTAATGGAGCCTTCGAACTTGAGGGTGGCAGTGAGCAGGCTGGTGGCGACCAGCAGTTCGCCCAGCAGCTGTTGTACCTGAACCGGATAGCTCTGCGCCTCGATCACGTGGCGATAGGTGCTATCCAGCTGGACCAGCTCACCCCGCACTTCGTACTCTTCAAACAGATAGCGATACAGCAGATCTTGGTGACTCATCTCATCTTCCTTCGGGGTGGTAATAGGTTGGGCACCCGGCATCTTGGGTCGGGTGTGAACTTTCTGGTATGCATGTCGTCATACAGGGGTCATGGACTCAGGTCAGTATTGCTTTACCCGGATCAGCTGGCGGCGCTCCTGCTTGTCGGGGCGACGTTCGGGGCTGGGCGCAAACTGGCTGTTGAAGCGGCGTGCCTCGGCATTGTCGGCCCGGCGTTTGAGGCTCTCGGGGGTCTCTTCATACATCAGCTGGGCCAGGGGGGCCGATTTGCGCTGCTCGCTCAGGGTGAGCACTCGCACCTCCCGCTCATCCTGACCCTGCCAGAAACGGATCAGGGCGCCGAGCTCGACCGCCTTGCCGGGTTTGCTGCGCTGGCCGTTATAGTGCACCTTGCCCCCTTCGATCTGCTCCCGTGCCAGACTGCGGCTCTTGTAGAAGCGGGCGGCCCATAGCCACTTGTCCAGACGCAGGGAGGATTCGGGCGAAACGGCTTTGCTCATGACGGATTCCGACGATGTGACATGGTGACCGATTATACCAGAGCCGGGGCCCTGGGTTGAATCCGGGCTGCATTGGAGTGATGGCACGAGCATTTTTGACCATCTTGCGCTTTAGGTCAGTTGTCTCAGGCGCCATTGCCGTACACAATGGCGGACCGATTTGGATAGAAAATTATTTTGAGAAACATGACGCTACCGTTCAGGGATGACTTGCTGTCTGCCTTGCTTGCCCAGGGCAAGCGGCTGCCCCTTGCCCGTCTCAGCCACTGGTTGTTCTGGGGACTCTTGCTGCTGCTGGCTCACCAGTGCGCCGGTTTGACCTGGCGCCTGTTCTCTTTGGCGAGTCCGGAGCCGCAGACTGCCTGGCAACCCCGCACGGGCGTGGCGGAGACGGCGAGTCAGGGCACTGATCTGGCGCCTCTCACTCGCCTGGGTCTGTTTGGTCGTGCGGAGCAAATCCAGGCCCAGGCCCAGGTGGCGGCCGATGCCCCCAAGACCCAGCTCAATGCCCAGCTCAACGGGGTACTGGCGAGCTCCAATGCCGCCAAATCCATCGCCATCATCGCCCATAACGGCACCCAGAACTCCTACGGTATTGGTGACTACATAGATGGTACCCAGGCCCGGCTGCGACAGATTTTTGCCGATCGCGTCATCATAGCGCGCAACAGTCGTGATGAGACCCTGATGCTCGATGGTGAAGAGTACGGCAAGCCGTTGCCAGCCAAGGGCAACGCGACAGACAAGTTGGGCGAGGTGCGTGGCGAGCTGATGAGCAATCCGGGCAAACTCACCGATTACCTCAATATATCCCCGGTCCGGGTTGATGGCCGCATGGCGGGCTATCGCCTCAACCCTGGGCGGGATCCTGAACTCTTTAACCAGCTCGGCCTGGTCGCCAATGACCTGGCCGTCAGTATCAATGGGCTCGACCTGCGCGACAATGCTCAGGCGATGCAAGCAATGCAGCAGGTGGCGAGTGCCACCGAGATGACAGTGACAGTCGAACGGCAAGGACAGCTGTATGACGTCTATGTCGGCTTGTCAGAATAATGATCCGGAGTAGTGCACGCATGAGAAATAAAGGGAAAGGCTGGCGCCTGGCGTCTGTGGCGGCGGCCTTGCTGATGACGGGATCCGTCTGGGCGACCGAGTATTCGGCCAGCTTCAAGAATGCAGAGATCGAAGAGTTCATCAACACAGTTGGTAAAAACCTCAACAAAACCATCATCATAGAGCCATCTGTGCGCGGCAAGATCAATGTGCGCAGTTACGATCTGCTCAACGAGGATCAGTACTACCAATTCTTCCTGAGCGTGCTGGATGTGTACGGCTTCGCCGTGGTGCCCATGAACAACGGGGTGCTCAAGGTGGTGCGTGCCAAGGACGCCAAGACCTCGGCCATTCCCGTGGTCGACGACCGTAACCCCGGGATTGGCGACGAGATGGTGACCCGGGTGGTCCCGGTGCACAATGTCTCGGTGCGCGAGCTTGCTCCCCTGCTGCGTCAGCTCAATGACAACGCGGGCGGCGGCAACGTGGTGCATTACGAGCCCTCCAACGTGCTGCTGATCACCGGCCGCGCCGCCGTGGTCAACCGCCTGGTCGAGGTGGTGCGCCGGGTCGACAAGGCGGGCAATCAGGATGTGGACATCATCAAGTTGAGATATGCCTCCGCTGGCGAGATGGTGCGCCTGGTGAGCAACCTCAACAAGGATGGTGCGGCCCAGGGGGGCAACGCCGGCTTCCAGCTCACTCCCAAGGTGGTGGCGGATGAGCGCACCAACTCTGTGGTGGTGAGTGGTGAGCCCAAGGCGCGGGCGCGTATCATACAGATGGTGCATCAGCTCGATCGGGATCTGCAGAGTCAGGGCAATACCCGGGTCTTCTACCTGAAATATGGCAAGGCCAAGGATCTGGTGGATGTGCTCAAGGGCGTCAGCTCCAGCATCGAGGCCGACAAGAAGGGCAATGCCGCAGGTGCCACGGCTGGCACCAGCATAGGCGGCGGTCAGCTGGCCATCTCGGCGGATGAGACCACCAATGCCCTGGTGATCACCGCTCAACCGGATGTCATGGCCGAGCTGGAGCAGGTGATCGCCAAGCTCGACATCCGCCGGGCTCAGGTGCTGGTCGAAGCCATCATCGTCGAGGTGCAGGACGGCGATGGCCTCAATCTCGGGGTGCAGTGGGGCAATGCCAATGGCGGCGGTACCCAGTTTACCAATACCGGCTTGCCGATAGGGCCTGCCATCATCGCGGGCAAGGATTACAAGGACAACGGCAACACCGAGGGGCTGGAGAACCTGCTGGGTGGCTTCAGTGGCATGGCTGCCGGTTTCTACAAAGGGGACTGGGCCATGCTGGTGACGGCGCTCTCCACCAATACCAAGAACGATATCCTCTCGACCCCGAGCATCGTCACCATGGACAACAAGGAGGCATCGTTCAACGTGGGTCAGGAGGTGCCGGTACAGACCGGCTCCCAGAGTTCCACCTCGGGCGACAACATCTTCAACACCATAGAGCGCAAGACGGTGGGCACCAAGCTGGTGGTCACTCCCCAGATCAACGAAGGGGACTCCGTGCTGCTCAACATCGAGCAGGAGGTCTCCAGCGTCGCCCAGGCTCAGGCCGCGGGTACGGCCGATCTTGGCCCCACCTTCGACACCCGTACCGTCAAGAACGCCGTGCTGGTGAAGAGTGGCGAAACCGTGGTGCTGGGTGGTTTGATGGATGAGCAGACCAAGGAGCAGATCTCCAAGGTGCCCATCCTCGGCGACATCCCGGTACTGGGTTATCTGTTCCGATCCACCTCCAACACCACGGCCAAACGCAACCTGATGATCTTCATCCGGCCGACCATATTGCGCGATGCCAATGTCTATTCCGGCATCTCCAGCAGCAAGTACACCCTGTTCCGGGCCGAGCAGCTGGATCGCGCGGCGCAAGAGGGCTACCTCACCTCGCCACCGCGCCAGGTGTTGCCCGAATATGGCCAGGACATCATGGTCTCCCCCGAGGTCCAGAGGCAGATCCAGGCCATGAAGAGTCAGCAGCAGGCCACGGCAGCGAGCGTGCAACCCTTCGTGCAGAGCAAGCCCTGATGGCGGCCTATCAGCTTGATGGCAGCGAACTGTCGGCCCCCCTGCCCGAGCTGCCCTTCGCCTTTGCCCGCAACTTCGGGGTGATCCTGACCGAGCGGGCCGGTGCCCCCGTGCTGATCTGCCGGCCCGGGGTCAGCCCCCAGACCCTGCTCGAGGTGCAGCGGGTGGCGGGTGCCACTTTCGCTGTCGAGCAGATAGAGGGCGAGGCGTTCGAGCAGTTGCTGATGGCCCACTACCAGCGCGACTCCTCCGAGGCGCGTCAGCTGATGGAAGATCTCGGTAACGAGATGGACTTCTTCGCCCTGGCCGAAGAGCTGCCCCAGAGCGAGGACTTGCTCGACGCCGATGACGACGCGCCCATCATTCGCCTCATCAACGCCATGTTGAGCGAGGCGATAAAAGAGGAGGCGTCCGACATCCACATCGAGACCTTCGAGCGGGTGCTGGTGATCCGTTTTCGCATCGATGGCGTGCTGCGGGAGATCCTGCGTCCCCATCGCAAGCTGGCCTCCTTGCTGGTGTCGCGCATCAAGGTCATGTCGCGCATGGACATCGCCGAGAAGCGCCTGCCTCAGGATGGCCGCATCTCATTGCGCATCGGTGGCCGGGCGGTGGACGTGCGGGTCTCGACCATGCCGTCCAGCTACGGCGAGCGGGTGGTATTGCGACTGCTCGACAAGAACAACATTCGCCTCGAGCTCAAGCAGCTCGGCATGACGCTGGCCAATCGCAACATCATCAGCGAGCTCATTCGCAAACCCCACGGCATCATTCTGGTGACGGGGCCGACCGGTTCGGGCAAGTCCACCACCCTCTATGCGGCGCTCTCGGAGATCAACTCCCGGGATCGCAACATCCTCACTGTTGAGGATCCCATCGAATATGACCTGGAAGGGGTCGGCCAGACCCAGGTCAACGCCAAGGTCGACATGACTTTCGCCCGTGGCCTGCGCGCCATCTTGCGTCAGGATCCGGACGTGGTCATGGTGGGGGAGATCCGGGATCTGGATACCGCCCAGATAGCGGTACAGGCGTCGCTCACCGGCCACCTGGTGATGTCGACCCTGCACACCAATACCGCCATCGGCGCCATCACCCGGATGCGGGACATGGGCATAGAGCCCTTCCTGCTCTCCTCCTCCCTGCTGGCGGTGCTTGCGCAACGATTGGTACGTACCCTCTGTCCCGACTGCAAGGAGGCGCGTCCGGTCACGGAGCAAGAGCTGGCATTGATGCGCATCGAGGGCCTGGACAGGGCCAGTCAGCTCTGGCATCCGGTGGGGTGCGAACAGTGCAACCACACCGGCTACCGTGGCCGGACCGGCATCCATGAACTGGTGGTGGTCGATGAGGCGGTGCGCGAGGCGGTCCACAGTGCGAGCGGTGAGCTCGCCATCGAGCGGTTGATCCGCCCCCACACCCCCAGTATTCGCCGCGACGGTATCGACAAGGTGCTCCAGGGGCAGACCAGCCTGGAAGAAGTGCTGCGTGTGACTCGGGAAGATTGAGGATAGGACGTGGCAGCATTCGAATATAAGGCCCTGGATGACAAGGGGCGCCAGAAGCAGGGGGTGACCGAGGGTGACTCGGCGCGCCAGGTGCGCCAGCAACTGCGCGAGCAGGGGCTGACCCCGCTCGAGGTGAGTGAAACCACCGAGAAGGCCAAGCGTGAGGCAGGCCAGTTCCGGCTGTTTCGCCGTGGCGCCAGTACCGCCGAGCTGGCACTGATCACCCGCCAGCTGGCGACCCTGGTGGGGGCCGGTCTCACCATAGAGGAGGCGCTCAAGGCGGTCTCCCAGCAGTGTGAGAAGGCCCATCTCAGCAGCCTGGTGGCGACAGTGCGTGGCCGGGTGGTGGAGGGTTACAGTCTGGCCGATTCGCTTGGCGCCTTCCCCCATGTGTTCGATCAGCTGTTCCGCTCCATGGTGGCGGCCGGGGAGAAATCCGGCCACCTGGAGAAGGTGCTCAACCGGCTCGCCGATTACACCGAACAGCGCCAGCATATGCGCACCAAGCTGATGCAGGCGATGATCTACCCCATGGTGTTGACCCTGGTCGCGGTGGGGGTCATCTCCATCTTGCTGACCGCCGTGGTGCCCAAGGTGGTGGCCCAGTTTGAACATATGGGGCAGCAGCTGCCAGCGACCACGCGCTTCCTGATCGGCACCAGCGAACTGATGCAGAACTATGGCCTCTGGTTCCTGCTGCTGATCTTCCTGGGCGGCTTCGTCTGGCGTTGGTGGCTGGGGGACGCGCTGCGCCGTCGCCATTGGCACGGGATCCTGCTGCGTCTGCCGGTGATTGGCCGGGTCAGCCGCGGCCTCAATACCGCCCGTTTTGCCCGCACCCTGAGCATCCTCAATGCCAGCGCCGTGCCGCTGATCGAGGGGATGAAGATCTCCGGCGAAGTGCTCTCCAATGACTTCGCCCGGGCCCGCATCCTCGAGGCCACCGAGCGGGTGCGCGAGGGGACCAGTCTGCGCAAGTCTCTGAATGAAACCAAAATATTTCCGCCCATGATGCTGCACATGATCGCCTCCGGCGAGCAGAGCGGCGAGCTCGACAGCATGCTGGAGCGGGCGGCGGACAACCAGGACCGGGAGTTTGAAAGTCAGGTCAACATCGCCCTTGGCGTGTTCGAACCCATGCTGGTGGTCTCCATGGCCGGGGTGGTGCTCTTTATCGTGATGTCGATCCTGCAGCCCATCCTGGAATTGAACAACATGGTCAATATGTAACGGGATCCGCCCGCCGGGTCTCACTATGGTCAATCGCTGATGGTACAGACCATCTTATTTTGTGAGGGAGTAAGTCATGCATAAGCGTCGTCAATCGGGTTTCACCCTGCTGGAAGTCATGGTGGTCATCGTCATCCTGGGGATACTGGCCAGCCTGGTGGTGCCCAACCTGATGGGAAACAAGGAAAAAGCCGATCAGCAGAAGGCGGTCTCCGACATAGTGGCGCTGGAAAACGCCCTCGACATGTACAAGCTGGACAACAATCGCTACCCGACCACCGAGCAGGGTCTGGATGCCCTGGTCAATAAACCGACCTCGGCCCCCGAGCCGCGCAGCTACCGGGAAGGGGGCTATATCAAGCGCCTGCCGCAAGATCCCTGGAGCAATCCTTATCAGCTGCTCAGCCCAGGCCAATTCGGCAAGCTCGACGTCTTCTCCATGGGGCAAGATGGCGAAGCGGGCACCGATGACGACATCGGCAACTGGAATCTGAAGGACTTCCAGTAAGTGCTTGTACTGCCATCCAGGTGCTGTGGATGAGACTGCCGTGATCGGCGCGTCGTCTCGTCATCGCCAAGCCGGCTTCACCCTGCTGGAAGTGTTGCTGGTCGCCATGTTGATGGGACTGGTGGCCACCGCCGTTACCCTCAGCATGGGCGGCGCCAAGGGGGATCGCGAGCTGGACAAGCAGGCGCGTCGCTTCATGGCCGTCCTGCAGCAAGCCCAGGAGCAGGCCGTGATGGATGGTCGTCTGCTGGGCTTGCGCCTCGAGGATCACGGCTGGCAATTCATGGTGCGCCAAGGCAAGGAACGCAACTGGACGGCCCTGGGTGATGACAAGGTGCTGGGGCCGGTGCAGCTGCCGGAGGATATCCAGCTCGGCGTCGAACTGGGCGGCTTGGCCTGGCAGCCGGATGAAGACGAACGAGGGGAGGACGACAAGGTGGCCAACCCCCAGGTGTTTATCTTTCCCGGTGACGAGCTGACCCCCTTCGTGCTGACCTTCACTCAGCAGGTCGATGAGGAGCGCTACTTCCGTGTGGTGTGGGCCGATGAGTTTGGCAATCTCACCCTGGATAGCGATCGGCCTGAGGAAGAGCAATGAGGACCCAGTACGTCCGTGTGGTGTGGGCCGATGAATTTGGTAACCTCACCCTGGATAGCGATCGGCCTGAGGAAGAGCAATGAGGACGCCGCGCATGGCGCTGCGCCATGGTGGGCTTCGCCAGGCCAGGGGCATGACTCTGCTCGAGGTGATGGTGGCCCTGGTGGTGTTTGCCATCGCCGGGCTGGCGGTGATGAAGACGGCGAGCGAACACCTCTCCGGGCTCAGCTATCTGGAACAGAAGACCCTGGCGACCTGGGTTGTCCAGAACCAGCTGGTGCAGCAGCGACTCGAAGGTTCCTGGCCGAGCGACAGCTGGGTCGAGGGGGATGAAGAGATGGCGGGACAGCGCTGGTATTGGCGTTATCGCGGTGTCGCTACCGCCGACAGCAACTTCAAGGCACTGGATCTGGAGGTGCGTACCGCCCCCAAATCCGAGAGTCCCGTGGCCATGATGCGCACCTATGTCAGCCGCTAAACGACCCGCTCGCGGTGCCTGCCGCTGGAGACACCAATGAGGTCATCGTCCGCGTCAGGGCCGCAGGTTCGGCATCTGAGCAAGCAGGGGGGCTTTACCCTGCTGGAGATGCTGGTGGCGATCGCCATCTTCGCCGGCCTGAGTCTGGGCGCCTATCAGGTGTTGCAGGGGGTGCTCACCAGCGATGAGGTGGCCAGGAAGAAAGAGGTGCGTCTGGCCCAATTACAGCGCGCCTTCGATGTGCTGGAGCGGGACGTGAGCCAGATGGTGCCGCGTACCGGCCGCATCGAGGGTGAAAATAACCGGGTGTTGCTGGCTGCCAGCCAGTTTGGCCAGCAGAGTGATGATTGGGGCATGGCCTTCATCCGGGGGGGCTGGCTCAACCCGGATGGCATCTTGCCGCGATCTGGCCTGCAGCGGGTCGGTTGGCGGCTCAAGGATCACCAGCTGGAGCGGCTCAGCTATCTCTATCCGGACCCAGTGATAGGCACCGAGCCCAGGGTGCAAGGGTTGCTCGACCGGGTGACGGGACTGCGCCTCTTCTTCTACAGCGAGGGGGGCTGGAAGTCGGAGTGGACCCAGGAGGAGCGCTTGCCTGACGGCTTGGCGGTGGAACTGGATCTGGACGATTACGGCACCATACGTCGCCAGTTTCTGATTGGGGCCGGCGGCCAGAGGCTCGAAGATGCACCGACACAATAGAGGCGCCGGGCCGGGACGAAGCCGGGGCATGGCACTGCTGGTGGTGTTGTTGATCCTCTCGGTCATGGTGATCATCGCCAGCAACATGAGTGGCCGCTTGCAGCTTGAGCTCAGGCGCACCGCCAACCTCAGCACCGGCAAGCAGGCATGGTGGTATGCCATCTCCACCGAGGCGCTGGTCAGCAAGATACTGGCCCAGGACTTCAAGGATGACCCCAAGGTGGTCAGCCTGAGCCAGTACTGGGCGCGCAAGGATGTGATATTTCCGGTCGAGGATGGCACCCTCAAGGGAGAGGTGCGTGACCTGCAAAGCTGCTTCAACCTCAACAGCCTGAGCGTAGGGCAGCAGGGGGACAGTGGGGACGATCTGGCCAACCAGCCTTATCCCGTCAAGGTGTTCCGCACCCTGTTGACCCTGCTTGAGATCGACGAATACGAGGCAACCCAGCTGACGGATGCGGTGCGTGACTGGACCGACAGCGATACGGTACTGGTCTCCAGCTATGGGGCCGAAGATGCTTATTATGAAGGGCTGGGTCAGCCCTATCTGCCCGCCAATCAGAAGATGCTGGGGGTGGATGAGTTGCGGGCGGTGCGTGGGGTCAGCGGCAAGCTATATGCCAGGCTGGCGCCCTATGTCTGCGCCCTGCCAAACGACAAGTTACTGGTGAATATCAATACCATATCCCCGGATCAGCCCGAGCTGCTGGCGGCGCTCTACCTGGGAAAAATCAGTGTGGATGACGCCAAGGGTGTGCTCAAGGATCGCCCCAGGAAAGGCTGGCAAAGCAAGGCGGAGATGACGAGCCTGCCTGCGTTGGCGGCGGGCTCCGGCATCAAGGGGTTGAATGAGGCGATAGACGTCAAGAGCGATTACTTCGTGGCTTATCTGCTGGCCGAGGTGGCCGACACCCGGGCCAGGCTGGAGACCTACTTCCAGCGCAGTAAAGAGAACAAGGCGGTGGTGCTGCGGCGGGTCAATGGGGGGGCTGAGTGAAGCTCGCCTCGACGCGCGACGGCATCTCGCTGTCCATATCAAGGGTCAGCCGTCGACAGGATTCGGCCAAGGCCAAGGAGAGAGTGTGTTGAACGAGAGTCTGGTCATCCGTCTGGGGACGACCCAGGAAGAGCCGGTCGAGTGGCTGGTCTGGTCGAAGGGGGAGGAGGAGATCATCGCCTCCGGGACCCTGGCCTCGGCCCATGAACTGCATGAGCTGCGTGAACGGGCCGGAGGTCGTCCCGTGGTCGTTCTGGTGCCGGGCAGCGCCGTTATCTTCCGGCGAGTGCGGCTGCCGGGCAAATACAACCGCCAGTCGGCGGCGGCCCTGCCTTATCTGCTTGAGGAGCAGATCGCCTCCGATGTGGAGTCCCTGCATCTGGTCGTGCTGTCTCATCAGGGCCAGGAGGTGGATCTGATGGCGGTGGACCGGCAGCAGATGCTGCGCTGGCTCGGCTGGTTGGAGGCGGCGGGGCTCAAGAGCCTGCAACTGCTGCCGGATGTGCTGGCCTTGCCGCAGGCGAGCGACGGCTGGTCGGCGCTACAGCTGGGCAAGGTCTGGCTGTTGCGCCAAGGGCCTCACCAGGGACTGGTTGCGGACGAAGTCTTGCTCGGCCTGCTGCTGGGCGCGCAGCCCGAGCCTGTCACCATTCACAGCCATACCCCCCCCCCCGCCCTGGCGGGAGCGAACTGGCAGGGGGCCGATCCCGAACTGCCCATGCTGCTGCTGGCCCGGGAGGCGCTGCGCGGTCAGGTGAACCTGTTGCAGGGGCCCTTCCGGCCACAGACCGAGTACAGTCGTCACTGGTTGCAGTGGCGCAAGGTGGTGGTGGTGGCGGTGGCCTTGTTGCTGGTCACCCTGGGGCAGCGCGGCCTGGCCCTCTATCAGCTCGATAAGCAGGACAAGGCACTCAAGGCCGAGATCCGGGAGGTCTATACCCGTATCTTCCCGGGAGAGACCCGGATAGTGAATGTACGCAGTCAGGTGGAGCAGCATCTGAGGCTGCTGGGCGGTGCGCCCCAGAGTGGCGTCTTGCTGTTTCTGACCGAACTGGCCCCCACCTTTGCCGAAGTGCCTGGGCTCAAGCCCGAGGTGCTGCGCTTTGATGTGGAGCGGGGAGAGCTGAGGCTGCAAGTCACGGCCCCCGGCTTTACCGAGATGGAGCGATTCCGCGAATTGGCGGGCAAGGGTTTCGAGGTGCAACAGGGCGAGGTGCGCAGCACGGAAGGTCGGGTCGAGGGGGCACTGGTGCTCAAGGGTAAATCATCATGATGACAAGATTCGAACTCTGGTGGCGCGGCATCAGCGCCCGGGAGCAGCGACTGGTGGCCATTGGCGGTACTCTGCTGATCATCGGTCTCTTCTATTGGCTGGTGTGGCAACCCCTCGGCAATCGCATTGCGGAGCGGGAGCGACAGGTAAAGAACCAGCAGCAGACCCTGGTCTGGCTGAAAGAGAAGGGTGAGCGGATCTTGGTAGCCCAGGCGGGCAGCGGTCGCAACATCGATTTGGGGGGCACCCTGGATGGGGTCGTCAACCGCACCGCCTTCAACCACAAGATCAAGATCACCCGGCTGCAACCCCAGGGTCAGGAGTTGCAGGTATGGATAGACGCAGTCCCCTTCGATGGGCTGCTGATGTGGCTGGCCGAGCTGTCGGACAGATACGGCGTCCAGGTCAAGGTGATTGAGGTGGCCCGCGAGCAGTTGCCCGCCGGCATGGTCAAGGTGAGACGCTTACAGGTGAGTCGCCCGCAATGAAACGCAAGATCTGGATAGTCGTCGTCTTCATGCTGGCCTGGCTGGGCTTCTTGCTGACCAGCGTGCCCGCCAGTCTGGTGGCTCGCCATCTGCCGCTGCCGCCCATGGTCAAACTGGAAGGGGTGAGTGGCACCCTCTGGCAGGGGGAAGTGGCGCGTCTGCAATATGCCAGCGAGTCTGTGACCCGGCTGCGCTGGGATCTCAATGGCTGGTCGCTGCTGCGCTTTGCTCCCGAGCTGGCGGTGCGTTTCGGCGAGCGGGATGGCCTCAATGGCCAAGGGGTGGTTGGTTGGGGCAGCGCCGCCTTTGGCCGTGACCTGACCCTCAACGCTCCCGCCCCCTGGTTGCTGAGCCGGCTGCCCCTGCGCCTGCCCTTCCCGATCACGGCAACGGGCCAGTTACAGCTCAAGATCGATGAATTCAGTCAGGGTCAGCCCTGGTGCGATAGCCTCTATGGCAACCTCCACTGGTACGATGCCGAGGCAGACACCCCGGCGGGCAAGTTGAATCTGGGGGATCCCGAGGTCAAGTTGACCTGTCTCGACTCCAAGCTGGTGGCCGAGCTCAAGCAGGGGTCGGAGGCGGTGCAGGTACTGGGCAAGCTGGAGTTGCAGGCCAATCGCCAGTACCTGTTCCAGGGCAGTCTCAAGCCCGGTCCCGAGTTGCCGGAGCAGATGAAACAGGGGCTGCCCTATCTCGGTCAGCCAGACAGTCAGGGCCGCTTCCCGCTGCGTTATCAGGGCCGCATCTGACCCGCAGCAGTATGAATAGACAACACCCCGCCTCGGCGGGGTGTTTCGTTATGGCGCTGATCAGGCCGTCGATTCGCCGTCGCCGGGCGCCGTGATGAGATGGTTCAGAAAGAAGCTGAACAGCTCGGCGCGCGAGCCGAGCCGCAGCTTGCCATAGAGATGTTTACGGTGATTCTTCACGGTGCCGCTGCCAATCCCGAGCGCCGTTGCGATGGCCTCGGTATCCAGCCCTTGCAACAGCAGGCGGGCAACCTGGCGCTCCCTGGGGGTGAGCTGATCCCCGCCGACAGTGTCCATCGCCAGCTCCAGCGCGGCCTTGACCGTGGCGCCGTCAGCCGACGTGGTGCTGGTTGCCATCAAGGGCATGGCCTGTGGCCAATGCTGGCGGCACAGAGCGTGCACCAGCGGAAACAGCTCTTCCAGCTTGACTCGTTCGCCCTGACTCAGGGGGTGGCGCTTGCCGAGACGCCCGAGAAAGAGCACCAGGGTCAGCCCGGCATGGATGGGCAGGATCAGCCCCACCTCCTCCTGCCAGCCGGTGGCCTGATAGAAGCGTTGCTGATAGTCCGGATCCAGCTTGCCCTGTGATACTTGTGCCAGGGTCCAGACCCCTGCGGGCAACCCAGCGGCCAATGCCTGCATGAAGGGATCCTGACCGAAGTGGCTGGTGAGGTAGCGATCAAACAACAGGGCTCGCCGGTGCTCCAGATTGTCATAGAGGTAGACGGGCCGCTGCCCCATCCCGAGCAGCAGGGCGCAGTCGAATGCCACTTGCCGCTGGATGAGACGCACCAGCATGGCCGGGAAGGCACTGGTGTGCAGGGCATCCAGGGTGGCGGTCAGATCGGGGGTGAGGGTGGCGTGGGTCATGACGGGCTTGGCTTCCTGGGGAGGGGCTGAGTCACTTGAGCAGAGATGCTAGCACGGGGTGAGAAAACTGTCCCCTGAGGGACATGGCCGTCGGGCTGCCAGAGGGGGAGGATAGCGACCTTTCCCCCGTTTCGGAGATCCCATGACAGACCCCAGGTTGCTCGATGAGTTGACCGAGCGTGGCCTCATCGCCCAGCACTCAGACATGGCGGCCCTGCGCGATCACCTCGCCACGGCGCGTACCCTCTATTGCGGATTCGACCCCACCGCGGGCAGCCTGCACATCGGTCATCTGGTGCCGCTGTTGATGCTGCGCCGCTTCCAGCTCGCCGGGCACCGCCCGGTGGCCCTGGTCGGCGGCGCCACCGGCCTCATCGGCGATCCCAGCTTCAAGGCGACCGAACGCAGCCTCAACAGCAATGAAACCGTACAGGGCTGGGTCGCCAGCCTGTCGGCCCAGATAACCGCCCTGTTACCTGCCGCTGAGGGGCTGGCGGCGGCCACCCTGGTCAACAACGGCGACTGGCTGGGGCAGATGTCGGCCCTGGATTTCTTGCGGGATGTCGGCAAGCACTTCTCGGTCAATGCCATGCTGGCGCGCGAGTCGGTGCGCCAGCGGCTGGCCCGCCCGGATCAGGGTATCTCCTTCACCGAGTTCTCTTATGCCCTGTTGCAATCCCTGGACTTCGCCGAGTTGCACCAGCGGCTCGGCTGTACTTTGCAGATTGGCGGCAACGATCAGTGGGGCAATATCCTCAGCGGCATGGATCTCACCCGCCGCCGCCATCAGGCCCAGGTGTTTGGCATGACGCTGCCGCTTATCACCAAGGCGGACGGCACCAAGTTCGGCAAGACCGAGGGGGGCGCCATCTGGCTGGATCCGGCGCTCACCTCGCCCTATGCCTTCCATCAGTTCTGGCTCGGCACAGCGGACGAGGATGTCCATCGCTTGCTGCGCTACTACAGCTTTATGGCGCTGACCGAGATTGATGCACTGGAGGCAGAAGACGCCAGCCGGCAGGGGCGCAAGCTGGCCCAGCAAGTGCTGGCCGATGAGTTGACCGAGTTGGTGCACGGCAAGGGGGCGCTGGCGGCGGCGCGGCGCATCAGTGAGTTGCTGTTTTGCGGCGATGCGGCTCGCCTTGGGGAGAGCGATCTGGCCCAACTGGCCCAGGATGGCATGCCGAGCTGCCAAGTGCAGGGGCCGCAGGATCTGCCGAGCCTGCTGGTGGCGTGTGGCCTGGCTGCCTCAAAGCGTATCGCCCGCGAGCTGCTAGGGGCGGGGGCCATCTCCCTCAATGGTGTGTCGACGCAGGATGAGTGGCTGGCCCCTGGCGATCGGCTGTTTGGCCGCTACCTGCTGCTGCGCCGGGGCAAGAAGCAGTACCGGCTGGTGGAGTGGCTGGACTGAGCCGTCCCTGATAGACGCCACAGGGGTGACATGGTGCTGACCGTCCGTCACCCTCAATCGCCAGCGCGACTCATGGGGCAGCTCGCGCCATGATGGAGAGGAGGGACTCTGCCCCATCTTGCGCTGAGTCAGCCCGCTAGCGGCAACAGCTCGGCATAGTCGTGTATGGCCGGGAAGGCGGTGATCCGCTGCGCGGGTTGCTGACTGTCCGGGGTCTGGATGGCGAGCTGATAGCCGATGCCAAAGTCGGCGGCGGCCTGCAAGATACGTTCGCTGTCATCGACAAACAGGGTACGAGCGGGATCGAATGCCAACCGTTCGGCCAGCGCCTGCCAGCAGTACTGGCTCTCCTTCGACCAGCCCAGTTCGTGGGTGCTTATCATCAGATCCAGATGGTCGGCCAGTCCGAGTCGCGCCTCCTTGACCGAGAGGCTGGCGGGGTGGGCATTGGTAAACAGCACCAGCTGCTTGCCCGCCGCCCGCAACTCGGTCAGGAAGGGGATGGCGTTGGGTCGCCACTGGATCTTCTCCAGGATCTCCTGCTTGAGGGCGCGAATATCCAGCCCCAGGGTCTGGCTCCAGTAGTCCACACAGTACCAGTCGAGGGTGCCGCTGACGGCGTGATAGCAAGTATCTATCCGCGCCTTGGCCTCGGCCAGCGACAGCGCGCGCCGCTCGGCATAACACTCGGGCACCCGCCGTTGCCAGAGGTAGCTGTCAAAATGGAGATCGATCAGGGTGCCATCCATGTCGAGCAGGACTGTATCTATCTGGTGCCAGGGAAGCGGGGTCGGCATGGGGTATCTCGGTGTTGAAAGGGCGCGCCATTATAACGGATTTTTAGGGTCGCTTTCCCGGCCTTGGCCCGTGGTGTTCGTCTTGCGACTCGTTTACTCTTGAGTCATGACTCTCGCCAGTGGCCCGGCTATGGATCCCAACAAGCGCAAACCCGACATCATCAAGGCTGACATCGTGGCCGAAAGCCGCCTGTTCAAGGTGGAATCCCTGCATCTCAAGTTCTCCAACGGCGAGGAGCGGGTCTATGAGCGGATGCGGGGCGGCAACCGGGGTGCCGTCATGGTGGTGCCCATGCTCGATGCCGACACCCTGCTGCTGATCCGTGAATATGCCGCTGGCACCCACAGTTATGAGCTGGGCTTTCCCAAGGGGCTGATCGATCCCGGTGAGGATGCCCTGACCGCGGGTAACCGCGAGCTGATGGAGGAGGCGGGCTTTGGCGCCAACAGCCTGACCACACTCAAACAGGTCTCCCTGGCCCCTGGCTATTTCGCCAGCAAGATGGACATCTTGCTGGCCCGGGATCTTTTCCCCGAACAGCGGGTCGGTGACGAGCCTGAACCCCTGGAAGTGATCCCCTGGCCACTCAATCGCATCGACGAACTGCTCGAGCGGGAGGACTTCACCGAATCACGTAGCATCAGCGCCCTGCTATTGACCATCAAGTGGTTGGCAGAGCAGGAAAAATAACGCCAGAGCGGCGAGTGACACAGAGGATGACAAGATGCAGGAACTACTGAGCTGGGTTCCCGGGGTCAAGGAGATAGCCCGCGAAGCGGGGCGTATCCTTCACGACATCTATCAAGGCGGCCAGTTTGAGCGCGAGCTGAAGGAGGATGCGACCCCGGTCACCAGTGCCGATCTGGCCGCGGATGCCTACCTGAAACAGGCGCTCGCGGCGCTCACCCCCCATATTCCTGTGTTGACCGAGGAGGCGGCGGATGTCCCCTTCAGTCAAAGATCGAACTGGCGGCAGTACTGGCTGGTGGATCCCCTGGATGGCACGGGGGAATTCATCGCCGGCAGCGGTGACTTCGCCACCCTGATAGCCCTGGTGCGGGACAATGTGCCGGTGCTCGGCGTCATCTATGCCCCGGAGGCCGATCTGCTCTACTGGGCGGTGCGTGGTCATGGCGCCTTCAAGGAGGTAGCCGGTGAGAGCAAGCCCATCCGCGCCCAGCACCATGAACATGATCTTCCCAGCTCCCTGGTGATCGCCATCAGTCGTCGCCAGCAACAGGCGAGCCTGACGCGTCGTCTCAACCCGAGCATCCATTACGATCTGGTCCCGCTGGGATCCAGCTCCCTCAAATCCTGTCTGGTGGCCGAAGGGGCGGCCGACTGCTATGTGCGACTAGGCCCTACCGGTGAGTGGGACACCGCAGCGGCTCAGTGCATCGTCGAGGCGGCGGGAGGGCGCATCCTCAGTCTGGCGTTGCAGCCACTGAGCTATAACGAGACAGAATCCCTCGGCAATCCCGACTTCATCGTGATGGGGGATCCTCGTCTGGCTTGGACCCAGATAGTGCTGCATCGCGACTGACCGTATCTTGCATCGGCATAAAAACGGCGACCTCAGGGTCGCCGTTTTCGTTGATATCGCCAGCGGGCGGGGAGCTCGCCTGCCATCAATCAAGAGGCGGTTCTGCGGCGGTTTGCTGCTGGCGAAGCCACTGGCCAGGGGTCAAGCCACAGGCTTTGGCGAAGGCGCGGGTCAGGGCGGCGCTGCTGCCATAGCCCACCGTCGGGGCAACCAGCTTGAGGGGCTCCCCCGCCAACAGATGCTGCTGGGCCAGGGTCAGCCGCCACTCGCTCAGATAGCGCAGTGGCGTCTTGCCTATCAGCTGATGGAAGTGGGCGGCGAAGCGGGCGCGGGACATGCCCGCCAGCGCAGCCAGCCCTTGCAGCGTCCAGGGATGTTCGGGTTGTTGCTGCATGGCGATGATCGCCTTGCCCAGCCTCGGATCGGCCAGCCCCGCCAGCACGCCCCCCCGGTAGAGCCCGGCATCGAGCACATGGCGCAACACCAGGATGAGCAGCAGATCCAGCAAGCGATCCATCGCCTGACTCTGGCCATAGCCGGGTTGAGCCGCCTCCTGAAACAGCAGCTCCAACACGGGAGCCAGGCCGGGGGCGCTGGCCAGGGGAATGATCAGGCGGCTCGGTAGCGCCGCAACCAGGGGGTTGTTGTGGGTGCGGCCGAAGTGGACGTTGGCGCAGACCAGATCGCAGTCGAGCCGACTCTGCATGCGGTGGCCGCAGCCCGCTGGAAACAGGATCAGGGTCGGCTCATCCAGGGTGACGCTAGCCTCCCCGTCACTGCTCAGTCTGAGGGTGCCCGCGCGAAGCAGGTGCAGGTGGCCACCAGGGTCCGAGCCCTGATAATCGGCCCGACCACACAGGCTGCCTGCGTAGAAGAGCCGGGCCCGGGGCGCGTATTGATGAAGCAGTACCGACAAGGAATCCATGATTGATACGATAGGTGACTATTTTTGGACTGTTGGTGATAAATCGTATCATGCTTTTTGAAATACTCCCTCTCGTTGACCAGCCAATCCATTAACACGAGAGGACAATGTCCATGGTACGTATCCATCCCCTGACCATAGCCCAGGCCAAACCCGCCGCCGCCACGACCCTCACCGCCATCAAGGGCAAACTCGGCATGGTGCCGAACCTGTTTTCCACCCTGGCCAACTCCCCCACGGTGTTCAAGGCCTATCTGGCCTTTGCCGAGACCCTGGGCCAAGGGCGACTCAGTGCCCGCCAACGGGAGCTGCTGGCACTGGCCATCGGCCAGGAAAATGCTTGCCAATACTGCCTGAGCGCTCATGTGCTGGGCGCCAACAAGGCCGGTTTTTCCCCGGCGCAGATCCGCCAAGCCCGTCTGGGTAAGGCCGAGGATCCGCTGGATCAGGGGCTGATCTCGCTGGCAATCCAGCTGGTTCGTCAGCGGGGCGTCATCGATGACGGCCAGCTGACCGCGGCCAGAGCCGCCGGGGTGGACGATGAACTGCTCATCGAAGTGTTGGGACAGGTCGCCCTCAACACCTTCACCAACTACAGCAACCATGTGGCGGGTACCGAGATCGACTTCCCCCTGGTTGAGGTGCAGCCATGAGGGACGGCTGGTTGGCACGGGCCAAGCCCGTGACCCGGGAAGAGAGCGGTTATCTGGTGGGATTGGCGGGGGTGCTGCTCATCCTCGTCTGGCTTGGGATATTCAAGTTCACTCCCACCGAGGCGGAGGCGATAAGGCCGCTGGTAGCGAGCCATCCACTGATGAGCTGGCTCTATGGCATCTGGTCGGTGCAGGGGGTCTCCAATCTGGTGGGGATCGCCGAGTTGGTGGTCGCTCTGGCCCTGCTGCTCTCCCTGCGCTATCGCCTGGCGGGTGTTTACGGCGGTTTGGGCGCCTGCATCATCTTCCTGATGACATTGAGCTTTATCTTTACCCTGCCCGGCGCCTGGCGTTGGGTGGATGGCATGCCGATAGTCGATTTCTTCCTGCTCAAGGATCTGGTGCTGCTAGGGGTCTCGCTGACCGTGATCAACCGCAGCCGGGCCTTGTAATTTCAAGCTTTAACCTACTGTTTGCGCCTCAGGATGAGGCGCTTTTTTATGGTTGTCGCCAGCGCCTGACAATAAAAAAACGCGGCCTGAGAGCCGCGTTTTTGTGAGCCGTTGAGTGAAAACTCACTCGGCGTCGTAATCTTCAATCTCTTTGCCGAGCGCTGCCATGACGGAGAGCCGCGGGCTTCGATATTCAGACAACAAAAACGCGGCCTGAGAGCCGCGTTT
>NZ_JANUES010000010.1:0-122505 GCF_024809075.1 Aeromonas sp. BIGb0445
GCTTTTCTTTCGGCGCCTGCTTCACTGTGAAGCTAGCTCATCAGTCCGGCGTGTTGTGCCGTGCTGGTAGGGGCGCATTATAGGGATGGCAGCCGTGCTGGCAAGGCTTTTCTCATCAAAACAGCGCGACCGCGCACTTTTTAGCCTCAAACCATCAAAAGCGCCGAATTAGACGACATTACGCCGAATCTTTATCCGATTCATGCTGGCGTGCTTCTATATAGCTAAGCCAGCGCTCGGCGCGTACCTGCCAGGCCGTGCCACCTTCGGCTTTAAGCTCCTGAGCCAGCACCATGGCTTTCGAATACTGCTCTTGATTCAGCAGGGCCTGTACCAGCTGGGCCTTGACCCTGCGACCCTGCTCGCTCCGGTTTTGCCCGCTAGCCGCCAACTGACTCATGGCGGCCTCGGTTTTGCCTCGCAACAGCAGAAGTTCCGCTGCCCGTAAACCCGCATCGCTCTGGGAGGGCTGCCGGGCCAGGGTCTGCCAGCTCTCGATGGCCTTGGGCCACTCTCTCGCACCTTCCCAAAGCTGGGCAAGCAGACGCTGATTTTCCGGGCTCTGCTTGAGTTGTCCTTTCTTCATGGCGTTTTCCAACAAACGGGCGCCGCGATAGGGTAATCCTTGCCAGGCATACAAGCGGATCAGTTGACTCCGGGTATCCACATCATCCATCAGCTTGCGGTCTATGGCTGTTTGCAGCAGCGCCAGGGCCTGCTCGCCCCGTTTGGCGGAAAGATTGAGGGCCACGGCCTGTTGCCACCAGCGTTGCTCGGTCGGCTCACGGCGGATCAGCTCGCTGGCCTGGTCGGCCGCCTGGGGATAACGCTGCAAGGCAGTCAGGGCCGAGAGCCGGATCAGGGCCACCGGTTTTTGCCACCCCTTCTTGAGCAGCTGATCGCTCTGGCTAACCGCCTCTGCGTACTGTTTGTTGTGGTAGTAGAGACCCGCCAGGCGCAACCTGAGCTCGTCACTTGGCTGCTTGGCAAGCACGGCCTGGTAGCTGGCAATGGCGCCACGCCAGTTGGATTGCTGAGCTTGAATATCGCCATGCAGGCGCAGCAGCTGGAGCCGTTGTTGCTCCGGCCACTCTTTATAGGTCAGTGCCTGCTCCACATAGCGGCTCGCCTGGGCCGTCTGTTGCAAGTTGGCAGCCAGGGAGGCATTGAGCTGAGCCAACCAGGCCTGCTCAGCCTCTGAGCCTGGTTTCAGGTCGCGGGCCCGGCTCTGGGCCTGCTGGAACTGGCCGGACTGATAGAGCTTGAGCACGGGGGCCAGCTGGCGGGAGAAGAGCGGGCTCACCTCCATGGCCCAACTGCCGGCGCTCACCAGGGCCAACAGGCAGATCCAGATCCGCAACATAGTCATGACTCCAACTTGAACTTGAGGGTGATCACCTGGGGCAACTTGTCACTCGCCCCGGGTCTTGGCTGATAACGCCACTTGCTCACCGCCTGGATGGCGGCTCGCTCGAACTGACGCCTGGGTTTGGCCTCGACCACGGTCACATCCTGTACCCGTCCCTGGGCATCGACCGCGAAGCTCAGCGTCACGAAACCCTCTATACCAGCCTGTTGCGCCCGGTAGGGGTAGGCAGGCTCGATGCGCTGCAGCGGGGTCAAGATGTCACTGCTGCCAACACCGCCCAGCTGACCATGGGGATTCCCCGCTGCCACGGCAGCCGGTGCTGGCGCGGCCAGCACACCCGGGGCGGCAACCTGCACCGGACTCAGATCAGCCACCAAATCCAGGCTGGGTTGTACCGAAGGCAGAGGGGGCGTTGCCGGGGTGGGCATGGGGCTCAGGGAGAGGGCAGCCGGGGGTTCGGGCAGGGGCTCGGGTTTCGGCGGGACGGGGCGCTCTCGCTGCGCGACCTCGCTCTGCTCCGTCTGCATCCGGATGACGATAGGATCCTGTTCATCGTGCTGGCTGCGCTCCTGGGGTGGCTCGACCAGGGCGGCCATGAACAGCAATATCCCCAGGCTGAGCAGCAGACCCAGCCCCAGGCTCATCAGCTTGAACTTCATGGGGCAGACACCGCTACCGCTATGCTGGCGATCCCGGCGGCCTTGGCCTCATCCATCACCCTCACCACCTTGCCATGGGGCACACGCTCGTCGGCCTGGATCACCAGGCTGGCCTCGGGCTGTTCGGCCAACATGCGCGCCAGGCTGGCTTGCACCCGCTCTATGTCTACCGGCTTGCGATCCAGGTAGATCTGACCCTGTTCACCGATGGCCAACATGATGCTGGAGGACTTCTGGGCCTTGGCGTTGCTCGCTTGAGGACGATTGACCTCGAGCCCGGCTTCACGCACGAAAGAGGTGGTCACTATAAAGAAGATCAACATGATGAAGACGATGTCGAGCATGGGGGTCATGTCTATCTGCACTTCATCACGCACGCGCTTGGATTGGCGTCTCATGGTAATACCTTCTCTTCGCGCAGTCCGTCCCGGGTTTGTGCCAAGGCCCGTTTGGCCTTGCTGTCGAGACGACTGAGTAACAATACGCCGAGCAAGGCAACGACCATACCCGCCATGGTGGGTATGGTGGCGCGGGAGATGCCGCCGGCCATGCTCTCTGGATTAAAACGGTTGGCTGCCGCCAGGGTGTCGAACACCCCTATCATGCCGGTCACTGTGCCAAGCAGCCCCAACATGGGGCAGAGCACGACCAGGGTGCGAATGATGATCAGGTGGCGACCGAGCTCCAGCTCGGCCTGAGCCAGCCAGCGACCACGGATGGCGCGGGCATGCCAGCTGCTTTGTTCCGCTCTGGCCTGCCAGTCGGCTTGCAGACGGCGCTGCAATGCGCCATAGCCCAGATTGAGATACAGCAACCGCTCAATGATCAGGATCCACATCAGCGCCAGCATGGCCAGTATGACCCAGAGCACAGGGCCACCTCGGCCCATGAAGCTCTGCAACTGATGCCAGATGTCGAGCATCATGCCGCGCGCCCTTCCCGTATTTCGCCTTCGGCACGCTCGGCCAATATGCCGGCCACTTGCTGCTCCAATACATTGGAGAGCTCGACGAAACGCGACTGCAGCAAGCTATGGGAGAGGATGAGCGGTATGGCTGCCACCAGCCCCATGACGGTGGTGATCAGCGCCATCGAGATGCCACCGGCCATGATCTTGGGATCGCCGGTACCGAACTGGGTGATGGCCTGGAAGGTGCCAATCATGCCGGTCACCGTGCCGAGCAGACCCAGCATGGGCGCCAGGGCGGCGATCACCTTGACCATGCCCAGACCCCGCTCGAGGCGCGGCGTCTCCTGCAAGATGGCCTCATCCAGCCTCAGCTCCAGGGTCTCCATGGCGATCTCCGGGTGCTTGTCCGCGACCAGCAGTACCCGGCCGAGGGCGTTGTCCGCATGATAGTCACCGCTAGCCAGCTGACGACGCACCCGGCCCAGCTCGCGAGAGAGGCTCCACAGCCGCACCGCGGCGATGCCCAGGCCGATCAGGGCCAGCAGTATGATGATGGCGCCTACTTTTCCGCCCTGCTGCAGCTGCTGCCAGAAACCAGGGGCCTGGGCCTGCATGGCAAGCAGGACGCCATGGGAGGGATCGAGCGGTACGGCCTCGCCCTCCTGACCCTGGTATGCATGGGCGGCACGATTGAGACTGGCGGGCAGACCGAGCACAGGGGTCAGGCCATCGGCTTCCACCTGGAGCAAGCCCTCTTTCCCCAGCAACATGAAGCTGCCGATGCGGGTCACCGGCTGGCGGCTCGCGGCACCCTGGCCATCCAGCACATTGGCGTCGAAGCGGGCAATCTGGCCCGATCCGGTGATCTCTTGCATCAGTAGACTTGGCAGTTGAGCCAGGGCGGTGCGGTCCGGCACATCCTGCTCCTTGCTCATCTGCTGCAAGGGTTGCAAGCGATCGCCATATTGACCCTGAAGCGCCGAGCCACCGAGCAACCTGGTCGCGTCGTTTGCTCCCTGGCGGGCCACGGCAAAGACCTCGTCCATGTCACTGGCCGCTTGCTGCCACTGGGATTTCAATTCACCCAGCTTTTTCTCGTTGTCGGCAAATTCACTCGCCAGCTGCTTGCTCTGCTGCTGGGCGGCACTCAGCCGGGCACGGGCGCTCGCCAGGGTCTTGCTGACCTCACCAAGATCCTGACTCGCTTGTTGTTCGCGGGCCTGCTCCTGTGCCTGCCAGTCTTCATTGGCCAACGCTGGCTGCATCATGCCCAGTGTCAGAGCGACAAGAAGGGGAAGTTGTCTCATGACTGGGTCTCCTGCAGGGCCACGGAGAGCGGCAGTTGCAACAACTGGGGGACGCCCTTCTCTTTTGCCATGGCGAATGCCTCGCCGAGCGGGCTCAGCCACTGTTCATCCAGCGCCAGCCATGTTTTCTGTTGTGCCGACCAGCGCCAGGCCAGGCTGTGATCCGCCGTCATGGCGAGCAGGGCCACCCGGCCCACGGCCAACACCTCGACCCGGCGCGGCGTGCCATCCAGGGTCAACTCGGCCGAATAGGCATCGAGCCGGTTACCGTATTCGGCCTCGATCTGATAGGCCTGCAACAGTTGGCGAAATTTCTCCGCCTCGCTCACGTCGCTGCGCGCCAGGGTCGCTTTCAACCCCTGCACCCGTGATAACCGCTCCTCCTTGCGCAGGGGAATGTCATCTTGCACCAGCGACGCCAGGTCGCTCTGCATCTTCAGCATCAGGGGGATAAGGCCCTGACGGGTCTCTTCCACCGCGCCGAGCTGGGTATTGAGGCGAGTCAGCTCCTTGCGCTGATCGGCAACCAGCGACTGCATATAGCTGTTGTAAGCCTCGAGGTCGCGCAGTTGCAATTCGGCATTCTGCAACTCCTGGCGAGCGGCGAGGGCGGCATCGGCCGCTTTCTCCACCCGCAGCTGGGATGCTTGCCCGGCGGCAATACTCGCCTTGAGAGCAGGCTTGACCAGTTCATCGGCAGAAACTGACAAGGAGATCGATAATGGCAACAGGGCCAGACACCATAACTTGTTCATGAAATAGATCTTATCAATGATAACTATTCTCATTATTTCAAATCATGGGACCAGTAGCAATCGACATCAGTCCTTGGCCTAGGGGGAAAAAAACAGGATAATTTTTAGACAAACACGGGATGTACTGGCGTTGGTAGAAGCAACACCACATTTATAACTAAAAAATATCTTTTCGATCAGCAAGATAGGGATCGAAAAAGGAGAGAAAGATGTTTAACGACGCCATATGGGAACACATAGACAGGTTTACCAGGGCCAAGAAAACAAGCGACATCCAGCAGCTTCTGGAACGTTTCAGCCACCAGATGGGCTTCGATTATTTTCGTTTGCTGATTATTTTTCCCATCAGCATGCAAAAATCCCACGTCGCTCTGTTCAATAATTGCCCAACCAGCTGGTTCAATGCCTATACGGAAAAACAGTTCCTGACTCAGGATCCTGTGGTGCATCTTGGCCTCAAACAGACTCAGCCCATCTTCTGGAATCAGCTCGATTGCACCTCTCCCTGGCTACCCAGCGCCAGTCAGGAAGTGATGAACCTGGCCGCCGACTTCGGCGTTCGTAACGGTGTCTCCTTTCCGCTGCACACCCCGCAGGGTGAACACGGCATCCTCTCCTTTATTACCAAGGAAAAATCCGATTCCGAGCTGATGTTCGACAACGTGCCCATGCTCTCCTTCTGTGCCAGCTACATCTTCAACTCGGCCCTAACCCTCATCAAGGCCAGACCGGATCTGATGAAGTATCTGACCGAGCTGTCGGACCGGGAGAAGGAGTGCCTGTTCTGGGCCAGCGAGGGCAAGACCTCCTGGGAGATAGCCACCATACTCGGCATCAGCGAACGGACCGTCAATTTCCACCTCAATCAGGTAACCAACAAGACGGACTCCAAGAACCGCAGTCAGGCCATTGCCAAGGGGATCTCCAGCGGCATCATTGTGCCCTCCCTGACCGATGTGACCATCACCAACCTGCGACTGTCGTAATCTGGTCAGCAGCAACAAAAAGAGCCGCATTTGCGGCTCTTTTTCATGGGATCATCTTTGGCTTATTCAACCGTAACCGACTTGGCCAGGTTGCGCGGCTGATCCACGTCCGTGCCCTTGATGAGGGCGACGTGATAGGAGAGCAGCTGCAAGGGCACCGTGTAGACGATGGGGGCGATCGCCTCCTCGACATGGCTGAGGTTCATCACCCGCATGGTCTGGTCACTCTTGAAACCGGCGGCCGCATCGGCGAACACATAGAGAATGCCGCCACGAGCGCGCACCTCTTCGACGTTGGACTTGAGCTTCTCCAGCAGATCGTTGTTCGGCGCCACCACTATGATGGGCATCTCGGCATCCACCAGCGCCAGCGGGCCATGCTTCAGCTCACCGGCCGCATAGGCTTCTGCATGGATGTAGGAGATCTCTTTGAGCTTGAGCGCCCCTTCCATGGCAATGGGGTATTGGCTGCCGCGGCCCAGGAACAGGCTGTGGTGCTTGTCGGCAAACTCTTCGGCCAGGGTTTCGATCTCCTTGGCCAGGGCCAGACTCTCCTTGATGCGCTGCGGCAGGGTCTTCAGCGCCTTGACCAGCTCAGCCTCGGCGGCAGCACTCAGGTTGCCACGGCAATGACCGATGGCGGTCACCAGCATCAGCAGACCGGCCAACTGGGTGGTGAAGGCCTTGGTGGAGGCCACGCCAATCTCGGTACCGGCCCGGGTCATGAAGGCGAGATCCGATTCCCGCACCAGGGAGGAACCCGGTACGTTGCAGATCGCCAGGGAGCTCATGTAGCCGGACTCCTTAGCCAGACGCAGGGCGGCCAGGGTATCGGCGGTCTCGCCGCTCTGGGAGAGGGTCACCAGCAGGCTGTTGGGGCGCACCACCGACTTGCGATAGCGGAATTCGGAGGCGATCTCCACGTCGCACGACACCCCTGCGATCTCTTCGAACCAGTAGCGGGCCACCATGCCGGAGTTGTAGGAGGTACCGCAGGCGATGATCTGGATGTGCTCGACCTGGTCGAAGATGGCGCGGGCGCCATTGCCGAACGACTCGACCACCACATGATCGCTGCCCAGCCGCCCTTCCAGGGTGTTGGTGATGGCCTTGGGCTGCTCGTAGATCTCTTTGAGCATGTAGTGGCGGTACTCGCCCTTGTCACCGGCATCGTGGGAGAGCTCGGACTCCAGCTCCTCGCGCACCACGGCGTCGCCCTGGGTATCGAAGATGTGCACGTCACGGCGGGTCACCTCGGCCACGTCACCCTCTTCCAGGAAGATGAAGCGGCGGGTCACCGGCAGCAGCGCCATCTGATCGGAGGCGATGAAGTTCTCGCCGATGCCGCGACCGATCACCAGCGGCGAGCCGGAGCGGGCCACCACCACCCGGCTGTCGTCACGGCTGTCCATCACCACTGTGCCGTAGGCGCCGCGCAGCTGCTTCACCGCGACTTGCATAGCCACCAGCAGGCTGGGGGCGGATTTCAGTTCGTGGTGCACCAGGTGAGCGATCACCTCGGTGTCGGTGTCTGAACTGAACTCATAACCCAGCCCCTGCAACTCGGCCCGCAGCTCTTCGTGGTTTTCGATGATGCCGTTGTGCACCACGACGATATGCTCGGAGACATGGGGGTGGGCATTGCGCTCGGAGGGCTCGCCGTGGGTCGCCCAGCGGGTGTGGGCGATGCCGGTACCGCCATGGACGGACTGTTCGTCCAGCGCCTTGGCCAGCTCGGCCACCTTGCCCAGACGGCGCACCCGTTGCAACGGGTGCTCGCTGCTGAACACGGCCACACCGGCGGAGTCATAACCGCGATACTCGAGACGGCGCAGGCCTTCCACCAGAATTTCAGCCACATCACGTTGGGCGACTGCCCCGACGATGCCACACATAGACTTCTCCTTAAAATTGAATTGTTAACAATGGGATGAGCAGGCGAGCGTCAGCCTGCGAGGGGGGCGCAGATCAGCGTCACCCCTTTGGATTCGAGTAGTTGCCGGGTCTCGTCGGCCAAGTCTTCGTCCGTCACCAGGGTATGGATTTGCGCCCAGGGCAACTCCAGGTTGGGGATCTTGCGGCCTATTTTTTCTGACTCGACCATGACGATCACCTCCCGCGACACCTCGGCCATCACCCGGGACAGGCCCACCAGCTCGTTGAAGGTGGTGGTGCCCCGCTCGGGATCTATGCCATCGGCGCCGATGAACAGCTGGTCGAAGTCATAGGAGCGCAACACCTGCTCCGCCACCTGGCCCTGAAAGGACTCGGAGTGGGGATCCCAGGTGCCGCCGGTCATCAGCAGGGTGGGTTCGTTCTCCAGCTCGCGCAGGGCACCCGCCACATTGAGGGAGTTGGTCATGACGATGAGGCCACGCTTGTTGCCCAGCATGGGGATCATGGCACTGGTGGTACTGCCGCTGTCGATGATGATGCGATTGTGATCGCGGATCCGGTCGGCAGCTGCACGGGCGATGGCCAGCTTTCGCTTCGAAACTTGTTCCGGGTTATCCGTCACGACCATCTCGCTCGGTAGCGGCACGGCGCCCCCATAACGACGCAGTAGCAGACCGCCGGTTTCCAGCACCGCCAGATCCTTGCGGATGGTCACTTCCGAGGTGGAGAAGTGCTTGGCCAGGGTATCGACGCTCACTTCGCCCTGCTCTTGCACCAGGGTCACTATGGTGTGGCGGCGCTGTTGAGTGTTTCGTTTTGTCATCATTAAGTTTCGATTCGAAAGAATGGCGGGATATTAGCAAGCTTTGCGGGAAAAACAAGCGGACAAAATAGGATCCCCATCACTTAGCTGCCAAAATAGACCGGCAGAGAGTGAGAGGATCCCATGCACAAGAGATTGATATGGTTGGTAGAAGACGAAGCCAACATCGCCGACACCCTGATCTATGCCCTGCAGACCGAGGGGTTCGAGGTGATCTGGTTCAACCTGGGCGAGACCATGTTGGCGCGACTGGAACAGACGCAACCTGACTTCCTGATCCTGGATGTGGGTCTGCCCGACATCAATGGCTTCGAGCTGTGCAAGCGGGTGCGGGCGCACAGCGACACCCCGCTGATGTTCCTCACCGCCCGCAGCGAGGAGATAGACCGCTTGATCGGGCTGGAGATTGGCGCCGATGACTATGTAGCCAAGCCGTTCTCGCCCCGGGAGGTCTGTGCCAGGGTACGCACCATCTTGCGCCGCAGCGAGCGGCAGCCCCCCTCACAGGCCAGTGGTTTGCTGCTGGATGAGGAGCGGGCCCGCATCTGTTTCCACGGTCAACCCCTGAACCTCACCCGCTATGAATACCTGCTGCTCAAGACGCTGATGCAGGCGCCGGGCCGGGTTTACTCCCGCCAGCAGTTGATGGATCGGGTGTGGAGCGGGGCCGAAGATAGCCTGGATCGCACCGTCGATACCCATATCAAGACCCTGAGGGCCAAGCTGCGGGAGCGGGATCCCGATGCCAATCTGATCCTGACCCACAGGGGGCTGGGTTACAGCCTGGAGCTGGCATGACCGATGTGCATGGGACTGCAACTGCCGCGCAGCCTGGGCTGGCATGCAATATGAGACACGAAATATGACCATTGAACGGCAACAGCCCGACCACCGGGATCTGCCATGAGCACAATAGAACGGCAACTAGCTTGCTGTCAGGGGCGGATATGAGGATTGGACTGCAACTGCTGGCCGGGCTGCTGCTCATCTTCGCCCTGGCCGCCTGGTTTGTACTGGAGATCTTCGTCGAGGAGATCAAGCCCGGGGTGCGCAGCGCCGCCGAAGATACCCTGGTCGACATGGCCCAGATACTGGCCCCCCTGGCCCTGGACGATTTGCAGGATGGCAAGATGGCCAATGGGCGACTGGCCCATGCCTTCACTCGCCTCAACCAGAGCCCCATCAATGCCCTGATCGACGGCCACCTCAAGCAGCAGGCCGAGTATCGCATCTATGTTGTTGATGCTAATGGCAGCGTTATCTACGACTCCTCTGGCCAGGATCTGGGCAAAGACTACTCCCGCTGGAACGACGTCCACCTGACCCTGCGCGGTCAATATGGTGCCCGCAGCACCCGCAGCGACCCGGACGATCCCACCAGCTCGGTGATGCACGTGGCGGCGCCGCTGCGCGAAGGGAATAAGATACTGGGCTCCCTCACCGTCGCCAAACCCAATCACACCCTGCTGCCGATGATAGAGCGTGGTGAGCGCCAGCTATTGCAGGCTGCCGCCCTCATGCTATTCATCGCCCTGCTCATCGGCGCTCTGCTGGTGTGGTGGCTCAACCGTTCCATCCGCAAGCTGGAAAGCTACGCCCAGGCGGTCAGCCAGGGGGAGCCGGCCCAGTTGCCCCATCTATACAGTCTGGAGCTGGACAGGTTGGGGCGTTCCCTCGAGACGATGCGCCGCCAGCTCGATGGCAAGCGTTACATAGAGCAGTACGTTCACAGCCTGACCCATGAACTCAAGAGCCCCCTGGCCGCCATTCGCGGGGCGGGAGAGCTGCTGGCGGAGGCGCCCCCTGCCGAGGTCGCGACTCGATTCATCAACAATATCAATCAGGAGTCGACCCGGATGCAGCAGCTGATCGAGCGCATGTTGCAGCTCGCTCGCCTCGAGTCGGGCCAGGAACGTGAACGTCAGGCGGTGGATCCGATGCAGCTGGGAGAAGGGGCGGTGGCGGCGCGCCAGATAGTGGCCGACAGGCGCGGCATCACCCTCAGCCACAGCCTCAAACCAGCCCAGCCACAACGCTGGGATCGACTGCTGGTGGGACAGGCGCTGGGCAATCTGATCGACAATGCCCTCGACTTCAGCCCAAGCGGAGGCCTGTTAGTGATAGAGGGCGAACCGGTGCAGGAGGGTTACCGCTTCCGGGTCAAGGATCAGGGGCCTGGCATCCCGGATTTCGCCCTGCCGCGCATCTTCGAGCGCTTCTACTCCCTGCCCAGGCCAAACGGCGCCAAGAGCAGCGGCATAGGGCTCAGCTTCGCCGCCGAGGTGGCCCGCCAACATGGAGGCAGCCTGACGTTGCACAACGACCAGCAAGGCGGGGTACTGGCCGAACTCTGGCTGCCCAGCCATGGTTAACCCCTGAGCCAAGCCTCGGGCAGGCAACCGGCGAACACACCTGTCAGGCTCCCACCCCCCACCTCAGCGGAGGTCGGTTTTTCTCTCTCCTTCACCCTCACTTCACAGGGGCTCATCTCCCCTTCACCCAGCCCGGGGAGACTGGCTTGCGATAACAAGGAGCCCGTCATGGTCAAACAGATTGTCACCCACAAGATCTTCCTGCTACTGCTGCTCGGCCTGCTGCTGATGCTGCCGGTACAATCCATTCTGGATCTCAATCACGAGCGCCAGCACTATCAGCGTCAGGCCATCGGCAGCATGATGGCCAGCAGCAGCGGCCCGCAGCGGCTGCTGGGGCCAGTGCTGGTACAACCCTATAGCCGCGCCGTTACCGTGGAGCAGGATGGCAAGCGCTTCGTGCGTCAGGAGCGGCTCTATCGCTACCTGCTGCCGGAACAGCTGGATATGCGCGCCAACATGGTGGTCACCCCCCGCAAGCTCGGCATCTATCAGGCGCAGATCTACCACACCACCATCACCCTGTCCGGTCGCCTGCCCGGTACCCTGACGGACAAGGCACTACTGGCCAGCAACCCGGAGCTGCGCGTTGACGGTGCCGATCCGGCACTGGTGGCGGGTAAACCCTACCTCAGCCTGGTGCTGTCCGACGCCCGTGGCATCAACAGCGTCCCGGTGCTGCAACTGGGAGATCGCCACATTCCCTTCATCCCCGGTGCCCTGCTGGGAGAGGATCAGGCGGGTATTCACGCGCCGCTCGACGCCTTGCCGGGCGAACAGGGTGAGTTTCATATCGAGCTGAACCTGCAGGGTATGAACAGCCTGGAGCTGGTGCCCCTCGGTCGGGAGAGCAGGTTGCAACTGACCGGCAACTGGCCTCATCCCAACTTCATCGGCGATTTCCTGCCGGGCAGTCGCAAACTGGATGAGGCGGGTTTCAATGCCAACTGGCAGACCAGCTGGTTCGCCACCGACATGGAGACCCGCTTCTTGCGCAGCATGAGTGGCAAGGAGCAAGCACTGCCCGCCTTCAGCGTCAGTCTGGTGCAGTCTGTGGATCAATACCGACTCAACGAGCGAGCGGCCAAGTACGCCCTGCTGTTCATCGGCCTCACCTTCATCAGCTTCTTCATGTTCGAGCTGCTCAAAGGGCTGAGGGTCCACCCCATCCAGTACGCCCTGGTCGGCATGGGGCTGGTCATCTTCTATCTGCTACTGCTGGCGCTGACCGAGCATCTGGGCTTCGCCCTCGCCTACCTGCTGGCGGCGCTGGCCAGCGTGGCGCTCAATGGCTTCTACCTGAGCCATGTGCTGGGGGGCCTGAAGCAAGGGCTCGGCTTCGCGGCCCTGCTGGGGGTTGTCTATGCCACCCTCTATGGCCTGCTGCAAGCAGAGCAGAGCGCGTTACTGCTCGGCGCCCTGCTGCTGTTTGCCATACTGGCGCTGATCATGATGCTGACCCGCAAGCTGGACTGGTACAGGGTCATGGAGAGCACGGAGTCCAGGCCATAAAAAAACCGGCGCCACAAGGCGCCGGTTTCCTTTATTTCATGGATAGGGATTGATCGGGCATCACTTCTTCTTGACCGGACGCGCCCAATTCTGGATATGGCGCTGGGGCACCCGGGTGATCACCAGTTCGTGCTCTGCCACGTCCTTGGTGATGGTCGAGCCCGCCCCCAGGGTCGCCCCCTTGCCGATGCGCACCGGCGCCACCAGCTGGGTGTCGGAGCCGACGAAGACGTCATCCTCTATGATGGTCTGGAACTTGTTCACCCCATCATAATTGCAAGTAATGGTGCCGGCGCCGATGTTCACCCTGGCACCCACCTCGGTGTCTCCCAGATAGGTCAGGTGACCACACTTGGAGCCAACCCCGAGCCGGGACTTCTTCATCTCGACGAAGTTGCCCACATGAGCATCCTGTTCCAGCACGGCACCGGGCCGCAGGCGGGCGAAGGGGCCGACCGAGCACTGGTCAGCAACCTGCGCCCCCTCGATGACGGAGTAGGGTTTCACTTCACTGTGATCGCCGATTTCGCAATCTTTCAGCACGCAACCCGCACCGATGCGCACATGATTGCCGAGTTTGACCTTGCCCTCGATGATGACGTTGACATCGATCACCACCTCTTCCCCGACCTCCAGTTCGCCGCGCAAGTCGAAGCGGGCCGGATCGATCAGGGTCACACCGGCGATCATCAGCCTCTCGGCCTGCATCTGCTGGTAGCTGCGCTCCAATGCCGCAAGCTGCACCCGGTTGTTGGCCCCTTCCACCTCCATGGCGCTGTCCGGATGAACGGCGGCGATGGCGCAACCATCCCCGTGGGCCATGGCAATGACGTCGGTGAGATAGAACTCGCCCTGGGCATTCTTGTTGTCCAGGCGGGACAACCAGCTACGCAACTGCGCCCCCTTGGCCACCAGCACGCCGGTATTCACTTCGCGGATGGCGAGCTGCTCGGCGTTGGCATCCTTCTGCTCGATGATGCCGACCACCTGGCCGCTTTCCCGCACGATACGGCCATAGCCGGTCGGATTGTCCAACACCACGGTCAGCAGCGCCATGCCGCCATCGGCCTTGGCGGCCAGCAGTCGTTGCAGGGTCTCGGGCTGGATCAGCGGAGTGTCGCCGTACAGCACCAGTACGTCGTCTTCGTCTTGCCAGAACGGGATCGCCTGGGCCACCGCATGGCCGGTGCCCAGCTGCTGGGCCTGCAGCACCCAGTTCAGATCCGGCGCGGCGATCCGCTCCTTGAGCAACTCGGCGCCGTGGCCATAGACCAGGTGCAGTTGCTCGGCACCTATCTGGCGAGCGGTGTCGATGACATGGGAGACCATGGGCTTGTTGGCGACAGGGTGCAGTACTTTTGGCAAGGAGGAGCGCATGCGAGTACCTTTACCCGCAGCCAGGATCACGACGTTGAGAGACATAGCCAGCCTTTGAAACTTGAGGAAATGCTCGGCGGAGTCTATCCAACGGATAAAAAAAAAGCGACCCGAAGGTCGCTTTTTGCATCACCGCTATTAACGGTAATTCTTTTTGACGATATCGATAACCCGCAGTTGGGCCATCGCCTTGGCCAGCTCGGTAGCGGCCTGGGCGTAATCGATGTCACCATGGGAGCTGTTGATCCGCTCCTCGGCACGACGCTTGGCTTCCTGGGCTTTCGCCTCATCCAGATCGTCGGCACGAATTGCGGTATCGGCCAGCACGGTCACGGCTTCGGGTTGTACTTCCAGCATGCCGCCGGAAACGTACATCACCTCTTCGCCACCATTCTGCTTGATCAAGCGGACCAGGCCCGGCTTGATGGCAGTCAGCAGCGGCGCGTGACCGTGGTGGATACCCAGCTCACCTTCGGAGCCTGAAACCTGTACGGTCTGAACACGGCCGGCAAACAGTTTGCCCTCTGCGCTCACCACATCCAGGTGAAAGGATATCTCAGCCATGGGTCCTCCTATCGAGGCTTACAGTTTCTTGGCTTTCTCGACGACTTCGTCGATACCGCCAACCATGTAGAACGCCTGCTCAGGCAGATCGTCATACTCGCCTTTCAGGATGCCCTGGAAACCACGAATGGTCTCTTTCAGCGGCACGTATTTGCCCGGTGAACCGGTAAATACTTCGGCCACGAAGAACGGCTGGGACAAGTAACGCTCGATCTTACGGGCACGGGATACGGTCAGTTTGTCTTCTTCTGACAGTTCATCCATACCCAGGATGGCGATGATGTCCTTCAGCTCTTTGTAGCGCTGCAGTACGGTCTGAACGCCACGAGCGGTGTCGTAGTGCTCCTTGCCAACCACCAGCGGATCCAGCTGACGGGAGGTGGAGTCCAGCGGGTCAACGGCCGGGTAGATACCCAGTGCCGCGATCTGACGGGACAGAACGACGGTCGCATCCAGGTGGGCGAAGGTGGTCGCCGGGGACGGGTCGGTCAAGTCATCCGCAGGGACGTAAACGGCCTGTACGGAGGTGATGGAACCGGTCCGGGTGGAGGTGATACGTTCTTGCAGAACACCCATCTCCTCGGCCAGGGTCGGCTGGTAGCCTACTGCGGAGGGCATACGGCCCAGCAGTGCGGATACTTCGGTGCCGGCCAAGGTGTAACGGTAGATGTTATCCACGAAGAACAACACGTCACGACCTTCGTCACGGAACTTCTCGGCCATGGTCAGACCGGTCAGCGCCACGCGCAGACGGTTTCCGGGCGGCTCGTTCATCTGACCGTAAACCAGGGATACTTTGTCCAGTACGTTGGACTCCATCATCTCGTGGTAGAAGTCGTTACCCTCACGGGTACGCTCGCCCACACCGGCAAAGACTGAGTAGCCGCTGTGTTCGATCGCGATGTTACGGATCAGCTCCATCATGTTGACGGTCTTGCCAACACCGGCGCCGCCGAACAGACCGACTTTACCACCCTTGGCGAACGGGCAAACCAGGTCGATAACCTTGATGCCGGTCTCCAGCAGATCGTTGCTGTTGGACTGATCTTCGTAGCTGGGAGCTTCGCGGTGGATGGACCAACGCTCTTCTTCGCCGATCGGACCCTTCTCATCGATGGGTTCGCCCAGTACGTTCATGATCCGACCCAGGGTCGAGGTACCAACCGGTACCTGGATTGCCTTGCCGGTATTAACTACTTCCAACCCACGACGCAGACCGTCGGAGGAACCCATGGTGATGCAGCGCACGACACCGCCACCGATCTGCTGCTGAACTTCCAGCACCAGACCCTGGCCTTGACCTTCACTGACGACGCACAGCGCATCGTACACCTTGGGTACGGCATTCTGCGGGAACTCGATGTCCACTACAGCGCCGATGATTTGGACGATGAAACCATTACTCATGTCAAATCCTCTAAATCTTTGATAACCCTTGCCTTACACCGCAGCAGCGCCCGATACGATCTCTGTCAGTTCCTGGGTAATACTGGCCTGACGGGCCTTGTTGTACACCAGTTGCAGATCGTTAATCAGGTTGCCGGCGTTGTCAGTCGCGGCTTGCATGGCAACCATTCGGGCTGCCTGTTCGCTGGCCAAGTTTTCCACCACGCCCTGGTACACCTGGGACTCGACGTAGCGAATCAGCAGGGTATTCAGCAGCTGTTTGGGATCCGGCTCATAGAGGTAATCCCAATGGTGTTTCTTGGCGAGCTTGCTGTCTTCTGTTACGGGCAAAGGCAGCAATTGATCGACTCGGGGTTGTTGCACCATGGTGTTTACAAACTTGTTGTACACCAGGTACAGACGGTCAATCTCACCGTTGTCGTAAGCCTTCAGCATGACCTTGACTGAACCAATCAGGTCACTGATGCTCGGGTTGTCACCCAGTCCGGAGACATGGGCTTGCACCTTGGCACCGTGCCGCTGGAAGAAGCCGGAAGCCTTGTTACCGATCAGTGCCAGGTCAACCTTGGCACCTTTCGCGCTCCAGTCCTTCATCTCATTGAGGGCAGCCTTGAACAGGTTGATGTTCAGACCCCCACACAGGCCACGGTCGGTGGAGACGACGATGTAACCCACTCGCTTGACCTCACGTTCCATGAGGTAGGGGTGCTTGTATTCCAAGTTCCCCTGGGCGATATGGCCGATCACCTTGCGCATGGTTTCAGCGTACGGACGGCTGGCAGACATGCGTTCCTGCGCACGGCGCATCTTGCTTGCTGCCACCATTTCCATAGCGCCGGTGATCTTCTGAGTGTTCTTCACACTCCCGATCTTGGTACGTATCTCTTTTGCGCCGGCCATCTCTTACTCTCCTTCAGGTGGCAGCTTGCGCTGCCACACTCGCTTACCAGGTCTGGGTTGCTTTGAAGTCATCCAGCAACGCAGTCAGCTTGCCAACGATCGCGTCGTTGTAGTCGGCTGTGGCGTTGATGTCTGCCATCAGCTCAGCGTGCTGGGTATTGGCGTAGGAGAGCAGAGCGGCTTCGAAATCGACAACCTTGGCGATTTCGACGTCGGAGAGATAGCCCTTCTCGGCGGCGAACAGCACCAGAGCCTGGGCAGCCACACTCATCGGGGAGTATTGCTGCTGCTTCATCAGCTCGGTTACCTTCTGGCCGTGATCCAGCTGCTTGCGGGTCGCCTCATCCAGATCGGAAGAGAACTGGGCGAAGGCCGCCAGCTCGCGGTACTGGGCCAGAGCGGTACGGATACCACCGGACAATTTCTTGACGATCTTGGTCTGAGCCGCGCCGCCCACTCGGGATACGGAGATACCCGGGTCAACCGCCGGACGAATACCGGAGTTGAACAGCTGAGTGGTCAGGAAGATCTGACCATCGGTGATGGAGATCACGTTGGTCGGAACGAACGCAGACACGTCACCGGCCTGGGTTTCGATGATCGGCAGCGCGGTCAAAGAACCGGTCCGGCCAGTCACGGCACCCTTGGTGAACTTCTCGACGTACTCGACGTTGACGCGGGAAGCGCGCTCGAGCAGACGGGAGTGCAGATAGAAGACGTCGCCTGGGTAAGCTTCGCGTCCTGGCGGACGGCGCAGCAGCAGGGAGATCTGACGGTAGGCCACCGCTTGCTTGGACAGGTCATCATAAATGATGAGCGCGTCTTCACCGCGGTCACGGAAGTACTCACCCATGGAGCAGCCGGCATAAGGCGCCAGGTACTGTAGGGCAGCGGCTTCGGAGGCAGAGGCTACGACCACAATGGTGTTGGCCAGAGCACCGTGCTCTTCCAGCTTGCGCACCACGTTGGCGATGGTGGAGGCCTTCTGACCGATCGCGACGTACACACACTTAATACCAGAGTCTTTCTGGTTGATGATGGTGTCGATGGCGATGGCGGTCTTACCTACCTGGCGGTCACCGATGATCAGCTCACGCTGGCCACGACCGATAGGGATCATGGCATCGATGGCTTTCAGGCCGGTCTGGACAGGCTGGTCAACAGACTTACGCTCGATAACGCCCGGTGCGATAACTTCGATCGGCGAGAAGCCGTCGTTGTCGATGGGACCTTTACCGTCGATAGGCTGACCCAGGGTGTTGACCACCCGGCCCAACAGACCACGACCAACCGGCACTTCCAGAATGCGGCCAGTCCCTTTTACTTTCATCCCTTCGGCTAAATCGGCGTAGGGACCCATGACCACGGCACCAACGGAGTCACGCTCCAGGTTCAATGCCAGAGCGAAGCGGTTACCCGGCAGCTCGATCATTTCACCCTGCATGGCATCGGCCAGACCGTGGATACGAATGATACCGTCGCTCACAGAGACGATGGTGCCTTCGTTGCGCGCTTCGCTCTTAACATCAAACTGCGCGATGCGCTGCTTGATAAGCTCGGCGATTTCAGTGGAATTCAGTTGCATGCTCTAATACCCCAATCAAGATTGCAGCGCGTCGGCCATGCGATCCAGCTTACCGCGGACAGTGCCGTCGATAACCAGATCTCCGGCCTTGATGAGCACTCCGGCCATCAAGGACGCATCCATGCTGCAATTCAGCTTCACTTTGCGTGCGAGACGTTGCTCCAGAGAAGCCTGAATAGCGGCCTTCTGCTGGTCGGTCAGTACATGGGCCGAAATGACCTCAGCCTGAATCTCTTTGTCGAGTTCAGCCTTGAGCAGTACATATTCGGTCACGACCGCCGGCAGCACACCCAAGCGACCATTCTCAGCCATCACCCGCATCAGGTTCTGGCCATGCTCGTCGAGTTGCTCACCGCAGACACTCACAAACAGGTTTGCGAGTTCTTCGGCAGCCACAGAGCCGTTTACCAGGGTGTGGATTGTCTCGTTTTCCACGACTTGCGCCGCGAAACCGAGCATCTCCAGCCACTGGTCAACCGCCTTGTGCTCAACGGCAAACTCGAAAGCAGCCTTGGCGTAGGGGCGAGCGATTGTAGTCAGTTCAGACATAGCCCCGTTCCCGTTACAGTTCTGCTACCAGTTTGTCGACGATGTCGCTGTTGGCAGCCTGGTCGATGTGGCGTGCCAGGATCTTCTCTGCGCCGGCGACGGCAAGAGCAGCAACCTGCTTGCGCAGTTCTTCTTTGGCACGATGACGTTCAGCTTCAAGCTCGGCACGGCCTTGAGCCAGGATTTTTTCCCGCTCTGCCTGGGCACCAACTGCGGCTTCATCGATGATCTGGGCTTTACGTTTGTTAGCCTGTTCGACGATTTCAGCAGCCTGGCGCTTGGCTTCTTTCAGCTGATCGGTGGCATTGGCCTTGGCCAAATCCAGATCTTTCTTGGCGCGTTCTGCGGAAGACAAGCCGTCAGCAATTTCTTTCTGGCGGGCTTCAATGGCAGCGATCAGCGGCGGCCATACGTACTTCATGCAAAATACTACGAAGAAGAAAAAAGCGATTGCTTGGCCGAGGAGGGTGGCGTTGATATTCACAGCCGATTTCCTCTTAAGTTAGTTAATGGGTTCTGCGTGAGTCGTAACGACTTAGGCAACCGCAAACATCACATACAGACCCAGACCAACGGCGATCATCGGGATCGCATCAACCAGACCCATCACGATGAAGAACTGGGTACGCAGCACAGGGATCAGATCCGGCTGACGAGCAGCACCTTCCAAGAATTTACCACCCAGGATACCGATACCGATGGAGGCGCCGATCGCGGCCAGGCCCATCATCAAAGCAGCAGCCATGTACAGCAGGTCCATGTTCAAGTTTTCCATGAGGATCTCCATTTATTTTTTGGTAATTGGTTGTTTGAAAAAGTTTTATTTGAGTTGCTTCATCAATGGTCTTCTTGCGCCATCGACAGATAGACGATGGTGAGAACCATGAAGATAAATGCCTGCAAGGTGATGATCAGGATGTGGAATATTGCCCAAGGCACGGACAGGATCCACTGTGACCACCAGGGTAACAAACCCGCAATCAGGATAAAGATCAGTTCGCCAGCATACATGTTGCCGAACAGTCGCAGACCCAGAGAGACTGGCTTGGAAATCAACGTGACGGTTTCAAGGATGAAGTTAACAGGGATGGCCGCAGGGTGATTGAAAGGCTGAAGCGTCAGCTCCTTCACAAACCCTTTGATACCCTTGACCTTGATGCTGTAGTACAGGATCAAGAAGAACACGCCCAAAGCCATGGACATGGTGATGTTAACGTCAGCAGAGGGAACCACACGCAGATAGGGAACACCCATCAATTGTGCAGCATGAGGGATAAAGTCAACGGGGATCAGATCCATGAAGTTCATCAGGAAGATCCACACAAACACGGTCAGCCCCAAAGGTGCGATGACCTTGTTGCGACCGTGAAAGATGTCCTTGACGTTACCATTCACAAACTCGACCAGCATCTCCACGAAGCACTGAAGTTTACCCGGCACACCGCTGGTGGCCTTGACGGCAACACGACGGAACGACCAGATAAACAGGGTGCCCAACAGAACAGAAAATATCATAGAGTCGATATTCACTGTCCAGAACCCAGACCCTACTTGCAGATGGGTCAGATGGTGGGAGATATATTCCTGAGGAGTCAGGACTTCTCCGGTTGCAGCCATGAGTTTTCCTAATAGTGGTTGTTAAGCGTGAATGAGACTATCCACTGTACAACGAGGGCGAGGATATAAGTGGCGAAGAAGGAGATGGTGTTTATCTCGATCCCTGCACCAAACATCAGGGCGAAGAGTCCTGTTGTAGTAATGAGCTTAATCCCTGCCCCACCATAAAAGTCCCGCAACACCAGCCCCACACTCTCTTTCGTCACCTTGCGGCGCAGAACCCAGAGTGTGAACAAGGCCTGAGGAACCCAATACATCCCCCCTCCGTAGAGGGAGGAATATCCGGCGTGAGCCCCGGCCTGATAAAACCAGACTGAAGCTATCGCCAGGATCAGGACGAGCTGACAAACGAGCATCGCCAAGGCCAGTGTTAAACCTTCCAAGGCTATTTTCTGTTTCACCAACTCACCTCTGAACATTACAGAACTGTAAAAAATCGGGTTCCAGAGACCCCGAATTCACAGCCCTAAAAGCCGGTCAAATTATACCCGTGAAGACGGCTATTGCAACATGGCAAAAACCCTTAATTTTTGCGGCTTTCCGCACAAAATTAAGGTTATGTTCATATCGAAAGGAATGGATGTTTTATTACTACAAAAAGCGTAAAAATCACTGTTCTGATAGGCCAAAATAGCCCAATACCCGGTCCAATTCCGCCAAGTTCTCGTAACTTATTACTAACTTGCCGCTATTCTGTTTGCCTTGTTGAAGTTGTACCTTGTTGCCAATTTTTTCTGCAATCTGGCGTTCAATGTAAGCAAATTGTGGATCGCGAACGGGGTCGGCTTTGGTTTTTACCGGTTCCAGCGATTTTTGCACCAAGCGCTCGGTATCACGCACGGTCAGGCCTTTCTGGGCCACCTGCTTGGCCAGTTCTGACTGGGCCGGGCCACTGAGTGCCAGCAGGGCGCGGGCATGGCCCATGTCGAGGTCGCCATGCTCCACGAAACGCTTCACATCGTCGTTGAGCTGGTTGAGGCGCAGCAAGTTGGTGACTGTGGTGCGTGACTTGCCCACCGCCTCGGCCACCTGCTGGTGGGTGAGTTCGAATTCGGTCAGCAGACGCTGCAGCGCCACGGCCTCCTCGATGGCGTTGAGGTCTTCGCGCTGGATATTCTCAATCAGCGCGATGGCGACCGCAGCCTCGTCGGGCACGTCCTTGACGATGCAGGGCACCACCTCGAGACGGGCCAGCTGGGAGGCGCGCCAGCGCCGCTCACCGGCGATGATTTCGAAGGATTGCTCGCCGAGGGGGCGCACCACGATCGGCTGGATCACCCCCTGGGCACGAATGGAATTGGCCAGGTCTTCCAGTGCGTCCTGCGACATATCCTTGCGCGGCTGGTATTTGCCAGAGCGCAGCCACTCCAGCGGCAGCTTGCGCAGCTCGCCCTGGGGGGCCGGAGCCATGGCCTGTTCGGTGCGCTGATCGCTCATCACCTGCTTCTGGCGCGCAGCCGTGCTGGTACTGAGCAGGGCATCCAGCCCCTTGCCCAGTCCACGTTTTTTCAGGGTCATATGCTCTCTCGATCTGCGGTGGTCGGCTGGAACTCCTGCTCCTGGCGGCGCAGTATTTCGCCAGCCAGAGCCAGATAGGCCTTGGCGCCCACCGATGATTTGTCATAGTGCATGGCCGGGGCACCAAAGCTGGGCGCCTCGGCCAATCTCACGTTACGGGGGATGATGGTGCGATAGACCTTGTCCCCGAAGTGCTGTTTCAGCTGATCGGACACATCATTGGCCAGCCGATTGCGGTGATCGAACATGGTGCGCAGCACCCCTTCAATCTTGAGATCCGGATTGACCACGGCCGCCAGCTTGCTGATGGTATCGACCAGGGCCGTCAGCCCCTCCAGGGCGTAATACTCGCACTGCATGGGCACCAGTACCGAATCGGCGGCGGCCATGGCATTGACGGTCAGCATGTTGAGGGAGGGGGGGCAGTCGATGAAGATGTAATCGTATTTGTCGCGCACGGAGGCGATGGCGTTGCGCAACCGGATCTCCCGGGCGAAGAACTCCATCAGCCGGATCTCCGCCGCCGTCACATCGGCATTGGCGGCGATGAGGTGATAGCCCCCCGAGGTCTCGGTGACGATCACGTCCCGCACCGGGATATCTTCGATCAGCAGCTCATAGGCGGTGCGCTCTACGTCGTATTTGTCGACGCCGCTGCCCATGGTGGCATTACCCTGGGGATCCAGATCGATCACCAGCACCTTGCGGCGAGTGGCTGCCATGGAAGCCGCCAGGTTCACACAGGTGGTGGTTTTTCCGACCCCCCCCTTCTGGTTGGCGATGGCAATGACTTTTCCCACAAGATCCCCTCAATGAAACGGCAGCCCAAGCGGGCCTAGATAGTTTTAAACTCCAGCAGATGACGCTCGCCTTCCAGCTCAGGCACCACCAGTTGATGGGATGCCACCAGGCGGATATTGGCCGGCAACTGGGCCAGCTCCTGTGCGGGATACTGTCCCTTGAGAGCCAGGAAGCTGCCCTCCTCGGACGGCAGATGATGACACCAGCGCAGCATGTCCTCCAGGGAGGCAAACGCCCGGCTCAGCACCGCATCGAAGCCTTGTTCGGGTCTGTACTCTTCCACCCGGCTCAGCACAGGGGTCACATTGGTGAGACCGAGCTCCTGGATCACCTGGCGGATGAAATTGATCCGCTTGCCGAGGCTGTCGAGCAACACGAACTGCTTGTCCGGATTGATGATGGCCAGCGGTAAACCTGGCAGGCCCGGGCCGGTACCGACATCGATGAACCGTTCGCCGTGCAAGTGCCGGCTCACCACCAGGCTATCGAGGATGTGCTTGACCAGCATGGCATCGGGATCACGCACCGAGGTGAGATTGTAAGCCTTGTTCCACTTGTGCAGCAACTCAACCAGCTTGATAAGCTGGGTCTTTTGAGTCTCTGTTATAACGATATCGGCCTGCGCGAGCAGGCCGTTCAATCTTTCCAGCATGGGGATCCTCTAGGCGGTTTTACGCAGCAGGCCGTTTTTCTTGAGATGGACCAGCAGGATGGAGATGGCCGCCGGTGTGATGCCGGAGATGCGGGAGGCCTGACCTATGGTCTGCGGCTTGGCATCGCTCAGCTTGGCAATCACCTCGTTGGAGAGGCCGTTCACGTCGCGGTAATTCATGTCCAGCGGCAGCAGGGTGTTCTCGTTGCGAAGCTGTTTCTCCACCTCGTCGTGCTGACGCTCGATGTAACCGGCGTACTTGATCTGGATCTCGACTTGATCCGCGGCGGCCGGATCCTCGAGAGCAGGCCCCACCCCTTCGATCGCCATCAGCGCATCGTAGGTCACCTCGGGACGACGCATCAGCTCTTCCAGACTGTGCTCACGGCTGAGCGGGGTGTTTACCAGGGCATTGATACCGGGTACGGCGACATGCTGGGGGTGGATCCAGGTCGAACGCAGCCGTTGACGCTCCTGCTCCACCAATTCCAGCTTGGTATTGAATTTGGCCCAACGGTCATCATCGACCAGACCCAGTTCACGGCCAGCAGCCGTCAGACGCAGATCCGCATTGTCTTCACGCAGCAGCAGGCGATATTCGGCACGGCTGGTGAACATGCGGTAGGGTTCGCGGGTCCCCAGGGTGGAGAGATCATCCATCATGACCCCCAGGTAGGCCTGATCACGACGGGGATGCCAGGCATCCTTGTCCTGCGCCCGCAGCGCGGCGTTCAGACCGGCCAGCAGCCCTTGGGCACCGGCCTCTTCGTAGCCAGTGGTGCCGTTGATCTGTCCGGCGAAGAACAGATTGGGGATGCACTTGCTCTCCATGTTCGCCTTGAGATCCCGGGGATCGAAGAAGTCATATTCAATGGCGTAGCCGGGTCGAGTGATATGGGCATTCTCGAAGCCCCGGATCGAACGCACTATCTGGATCTGTACATCGAATGGCAGGCTGGTGGAGATGCCGTTCGGATAGAGTTCGTGGGTGGTCAAACCTTCCGGCTCGACGAAGATCTGGTGCGCCGTCTTGTCGGCGAAGCGGGTGATCTTGTCTTCGATCGATGGGCAGTAACGCGGCCCTATGCCCTCGATCACCCCGGCGTACATGGGGCTGCGATCCAGATTATTGCGGATCACCTCATGAGTGCGCTCGTTGGTGTGCGTCATGTAGCAGGAGATCTGGCGCGGATGCTGGCTCGCCTCGCCGATGAAGGAGAACACCGGGGTCGGGGTGTCACCGGCCTGTTCCTGCATCACGGAGAGATCAACACTGCGGGCATCGATGCGCGGCGGCGTCCCGGTCTTGAGTCTGTCGATGCGCAGCGGCAGTTCACGCAGACGCTGCGCCAGAGCGATCGAGGGAGGATCTCCAGCCCGTCCGCCCTTGTAATTATCCATGCCGATGTGGATCAAACCATTCAGGAAGGTACCCACTGTGAGCACCACCGTCTTGCCACTGAAACGGATCCCGCTCTGAGTCACGACACCGGCGACACGATTCCCGTCCATGATCAGATCATCGCAAGCCTGCTGGAAGATCTTCAGATTCGGCTGGTTCTCCAACATCTCTCGCACGGCCGCTTTGTAGAGCAGACGATCCGCCTGAGCGCGGGTGGCTCGCACGGCTGGGCCCTTGGAAGAGTTGAGCGTGCGAAACTGGATCCCGCCAAGATCGATGGCTCGCGCCATGATCCCACCGAGGGCGTCAATTTCCTTGACCAGGTGTCCCTTACCGATCCCACCGATTGCCGGGTTGCACGACATGTGGCCCAGGGTATCGATGTTGTGAGTCAGCAACAGCGTATTCATGCCCATACGGGCAGATGCTGCTGCGGCCTCGGTTCCTGCATGACCGCCACCGACGACGATCACATCAAATTGTTCATGGTATTGCATTGGGATCACCTTGATCTGCACGCCTGAGATCGTTTGTTTGCCGTCTTCATCCCCACGTTAAGGGGGCAAACATTCTATCTGTTTCCCGTGATCAGTGAAACGTCTAGTTAGCGCCCTTTCTAGGATCAGGATCCGTTAGTAGATCTTAAGGATCTTTAGATCGATCTCTTATTAGATCTTTTATTAGGATCCAGCGTTTCTGTTGATAAGCACTTTTTGATCATAAAGATCATTATCTTAAAGGCGATCCCAGCCTGTGGAAAAGCTTGGATCCTGGCCCCGTGAACCGGGGGACAACCAGTGCTTTTATACACAGCCCCTCAACCGCCTGGATCTGATACATAGGATAACTATAGGTTTTACATAGGTTTCAAGCATAGTTATCCACATTACCCCCAGTTGTTGTGGGTAACCTTGTAGAACAAGTCAGTGGGATCGGATTGTGAATAACCTGGTGGATAGTAAATCGAGGCGGGGCAGGGGAGATCCGGCTTTGAAAAGGGATCTCCCGGGTTGATCAGGAGATCGAAGCCATCCAGGGCTGGATCCAGGCTTCGGCGGCATCTTCCGGTATCTCGTACTGGGTCACGTCTATCTCAAGCCGTTCACCGATCCGGCTGGCACCGCATTCGGCCAGCCGTTGATCCAGGGTCTTGCCGCCCGCACAAAAGGTGTCGTAACTGCGGTCACCCAGTGCGATCACACCATAGCGAAATGCGCCAAGATCCGGTTTTTGTTCATAAAGATCTTTAACGAAGGGCTGGAGGTTGTCCGGCACCTCCCCGGCACCATGGGTGGACGTGACCACCAGCAGTATGGCGTCCGGTTCGGCGGCTATGGCGGCGAGCCGGGCGGGATTATGGATCTCGCTCTGATGACCGGCTTGATTGAGCAGATCGGCGACATGGTCGGCGACGTACTCGGCAGCACCTAACATAGAGCCGACGATGAGGTTGAATTTGGCCATGGGGGTATGCCTTTTGAATGCGTTGAGGATCCGGATTCTACCGCCAATGCATGTGGATAAAAATGGATAAGAATCGGGGAAATTCGCGCGATTTATTTTTTGGCGGCATCCGGATCCGGATCATCGAAGGGGGCCCATCATGGCCCCCTCCTTTATATAGAGGGATTCTACCTAGACCCTTATGTGTCCTGTTTATCAATAATCGACAGGATCTCTTTGTTTAATGTCAATGCGGATGCAAATGATTGGCAATTATTGAATCGATTCGAAAACCCTCCTGTAGTAGCATGACGCTGCATTATTGGCCGCTTTGACGGCAGAGCGAGCCCAGACTCGACCCATAAAAACAAAGCCTGACTCATAGAAAACTTGAGACTTAAACATGACACTACTAGCCAATCATTTTACTCCTCAACGATCCATTCTCGGCCGCTTGATCCCCCTGGCCTGCCTGTTTGGGGCGCTGCCAGCCATTGCTGAAGAAGCCCTGCCCAAGGCGAGCGAAACCATGGTGGTAACGGGTACCGCCATGAAGGTCGAGGTGCCGATGGCCGAGACCCCTCGCGCCGTTTCCGTGGTGGATCGCGAGGAGCTGGATCAGCACGCCGTGCTGCAGCTCGACGAATCCCTGCGTTATCGCTCCGGCGTCCTCTCCGGCCTCTATGGCTCGGATAACAACACCAACTGGTTCAAGGTACGTGGCTTCGATGCCGCCTCTTATCTGGACGGTAACCGCCTGTTCAGCACCGGCTACTATGTGTGGACCCCGGAGCCTTTCGGCCTGGAAAGTGTGGAGTTATTGAAGGGACCCGCCTCTATTCTGTATGGCGAGGCGCCTCCCGGTGGCGTGGTCAATGCCATGAGCAAGCGTCCTACCGCCACGCCGCAGGGGCTGGTGAATCTGCAACTGGGCGACCGGGATCATCGTCAGGTGGGGGTGGATGTCTCCGACCAGCTGACCGACGACAGCCGCTATCGTTTTGTTGCGCTCTACAACGAGCGTGATGGCGTGCTGGACGGTACCTACAATGAGCGTGCCTATGTGGCGCCAAGTGTGACCCTGGATATCTCCGATAGCACCAGTCTCACCCTGCTGGCCAGCTTCCAGCATGACGAAGGGGTGCCCACCAACGGCTTCTTCCCTGTCTATGGCACCCTCAATACCGAAGAGGGCCAGATCGATCCCAGCACCAACTTGAGCCAGCCGGACTACGATCGCAACCGCAACACCCAGATTTCCGCCGGTTATGAGCTCTCCCACCAGATCAACCAGACCTGGGAGTTCAAGCAGAACGTCCGCTTCAACTACAACGATCTGCTGCTGCGTCAGACCTATATTTTCCCAACCTACGACAGCACCACCGCTTACCGTGGTCTGATCTACCGTGATGGCGATACCAAGAGTATCAACATGGACAACCAGATGGTGGGCTACTGGAGTACGGATCGCACCGAGCAGACCCTGCTGCTGGGGGTCGATCTGCAGCGCCACGTCAATGAAGGGGATGAGGCCGACAACTACGGCATGGGATCCATCGATACCATGCACCCGGATCATGGCAACTTCCCAGGCTTTGATGAGTCTACGGCCACCTATCAGAAGAGCACCAAGGGTCAGAGCGGCCTCTATGCCCAGCATCAGATCCGTTGGGATGATCGCTGGTTGCTGACCGCCGGTGGCCGCTTCGACTATGTGGAGACCCACAACATCAGCGAAGCGACCAGCAAGAACGAGAGACAGTATGATGACAACCTCTCCCTCTCCGGCAGCCTGATGTACCTGGCCGACAATGGTCTCTCCCCTTACTTCACTTATGCCGAGTCATTTGAAGTGCTGCCGGGCATCGATCCCAATACCAAGAACTCCTACAAGCCGCTGGAAGGCAAGTTGTACGAGACCGGTATCAAGTACGCCCCCAGCTTCCTCGATGGCTACATCAATCTGGCGCTGTTCGATCTGGAGCAGACCAACTCGCTGGTCTCCACCGGTTCCGGCCAGCAGACCCAGGCGGGTGAGGTGACCTCCCAGGGCATAGAGCTGGAAGGGAGCGTGCAGGCGACCGCGGCGCTGCGCCTGACCGGGGCTTACACCTATACCGATGCCAAGACCAATGACACCGGTGATGGCGATCGTCGCGCCAGCCTGATCCCGCGTCACCAGGCCTCCTTCTGGGGTAACTACAAGGTGCAGCAAGGCCCGGTCTCCGGGCTGGAAGTGGGTACCGGGGTGCGCTATATCGGCTCCAGCGTCGGCATAGGCGCCGTGGATGCCAACTACAACCCCATCTACGGTTCGGCCGAGGTGCCGGCCCAGACGGTATGGGATGCGATGATCGGGTATGACTTTGCCAAGAACTGGCGTGCCCAGATCAACGTCAACAACCTGCTCGATGACACCTATGTCGCCAGCTGTGACTACTACTGCTACTACGGTGAGCCCCGCAGTGTGGTAGGTAGCGTCAACTACCGCTGGTAATCTGACTCGGGTTGCCCTCAGGGCAACCCGTTTCCCTTTCATACCCGACAGAGAATTTCATGGAGCTGCTCTACCTCGTCTATCGCCACTATCGCTGGCCATTCATCGCCATTACCCTGCTCAGCCTGGGCTCTGCCCTGCTCGGGATCGGGGTCATCGCCTTTATCAATAGCTATCTGATCGAATCAGTAGGCGATCCTGTTTCCGTTATCTTCCAGCTGCTCGGCCTTATCCTGGCGCTCATGGTTGTCACGCTCAGTTCGCAGTTGGCACTGACCACCCTCGGTCACCATTTTGTTTATCACCTGCGTGGCAAGTTGCTCAAGCAACTGCTCGATACCGATGTCGCCCAGGTAAAACGCATCGGCCAGGGGCCGCTGCTCGCCTCCCTCTCCAGTGATATCGGCAGTATCACCATCGCCTTCGTGCGCCTGCCCGAGCTTATCCAGGGCACCATTTTGACCCTGGGATCGGCCATTTACCTCGGCTGGCTCTCGCTCGGTATGCTGCTGTGGACCGCGCTCTGGGTCGGTGCCACCATGCTGATCGGCTGGCTGCTGGTCAAACGGGTTTATAGCCATCTGGGACTGATGCGCGCCGCAGAGGATCGCCTCTATCGCGACTATCAGGCCATGATAGAGGGTAACAAGGAGCTGGCCCTGAACCGGGACCGAGCCCGTCATCTCTATCAGCAGCAATATGAACCCAACGCCCTCGACTATCGCCACCACATCATCAGGGCCGACACCTTCCATCTCAGCGCCATCAACTGGTCGAATATCATGATGCTGGGGGCCATAGGCCTTGCCTTCTTCCTGGCGAACGGGCTGGGCTGGGCCAATACCAATGTGGCGGCCACCTATGCCCTGACTCTGCTATTCCTGCGTACCCCCTTGTTGCAGGCGATCGGCGCCTTGCCCACCTTGCTGGCGGCTCAGGTTGCCTTCAACAAGCTCAGATCCCTGGAACTGGCCGACCACGAACCCGAGTTCGCGGTGCGTGCCGTCTCGCCTCAGGATGGGCAGGCACAGTGGCAAACCCTCAGTCTGAAGCAGGTCGTGTTCCATCATGATGGCCAGGGCGGTCGGGCCGGTTTCAGCGTCGGTCCCATCGACCTTGAGATCCACCGTGGCGAGCAGCTGTTCGTCATCGGCGGCAATGGCTCGGGCAAGTCGACCCTGGCGATGCTGCTGACCGGGCTCTATCGACCGGTCAGCGGTGAGATCTTGCTCGATGGCGAGCCCGTCACCGACAGGGAGGCCTATCTTGGTCTCTTCTCCGCCATCTTCACCGATTATCACCTGTTCGATCGCCTGATGGGGCCTGACGGTGAAGAGCCGGATCCCGAGCGGGTCCAGCAATGGCTGCATCTGTTGCAGATGGAGAGCAAGCTGGTGCTCGATGGGGCTCATGTCACCAATATCCAGCTCTCCCAGGGGCAGCGTAAGCGGGTCGCCCTGTTGCTGGCGGTTGCCGAGCAGCGCGACATCATGCTGTTCGATGAGTGGGCGGCGGATCAGGATCCGGAATTCAGACGCATCTTCTACCGCGAGTTGCTGCCGCGTCTCAACGCCATGGGCAAGACGGTGATCGCCATCAGCCATGACGATCACTACTTCCCGCTGGCCGACCGCCTGCTGGAGATGCGCCAGGGTCAGCTCAGCGAACTGGTCGGTGCCGAGCGCGACAGAGTCAGCCTTGACGTAGTGGGCCGTCTGGCCGAGCCGCAAGAGAGCTAAAGGGGAGGGCACCAGATCCGCTCTGCGTCCGGGTATGCCGGGCTTGTGTCGAGCGGAGCCCATCCCACGAGATGTCAAGGGCGCCTCTGCCATGGGGCGCCATCACCAACGGGACTGCTGATGTTTGAGATGAAATCCGCCGGTTTTGCCATTCAGGGCAAGACGCTGCTGCAACCCACCAGCCTGAGCTTCGAGCAGGGCAAGGTCTATGGTCTCATCGGCCATAACGGCTCCGGCAAATCGACCCTGATCAAGTTGCTGGCTCGCCAGCAGAATTACCATGGCGGCGAGATCTGCTTTGACGGCCGCCCCCTGGCCGACTGGGGTCATCAGGAGTTTGCACGCCAGGTTGCCTATCTGCCCCAGCACCTGCCGAGTACCGATAACTTGCTGGGCCGCGAGCTGGTCGAGTTTGGCCGTTATCCCTGGCGTGGCCTCTTTGGCCGTCATCGCCAGCAGGACAAGGAGAAGGTCGAGCAAGCCATCAATCTGACCCACACCCAGGCCTTTGCCGATCGGCTGGTGGATACCCTCTCAGGCGGAGAGCGGGGACGAGTCTGGCTCGCCATGTTGCTGGCCCAGGAGAGCCGTTTCATCCTGCTGGATGAACCTTTGGCCGCGCTGGATGTGGCCCATCAGATGGAGGTGCTGACCCTGATCCGCACCCTCTGCCAGCAGCTGGATCTGGGGGTCATCATCGTCATCCACGACATCAACATGGCGGCCCGTTTCTGCGATCATCTGGTGGCGCTGCACTCGGGGTCGGTGCTGGTACAAGGGGAGCCGGAATCCATCATGACCAGCGAGACCCTGGAGTCTGTCTACGGCATTCCCATGGCTGTGATGCGTCACCCGGCGCAGAGCCACTCCATCGCCATATTGTGAGGTCGTTGTGAACAGATTCAAATCGCTGGGCATCGCCTTGCTGGGGCTCATCTGCCTGCCGACCTCGCTTGTCTCTTTCGTGCAGGCTGAACCCCGTATCGCGACCGTTGACTGGACCATCGCCGAGACCCTGCTTGCCCTGGGTATTACCCCGGCGGGCATGGGGGACATGGGCTCTTATGGCGCCTGGGTGACGGAGCCCGTGATGCCGCCATCCGTGGTGGATCTCGGTCTGCGGGCCCAACCGAATCGTGAGCTGCTGGCCGAACTCGAACCTGATCTCATCCTCATCTCGCCCCTGGCTGCCCCCCTGGCCCCCACTCTGAGCCAGATAGCGCCGGTCAAATCCATTACCCTCTACTCCCCGGAGGGGGATTATTGGGCTCAGCTCGCCGGCGCGACCCGGGACATTGCCGCCCTGGTTGACAAGTCAGCGGAGGCGGACAGCTTGCTGACCGGGCTGGATGAGGAGCTGGCTGAACTCAAGGCCGGGTTGCCCAAACACCTGCCCCCGCTATTGCTGGTGCAGTTTATCGATGAGCGCCACGTGCGGGTGTTCGGGCAGCACAGCATGTATGACTCTGTGATGGGCAAGCTGGGGCTGCGCAATGCCTGGCTGGCGCCAACCAATTACTGGGGATTCGCCTCGGTCAGCATAGAGAGCTTCGCCACCATGGATGAAGCCCGGCTGGTCATCGTCGACCCCTTGCCAAGTGGCGTGGCCGCCAAGCTGGCGGCCCCCGGACTCTGGCAACATCTGCCCCTGGTACAGCGCGCCAAGCCGCTGCATCTTCCTCCCGTGTGGAGTTTCGGTGGCGTGTTGTCGGCTCGCCGTTTCGCCCAGCAATTGAGCCTGGCTCTGACCACCGATGCCGGAGTACCCCATGAATAGCCTGTCACAACGTCCCCTGAACCGGGGCGTACTACCGGGCCCCGCGGCCTTGCTCTGCCTGGTATTGTTGCTGCTGACCTGCGCGGTCGCCGGGTGGGTATTGAGCCACTGGTTACCTTTTTCCCTCTGGCCCCAGGCCATGCTGAACCCGGATTATGGGGATGCCCGTCAGGCGGTGATGCACTTTAGCCTGCTGCCGCGACTCGCCGTCACGCTGCTGGCGGGAGCCGGGCTGGCGCTGGCTGGCGTCCTGATGCAACAAGTGCTGCGCAATCCACTCGCCTCGCCCACCACCCTCGGGGTCGCCTCGGGGGCCCAGCTTGCGCTCCTGCTGGCAACCTTGCTGGCCCCGGGTCTGCTGGTGGCGCGGGAGTGGATCGCCATGGCGGGAGGGGCAGGGGCCATGGCCCTGGTCTTCATGCTCACCTGGCGACGGGATCTTAATCCCCTGGTCATCGTCTTCGCGGGTCTGGTGATCAACCTCTATCTGGGGGCCATCAGTCTGGCGCTGCTGCTGTTTCATCAGGAAGAGCTCAAGGGCATGCTGGTGTGGGGCAGTGGTGCCCTGGCTCAGGATAGCTGGGAGGGGGTGAGCTATCTGCTGCCCCGCCTGCTGCTGGGGCTGGGCCTGGCCGCCGTCTTGCTTCGCCCCCTGGCTGTGCTGGAGCTGGACGATGCCAGTGCTCGCAGCCTGGGGGTCTCCCTCAAGAAGCTGCGTTTTGCCGGATTGGGCGTCGCGGTATTTGTCACCGCCTGTGTGGTGAGCGTGGTCGGCATCATAGGTTTCATTGGTCTGGCTGCCCCCATCATGGTCAGATTGCTAGGGGCTCGCTCCCTCGGCCAACGTCTGTTGTGGGCCCCGCTGTTGGGCGCCCTGCTGCTCAGCCTCACGGATCTGTTGTTGCAGGGGGCGAGTCGCTTCTGGCCATTGATGATACCGACGGGGGCCATGACGGCACTGTTGGGTGCCCCCCTGTTGCTCTGGCTCATCCCCCGGCTCGCCCTGCACAAGCAGCAACCCAGGGTGACTGCCGCCCTGACCATACCGCGCCATCCTCACCCATCCCGGCTGTTGTGGGGGCTGGGGTTGGCGCTGCTGCTGGCCCTGATAGGCTCACTGGCGCTGGGGCAGGGCGTCAATGGCTGGAGCTGGCCATCACTGGCACGCTGGCAGGCGCAATGGGAGTGGCGATTGCCCCGCACCCTGGCGGCGGCCGCTGCCGGTATCTTGTTGGCGCTGGCGGGAACCTTGCTGCAAAGGGTCAGCCGCAATCCCATGGCGAGTCCCGAGCTGCTGGGGGTGAGTGGTGGCACCGCCATGGGGTTACTGCTGGCGGCCTTCCTGCTACCCGCCTTGCCACTGCCGCTGATGTTGCTGGCGGGGGTTGCCGGGGCTGTGCTGGTACTCGTGCTGTTGCTGGCGTTGAACAGGCGCAGTGGCTTTCAGCCCGAGCGGATCCTGTTATGTGGCATCGCCATCACCGCCATGTTGGAGCCCGTGCAGAGCATCGCCCTGGCCAACGGCGATCCCAGGGTGCAACTGCTGCTGGCCTGGGTCTCAGGGTCAACCTATTACGTGACAGGCCCCATGGCGCTGGGACTCGCCCTGTTGGCAGGCATCATGCTGACAGGAGCCCTGGCCCTGGGACGCTGGCTCGATATCCTGCCTTTGGGGGGGGCGGCCGCCGGGGCGCTGGGGGTCAACACCCAGCGCGCTCAGCTGATTATGTTGCTGCTGGTGGCCCTGCTCACCGCCAGTGCCACCCTGGTGATAGGGCCACTCTCATTCGTCGGCTTGCTCGCTCCCCACATGGCCAAGCTGATGGGATTGGTGCGAGCGCGTGCTCATCTGCTCGGCGCCAGCCTGTGCGGCGCCCTGTTGATGGTGCTGGCTGACTGGGCGGGTCAGCAACTGCTCTTCCCGATGGAGATCCCGGCCGGGCTGGTCTCTACCTTGTTAGGGGGCGCTTACTTTATGTGGTGCCTGCGCCGGCTCTAAGGTTGCGAATGACAGTTTTTTACCATGAAAAAGCCCAAGGCACTGCCTTGGGCTTTTTGTTGGCTGGGGCAGGGGCTTACTTGCCGATGCAGAAACTGGAGAAGATGCGGCCCAGCAGATCGTCCGAGCTGAACTCGCCGGTGATCTCGGACAGGGACTCTTGTGCCAGGCGCAGCTCCTCGGCCACCAGCTCACCGGCGACATAGACCTCGAGTTGCTCCTTGGCCACCAGCAGCCGCTCGGCGGCGCGCTCCAGGGCATCCAGGTGGCGACGGCGAGCCATGAAGCCTCCCTCGGTATTACCCTGGAAGCCCATGCAGGCCTTGAGGTGATCCCGCAGGGCAGGCAGCCCCAGCTCTGTCTTGGCGGAGATGCGATAGACCGCGTGCCCCAGCTCCTGGCTCGGGGCCAAGTCTTCGCCGGTCAGATCGGCCTTGTTGCGCACCACGGTGAGGCCGATGTTTTTTGGCAGGCGATCGACGAAGTCCGGCCAGATCTCCCGCGGGTCTATCGCATCGGTCGTTGTGCCATCCACCATGAACAGCACCCGGTCGGCCTGGGCTATCTCGGCCCAGGCTCGCTCTATGCCGATCTTTTCCACCTGATCCTGGGTGTCGCGCAGGCCAGCGGTGTCGATGATGTGCAGTGGCATGCCATCCAGGTGAATGTGCTCGCGCAGCACGTCGCGGGTGGTGCCGGCTATCTCGGTGACGATGGCTGACTCGCGACCGGCCAGGGCGTTGAGCAGGCTGGACTTGCCCGCGTTGGGACGACCGGCGATCACCACCTTCATCCCTTCGCGCAGCAGGGCACCCTGTTTGGCTTCTGCCCGCACCCCGTCCAGCTCGGTCATGATGGCGTGCAAGTCCCCCGACACCTTGCCGTCGGAGAGGAAGTCTATCTCCTCGTCCGGGAAGTCGATGGCGGCTTCCACATAGATGCGCAGGTGGATCAGGCTCTCGACCAGATGCTGTATCTTGCTGGAGAACTGACCCTGCAGGGAGTGCATGGCGCTGCGGGCGGCCTGCTCGCTGGAGGCTTCAATCAGATCGGCGATGGCCTCGGCCTGGGCCAGATCCAGCTTGTCGTTCATGAAGGCGCGTTCGCTGAACTCGCCGGGGCGGGCGGGGCGCAGCCCTTTGATCTGCAAGATACGGCGCACCAGCATATCCATGATGACGGGGCCGCCGTGGCCCTGCAGCTCCAGCACATCTTCGCCGGTGAAGCTGTTGGGGGCCTTGAACAGCAGGGCAATGCCCTGATCCAGCGGCTGATCCTGCTCATCCTTGAACGGCAGGTACTCGGCATAGCGTACCCGGGGTCGCTTGCCGAGTACTATCTCGGCCACCTGTTCGGCAGCGGGGCCTGAGACCCGCACTATGCCGACGCCGCCACGGCCAGGGGCGGTGGCCTGGGCCACTATGGTATCTGTTGTCATCTTGCTTGGGCTCACTCATCCGGGAACGGGTTCTGTCATTGCGGACATTGTAATAAAAAAGGCGGCCCTAAGGCCGCCTCTTTCGTCATGGCTGTGAAGATCAGGTGCGAGTGTGCAGCCCTTTCTTCTCCAGTTGACGGTAGATGATGGTCTGCTGGGTAATGGAGATGACGTTACTCACCAACCAGTACAGGGTCAGGCCAGCCGGGAACCAGAGGAACATGAAGGTAAAGATGATGGGCATGAACTGCATCACCTTCTGCTGCATGGGGTCCGTGATGGTGGTCGGGCTCATCTTCTGCAGATACCACATGGAGGCGCCCATGAGGATTGGCAGTACGAAGAAGGGGTCCTTGACCGACAGGTCAGTGATCCAGAGGGCAAACGGCGCGTGGCGCAGTTCGACCGATTCCATCAGTGCCCAGTACAGGGAGATGAAGATCGGCATCTGGACCAGGATAGGCAGACAGCCGCCCAGCGGGTTGACCTTCTCCTTCTTGTACAGCTCCATCATGCCCTGGGACATCTTCTGGCGATCGTCACCGAAGCGTTCCTTGAGCGCGGCCAGCTTGGGCTGAAGCATGCGCATCTTGGCCATGGAGGTGTACTGGGCCTTGGTCAGCGGGAACATGATGCCGCGAACCAGCAGGGTCAGCATGATGATGGCCACACCCCAGTTACCCACGAAACCGTGGAACACGGTCAGCAACCAGTGCAGCGGCTGAGCGATGAACCAGAGCCAGCCGTAATCGACGGACAGATCCAGGTGCTCGGCAACCGTGGCCATCTTGTCCTGCAATTTCGGACCGACCCACAGTTTGCTGGTCACTTCGCTCTGCTGGCCGGCAGCCACGTCAACCATGGGCGCCTTGTAGCCGATGATCGCCTGGTCTTTGCCAGGGATGGTGCGGCTATAGAAGCTGTTGGTGTCGCTGGCGTTCGGTGCCCAGGCGGAGACGAAGTAGTGCTGCAGCATGGCGACCCAACCACCCTTGGTGGTCTTGTTCAGGTCGGCATCCTTCATCTCATCGAAGGTGTACTTCTTGTAGCGGCTCTCTTCGCTGGAGAAGGCACCACCGCGGTAGGCACTCGCCACCAGGGCATGACCTTCCTGGTCCTTGGGCGTGGTCACGGTCTGCTTGAGCTGACCGTAGAACTGCACCTGTACCGGTTCGGTGGATTTGTTGTCGATCTGGTAATCGACGCCAACGGCATAGTCACCTCGCTTGAGCACGAAGCGCTTGGTGAAGACCACACCCTTGCTGTCGGTCCAGGTCATCGGCACCACGATTTGATCCTGACCCTCGGCCAGCTGGAAGCTGGTCTGGGCGGCTTCGTAGGTGGGGCGGCCTTCGGGTCGGCTATCCGGACCATCACGACCGACCAGACCACTCTGGGCGACATAGATGAACTGGGGCTGGCTGGTCAGCAGAGTGAACGGCTCATCCATGCCTTCTTGCAGCTTGTGGGCCAGCAGTTGGGCAGAAACGATATCGCCACCCTGGGTATCCAGGGTCAGTTTGAGCACGTCAGAGGAGACGGTGATCAGCTTGCGGACGGCATTGGCATCGGCTGCTTGCTCGGAAACCTGAGGAATATCACCGGTCTGACCGGCTTCAGGCACGAAATGTTCAGTTTGGGCCACAGGGGCCGGCTTCGGAGCCTTGTCGGACTCCCACTGTTGCCAGAGCAGAAAGCTCACGAACAGCAAACCGATCAGGAGTAGATTGCGTTGTGATTGCATAGTCTTCAGTTTCTTCGCTTTGGTTGCGGAACCGGGTCATAACCACCCTCGGATAAGGGATGGCATTTTAATAGACGTTTGCTGGCTAACCAAACGCCTTTTATGAAACCGTGAAGTCGGAGAGCTTCTATCGCAAATTGGGAACAAGTTGGAGTAAAACGGCAGCGCGGCCCCAGCAGGGGACTAATGATTAGCTGATACAGGCGTATCAGTTTGATAGCTACCCATTGCAACGGCGTGACAGGGTGCGCCATAGCTTTTCCAGTAACTTGAAGAGTTCCTCGTTATCCATCTCTTTCACACCGGCCTTGGCGATCACGACGATGTCGATAGCGGGCAGGTTGGTTTGATTGAGACGAAAGCTTTCCCGTACCACTCGTTTGACACGATTACGCCACACGGCGCGCTTGAGTGCTTTTTTGGGCACAGCGAGACCAAGACGGGGATGTTCGAGAGTATTAGGACAGGCGAGAAGCGTTATTTGCGGGGAAGCGGCCCGGACAGGCTCTGCGAAAACGCGTTTGAAGTGTTCGGGAGTTAACAGACGTAACTCCCGAGCGAAGGTGTGCGGCGTGGGCATTAAGCTGCCAGACGGGCACGACCCTTGGCACGACGAGCGGCCAAAACTTTACGACCGTTGGCAGTAGCCATGCGGGCGCGGAAACCGTGAGAGCGCTTGCGCTTCAGGTTGGACGGCTGAAAAGTACGTTTACTCATGATTAGATTCCGTATTTCTGTACAGTTTTGATTGTCACACTGAGCCGACGCGCCAGCTATAGCGTGTGACGACTAGCAAAAGAGGCCGAATTCTAAACAGAGTTCGGCTTTTAGTCAATCCGCCTAAGCCGGTATCGGTCACCAACTGCAAAATAAGTAGAGGGCCGACACAAGATCCGGAGGATCGCGGGCTCAGGATTATACTGGCATGCCCTGGTTAAACAAGGATCCTTCATTAAAAAAGGCGGCCAGGCCGCCTGTGGTGTGCTACTTCAGCACTTTGCGCAAGAATTCCCGGGTACGGGGATCCTTGGGATCGACCAGTATCTGATCCGGTGGACCCTGCTCGACGATCCGTCCTCCCTCCATGAAGATCACCCGATCCGCCACGTCCCGGGCAAACTCTATCTCATGGGTGACCACCACCATGGTCTGGTGTCGGCGGGCGAGTTGCTTCATCAGACCCAGCACTTCATCAACCCATTCGGGATCGAGGGCCGAGGTGGGCTCGTCGAACAGTATGACCTTGGAGTGGGCGGCCATGGCGCGGGCGATGCCGACCCGCTGCTGCTGGCCACCGGACAGCGATGCCGGGTAGGCATCTTGCTTATCGGTGAGGCCTATCTCCTTGAGGATGGCCAGCGCCGTGGCACGAGCCTCCGCCTTGGGCTGTTTCCAGACGGTCACCAACCCTTCGGCGATGTTGTCCAGCGCCGTCTTGTTGGCAAACAGGGCATAGTTCTGGAATACAAAGGAGGCGCGCTTGCGCAGCTCTATCGCCTCTTTCTCGCTCGCCTTGGCCAGATCGAGTTGGATATCGTCGATGGCCAGGGTGCCGGCATCCGGGGTTTCCAGCAGATTGAGGCAGCGCAGCAGGGTCGACTTGCCGGTGCCTGACGGCCCTATGACGACCACGATTTCGCCCTTCTTTATCTCCAGATCAATGTTGTTGAGCACAACATTGCCATCGAATGCCTTGGTGAGGCCGCTCAGTTTGATCATGAGTTGTCTCTCCTTAATAGGCGCGGTTGAGGCGCACTTCCAGCAGGTGCTGGATGCGGGTGAAGAAGATGACCACTACCCAGTAGACCAGGGCCACCGCCATGAAGCTCTCGAAGAACTTGAACGACGAAGCGGCTTCCATCTGCGCTTTGCCCATGATCTCGGCCACGCCCAGGGTGAAGGCGAGGGAGGTACTCTTGATCATGTCGATGAAGTAGTTCATCAGCGAGGGTGTGGCGATGCGGGCAGCCTGGGGCAAGATGATGCGCTGCATGGCCTGCAGCTTGCTCATGCCGATGCTGAGGGCGGCTTCCATCTGGCTCTTGTGGATACCCAGAATGGCGGCACGGATCGACTCGGCCATGTAAGCGGCAAAGTGGAGGGTCAGGCCGACGATGGATGCGGTAAAAGCGTCCATTCCCACGAAGATGGGAAAGAGTTGCGGCAGACCGTAATAGAGCAGGAACAGCTGGACCAGCAGCGGGGTACCTCGGAAGAACGAGATATAGAGCATGGCCAACCAGTGAATGACGGGAACGCGAAACACCCGCACTATCGCCAACATCAGCGACAGGACGAGTGCCAGTACGAATCCCCACAGGGCCATTTCCATGGTCGTGCCCAGGTATTTGAGCAGGATCGGAAACAGCCCCAGCGTGTAATCGAGATCGAATTCCATCATTTATTTATTGGTGATGTCCGCCGCGAACCACTTCTCGGAGATCTGCTTGAGAGCGCCGTCTTTGCGCATGGCAGTCAAGGCTTCATCGACCTTGGCCAGCAGGGCTTGCTGCTTGGGCGTCTTCAGGAAGGGCAGGGCGTTTTCGATGGTCTCGAACGGCTTGCCAGCCTGCTGCAGCGGCAGCTTGGACTCTTTGATCAGCTGGGCGGTGGAGACGCGGTCCATCACGAAGGCATCGATACGGCCCAGGGCGACATCCTGCTCGAAGGCGGAGTCATAGGTGCGGATGTCCATCTTGTGGTCAGGATCGTTCTTGCGCAGCAGCTCTTCGAAGTTGGAGCCCAGGTTGACGGCAACCTTCTTGCCTTCCAGGTCTTTGATACCATTGATGGTGCTGTTGCCCTTGCGAACCACGATCTGGGCACCGTCATAGACATAAGGCTGGGAGAAGTCGTACTTGGCCTTGCGCTCGTCTGTGATGGTGATCTGGTTGGAGATGGTATCGACCCGACCGGTTTCCAGCATGCCAAACAGGCCGGAGAAGCTGGCGGTCACGAATTCAACCTTGTAGCCGGTGCGCTCACCGATCTGGTTCCACATGTCGACCTCAAAGCCCTGCAGTTTGTCCTGCTTGACGAAGGTGAACGGGAAATATTTGCCAGACATGCCGACCTTGATGGTCTCCTGGGCGACGGCTTGACCGGAGAGCATGGCCAACAATATGGCGGCGCCGGACACCAGCTTGATAGATGAAGACATGGGTATACCTCTCTCTGTTGTTCTGTGTTTCTAGTTTTAATGACTGAAAGTGAGTGAATGTTATTGGAATAAGTTCTGAAAAATAAATCATATTTGGTTATATCAAATAACCCTGAATCACCCCGGATCCTGCCTCGTTCATGCTGTGGGTAAGTTTGGGGATGAAATGGGATCCTGAGCCGTCGGATCCTTGAAAGTCAAGGATCTTATTTGCTGGATCCGCGAGCTGGCGGCTAGAGATCCACCGGCTAAAAACGTAGAATAGCCGGTCTTTAGCTAATCAATAAACGGGAGTCCAGAGTGACTGCTTCGCTATGGCAGCAGTGCCTTCACCGGCTGCAAGATGAATTGCCCTCGGCAGAATTCAGCATGTGGATCCGGCCGCTTCAAGCGGAGTTGAGTGACAATACTCTGACCCTGTATGCACCGAATCGCTTCGTCCTGGACTGGGTACGTGACAAGTACCTGCTCCGGGTCAATGGCATCATCACCGAGATCTGTGGTGTTGATGGCCCCACCCTGCGTTTTGATATAGGCAATCGTCCCCACCCCGTCGCCGTTGCGAGAGCCCCGGTGCGCGGTGCCGCGCCTGTGAATAACTTGCAGAAGAGCTGGGAAAGCAAGGACGCCGCCAAGCCGGAACCGAACCACAAGAGCAACACCAACGTAAACTACACCTTCGAGAATTTCGTCGAGGGTAAGTCGAACCAGTTGGCCCGTGCGGCGGCCCGTCAGGTGGCCGATAATCCGGGCGGGGCATATAACCCCCTGTTCCTCTATGGCGGCACCGGTTTGGGCAAGACCCACCTGCTGCACGCCGTTGGCAATGCCATCAAGGAGCGCAAGAAGGATGCCAAAGTCATCTATATGCACTCCGAGCGCTTCGTCCAGGACATGGTGAAGGCGCTGCAGAATAACGCCATTGAAGAGTTCAAGCGTTATTACCGTAGCGTCGATGCCCTGCTCATCGATGACATCCAGTTCTTCGCCAACAAGGAGCGCTCCCAGGAGGAGTTCTTCCACACCTTCAATGCCTTGCTGGAAGGTAACCAGCAGATCATCCTGACCTCGGATCGCTATCCCAAGGAGATCAACGGGGTCGAAGATCGCCTCAAGTCCCGCTTCGGTTGGGGGCTGACGGTGGCGATCGAGCCGCCGGAGCTGGAGACCCGGGTGGCCATTCTGATGCGCAAGGCGGACGAGAACCAGGTCCATCTGCCGGACGAGGTCGCCTTCTTTATCGCCAAGCGACTGAGATCCAACGTCCGTGAACTGGAAGGCGCCCTTAATCGGGTCATCGCCAACGCCAACTTCACCGGCCGGGCCATCAACATCGACTTCGTGCGTGAGGCATTGCGCGACTTGCTGGCGCTGCAAGAGAAGCTGGTGACCATCGACAACATCCAGAAGACGGTGGCCGAGTACTACAAGATCAAGCTGGCTGACCTGCTCTCCAAGCGGCGCTCCCGCTCGGTGGCCCGCCCTCGTCAACTCGCCATGGCCCTGGCCAAGGAGCTGACCAACCACAGTTTGCCGGAAATAGGGGATGCCTTCGGTGGCCGTGACCACACCACAGTCCTTCATGCCTGCCGCAAGATAGAGCAGCTGAAGGAGGAGAGTCACGACATCAAGGAAGACTATTCCAACCTGATCCGTACCCTTTCGTCCTGATCACGGAACGGAGTGCACAGATGCAGCGCGAATATTCCAACCTGATCCGAATCTTTTCCTCCTAATCACAACGGAGAGCACAGATGCAGCTCGAAATTAGCCGCGAGGCCCTGTTACGTCCCCTGCAACTGGTGTCTGGCGCCCTGGGTGGCCGACCGACACTGCCCATCCTCGGCAATGTCCTGCTCGAGGTGAGCCATGGCTTGCTGTCGCTGACCGGCACCGATCTCGAAGTCGAGATGATAGGCCAGGTCCATCTAGAAGGCGCAAGCCAGGATGGCCGCACGACAGTGCCGGCTCGCAAGCTGCTCGATATCTGCCGCGGCCTGCCGGAAGGGGCTGAGATACGCTTCAATACCGAAGGCGAGCGACTCATCATTCGTTCCGGTCGCTCCCGCTTCAACCTGTCGACCCTGCCGGCGACCGAATACCCCAATATCGAAGATTGGGAATCCGTGCTCGAATTCGACATCAGTCAGCTGGAGCTGAAGCGACTGATCGAGGCGACCCAGTTCTCCATGGCCAGCCAGGATGTGCGTTACTACCTCAATGGCATGCTGTTCGAGAGCGAGGGCCACGGCCTGCGCACCGTCGCGACCGATGGTCACCGTCTCGCCACCTGCCGCCGGGAGGTCGTCGAAGATTCGCTGCCCGATCATCAGGTTATCCTGCCCCGTAAAGGGGTGCTGGAGCTGGTGCGGCTGCTGGAGGCGGAAGACAAACCGGTACGCTTGCAGATTGGTCGCAGCAACCTGCGCGCCGCCCTCGATGGTTTTATCTTTACCTCCAAGCTGGTGGATGGCCGCTTCCCCGATTGGCGCCGTGTCATCCCCCGTGGCAGCGACAAGGCCCTGATCGCCGGACGAGAAGATCTGCGCCAGGCATTTTCCCGGGCCGCCATTCTCTCCAACGAGAAATTCCGTGGGGTGCGTCTCAATTTGCAGCAGCATTTGCTGCGGATCACCGCCAATAACCCGGAACAGGAAGAAGCCGAGGAGCTGCTTGACGTACAATATGACGCCAGCGAGCTGGAGATCGGCTTCAACGTCTCCTATGTGCTCGACGTGCTGAATACGTTAAAATGTGACCAGATCCGGGTCAGCCTGAGTGACTCCATCAGCAGTGCCATTATTGAGGATTTTGATAGTCAGGACGCTCAATACGTGGTCATGCCGATGCGGATCTAGTCGTGTCCCTGGTCAAGCTCCAGCTCAACGACTTTCGCAATATCCAGCAAGCCAGTCTCAAGCTGTCCCCCGGACTCAATATCCTGGTGGGGTGTAACGGCAGCGGCAAGACCAGCGTGCTGGAGGCTATTCACTACCTTGGTCTGGGCCGCTCCTTTCGCACTCATCTCACTGGGCGAGTTGTCCGTCAGGGCGAGAAGGGATTTGTCTTGTTCGCCCAGTGCGAGCTCGACGGGCGCACCGTTCCCATTGGTCTGGCCAAGGAAAAAAACGGCGACACCCAGCTCAAGATCGCCGGGGCCCAGGCCCAGCGGTTGGCTGACCTGGCCGAGCTGCTGCCGGTGCAGTTGATCCATCCCGATGGCTTCGACCTGCTGACCGGCGGTCCCCAGCCACGTCGTGCCTGGCTCGACTGGGGCGTGTTTCACCAGCAGCCGGGATTCTTCTCCTTGTGGGGGCGAGTACGGCGGCTGCTCAAGCAGCGCAATGCCCTGCTACGCACTGCGACCCAGTATCGCCAGCTGGCATTCTGGGATCAGGAACTGGCTCGGCTAGGTGATGAATTAGCAGGCTTTCGCGCCAGCTATTGTCAGGCTATTACGCCGCTCATCCAGGAGATGACGGCGGATTTTCTGCCGGAGTTCGATATCAGTCTCGGCTTTTATCGCGGCTGGGAGAAGGATACCCCCCTCGGCGATCTGCTGGCGGCGGGATTCGAGCGGGATCAGAACCTGGGTTATACCGGTGTTGGCCCCCAGAAGGCCGATGTGCGCCTCAAGGCGAATGGAGTACCCGCTCAGGATATTTTGTCCCGGGGTCAGCTGAAGTTGTTGGTCTGTGCCATGCGACTGGCCCAAGGGCTCTATTTGAATCAACATAGCAGCCGTGGCTGTATTTTTTTAATTGACGATTTTGCCTCTGAACTGGATATCGACAAACGCCGTCTGTTGGCCGCAAGGCTGAAGCAGTGTGCGACTCAGGTGTTTATCACCGCCATCGATACCGGCCAGCTCGCAGACATGATGGATGCGAATGACTGCAAGTTGTTCCACGTGGAACAAGGCAAGATCTCCGAAACGCTAGAGAAGGCAGAGAGTAAGCTATGAGTGAAAATACTTACGACTCCTCGAATATCAAGGTGCTTAAGGGGCTGGATGCAGTCCGTAAGCGCCCGGGGATGTATATCGGCGATACGGACGATGGCTCGGGTCTGCACCACATGGTGTTCGAGGTCGTCGATAACTCCATTGACGAAGCTCTGGCTGGCTACTGTTCCGATATCCAGGTCAAGATCCATTCCGATGGCTCCGTCTCTGTGCGTGACAATGGCCGGGGCATCCCGGTCGACATGCACGAAGAAGAGGGTCGCTCCGCTGCCGAAGTCATCATGACGGTACTGCACGCCGGCGGTAAGTTCGATGACAACTCCTACAAGGTATCCGGCGGCCTCCATGGCGTGGGTGTCTCCGTAGTTAACGCCCTGTCTGACAAGCTGCTGCTGACCATTCGTCGCAACGGCCATGTCTATGAGCAGACCTACCACCTGGGTGAGCCGCAGGCGCCGCTCAAGCAGATCGGCGACAGCTCGTCCGGCACCGGTACCGAAGTGCGTTTCTGGCCGAGCTCGACCATCTTCAGCGACACCCTGTATCACTACGATATTCTGGCCAAGCGTCTGCGGGAACTCTCCTTCCTCAACTCCGGGGTCTCTATCCGCCTCGAAGATGAGCGTGATGGCCGTGAGGTGCACTTCTGCTACGAGGGGGGCATCAAGGCCTTCGTCGAATACCTGAACCAGAACAAGACGCCGATCCACCAGAAGGTGTTCCACTTCACCACCGAGCAGGACGGTATCGGGGTCGAAGTCGCCATGCAGTGGAACGACGCCTATCAGGAAGGGGTGTACTGCTTCACCAACAACATTCCCCAGCGCGATGGCGGCACCCACCTGGTGGGCTTCCGTACCGCACTGACCCGTACCCTCAACACCTATATGGACAAAGAGGACTACAGCAAGAAGGCCAAGTCGGCTGCCAGTGGCGACGACGTCCGTGAGGGTCTGATTGCCGTCATCTCGGTCAAGGTGCCTGATCCCAAGTTCTCCTCCCAGACCAAGGACAAGCTGGTCTCTTCCGAAGTGAAGACCGCCGTTGAACAGGCGATGGGTGAGAAGCTGAGCGAATTCCTGCTGGAAAACCCGGGCGATGCCAAGATCGTGGTCAACAAGATCATCGATGCGGCCCGAGCCCGTGAGGCCGCCCGCAAGGCCCGTGAACTGACCCGTCGCAAGGGCGCGCTGGACATCGCCGGCCTGCCCGGCAAGCTGGCAGACTGCCAGGAGAAAGACCCGGCCCTCTCCGAACTCTACATAGTGGAAGGGGACTCTGCTGGCGGCTCCGCCAAGCAGGGTCGCAACCGTAAAAACCAGGCCATCTTGCCGCTCAAGGGCAAGATCCTGAACGTGGAGCGGGCCCGTTTCGATCGCATGATCTCCTCCCAAGAGGTGGGCACCCTGATCACGGCCCTGGGCTGTGGCATCGGTCGTGACGAGTACAACCCGGACAAGCTGCGCTATCACAACATCATCATCATGACGGATGCGGACGTCGATGGTGCGCACATCCGCACCCTGCTGCTGACTTTCTTCTATCGCCAGATGCCGGAAATCATCGAGCGTGGCTATGTCTATATCGCCCAGCCGCCGCTCTACAAGGTCAAGAAGGGCAAGCAGGAGCAGTATCTGAAAGACGAGAGCGCCCTGCTGCAGTACCAGACTGCCATGGCGCTGGACGGTGCGACCCTGCACGTCAACGAATCCGCCCCAGCCATCGGTGGCGAGGCGCTGGAGCGACTGGTCAACCAGCACCGCGCCGTGTCTCACCTGATCACCCGTATGTCCCGCCGCGCCCCGGATGCCGTGCTGACACAGCTGATCTATCAGCCTGAGTTGAACGAAGCCCTGCTGGCCAGCGAGAGCGATCTGCTGGCCTGGTGCCAAGCCATGGAACTCGTGCTCAACGAGAGCAACCACGGCATCCAGTACCAGATCCAGGTGCGCCGTGACGAAGAGCGTCGTCTGTTCGTACCCCACGCCGTGGTACGTCAGCACGGTGTCGATCGCGAATACCCGATCAGCTATGACTTCCTGCAGTCCAATGAGTACCGCCAGCTGGTCTCCCTGGGCAAGGAGATCGCCAACCTCATCGAGGAGGGTGGTTTCATCAAGCGGGGCGAGAAGGTGAAGCCGGTCGACAACTTCGTGGAAGCCGTCGAGTGGCTGATGGGCGAAGGCAAGCGTGGCATCTACATCCAGCGCTATAAAGGGTTGGGTGAGATGAACCCGGAGCAGTTGTGGGAGACCACCATGGATCCGGAAGCGCGTCGCATGTTGCGCGTCACCATAGAAGATGCCGTCGGTGCCGACCAGCTGTTCTCCACCCTGATGGGGGATGCGGTCGAGCCGCGTCGTGAATTTATCGAGACCAACGCCCTGCGGGTGGCCAACCTCGACGTCTAAGCAACGCCCGTTGCATCAACGCAACCCTGAAAAAGCCGGTCCCTGTGACCGGCTTTTTGTTTGCGTGGCGTTTGCCAAAGGGCAGCGAAATGGCTGAACAATGCGGTGAGAAAGTACCTAGACCCTGTCGAGCAAGGGCGCCGGATCCCGGCCTCGGAAGGTTCGGCGCCACTCACTTGGCGAGACCCCGAAGCGGACACGAAAGTGCTGGCGAAGGGAGGTTGCGGTACTGAAGCCCACCAGCTCGGCGATGCGCTCTACGGCGTGGCTGCTGGCTTCCAGCAGCTCCTGACTGCGTCTGAGGCGCTCGGCAAGCAACCACTCCCCGACGGATAGACCGGTTGCCTGCTGGAAGCGACGGGTAAAGGTGCGCCGGCTCATCAGGCAGTGGTCGGCCAGGCTGTCGAGGGTATGGGGCTGCGCCAGATGGGTACGCAAGTGATCGAGCAGCTGGTTGATGCGGGCATCCTGGGTCGATGCTGGCACGGGTCGCTCGATGAACTGGGCCTGACCGCCTTCTCTGTGGGGCGGGATCACCAGTCGCCGCGCCAGCTTGTTGGCAAGGCGGCTGCCATAGTGCTGGCGCACCAGATACAGGCAACAGTCCAGACCGGCCGCCGTGCCTGCCGAGGAGATCAGCCGATCATCATCCACGTAGAGTGCATTGCTATCGAGCTGAACACGGGGAAAGCGCTGGCCAAAATCCTGTTCAAACTCCCAGTGAGTGGCAGCCCTGTGGCCATCGAGGATCCCTGCATAGGCGAGCACATAGGTGCCAAGGCAGAGCCCGACTATCTGAGCGCCCCTCGCTCGGGCGGCGACCAAGGCTTCAAGCAGCGCGGGCTCTGGACGCTCGGCCGGGTTGCGCCAGAAAGGGATGATGATGATATCGGCATCCGCCACAGCCGCCAGCGGCAGCAGGCTGTCGATGAGGAAGCCTTGGGGAGATCGCAGTTGACCAGATTCACCGGCGCAGAGCCTGAGCTCGAATAACGGCGGGCCCGGCAACATGCTGTCACCGAAGATGAGGCAGGGTACCGAGAAGTGGAAGGGGCTGAAGTGGTTGAAGGCCAGGATGGCGACGACCGGCACTGTGGTGGAAGTAGTGGTGGGCATGAGGCGGATCCCTGGCGGCTCTTTGCGCCATCATATGCGGGTTGACGGAAAAGTCGAAGGGCCATGGCATGCCATGGCCCTCCTGTTTAGAGGTGGATCACTGCACCGTCTGCCGGTATCAGCACCCGGTCCGTCATTGCCTGCTCTGTCAGAAAGTCGCTCAGCTCGGCACGGGATAGCATGGCGTGATTGACCGCCTCCATGTGGCTGGCAATCAGGGTGGCCTGCGGCGCCGCCTGGTAGACAGCATGGAGATCTTCCTTGTTCATGATGATGGAGCCCAGGCCGGGGATCTGGGCATCGCCGCTGTTGAGGATGATGACCTCGGGCTGGTGGCGCTGCAGGCTCCTGGCCACATCATGATTCCAGACGGTGTCTCCTGCCAGATAGAGTGATTTCTCCTGGGGATGGTTGAAGATGATGCCACACACCTCACCCAGTCTGTCTCCCAGCGCACCCATTATCTCATCGCTGCCATGTTGGCCCGCCGTCTTGAGCAAGCTGATGCCTGAGAATGTCAGCTCCTCTTCCAGGATGCGCACATCCTCGAAGCCGGCCGCTTGAATGGTGTCAGCATCTTTCTGGTGCTGCACGAACAGAGGCAGTCTCTTGGGGATCAGCCGCTGGGCTGTGTCATCCCAGTGATCGAGGTGATCGTGGGTGACGATGACGGCATCGACATCGAGCAGCTGGGCCATGGGCAGGGGCAGCTCGACCAGGGGGTTGCGCAGATGGCTGTTGGCCGTTCCTTCGAAGGCGGGATAGCTGCCCTTGGGGGCCAACATGGGATCCACGAGGAAGCGTGTACCGGCATAGTCGATGAGCAGAGTGGCATTGCGAACCTGAGTAATCTTCATGGCTGACTCCGTGATAATGGGTGAATGTGCGACCAGTATGGGGGAGTCTATGGATCGGCAGCAGTGGCCCATGGGTCGATATTCGATACGATCGGGCCAATATTGGTGAACGGGAAAAGTGATATTTCTTTTATGACCGACTCTTGAAAGCCGATTTGATGACCTTATATAGAGGATAAGGCCGGAACGCTCACTAGAGGTTTCGACCAGGTGCCCGTCCACTGGGAGGGCAAACAACAAGCTATCGCTCAAAAGAGGATACTTTTATGCGTTCTATCGATTTTTCTCCGCTCTATCGTTCTGCTATCGGTTTCGATCGTCTGGCCAATCTCATTGAGTCGGCGGCCAGCAACGGCAATGCCGGTTATCCCCCCTACAACATCGAACAGTTGGGCGAGAATGACTACCGCATCAGCATGGCGGTGGCGGGCTTTACCCAGGATGAGCTGGAGTTGAGCTTCCAGGAGAACCTCCTGACCGTGAAGGGGAGCAAGCAGGCCGACACCGATCGCAACTATCTCTACCAGGGCATCGCCGAGCGTGGTTTCGAGCGTCGCTTCCAGCTTGCCGACTATGTGCGAGTCAAGGGGGCAGATCTCAAGAACGGCTTGCTCCATATCGAGTTGATGCGTGAAGTGCCTGAGGCGATGAAGCCGCGCAAGATTGCCATCAACGGTTGAGACCCTGTGAATTGTTCGGGTGCCGTCACCGGGCTCGTTGAAAACTGACCTGTTGCTTATTAGAAGGATAGGATTATGCGCAACCTCGATTTATCTCATCTCAATTCCAATGCCGTCGGCTTCGATCGAATGGCTCATGAACTGAAAGCACTGCATGAGCAGAAGAATGCGTATCCCCCTTATAACATCGAGAAGCGGGAGCAAGACAGCTATCGCATCACCATAGCCGTCGCTGGTTTTGAGCAAGACGAACTGGAGCTTGAAACCGAACTGGGCACCCTCAAGGTGAAGGGCCGCAAGGCGGCCATTAAAGAGGATCGCCACTTCCTCCATCAGGGGATTGCCGAACGTGACTTCGAGCTGGCCTTCAAGCTGAGCCAGCATGTCGAGGTGCAGGGGGCCAGACTCGAGCATGGTCTGCTCACCATCGACCTGGCCCGTGAGCTGCCTGAAGCGCTCAAGCCACGCGCCATCCCCATCGGCAAACCTGACGCAATGACATTGCCGAGTTAAGCCAACCAGTCATGAAAAGGCCTGCATATTTGCAGGCCTTTTTTGTGTCTGTCCGTTGCGGGGTCAACCAGCCCTGGCCCGAGTCTCGGCCCCATAGAGTGCATTGATCTCCTCGGCCAGAATGGCGACACCACGGCGCACCAGCTCTTCATTCTGGGCATAGTTGAGGCGGATGCACTCCTGGCTGTGACGCCAGCTCGGATCCTCTATGCCCGGGAAGAAGTAGTGGCCAGGCACGATCAGCAGGTTCTTCTGCTTGAGGCGCTCGTAGAGCTCCTGACAGTGGATCGGCAAGTCTTCGAACCAGAGCCAGAGGAAGAGGGCACCCTCCGGCTTGTGGATATGGAAGCGTGAGTCTGGGATCGCATCGCGCAGCAAGCTGACGGCCAGGTCGGCTCGCTGGCGATAGAAGGGCTTCACCACCTCTTCACTCAACTTGATGATCTCGCCACTCTCGATCAGCGGTATGGTCAATGCCGGTCCCAGGCTGCCCGGCGCCAGATTGATGATGCCACTCAGGTTGGTGATGGCCTGGATGATGGGTTCATCGGCGATGACGATGCCGCAACGGGTGCCCGGCAGGCCCAGCTTGGAGAGGCTCATGCAGAGGATGGTGTTGAGGTTCCAGAACGGCTTGGCCTGGCTGAAGATGATCCCGGGGAAGGGCACCCCATAGGCATTGTCGAGGATCAGCGGAATGCCCTTGTCGCGGGCGATCTGGTCCAGATGCTCTATCTCTTCATCGGTCAATACATTACCGGTCGGATTGGTGGGGCGTGAGACACAGATAGCACCGATGTCATCCCCTACACGCAGACTCTCGAAGTCGACATGGTACTTGAACTGGCCATCCGGCAGCTTCTCTATGGTTGGCTTGTAGGCAACGAAGTGATCCTCCCCAAGGGCGGAGTCACCGTAGCCGATATATTCGGGGGCCAGGGGGAAGAGGATCTTCTTCTTGCGGCCATCGGCGAAATCACCGGCCAGCAGATTGAACAGATAGAAGAACGCGGTCTGGCTGCCGTTGGTGAGGGCTATGTTGCGAGCCGAGATATCCCAGCCCAGCTCGGCCTTGAGCAGCTTGGCCAATGCGTGGGTAAATCTGTCTTTGCCCTGGGGGCCATCATAGTTGGCCATGGCCTTGATCAGTTCACCACTGTCGAGCAAGGTCTGTGCCTCCTGCTGGAAGCGCTCCAGCATGGCCGGTATGGGGGCCGGGTTTCCGCCCCCCAGCATGATGGCGTCCGGATTGGTCAGCCCCTGATTGAGATCATCCATGAGTTGGGTGATACCGGCGTGGCGAGTGAACTTCTCGCCGAATACAGAAAATTCCATTCGGTAACGCTTCCAAAAATCGGCTACGGGGATGTAGCACCTTAGCTCAGTTTAAAAGCGGGTGTCGATGAAAAAATCCCTTGTTCCACGTGGAACAAGTTGGCCTATTTCCCTGGTGGTGAGATTCGCCAAGATGTGGCTTAAATTTGTACGGCGATTGAGTTCCGCTTGGCTATAAACATGAGGTTTATAAGTAAAATATATAAATATCAATACGTTGTGATTATGGCATAAGAATTGGAATAGTCAGGCTGTCATAGCGACTCACACCGGAGAAACGAATATGAAGAGCCTGATCACTACCTTGATATTGAGCACCCTGAGCCTGTCTGTCATGGCCGATGATGCCGCCAGACCCGAACTGGATCTGGCGAGTTTGCAGCAAGAGATCCACGAGCAGCAACAGCAGGCCTCCCGGTCCGTGGTGGCCGATGCCATGGCCAATCTGAGACAGCTCCCCCTTGATACCCTGGTGACAGAGATCAGCCCGGCCGTGTCGACCGCTCCCCGCAGCTGAGTTGTTGCATCGGAGTCGGTCCCCTGTGCTGGCGGAAGAGAGCGATGAAGGCGCTGCTGCTGGAGAACTCCCGCGCTGTGGCCACCCGGCTGATGGGCATGGCTTTGGCCAGCAGCGCCAGGGCGCGTAGCAGGCGCCATTGCTGACGCCAGGCCTGATACGTCGGTATCGCTCATGAAGATGCGACCTGTTCCCTTGTCACTGACACCTGCCCGTTCGGCCAGCCGGTTGAGCCGGTCGGGCTGTGGCGTGAAAGAGAAGGAGCGATAGGCGAGCACGCCACGCATCAGCGCTGGGGAGTGCCCGCGGGGATCCAGGCTGCCTGACTGGGAGAGAGCAGGCCGATTCGGTTATCCAGCTCGATGCTCATCGAACTGGTCGACTCTCTGCTGCTCAGCCGGGGTTGGCAGTGGCTGCGATTGTGCAGGACCTCGGGTTTTTGCTTGGGGGTTGTGGTTTGCTTACTTGGCTGTGACGACGTTCCACGTGAAACGTCAGCTGCCGATAAAACGGTAGCCGATCCCGGGCTCCGTCTCGATCAGGCTGGGTTGCTGGGGGTTATCCCCCAGCTTCTTGCGCAGGCTGGCGATGACGATTCGCAGGTAGTGGGTATCTTCCTTGTGGCTGGGGCCCCAGATCTCATTGAGTAGCTGGGTCTGCAAGACCAGTTTTCCCGGGTGGCAGACCAGGGTCTGCAACAGGGCAAACTCCTTGCGCGAGAGGGTGATCTCCTCGCCGCGCAGGCTTACCTTGTGATTGCCTATCTCCAGGGTCAGATCGCACTGGGGGAAGTGGCGGCAGTCGCCACTGCTGGCACCCGCCCGCTGCCTGAGCAGTACCCTGATCCGGGCCATCATCTCCCCAATGCCGAAGGGTTTACTCATGTAGTCGTTGGCGCCCGCATCCAGCAGCCTGACTTTCTCCTGCTCCGAATCCCGCGCCGACAGGATCAAGACCGGGTGGGGGTGATGGGCCCGAATGGCCTGCAACACCGTCAGACCATCGCCGTCGGGCAGACCCAGATCCAGAATGACCAGGTCAGGATTGAGGTGACGATACTGGGCTAACCCCTCCTGCACGCTGGCCGCTTCGCTCACTTGATGGCCTTCGGCGATCAGGCTGATGCGCAAAAAGCGCCGGATCGGGACCTCGTCATCTATGACCAAGATATGGGCCATCTGCTCTCCTGAAGTTCATTTTTACTCCCTGTTGTTGCTGTCCCATCATGGTCTGGCCATCTCCATCTCAGCCTGCCCATCGGGTGCATTGAGAGCCAAAGGCAGAGAGATACGCATGCAGGTGCCGTTGCCATTGGGGCCGGCGAAGGCCCAGATACGACCGCCATGGGCCTCTATCATAGCGCGAGAGATGGCCAGGCCAAGCCCGGTGCCACGACTGCCACTGTCTCCCACGGGTTGGGTGTAGAAGAGATTGAAGATCTTGTCTCTGTCTGCGGCGGCGATGCCGACCCCGATGTCGATGATATCCATGATGAGATCGGGCTCGGCCAGCATGACTCGAAACTCGATAGGCGTGCCAGCCGGGGAGTAGCGGGAGGCGTTATCCAGGATGTTGACCAGCACTTGCTCGAGCAGGGCGCCGTGGACATAGAGGAGAGGCGGGGTCTGATCGAAATGGATCAACAAGGCATGCTGGCGCCAGGACGTATCGAGTCGGCGACGGGCACTCTCCACCAGATCGGCCAGACTCACCCAGTCGCGCTTGAGCTGGAAGTCCGGGGAGCCAATGCGGGTCATATCCAGCAGGTTCTGCACATAGCTGTGCAGACGTTGCGCCTCTTCCTGCACCGAATGGAGCAGCTCATCCCTGTCCTGTTGACCAATTCTGTCGCCGTACTCCAGGAGCGTGCTGCCAGCCCCCATGATGGCGGCCAGTGGTGTCTTCAGGTCATGGGAGACGGAGGAGAGCAGGGCGGCTCGCATCCTGTCCGTTTCCGCCTGCAACTGGCTCTGGGCCAGCCGCTCATTCAGTTCGATACGGGCAAGGGCGGCACGGATATCGGTCAGCAGGGCCTGCAACTGGTGTTCGGCAGAGGCAGAGAGGGGTTGGGCCAGACGGATACCAAGGGCCAGTTCGGGGGTGAGGGGGTGATACTGAGCCTCGGCGGCGTTGAGGGTGGCGGTGTAGGCCCCGGCGCTCTGTTGTTGGGAGAGGCTCCAGTCGATGGCTGCCTTGTCGGTCTGGCCAGGCAGGTAGGGGATGGTACCTGCGCGATCCTGATAGAGGTTATCGATGGCGAAGGCGGGTTGGGCCAGGGCCAGGGAGATGGCTTGCGCACCTTGGCGCAACACCTCCTCCGGACCGTTGGCACTGGCCAGCTCCTGGCTGAGGGAGAGCAGGGCGGTGCCGAGCTGCTGTGTCTCACGCAACCCGATCAGTTGCTGACGTTGGCGAGAGGCGAGTCGCCCTGCCGCTATGCCGACGATGAACAGCACGAACAGGGTCAGCAGGTCGCTGTGACTGTGTACCGTCAGGGAGAAATAGGGGGCGGTGAACAGCAGGTTATGGGCGAGAAAGCCCAGTATGGCGGCCAGAATGGCGGGCAGCTGACTGGTGGTGAGCGCCGTGGCCAGCACCCCCAGCACAAACAGCAGTGGCAGGGAGGCGGCGGGTAACCAATGAGACAGACCCCAGGCAATGGCCGAGGTGATGGCCATGATGGCAACCGCCAGCAGGCACTGACCGATCTGTCCCGGGGGGGCTTCACGCAGCACGGGGCCCCCGTGATGGGGGCCCGTATCAACCAGGGTAATCTCCAGTCCCCTGGCACGCTGCAACAGGTGCTGCACCAGGGATCTGCGCCAGGGGGCCTTGTGGGGCTTGCCAAGCAGCAGCTGCGAGGCCTGCTGCTGGGCCGCCGTCTCCATCAGGGTATCGGCTACCGCCGGGCTGGAGAGGGTCAGCACCTTGGCACCCAGTTGGGCGGCCAGGGCCAGGGCCTGCTCCAGTTCGGCCGACCGCTGCCCGCGACTATCCACATGCACCACCAACCAGGGCAGCTGGCGGCGCTGGGCGAGGCGATGGCCGTGTCGCACCAGGGCCGGGCCATGTTGTTCACCGAGACAGACCATCAGCTTGCCGCGCAGGGGCTGGGTACTCTTGCCGGCCGCCTGCCACTGCAACTGCAGATCTCCCTCCACATGACTGGCCGCAGTCTGCATCGCAAGTTCGCGCAGGGCGGTGAGGTTGTTGAGAGAGAAGAAGGAGTGCAGGGCCGCCATGGCCTGCTGGGGCACATAGACCTTGCCCTCGCGCAGGCGATCGAGCAGCTCGCGCGGAGGCAGATCGATCAGCACCAGGCTGTCGGCTTCCAGCAAGACGCTGTCTGGCAGCGTCTCCCTGACCCTGACCCCCGTCAGTTGCCATACCAGATCGTTGAGGCTCTCCAGATGCTGCACATTGAGGGTGGTATAGACGTCGATACCGGCATCGAGCAGCTCCTGCACATCCTGCCAGCGCTTCTCATGGCGGCTCCCCGGGGCGTTGCTGTGTGCCAGTTCATCGACCACGGCGATGGCGGGTTTGCGGGTCAGCAGGCCATCGAGGTCCATCTCATCGAGCCGTTGCTGACGATGCAGATGGGTCTTGCGCGGCAAGATAGCCAGCTGATCGAGCAGGGCCAGGGTCTCCTGGCGGCCATGGGTCTCCACCACACCTATCAGTATGTCCGTCCCTTCCCTGGCCTGTTCCCGTGCCGCCTGCAACATGGCGTAGGTCTTGCCTACGCCAGGGGCCGCGCCCAGAAAGACCTTCAGCCTGCCTTTGCTCTCCTCTGCCAGGCTGGCCAGCAGGGCATCTGCCCTCTGCTCATCACGCATCCTTTTCCTTATCGAGCACCAGATTCAGCTCGAGAATATTGACGATTTGCGGGCCTAGGATACCAGCTTGTGCCCGGGACTTGACCAGATCCGTCAGCTGTTCTGGATCCAGTTGCCTGGCCTGGGCGACGCGGGCCACCTGAGCCAGCACGGCATCGAGGGGCAGCTGCGGGTCCAGCCCTGAACCTGAACGGGTCAGCATGGCGGGGGAGTTATCCTGTCCGGCGGCGGCTTGCTGATGGGCAAACTCGGCGCGCAGCGGGGAGCTCATCCCCAGATTGCTGCCGCCACCCCCCACGCTGGCATAGGCGCTGGCGGAGGGGCGGGAGTGGAAGTACCCCTCCTTGCTGAACGACTGGGCCAGCAGGGCGCTGCCGACAAGCTTGTTCTCCTTGCTGATAATCTGGCTGCCATTGGCCTGCCAGGGAAAGATGATCTGGGACACCAGGGTGACGGTCAGCGGGTAGGCGACGCCGAGCAACAGGGTCAGGGTGAGCAGTGTTCTGATGGCTATCATGATTTGTCCTTCTTCCTGGCGTTCGGCCGGTGACGGCGAACGCGATGAATCGGGGGCCTGCATCAGTGGCCCCCATGGGGTTTTGCTACACCAGGCCAAAGCCGGTGACGACGAGATCGATGAGCTTGATGCCGACAAAGGGAACCAGCAGCCCGCCGAGGCCATAGACCAGCAGGTTGCGGCGCAGCAGGCTGGCGGCACTGCCACTCAGACTGACGCCACGCAGGGCTAGAGGCACCAGCGCTACAATGATCAGGGCGTTGAAGATGATGGCCGACAAGATGGCGCTCTGGGGGCTGCCAAGCTGCATCAGGTTCAACGCATCAAGCTGCGGGTAGGCGGCAATGAACAGGGCGGGCAGTATGGCGAAATATTTGGCCACATCGTTGGCGATGGAGAAGGTCGTCAGGGCTCCCCGGGTCACCAGCAACTGCTTGCCGACCTGCACCACGTCCAGCAACTTGGTGGGGTTGGAGTCCAGGTCAATCAGGTTGCCCGCCTCCTTGGCGGCCTGGGTGCCCTCGTTCATGGCCAGACCCACATCGGCCTGGGCCAGGGCCGGGGCGTCATTGGCGCCATCGCCGCACATGGCCACCAAGCGTCCACCCGCCTGCTCCTGACGGATATAGGCCAGCTTCTTCTCCGGCGTTGCTTCGGCGATGAAGTCATCCACTCCGGCCTCGGCGGCGATGGCGGCGGCGGTGAGCGGGTTGTCCCCGGTGATCATCACGGTGCGGATGCCAAGATGGCGCAACATCTGGAAGCGCGCCTTGATACCGGGCTTGATGATGTCCTTGAGAGTGACGGCCCCGAGCAGTTTCTCCTGATTGCAGACCAGCAGCGGGGTGCCACCCTGACGCGCAATCTTCTCCACCGCCAGGCGGATTGGCTCGACCAGCTGTTTGGGGGTCATTCCCAGATAGGCGAGGACGGCATCGACGGCCCCTTTGCGATACTGAAGATGACCCCGATCCAGCCCGCTCAACCGGGTCTCGGCACTGAAGGGGATCAGGCGATCATCCGGGTCCAGGCTAGGCCTGGTCTGGCTCTTGGCCGCCAGGGTCAGGATGGATTTCCCCTCTGGGGTGTTATCGCCAAGGGAGGCCAGCATGGCCGCCTGAGCCAGCATGGCGGGTTCTATGCCGGGCGCCGGAATGAACTCGTCCGCCATGCGGTTGCCGAAGGTGATGGTCCCCGTCTTGTCGAGCAAGAGCGTGCGAACGTCCCCGGCCGCTTCGACCGCCCGACCCGATTTGGCAATGACATTGAGCTTTACCAGCCGGTCCATGCCGGCGATACCGATGGCGGAGAGCAGGCCGCCGATGGTGGTCGGGATCAGGGTGATAAAGAGCGCGATCAGATAGAGTCTGGGCACCTGGCTGCCGTTGTAGCCGAGGAACCAGGGCAGGGTTGCGACCACCAACAAGAAGATCAGGGTCAGTCCGACCAGCAGGGCATCGAGGGCCATCTCATTCGGGGTCTTCTGGCGTTTTGCTCCTTCGACCAATGCAATCATTCTGTCGAGGGTGCTCTCGCCTGGATTCTGGGTGACGCGCACCCAGATCCTGTCCGACACAACCTGGGTGTTGCCGGTGACACCACTGCGATCCGTACCGGACTCGCGAATGACGGGGGCAGATTCCCCGGTGATGGCGGCCTCGTTGACCGAGGCGATCCCGGCGATGACCTCACCATCCGCCGGTATGGTCTCGCCACTGCAGACCAGCACCATGTCCCCCTTCACCAATTGACTGGCGGGGATCCAGCTGCCGAGACTGTCCTCCGGGGAGCTGACCCAGCGTGCCTGAAGCTGGCTCATGCCCGCCTTCAGGCTGTCGGCCCTGGCTTTGCCTCTCCCCTCGGCCAGCGCCTCGGCGAAGTTGGCAAACCAGAGGGTCAGCCACAACCAGGCCGTGAGCTGCCAGGCCAGGCTGGCAGTTACCCCGGAGAGGGGTTGGCCAAGCAGGGACTCTATGGTAGCCATCAGCGCCGCCAGCCAGAGCGTAAAGAGGATGGGGCTGGCCAGCAGCGCCTTGGGGTGGAAGCGCCGCAGCGCCGTGATGGCGGCCTGGGCCAGCAAGGAGTGACTCTTGCCGCTGGTGGCGTCCCCGGTCAGCGAATTGGCATTGGATAGGCTCATGGTTGAACTCCTAGCAGCAGATGTTCGGCGACGGGTCCCAGTGCCAGCACGGGCAGGAAGGAGAGGCCGCCCATCAGCAGGACAGTGATGATAAGCAAGGTAATAAACAGCGGGCCGCGTACCGGGAAGTCCCCGTCGCCCCGTTCCTGGGTGGGTGCCTTGGCGAGTTGGCCGGCGATGGCGAGTACCGGGATGATGTAGCCAAAGCGACCAAGCAGCATGGCCAGGGCGATGGCGACACATTGCCAGCTGTCGGCGGCGCCGAAACCGGCGAAGGCGGAGCCGTTGTTGCCCGCCGCCGAGGCGTAGGCATAGAGCAGCCGAGACAGGCCGTGGGGGCCATCGTGACCTATGATGGCTTGCGAGCCGGGCATCAGCAGGGTGAGGCCACCGATCACCAATACCCCGACCGGCATGACCAGCATGCTGGCAACGACCCACTTCATCTCCGTGATGCCGAGTCGCTTGCCGAGGTAGCTGGGGGTGCGCCCCACCATGAGTCCGCACAGGAAGACGGTCAGCAACACGAACAGCATCATGCCGTAGATACCGGCACCGACGCCGCCAAACACCACCTCGCCCAGCAACATGTTGATCATGCCGACCATGCCACCCAGGGGGGTGAAGCTGTCATGCATGGCATTGACCGAACCGTTGGAGGCGGCAGTGGTCGCCACTTCCCAGATGCTGGACAGCACAGGGCCGAAGCGGCTCTCCTTGCCCTCCCAGTTACCCGCCTGACTGCTCAGTTGCGCCAGATTGGGATCTGCCTTGAGCTCCTGGCTGATGGCGAGGCTGAGCCCCAGTACCAGCAGCAGGGTCATGGCCGCCAGGATGGCGCGGCTGTGGCCCGCATCCTTCACGTAGCGGCCCAGGGTGCAGACCATGGCGGCGGGCAGGGTCAGCAGGGTGACCATCTCCAGCCAGTTGGCGAGGGCGGTCGGGTTCTCGAACGGATGAGCCGAGTTGACCCCAAAGAAGCCACCCCCGTTGGAACCGAGCTGCTTGATGGCAATCTGCGAGGCGGCAGGCCCCAGCGGCATTAGCTGCTCCTGTCCTTCCACACCATGGAATGGCAGGTAGGCAGACAGACTCTGGGGAACCCCTTGCCAGACCAGCAGCAGGGCCATGATCAGCGCCATGGGCAGCAAGACATAGAGGCAGAAGCGCACCAGATCGCGCCAGAAGTTGCCCAGATGATGGGTCTGTTGGCGGGACAAGCCACGGAACAGGGCGATGGCCACAGTGGCCCCGGTACCGGCCGAGACGAAGTTCTGGGTCGTGAGCCCGACCATCTGGCTGAAATAGGAGAGGCTGGCTTCACCGGAATAGGCTTGCCAGTTGGTGTTGGTCATAAAGCTGACCGCGGTATTGAGGGCCAGGGACCAGCTCAACCCTGGCAGCTCTTGTGGGTTGAGGGGCAGCAGTCCCTGGGCCATCAGGATCAGGAACAACAGACCGGCACCTGCGCCGTTGAAGGCGATCAGACTCAGGCCATAGGACTTCCAGTCCTGCTCCCGGCCATCGGTGCCACAGCAACCCAGGGTGAGGCGCTCGAGGGGGGCCAGCCAGCTGACCCGTCCCTCGAAGACCCGGTGAATATAAGCACCCAGCCAGGGGGCGGGGAGCAGTACCAGCAGCACGAAGGCGGCCGGGTAGAGATAGGCTTGCCACATGATGGTTTCCTCACTCATGGCTGCGCGTCAGAGCGCGAGCCAAGTAACAGACGAGGGCGAGGACAAGCAGTAGATACAGCCAGTTCATAGCGACTCCATAGCAAAATTTCCAAGGTCGGATTTGACCCTGAAAGCATATGGAACAAGGGCGTAAAGGCGCCATAAAGTGGCCGGTGGTTGGCGTAAAATTACCGTAAAAATATAGGGTTAACGTAATTTCATCGCAGCGTGCATCGCTGGTGTGGCAGAAAGAAAAACCCGGCACTTGGCCGGGTTTGAGACTCAGAAATGGACCTTGGCGAATAGTAACGCACCCTTCCACGCTGGTGAGATACGCAGTGTCCGAAGCGGGCCTGATGGTGATAGATCCGCTTCGGACGCTCTTAGCGCATCGTCACGAACTCTTCGGCGCTGGTCGGATGAATGGCGACGCAGTTGTCAAAATCCGCCTTGGTGGCGCCCATCTTCATGGCCACGCCGAAGCCTTGCAGGATCTCGTCCATGGCGAAACCTATGCCGTGCAGGCCGACCACCTTCTCCTCTGGTCCGACGCAGACCAGCTTCATGCGGGTGGGCTGGCGATGCTGGGTCAGGGCCGAATACATGGCGGTGAACTGGCTGCGATAGACCTTCACCTGGCTCTCGCCATACTCGGCGATGGCCTCGGGTTCGGTCAGGCCTATGGTGCCGATGGGGGGGTGGCTGAACACCACTGTCGGCACCAGATCGTAGTTGAGGTGCTCGTCTGGCTTGTTGTTGAACAGCCGCTCGGAGAGGCGACGACCGGCGGCGACGGCTACCGGGGTGAGCTGGATGCGGCCGGTGTTGTCACCCACCGCATAGATGCCGGGGACCTGGGTGTTCTGGAACTTGTCGGTCTGGATATAACCCTTGGCATCCAGGGTGACCCCGGCAACGGCCAGGTTGAGCCGGTCGGTGGCAGGCGCGCGACCTATGGCCCAGATCAGACAGTCGACGGTCAGATGGCGGCCATCTTCCAGTTGCAGGGTCAGGCTGTCATCGGCGTTCTTGATGATGGCTTTGGGCACGGCATGGGTGTGCAGCTTGGGGCCTTCGGCGGCCATGATCTCGACCAGGGTCTCCTGGACCATGGGATCGAAACTGCGCAGCGGGCCCTGCTTGCGCACCACCAGGTGGGTCTCCGAGCCCAGGGCCTGCATGACACCGGCGATCTCGACGGCGATATAACCTGCACCGACCACGGCGACGCGCTTGGGCTGACTGCTCAAGGCGAAGAAGCCATCGGAATCTATGCCATGTTCGGCACCGGGAATAGTGGGGACTTCCGGATGACCGCCGGTGGCGATCAGTATGTGATCGGCGCTGTACTGCTCGCCATTGACCTCGATCGTCTTGCCATCGATGAAGCGGGCGAAGCCCTTGATGACGGTGATCTTGTTCTTGCCGAGCACATTCTCATAGGAGTGGTGAATGCGGCTGATGTAAGCCTGGCGTGACTCGACCAGTTTGGCCCAGCTGAAGTGGTTGAGTGTGGTATCGAAGCCGTAGTCGGCGCCATATCTGAGCGCATCGGCGATCTGGCCGGCATACCACATGGCTTTCTTGGGCACACAGCCGACGTTGACACAGGTCCCCCCCAGCTCTTTTGCTTCGATCAGGGCTACTTTTTTGCCATGCATGGCGGCGCGATTGGCCGAGGCGATACCGCCACTGCCGCCGCCGATGGCGATATAGTCAAAATGCTGTGCCATGGGTGTGGCTCTCCACTTGTTTAGGGTGCAATACCCGATGATGGGGACAAAAGCACCGGCTCACAAGAGCCGGCGTCCAGTTATCTGTCGATGGGGGCCATCGAACGCCAGCATCAAACGGGCAGCCAGGTCGGACTCAGCTGACCTGCATGGGGACGCTGATGTGGAATTGGGCACCGTGGCCGGGGTCGCTGCTGCAGTGAATGCGGCCGCGCAACAGCTGCACCACCAGGTTGTAAATGATGTGACAACCGAGCCCGCTTCCCCCCTGGCCACGCTTGGAGGTGACGAAGGGATCGAAGATGCGCGGCAATATGGCGGCCGGGATGCCACGGCCGTTGTCCGAGTAGTCGATCACCAGCCTCTCATCCCGGCGCTCTACCCTGATGGTGATCTTCTTGGGTCTGTCCCAATCGTCGAAACCGTGATGGATGGAGTTGAGGATCAGGTTGGAGTAGATCTGGGTGAAGCTGCCGGGGAAGGAGTAGAGGCTGAGCTTGGGATCGCACTGTATATCCAGCTCGCACTGGGCCTTCTTGAGCTTGTGACCGAGGGAGACCACCACCTGATGCAGGTTGTCGGAGACATTGAAGCTGTATCGCGCCTCCGAGGATTGATCGACCGCCACCTGTTTGAAGCTGGCAATCAGCTCGGAGGCCCGACGCAGATTGCTCTGCAACAGCTGCATGGACTCATCCAGATTGAGGGTGAATTCGTTGAGATAGCTGCGTGACAGCTGTTTGGCATCAAGGTGCTGTTTGAAGGCGGTCACCTGCTCCTGCAGATAGGAGGAGGCGGTCACACTGATGCCGATAGGCGTGTTGATCTCATGGGCAACCCCGGCCACAAGGGATCCCAGAGAGGCCATTTTTTCCGACTCCACCAGGGTCTGCTGGGCCTGCTTCAGGTCATCATAGGCCTGACCCAGCTGCTCGTTGGCGTCGCTCAGGCTGCGGGTACGCTCCTGCACTTTCCCTTCAAGCTGCTCGTTGAATTCGGTGATCTCCCGCTCGATCAGCTTGAGTCGGGTGATGTCATAACCAAAGCCTATCAAGTACTTGAGCGCTTCTCCCTCATAGAAAGGGGCGAAGGTCCACTGCAAGGTGAGCTCGCCGCCGTCTTGATCGCGCATCAGCAACTCTTCATCCTCAATCTTCTCCTGCGCCGCTATGCGGGCCCGGATGGGGTCGCGCTGGGCCTCATCCACGAACAGCTCCAGCCAGTTGTGACCCTGGATCTCCTGCTGGTGGTAGCCGGTGAGCATAATGGCTGCCGGATTGACGCTGGCGATGGTGAGATCGGGATCCAGGCAGCAGATGACCATGTTGGCCGAGTTGATCAGGGTGGCGGAGAAGTCGCGCTCTTGCTGCAACTGCTCGGCGGATTGATGGCGGGCCATGAGTTCGTCCTGCAAGCGGCTGCGCATCTCGTTGAGGGTGGCAACCAGGGTATCGAGCTCATCGGGCTTCTTGCGGGGCAGGGGGCGCCCCTCCAGGGTGAGGGAGATCGCGAGGCGATCCAGATTGAACTGCTCCGTGTACTGGGCGATGCGGTGCAGGTGTCTGATCACCAGATAGTAAATGATGAACAGTATGCAAAACGAGACCACCAGGGTCTTGATGGTCTGGCTGACCAGTATTAGCACGGACTTTTCTATAAGTCGTTGATAAACCTGGTCAAGAGAGGCTGCGACGAAGAGCTTGCCGACCAGCTCACCCTGATAGGTCAGGGGAAACTCGCGGGAGATGTCATAACTGTCCCGCTCTGCCCCCTGGGTCAGCAGCGGTACTTCCGAGCTGCCCAGCATCTCCTTGACCATGACGAACTGCATGTTAGGCAGGTTCATGATGCCCTCTATCTGCACCTTTACCTGCTCTTCATCCAGGTTCCACAGGCTGGCGGAGATGGGTTGGAGAAAGGAGGCGTGGATCTGGTCAATGCTGCCCTCGATGAGCGCCACATCCTTGCGGTAGTCCCAGACGAGCTGCAGCGCCGTGATGATAAAGGCCAGGGCCGTGCTGCAGATGAGGATGTAAGAGAGCAGCCGATAGGAGAGTCCGTTAAAGCCAAAGGCTTTTGCGGTCTGGGGAAAGAGTCCTGACATGGCGTCCTTGCGGTCTGGATAGTGAGGGGCTCAGTCTAACCGCTTCGTTTCCGGCTGTCGTGGGGGTTTGCCACAAGCTGTGCGCGAGCCGAGGGTTTGCAGGCAAAGGCTTGATTATTGCTGTCGGAGCCTACATCTTAGATGGTCCAAGCAAAATAATAAGGCTTCTGGACAGCAGGGGCTTAGAGATGAGGTACGACAGGATGAATAACCCTTTGCTGACAATGGACTCCTTGCCGCTTTTCAGCCGCATTCAGCCTGAGCATGTCCAGCCTGCCGTGGCGCAGGCGATATCTGATAGCAAACAGAAGATCCAGGATGTACTGACCCAGACGGAATCCCACACCTGGGACAGCCTGATCGCCCCTCTGGAGGAGGTCAACGATCGCCTGGCCCGCATCTGGTCACCCGTCAGCCACCTGAACGCCGTCATGAACAGCGAGGCGCTGCGTGCCGCCCACGATGCCTGCCTGCCGCTGTTATCCGAATTCCAGACCTATGTCGGCCAACACGAGGGGCTCTACCAGGCCTATCGCGAGCTGGCCCAGAGCGATGATTTTCCCCGGCTCGGCGCCGCCCAGCGCAAAGAGATAGAGAACACCCTGCGCGATTTTCGTCTGTCCGGCATCGGCCTGCCTGCCGAGCAGCAACTGCGCTACGGCGAGATCCAGGCGCGCCTCTCCGAGCTGGCCTCCCGCTTTAGCAACAATGTGCTGGATGCGACCATGAGCTGGAGCAAGCTGGTGAGCGACGAGGCCGACCTGGCTGGCTTGCCCGCGAGCGTGCTGGCCGCCGCCAAACAGTTGGCTACGGCGCGGCAACAGCAGGGCTGGCTGTTTACCCTGGATATTCCCTCCTACCTGCCGGTGATGATGTATGCCGACAGCCGGGCGCTGCGTGAAGAGCTGTATGCGGCTTACTGCACCCGCGCCTCGGATCAGGGCCCGCATGCGGGCAAGTGGGACAACAGCGCCATCATGACCGAGCTGCTCTCCTTGCGCCGCGAGCTGGCCCAGCTGCTCGGCTTTGCCAATTACGCCGAGTTGTCCCTGGCCACCAAGATGGCGGACAAACCGGAACAGGTGGTGGGCTTCCTCACCGACTTGGCCGAGAAATCCCTGCCCCAGGGGCGGGTCGAACTCGACGAAATCCGCGCCTTCGCCGCCGAGCATCATGGCCAGAGTGAGCTCTCAGCCTGGGATCTCGCTTATTACGCCGAGAAGCTCAAGCAGCACAAGTTCTCCATCTCGGATGAACAGTTGCGCCCCTATTTCCCGGCGGGCAAGGTCGTCCATGGCCTGTTCGAGGTGGTACGCCGGGTCTTTGGCATGAAGGTGCGCGAGCGTTACGGCATCGAGACCTGGCATCCTGATGTGCGCTTCTTCGATATTTTCGACAGTGAAGACGAGCTGCGTGGCAGCTTCTATCTGGATCTCTATGCCCGCGAACACAAGCAGGGCGGGGCCTGGATGGATGTCTGCCTGGGTCGTCGTTATCGTCAGGATGGCTCACTGCAAAACCCGGTGGCCTACCTGACCTGCAACTTCAATGGCCCGGTCGACGGCAAGCCGGCACTCTTCACCCACAACGAAGTGGTGACCCTGTTCCACGAGTTTGGCCACGGCATACACCATATGCTGACCCAGATAGATGTGGCCGGGGTGGCGGGCATCAACGGTGTGGCCTGGGATGCAGTCGAGCTGCCCAGCCAGTTCCTCGAAAACTGGTGCTGGGAGTCCGAGGCGCTGTCCTTCATCTCCAGCCACCATGAGACGGGGGACCCTCTGCCCGAGGATCTGCTGGTCAAGATGCTGACGGCCCGCAACTTCCAGGCGGCGATGCAGATGCTGCGCCAGCTGGAATTTGCCCTGTTCGACTTCCGTCTGCACCAGGAGTTTGATCCGGCCAAGCCGGATCAGATCCCGGCGTTGCTGGCCGAGGTGCGCAGCCAGGTCGCCGTGCTGACGCCTCCCGCCTTCAACCGCTTCCAGCACAGCTTCTCCCACATCTTCGCCGGTGGTTACGGGGCTGGCTATTACAGCTACAAGTGGGCCGAGGTGCTGTCGGCGGATGCCTTCTCCCGTTTCGAGGAGGAGGGGATCTTCAACCCCCAGACGGGCCAGGCGTTCCTGACTCATATTCTGGAGAAGGGAGGGTCCAAGGAGCCGATGGAATTGTTCCGTGCCTTCCGGGGGAGAGAGCCTCAAGTGGATGCACTTTTACGCCATAGCGGGATCGCAGCCTGATTTTCGTAATAAAAAGGGACCTTTGGTCCCTTTTTTAACGTAATTTGAATGCCTTGCGATGACCCGATTTGCACTGACCTGCGCTCTTGAGTAGAGTCGCCCTTCGTACTTAAAGGAGAGAATGCATCTTGCCATGAGGCGAGCACTCACATCTGTCTACCGGATCATGTCAAACCTGTCTCACACCAGTGGGCTGGGGTATTTTGACAGCTTCGTGACTGAACTCGCGGCGGCGGTACAGGCAGATGTTGTATTGATCGCGGGGCGAGATAGCAGCGGTCTGGGGTTCGAGATCCATGCTGCCTATCCGGCCACCCTGGGCATGAAGGGGGAAGTGTTCCCCATCGCCGCTACGCCCGGAGAGATAGTGCTGCAACAAGGTGAAGCCTGGTTCAGCGATCGCTTGCCCCAGCTGTTTCCCCTCGCCACCATCTTCATGACCCATGATGAGGTGCGCGGCTATGCCGGCATCGCCCTCAAGAATGCCCATGGCGAGACCATAGGCCTCTGCAGCCTCTGGTTCCATCAGGGCCAGGAGTGCATGGACAGGGTGATGAGTGTGCTGCGCCTGCTGGCCCCCCTGGCTGGCCGCGAGCTGGCTCTCGGCCTGCCTCAGACCCCGAGCCCCTCTCTCCTTCCTTCCCCCGCCATGGATGCCATGCTGGCACATGCCCCGGTCGGTATCGGCAAGCTGGATCTGCAGGGGCGGCTCCTGTGGGCGAATCCGGCCATCGCCAACATCTTGGGTTATCGCGAGGAGGAGTTGCTGCACAGAACGGCCGCCGAGCTCCACCACCCGGAGGATTGGCTGCGCAGCCTGGCGAGCTATGGGGAGCTGGTGCGTGGGGAGCGCAGTGCCGTCACCCTGGAGAAGCGCTACCGCCACAAGGAGGGCCATGACCTCTGGGGACGGGTCACCCTGACCCTGGTACGCAATGATCGCCAGGAGCCGGAACACCTGATGCTGCTGCTGGAGAACATAGATGACGCCCGCCGTCATGCCGAGCAGCTCAAACTCTCCCACCGGGTCTATGACAATCTCTCCGAAGCCATACTGGTGTGCGATGCCGAGAGTCGCATCATCTCGGTCAACCCGGCCTTCGAGCGGATCACCGGCTATTGCAGTGAGGAGGCTTGTGGTCAGCGCCCCAGCCTGCTCAAATCAGGGCTCCATGATGAGGCCTTCTATGCCGACATGTACCATACCCTGTCCCGGGTCGGCATCTGGCGTGGCGAGGTGTGGAACAAGCGCAAGAATGGCAAGCTCTACCCCCAGCAGCTGATGATCAGCGCCCTGCGCGAAGGGGGCAAGATCACCCAATATATCGCCATCTCCAGCGATATTTCCCAAACCAAGCTCGCCGAACAGAAGATTGCGACCCAGGCCAACTATGACAACCTCACTGGCCTGCCGAACCGCTGGCTGTTTGGCCGCAGCCTGACCCGCTTCTGTGAGCGGGGCGAGCGCTTCGCGCTCATGGTGCTGGATCTCAACAACTTCAAGGCGGTCAACAACAGCATGGATCACCATGTGGGGGACGCCCTGCTGCGGGAGGTCTCCGATCGACTGGTGAGTCGGGTACGCACCGAGGATCTGGTGGCCCGCATCGGCGGTGACGAGTTCGCCTTCCTGGTGCCTGGCATCGTCAGTCGCCGCCAGGCCGAGGTGTTTGCCAAACAGGTGCAGGGCAGCTTCGCCCGTCCGTTCATGCTGGCCAATCAGCAGCTCTATGTGACGGCAACCATAGGTGTCACCCTCTGCCCGAGCGATGGCAGCGAGAGCGATGAGTTGCTGCGCAATGCCGAGCAGGCGCTGTTTGCTGCCAAACGTAAGGGGCGGCCCCTCGACAGCTACTGCGCCGCCATGCGTGAAGAGGTGCGCCAGCGCCACCAGATGCAGCAGGATCTGGCGGAGGCCATCAAGCAAGAGCAGCTGACCATGGCGTATCAGCCGATCTGGGACAATCGCAGCGGGCGGGTGGCCAAGCTGGAGGCGCTGGTGCGCTGGTATCACCCGCAGTGGGGGCAGGTATCACCGGCTGACTTCATTCCCCTGGCAGAGGAAGCTGGCCTGATCCAGAGTCTGGGAGCCCTGGTATTGTGGCAATCCTGCCGCGATCTGGCTCGCCTGCAGGGCTCGGGTTTCCCCGAGCTGCAGATGTCCATCAATCGCTCCACCCTGGAGTTCCAGACCATAGATCCCCAGGCCTCCGAATGGTTGAGGGTGATTGAGCACTTCCAGCTGAGCCCGAGCGACATCATCATCGAGATCACCGAATCGCTGTTGATGGAGAGCAGCGATCAGCACAGGATCCGCATCGAGGCCCTGCGCCAGGCTGGCTGCAAGCTGGCCATCGACGACTTCGGCACCGGTTATTCGGCACTCACCTATCTGCGCACTTTCCCGGTGGATCTGGTCAAGATAGACCGCAGCTTCGTGCGCCACATCCCCTTCAATGAACAGGACAGTATGCTGCTCGATGGCATCATCAACATAGTGCACAACCTCGGCATGCAGGTGGTGATCGAGGGGGTGGAGACCCGGGAGCAGCTCAACTTCCTCTGCCACAAGGGCTGTGCCTTTACCCAGGGCTACCTGCTCAGCAGGCCGCTGGCCTTCGATGATCTGGTCAATTATCTGGAACTGAATCGGAACGGCATGAGCCTGCCCATCGTGAGCTGAGTTGCCGCTTCTGCTATCATGGCCGCCATGTCCGCTGCCATGAGTGCCCCCATGTATCCTATCCTGGTTTCCTGTGAAGCCGCAGCCCGCGCTGGCGAGCTCCATGACCTGCATCAACGGCTGGCCGGGGTCAGCTTTGCCGCTCCCTTCGCCCTGGTCCTCACCGAGACCAGACTGGAGCTGCGCAAGCTGGATGAAGAGAAGCTGGGGGCCGTCTTTGTCGATTTCGTGGAGGGCGCCGTGGCCCACAGACGCAAGTTTGGTGGTGGCCGGGGTCAATCCATCGCCAAGGCGGTTGGCCTCAAGGCCGGGGCCAATCCGACCGTGGTCGATGCGACCGCTGGCCTGGGACGCGATGCCTTCGTGCTCGCCTCACTCGGCTGCAAGGTGACCATGATAGAGCGCAGCCCTGTGGTGGCGGCCTTGCTGGCGGATGGTCTGGTGCGGGCGGCGCAAGATCCCTATATCGGTGCCTGGGTGAGCGAGCGGATGCAACTGATCCAGGGGCCCGCTGCCGAGCAGTTGCTGGCCCTGTCCGAGCGACCCGAGGTGGTCTATCTCGATCCCATGTTCCCCCACAAGCAAAAGTCGGCGCTGGTGAAGAAGGAGATGCGGGTATTCCAGTCCCTGGTGGGGGCGGATCTCGATGCGGATGCCCTGTTGCCGGCGGCGCTCAAGATGGCGCAGCGACGGGTGGTGGTGAAACGGCCATCTTATGCGGGCTGGCTCGATGAGAACAAACCCAGCATGGCGATCGAGACCAAGAACAACCGCTTCGATGTCTATGTGATGGCGGCGCTGACCCAGGTCGTCGCCGACTGAGCGGGTCCATCCCGACTACCCCAGTGACAAAGAGAGAGGGCCAGCAATCGCTGGCCCTCTCTTCGTTCGCCGCAGGCTTGTCCAGCATCAGTCGGCCTGGGCCTTGAAATGGATATGGCGCGGCTCTCCCTGCCACGTCAGATCGAGGCTGATCAGCTCAGCCAGGCTGAGCCATTCGCCACTTGCCAGCAACAGAAACTCAACCCCATCCCGAGCCTGAATGGTTTCAATCTTGTCCTGCCAGCAGCGGTTATCCCGGGTGGTGAGGGTCAGTGGCAGTTGCCAGCGTGCGGCAATTTCGAGCCAGTCGTAGAGGTCACAGCTGATGGGCTGATAGTCTGCCATGGCGCTCTCCTTGGGGTTACCTTCAGGCTTCCAGTTCCAGTAGCTGGGTCGGCCAGCCGAGTTTCTGCTGGCGCTCGACCTCGAGGCGCAGCTCGCTGGCACGCAGGTAGTGTTCGTCCAGCCAGCCCTTGGGCAGACTGAGGGTGAGGGCATCTTCGTCCGCGGTCAGGGTAAACTGGGGCACAGTGCCTTGAGTACGGCGCATGCAGAGGATCAGCGAGATGCGCAGTATGCGGGCAAGGCGGGTGGCCTGGCGGGCAGTGACGGCACCTTGGCGGTCCAGAGGTTCCTGCTTGAACTCATCCCGCTGGTTGAGCAGCAGGGCGGACAGCAGTTTTTTCTGGGCAGGGGTGAAGCCCGGCATGTCGATGTTGTCGATGATGTAGGCCGCATGCTGAGGGGCCTTCTTGTACTCGATGCACAGGCCTATTTCGTGCAGCAGGGCGGCGTAGCGCAAGATGGGGCGACCGTAGCGTTTGGAGAGGCGCCAGGCAGGTTGCAGCTGGTTGAATGCCTCGACCGCCGTATCCCTGACGCGCTCGGCGTGTTCCCTGTCGAGTTGGTAGCGGCTGATCAGGCTGTCTGCGGTGCGATCCCTGGCATCACAGTCATGATTATTGCCGAGCAGACCGTAGATGAGTCCCTCGCGCAGGGCGCCCCCCGCCAGGGTCATGCTCTCGATGCCGAGCACCTCGAAGATGGCGATCAGGATGGCGAGACCCGAGGGGAACACGGTCAGCCGTTCGGCCGCCAGCCCCTCAAGCCGCAACTTGTCGAGGCGACCACAACCGCTGGCTTGCTCCATGAGCTCTTGCAGCTTGGGCAGAGTAACCCGCTCGCTCTTGCCTTGGGCCAGCATGATCTCTTGCAGCGCCTGGACGGTGCCCGAGGCGCCGACACAGGTGCGCCAACCCAGGGCGCGGTAATCCTCAGCGACCGGTGTCAGCACGGCCTTGGCGGCGGCGATGGCCTGGTTGAAGCGGGCTTCGCTCAGCTCGCCATCACCGAAATGATTGTTGAGCCAGGTGACACAGCCCATGTGCAGGCTGTTGAGCAGCTTGGCTTCGCTGTGTTCGCCGATCACCAGCTCCGTGCTGGCGCCGCCGATGTCGATCACCAGGCGATTGCCTTCCCCGGCGGAGGTCCAGGAGACCCCTTCGTAGATGGTTTTCGCCTCTTCCTCGCCGGAGATGACCTCGATGTTGTGATTGAGGACACGTTCGGCCTCGCTCAGGAACTCATCGACGTTGGTTGCCAGACGCAGGGTCGCCGTGCCTACTACTCGAATGTTATCGGCGGGAATGTCCTGCAACTGTTCGGCAAACAGGCGCAGGCAGTCCCAACCTCGGGCCATGGCAGCCTGGCTTAAGCGAAATTCCTGATCGAGACCGGCGGCGAGGCGCACCTTGCGCTTGACCTTGGTGACGGTACGCAAAGCGCCAGCGACCTCGCGCACCACCAGCATATGGAAGCTGTTGGAGCCGAGGTCGATGGCAGCATAGAGCGGCGAGTTGTGCAACTTGGCTGCCCTTAGTTCTTGCGAGGCGGGCGACGGCGGTTGTTGCTGTTGCCACCACCCTGGCGATCCCGCGAGTTGCGGTTCACCGGTTGGCGGTTGCGGTGGATCCGTTTCGGTGCGGTTGCATCATCCAGCAGCGCATCGCGGTCGTATTTGCTGACCGGGATGGCATGATGGATGTACTCCTCGATGGCCGGCAGGTTGAAGGCATAGTCTTCACAGGCCAGGCTGATGGAGTGACCGCTCTTGCCGGCGCGGCCGGTACGACCGATGCGGTGCACGTAATCTTCGGCATCGTCGGGCAGGTCGTAGTTGAAGACGTGGGTCACGTCCGGGATGTGCAGACCACGGGCGGCCACGTCGGTGGCGACCAGGATGTCGAGCTTGCCCTGAGTGAAATCTTCCAGGATCTTCATCCGCTTCTTCTGCGGCACGTCACCGGTCAGCAGACCGGCGCGGTGGCCGTCGTTTTCCAGCCAGGCTTGCACGTCTTCACAGACATGTTTGGTGTTGGCGAAGACGATGGCTTTATCCGGCCACTCCTCTTCCATCAGGGAGAGCAGCAACAGCATCTTGTCTTCGTTGGAGGGGTAGAACAGCTCCTCTTTGATGCGCACGCCCGTCATCTGCTCCGGCTCGACTTGCACATGTTCCGGGTGGTTCATGTGTTCGTAGGCCAGCTCCTGCACCCGCAGGGAGAGGGTCGCGGAGAACAGCATGTTCAGGCGCTCGGTGGCATCTGGCATGCGGCGGAACAGGAAGCGGATGTCCTTGATGAAGCCCAGATCGAACATGCGATCCGCTTCGTCCAGCACCACAACCTGGATGCAGCCCAGATCGATCACCTTGGACTTGAAGTAGTCGATGATACGGCCGGTGGTGCCGATCAGGATGTCGACCCCCTGTTCCAGCACGGCCAGCTGCTTGTCATAACCCTCGCCACCATAGGCGAGGCCGAGCTTGAGCCCGGTCGAGGCGGACATGCTCTCGGCATCGTTGTAGATCTGCACCGCCAGCTCACGGGTCGGTGCCATTATAATGGCGCGAGGCTGGTTGACCAGGCGCGGCTTGGTCAGCGGATGGGTCAACAAATAGTTGAAGGTTGCAGCCAGGAAGGCAAGGGTCTTGCCTGTACCCGTCTGGGCCTGGCCAGCGAGGTCATGACCTTCGACCAGCAAGGGCAGAGACAGTGCCTGGATGGGGGTGCAATAGTGAAATCCCTTTGATTCCAGACCAGCCAGAACTTCGGGTTCGAGGCCCATTTGGGCGAATTTATCGGTCGTTAAGTGTGTTTTGCTCATGGCGGTAGGTTATCAGGTTAGGCTTGCAATAATAAACAGGATCATTTCAAATAGGGCAACTATTGCCTTCGTTGACGTCTCAATTAAGGCCTTATTTACTGACTGGAGTTGGAGATGAGTGACAAGATTGTTCAGCTGAGCGATGCCAGCTTCGAGGCAGATGTAATCAAAGCCGCTGGCCCTGTTCTGGTCGATTTCTGGGCAGAATGGTGTGGTCCTTGCAAAATGATTGCTCCCATTCTGGACGAAATCTCCCAAGAGTATGAAGGTCGTGTGACCGTGGCCAAACTGAACATCGACCACAACGCCGAGACCGCCCCCAAGTACGGCATCCGTGGTATTCCCACCCTGCTGCTGTTTAAAGACGGCGCAGTGGCCGCCACCAAGGTCGGCGCCCTGTCCAAGACCCAACTCAAAGAGTTCCTGGACGGCAACCTGTAATTATCAAGAAGGAGCGCATTGCAATAATGCGCTCCTTGTGTTTTATGACCTAGACGCTCACCCCGATTGGTGCTAATTTAACGCTCGTTTGCTAACCGTTTTGTCTGACGCTTTGCTTAACAACAGTCTGGCGAATCCAATCCTATCGGCATCAATCCAGCAGACTGTCTCGTCCCCATTCAATCCTTGCTTACAGACTTTCACCACTATGAATCTGACTGAATTAAAGAACACTCCTGTGTCTGAGCTGGTCAAGCTCGGCGAAACCATGGGGTTGGAAAATCTGGCTCGGGCCCACAAAAAAGATATTATTTTCGCGATCCTCAAGGCACACGCCAAGGGTGGTGAGGATATCTTTGGTGACGGTGTGCTGGAAATCCTGACCGATGGCTTTGGCTTCCTGCGCAGTGCAGATGGCTCCTATCTGGCTGGCCCGGATGACATCTATGTCTCCCCAAGCCAGATCCGCCGCTTCAACCTGCGCACCGGCGATACCATCTCCGGCAAGATCCGGCCACCGAAAGAGGGCGAACGCTACTTCGCGCTGCTCAAGGTCAACGAGGTCAACTACGACCGTCCGGAAAACGCCCGCAACAAGATCCTGTTTGAAAACCTGACGCCGCTGCACGCCAACGAGCGTCTGCGCATGGAGCGTGGCAACGGTTCGACCGAAGACATCACCGCCCGTGTACTGGATCTGGCGTCCCCCATCGGTCGTGGCCAGCGTGGCCTGATCGTGGCGCCCCCCAAGGCCGGTAAGACCATGCTGCTGCAGAACATCGCCCAGAGCATCGCTTACAACCACCCTGACTGTGAACTCATCGTGCTGCTGATCGACGAGCGTCCGGAAGAAGTGACCGAGATGCAGCGCATGGTGAGAGGGGAAGTGATCGCCTCTACCTTCGACGAGCCCGCCTCCCGCCACGTTCAGGTTGCCGAGATGGTGATCGAGAAGGCCAAGCGTCTGGTCGAGCACAAGAAGGATGTGGTCATCCTGCTGGACTCCATTACCCGTCTGGCCCGTGCCTACAACACCGTCATCCCCTCATCCGGCAAGGTACTGACCGGTGGTGTGGATGCAAACGCCCTGCACAGACCCAAGCGCTTCTTCGGTGCCGCCCGTAACGTTGAGGAAGGCGGCAGCCTGACCATCATCGCTACCGCACTGGTCGACACCGGCTCCAAGATGGATGAAGTCATCTACGAAGAGTTCAAGGGTACCGGCAACATGGAACTGCACCTCTCGCGCAAGATTGCCGAGAAGCGTGTCTATCCTGCCATCGATATCACCCGCTCCGGCACTCGCAAGGAGGAGCTGCTCACCGCTCCCGACGAGCTGCAGAAGATGTGGATCCTGCGCAAAATCATCCACCCCATGGGTGAGATCGACAGCATCGAGTTCCTGATCGACAAATTGGCAGCGACCAAGACCAACGACGAGTTCTTCGACTCCATGCGTCGTCAGCAGAAGTAAGTGCTCGCCGAGTGCTGTGCAAACCGCGACCTTTTGGTCGCGGTTTTTGTTTATCCGCGCCCTGGCTCCTTGTTGCGCAGGGGGCTGGCAGGTTAAACGTGGCCAGCGAGTCCTGAGTTGTCGGCAGATGGCGGATGGATTGGCCAATTTGGCCGCAAGATGCCGCAATCCGCGTGGGATCGCGGTTTTGGGTAAAGGATTTGCCGTACTATGAAGCCTGGATGTCACATGGATAGAGACGTCATGAAAGGATTGGTTTTTTTATTGCTGGCCAGCCTGCTGGCGGGAACGGCCATGGCCACCCCCGTCAGCAAGCCACCCCCGATCAAGAGTGCCCTGGTCGCCGATGAGGGACTGCGCGAGAGCCAGCGTTATCTGCTGGAGCAGCTCCAGGCCGGTCGGTTTGATGCGGTGGATACCTTGCTCGCCTCCCTGAGCCTGGGCCAGCGTGAGTTTCTGCTCTACCAGCTGCTCAGCGACCTGCAGCACATACCCGCCACGGCGTCATTGCAATACTGGGTGCAGACCCAGTCAACCAAGGCACCTCAATGGCTGGTCGAAGGGGAGGTCGATGGCTTCCTGATGCAACTGCCTGCCTATGACTTTCCCGCCGAGGCCCGTCTGTTGCTCACCCACTGGCAACAGCAGAACTGGCAAGCGCAGTATCGCCAGGCACTGAGCAATGGCAGCTTCGAATGGAAGAGCGTCTACAACAGCCGCAACCCCCTCCTGGCCCAGCAACAGCAGGCCTTGCTCCAGGCGATAGCCCAGTTGCCCGCCGGTTTGCTGTACAAGCAGGCGCAAGCGCTGGGCAAGCTGAACATATTCCTGCCCGATAACCGGCTGCTGAGCCAGCTGTTGCTGCGTACTGGCGAGCCATCCCTGTTTCTCATGCTGTGGCGCCAGCCAGTGGACGATGACAGTCTGGTGGCCCTCAAGGCATTGTCTTCCCTGCAGCAAGGGGACACGGCGAGCGATCTGCTCATCGCCGCGACCAGGAATCCCAAGCTGAAACGGCCAGCCCTGAAGGCGCTGAGTCAGCTCTCGCCTCTGCCCATCAAGGCCCAGGACTTCCTGCTGGCCGAACTCGGCAACAGCCAATATGGTGGTTTGGTCGCCAGCCTGCTGCTCGAGGTCGATGAACCCAGACTGCTGGTACGATTGGCCGATGAATTGACGCGCATGGAGCGGCGGCCGAACATCTCCCTGCTGTTGGCACCCGATACGGGTACAACAGGGACTCCGCCGGGGTTATAATGCCCCACCTCCTGAATCCAGCCGGTACCCGCATGAAATACAAGGACTTGCGTGATTTTATCGCGCAGCTCGAGAAGAAAGGCCAGCTCAAGCGCATCAGCCAGGAGATAGATCCCTACCTGGAGATGACCGAGATCAGTGACCGAACTCTGCGGGCCGGTGGCCCGGCGCTGCTGTTCGAAAATCCCAAGGGGTATGCGATGCCCGTGCTGACCAACCTGTTTGGCACCCCGGATCGCGTCGCCATGGGCATGGGCCAGCAGGACGTGAGCGCCCTGCGTCAGGTCGGCACCTGGCTCTCTTATCTGAAAGAGCCCGAGCCGCCTCGTGGTCTCAAGGAGCTGATGGAGAAGCTGCCCATCTTCAAGCAGGTGCTCAACATGCCGACCAAGCGGGTCTCATCGCCCCCTTGCCAGCAGCTGGTGCTGGCAGGGGATGAGGTGGATCTGGACAAGTTGCCCATCCAGCACTGCTGGCCAGGGGACGTAGCCCCGCTGGTCACCTGGGGGCTCACCATCACCCGTGGCCCTTACAAGCAGCGTCAGAACCTCGGTATCTATCGTCAGCAGAAGATCGCCAGGAACAAGCTGATCATGCGCTGGCTCGATCATCGCGGCGGCGCCATCGATTTTCGCGAATGGCAGGAGGCCCATCCAGGCAAGCGCTTCCCGGTGGTGGTGGCCCTCGGCGCGGATCCCGCCACCATACTGGGCGCCGTGACCCCGGTGCCTGATTCGCTCTCCGAGTATGCCTTCGCTGGCTTGCTGCGGGGCAGCCGCACCGAGGTGGCCAAGGCCCTGAGCTGCGACCTTGAGGTGCCCGCCAGCGCCGAAATCGTGCTGGAAGGCTACCTTGAGCCCGGTGAGATGGCGCCGGAAGGCCCCTATGGTGACCACACCGGTTACTACAACGAGGTGGATGAGTTCCCGGTGTTCACCATCACCCATATCAGCATGCGTCGGGATGCCATCTACCACAGTACCTATACCGGCCGCCCGCCCGATGAGCCGGCGGTGCTCGGCGTGGCCCTCAACGAAGTATTCGTCCCCATACTGCAAAAGCAGTTCCCGGAGATAGTGGATTTCTATCTGCCGCCTGAGGGATGCTCCTACCGGATGGCGGTGGTGACCATCAAGAAGCGCTACCCGGGCCATGCCAAACGGGTGATGCTGGGGGTCTGGTCCTTCCTGCGCCAGTTCATGTACACCAAGTTCGTGATCGTCTGCGACGATGACATCGATGCCCGTAACTGGCAGGATGTGATCTGGGCCATCACCACCCGCATGGATCCTGCGCGGGACACCACCCTCATCGAGCATACTCCCATCGACTATCTCGACTTCGCTTCGCCCGTCTCGGGGCTGGGCTCAAAGATGGGGCTGGATGCCACCAACAAGTGGCCGGGGGAGAGCAATCGCGAGTGGGGTCAGCCGATAGTTCAGGATGAAGCCGTCAAGCAGAAGATTGATGCCATCTGGTCTGAACTGAATATTTTCGACGACGCGACCCCAGGGTCATGAGTCTGAATCAATAAAAGGAGCGGGCCGGCCGGCCCGTCGCAAGGAATAGAATGCAACGTATCAAGTGCCGCGTAGCGGAGCTGCGTGAATATGTCGATACCATCTGGCACGTGGCCCTGACGCCACAGCAAGAGGTGAATTTCAAGCCGGGCCAATATCTGCTGGTGGTGATGAGCGATTCGGACAAGCGACCCTTCTCCATCGCCAATTCGCCGACCCGGGAGGGGGTGCTGGAATTGCAAATCGGGGCGACTCCTGAAAACGCCTACGCAGGTCAGGTGCTGGCCCGCATGCGCGAGCAGGGCGAAATCGAGGTGGAGCTGGCGGCTGGCAAGGCCTTCTTGCGTGACAGCTCGCCCCGCCCGCTGATCCTGATGGCGGGAGGCACCGGCTTCTCCTATGCCCGCTCCATACTGGAGTCCCTGATTGCCAACGGCAGCAAGCGTCCCGTCTTCCTCTACTGGGGCGTGCGTCAGGCCCATTGGCTCTACGAGCAGGCGGAGATGGAGCGCTGGGCCGCCAGCTACGAACCGCTCACCTTCATCCCCGTGGTGCAGGAGCCCGAGGCTGACTGGGGCGGTCGTATCGGTCTGGTACACAAGGCGATCATGGATGATTTCGTGAGTCTGCATGACTACGACATCTATGTGGCGGGCCGCTTCGAGATGGCGGGCGCGGCGCGGGAAGAGTTCAAACTGCTGGGTGCCGAGCCTGAGCGTATCTTCGGCGATGCCTACGAATTTATCTAAATGAAGCGTTCTTGCCGATAAGTTCGCGGATACAACAAACCCCAGCCTGGCTGGGGTTTGTTATTTTCTGGCGCGAGAGACCAGGGCTTATTCGCTCTTGCCGCCCAGCTTCTGCTCGAGTTGCTCCAGCTTGGCTTCCAGGGCGGTCAGCTTCTCACGGGTGCGCAGCAGCACCTTGGTCTGCACATCGAACTCTTCACGGCTGACCAGATCCAGTTTGCCGAGCTGCGCTTGCAGCACCTGGCGGATCTTCTTCTCCACTTCTTCGCCCATGGTACGAATGCCGGGGGGCAGGGCGTTCTGAACCTGCTTGGCAATATCTTCCAGTTTCTTCGGGTCGATCATCACATCTTCTCCTCATCTGATGGCGCCATTCTACCGACTATTTGCCTGCTTTGCCGAACCCTGAGGGATTTTTGCGACACTGTCCGATCCGGCTGGCTGGTCGGGGCAGGGGCCGTCGTGGTCGCTGATAACCTATTGAGTCTGTCTAAAATGCAATTCCTTGACCTTGTACACAAAAAAATCAGATCAGATGACTGACCAGATGGGTGATATTTGTTGCTTGCCTGTTAATATGTTGGTGGCGGCGGCAAAGCGTCGACTCGTATGGATAACAACTAAAGAGACATGGATATGAAAAAGAAGCTTGTTTATGTAGCCGTGCTCAGTGCTCTGCTGGCGGGTTGCGGTGGCAGTGACAGTAAGGATGACGACACCTCCAGCTACCTGGACTATCTGCTAACCGGCTCCAATGCGGTGCGGCCGAGCGCCCTGGCCGCCCGGGCCAGCGATGGTACCCTCAAGTTTTCCACCGAGACGGCGGATCGCTCCAACCCGGTGTCAGCCCTGTCGACCCTGGATGGCTGGTCCACCACCCAGGCGATCCAGATTGTGCCTGTCACCGGTTCGGGTACCCAGGTGCCTGCGCCCGCCGCGGCTGAATTCGGTGCCTCGGTCGCTCCCCTCTATCTCTTGGAGCTGGAGTTCGACAGCGCCACCTTGCGCCCGAGCGGCGTCAAGAAGCTGCTTAGCTACGGCAGCGACTACGTGGTCGCCAGCGCAGGGGGCAAGCTCAACCTGGTGCCGCTCAAGCCGCTCAATCCCTCTTCCTATTACATGATTGTCGCCACCGACAGCCTGAAAGACAGCGATGGCAAGGCACTGCAGGCCGGTAGCGATTACAGCAACTTCAAGGGCAGTGCAGGCAGCACGGCTCAGGAGCAGACCATCAATGGCCTGATCACCCTGCAAGAGACGCTGTTCAAGGGCGCTACCGGGGTGAGCAGCGACCATGTCATCTTCTCCGACTGGTTCGGTACCCAGTCCGGCGCCGATGTGTTGCTGGCGGTGAAAGGGGCCGCGGCCTCCATTCTCAAGAGCCCGACCCTGGATGCGGCCGCCCTGTGGAAACAGGATGCCGAGGGCAATGACAGCCTGCCGCTCACTTACACCATGACGGGCCTCAATGCCGGGGTCGATTTCCTGACCCAGCTGGCTGCCGAGCCCTTCCTGCCGGACGAGCAGAAGTCCCTGCTGGAGAGCGTCATTGGCGCTAATCCTCAGTTGAGCGGTATCGCGGCTGCGACCAAGGTGTACACGGGGGCGGTCAAGCTGCCTTACTTCCTGGCAACACCAACCAGCGCCGGCTCCTGGGACAAGGCGAAGACTCAGTCCTGGCACGGTGCCATCCCCAGCCTCTATGCCATCGCCAATGCGCTCAAGGCCAATGACAGCGAGGTGATCGGTGGTCTGGTGGGGGCGGGCGTGGATCCGGCTTTGCTGGGCGAATTGATTGCCGATCCGACCCGTCAGGCCGAGTTGCTGGCCGAGGCGAGCAAGCTGATCGGCGCGACCATCACCTCGGGTGGCAAGCCGCTGGATGCCGAGCAGAACATAGGCCGCTTCAACCCGCTGCCGGCCCTGACCGAGGTGCAGGACGTGCCGATGCGCATCTTCTCCGCCGCGCCGCTCAGTGCCGTCACCGACGTCATCATCTATCAGCACGGCGTCACCTCGGTGAAGGAGAACGCCTACGCCATCGCCCTGAGCCAGATTGGCGCCGGCCTGCAGGCCAAGAAGAACGTGGCCATAGTGGTCATCGATCATCCACTGCACGGGGAGCGCGGCTACGCCCTGACCGGCAGCCTGGATTCGGTTACCACCGAGAGCAATCCAACCCCCTATCTGAATCTGAGCTACCTGACGGTGGCACGGGACAACCTGAAACAGAGCGTGGCCGACTTGCTCGGGCTGCGTCTGGCGGTGGGGCTGGCCAATGCCAAAGGCCTGGGCACCCAGCTCGGCGGCGCCGGGCTCAAGGTACACTTCCTTGGCCACTCCCTGGGGGCCATCTCGGGAGCCGATCTGCTCTCCGTCTCCAACCAGGACATCGGCAACCCCTTGGCAAATGCCCTGTTCAAGTTCGACACCGGCGGTCTGGGCATGCCCGGCGGCGGCATAGCGCCCCTGCTGCTCAACTCGCCGACCTTCGGCCCGACCATCAAGATGGGCGTGCTGACCGCAGGCAGCCCGGCGCTCAAGGCTGGCTTTACCGCCTATGCGCCCAGCTGCCAGACAGCGGTGCCAAGCTGCTTCGTCAACGAGTTCCTGCCGAGCCTGGATGCGGCCACTCAGGCGAGCGCGGCCAGCACGTTGCAGAGTTACAGCTTCGCCGCCCAGTCGGTGCTGGATTCTGCTGATCCCATCAACCTGGTGTCAGGCATCAAGACGGACTTCCCGCTGTTTGCCTCCGAGATCGTGGGGGATGGCGCCAGCAGCCTGCCGGATCAGGTGATCCCGAACAGCATTGCGACTGCGCCGCTGGGTGGCACAGAGCCGCTGCTCAAGCTGCTCGGCTTGCAGCCGCTGACGGCAACCGGCGCGGCCAACCACCATGCGGTGCGTATCCTGGCCGGTGGTCACAGCTCGCTGTTGGCACCAGACGAGAACTTCGATCCGACCGGCAAGGTGACCACCGAGCTGCAGACCCAGTTCGCCAGCTTCTTCATGAGTGGCGGTACCGCGGTCAAGGTCACGGATCCTACGCTGATCAAGCAGTAAGTGTGCAGGCTCGAGTGAGCCAGCCAGCAAAACGCCGCCCTCGGGGGCGGCGTTTTTTATGGCGCTCTTTTGATGACGCTATGTTGCTGAAGCCCGACTAGGCCAGCTTGTGATGGCGGTCCAGCCAGCCTTGCAGCAGACCGACCAGCAGGCCCACCAGATGGGCGATGTTGGCGGCGGTATGGCTGCCGAGCAGGTCGAGAAAAACCTTATGACAACAACGACTAGGCCAGCTTGTGGTGGCGGTCCAGCCAGCCTTGCAGCAGACCGACCAGCAGGCCGATCAGATGGGCGATGTTGGCCGTGCTGGTACCGAGCAGGTCGAAGAAGCCGAGCACCAGCCAGAACAGCATGAAGCCCATCAGTGCCGGGGGCAGGGCGAAACCGGACTCCGGTTGCAGGCGGCCGCGCAGCCAGAGGTAGCCGAGCAGGGCATAGACCACACCGGAGAGGCCGCCAAACAGCGGGCCGCTGGCGAAGAACTCGGCGATGTTGGGCAGGGCCGCCCCGACCAGCAGCAGAATAAACAGCTTGCCACTGCCCAGGCGCTGCTCTATCTGGCCACCCAGATACCACCACCACAGCAGGTTGAACACCAGATGCAATATGGAGAAATGGATGAAGGCCGGAGTCAGGTAACGCCAGGCCTGCCAATCGGCAAACTGGGCCAGGGTCGGGTGAAATGCCAGCAGATCATAGATGGGCAGGCCGATCGCCTGCAGGGCATAGATAGCGAGACAGGCGATGATGACCAGCAGGGTGAGTGGCCCGGCGTGGTGCAGGAAATCGGTGATGGGATCCGTCATGCCCTTGCTGTAGTCGATGCGGACATCGGCCCGGCCGGACTGCCAGGAGGCTTCCATGTAGCGGGGGTGACTGGGCTCGGCCAGGAAACGCTTCACCTCTAGCTGGGCCTGGGCGACACGCTGCTCGTCGGCGAGCCAGACACTGACGCCAAGCTCTGACTGGGTCAGCTCGCACGGGATCCCCAGAGTGCTGAGGTAGTCGACCAGCGCCTGGGCCATGCGGGCGTTGTCCAGTACCAGCAGCTGTATCATGCCTGCCGGGACGTGCTCATCAGCGCCGCTCATGCATCGCCCGCCTGGATGGGGAACTCCTTGCGCCACGCCTCAAAGCCGCCATCCAGGCTGTATACCTCCTCGAAGCCCTGTTGCAGCAGGTACTGGGCTGCACCCTGGCTGCTATTGCCGTGATAGCAGATGACGATGACGGGGGTGTCGAAGTCCACCTCATCCATGAAACGCACCAGACTGCCGTTGGTCAGATGAAAGGCGCCCACCGCATGAGATGTCTCGAATGACTGGGGATCACGAATATCGACGAGTCTTGCCTCGCCCGCGGCGAGCTTGGTGTGGGCATCCTGGGCGCTGATGTGGGCGAATTGATCCATGACCTTGTCCTGATAGTAACGATAGGGTTGCAGTTTACCCCATGAGCGCGCCTGCGCTAAGGGGGCAATCTCCTCTGGGCATCTCGGCGAGGGCCTGAGCGCAATTTTCTTCAATACCCGGGCCGGTCATGGCCGCTAGGGTGGCCTCCTCTCATCTTGTTGGAGTGTCATTGATGGAAACGAGTCTGCTGTTATCCATGGCCGGGTTTGCCCTGGCCATGTCCATTACCCCGGGTCCCGTCAATCTGGTGGCCCTCAGCAACGGGGCCCGATATGGCTTTCGTGCCAGCCTGCGGCACGTGGTCGGGGCTACCCTGGGTTTCATCTTGTTGTTATTGCTGATGGGATTGGGCCTGGGCACCCTGTTATCGAGCTGGCCGGTGTTCGGCAGCGCCATCCGTTGGGGCGGTGTGGGGTTTCTCTGCTACATGGCCTGGTTGCTGCTGCGAGATGACGGCACGCTGAGTGCTCAGGAGGGCAAGCCTCCGGCATTCTGGTATGGCGCCATGATGCAATGGCTCAACCCCAAGGCGTGGCTGGCGGCCAGCATGGGGGTTGGTGCCTATGGCGCGCTAGGAGGGCTGGGGCAGGTACTGCAGTTTTGCTTGTTGTACCTGGTGATCTGTCTGGTATCGATTGCCTGCTGGGCTTATGCAGGCAGCCAGTTGCGGGAGGCGTTGTCATGCCGGCGTCGACTGCGCTGGTTCAATCGCGCCATGGCGGCGCTACTGCTGCTCAGCGGCCTCTATCTGGTGATGGAACCCTGATCTTGAGCACTCTGGGCCACTGGCCTGCTTCCCCATCACTCATCGCAGTGGACGTCTTGGCGCGACATCTGGGCACGATACTGGCCCGGAGTGGCGGCGACCAAGCGTTTGAACTGGCGCTGGAAGTGGGCCTGATCGGCGAAGCCACTGGCCAGGGCGACATCGGCCAGGGATTGCCCCCGCTGTAACAGCATGCGAGCGTGGCGAATACGCTGGTTGAGCAGGTAGGCGTGGGGCGTCATGCCGTAATGACGGTTGAAGGCGCGCACGAAGTGGGAGGGGCTGAGTTCGGCCACGGCGCTTAGCTGTTGCAAGCTGAGCGCATTGGCGCAGTCGTCCTGCATCAGCTCGGCGGCCCGTTGCAGGCGCGGGGGCGGGCGATCATCCCACTTGGCCGGGGTCAGGCGATGCAGTAGCTGGTGGCCGAATCCGTGGCAGGCCACCTGTTTGGCCAGGGTATCCTGGCTGCTATCGACCAGGGTGCGATAGAGGCTTGCCAATAGGGAATAGAGCAGGGGATCCCGACTGGCGGTCATGTCGAAGGGGCGAAATTCGCTGCCCAGACCCGCGTCTTGTTGCTGGCCCCCCAGCCAGTCGAGGTCGAGATAGAACATCAGATAGGACCAGGGCTGATCCGAGACGGGGTTGCAGGCATGGACCTCTTCCGGGTTCATCAGCACCAGCGTGCCGCTGCCAACGCTCTGCCAGCTGCGCTGATTGAGGTAGTGGCTGTGGCCGCCGGTAATGGCACCGATGGAGAAGTGGGCATGACTGTGTTTGTCATAGCAGACGCGCCGGCCATCTTGCACCGAGCGCGCCTCGATAAAAGGCAGTTCAGGGTCACGCCAGAACCTGTGACTGTCCGGGGTGCCCCTGGGGTGGCTCACGACCTCATCACCGAGCGATATCCGGGGCATGGCTGCCATGGATAGCAGGATGAAATGGGTAAAGGAGCCATGTCAGCCGCCCAGATAGGCTTGGCGCACTGCGGGATTGGACAACAAGGCGGCGCCCGAGTCTTGCAGCACCACCCGGCCGTTCTCCAGCACATAGCCTCTGTCCGCCAGCTTGAGTGCCTGGTTGGCATTTTGCTCCACCAGGAAGATGGTCATGCCCTTCTCCCTCAGCTGTAAAATGGTGTCGAAGATCTGTTGGATGATGATGGGGGCCAGGCCGAGGGAGGGCTCGTCGAGCAGCAGCAGGCGCGGCTTGCTCATCAGGGCCCGACCTATGGCCAGCATCTGCTGCTCGCCCCCGGACATGGTGCCCGCCCGTTGTTCCAGCCGTTCATGGAGCCGTGGGAACATGGTGAACACCTGTTGCAGCAGACCCTCTTGCTCATGCTTGTCGACGAAGAAGGCGCCCATGCGCAGGTTCTCCTCCACCGTCAGTCGGGCGAAGATACGCCGCCCTTCTGGCACCACGGCGATGTCTTTGCGCATGATGCGGGCCGTGGTGAGGGAGGTGATCTCTTCTCCCTCGAACCAGATGCTGCCGCTACTGGGTTTGGGTTCGCCACAGAGCGTCATCAGCAGCGTAGTTTTACCGGCGCCGTTGGCCCCGATCAGGGTGACTATTTCGCCTTCTTTTACCTCGACACTGACGTCGTGCAGGGCCTGGATCTTGCCGTAATGGGTCGATACGTTGCGAAGTTCTAACATCTTTTTGTCCTTACGACTCGCCCAGATAGGCCTTGATCACTGCCGGATTATTACGGATTTCCTCCGGTTTACCCTGAGCCAGTGGGGTGCCCTGGTTGACCACGAAGATGCGGTTGGAGATCTCCATCACCAGCTTCATGTCGTGCTCGATCAGCAACACAGAGACGCCGAACTCGTCGCGCAGCCCGACGATCAGCTCGTTGAGCTCGTCGGTCTCATGGGGGTTGAGACCAGCTGCCGGCTCATCGAGCATCAACAGTGCTGGCTTGGTGGCCATGCAGCGGGCAATCTCGAGGCGGCGCTGCTGGCCATAAGCCAGGTTGCCCGCGGGACGGTTGGCAAGATCCTTGAGGCCCACCTTTTCCAGCCAGAAGGCGGACTGATCCAGTCCCTCCTGTTCGGCGCGGCGAAAAGCCGGGGTCTTGAACAGACCGGAGATAAAACCGGTGTTGAGGTGACGATGCTGGGCGACCAGCAGGTTTTCTACTGCCGTCATGTCCTTGAACAGCCGCACGTGCTGGAAGGTGCGCACCACCCCCTTGCGGGCGATCAGATGGCCGGGTAGCCCCTGGATCTCCTCGCCACGGTAACGGATGGTGCCACCGCTTGGCCGGTAGAAGCCGGTCAGGCAGTTGAAAATAGTGGTTTTGCCAGCCCCGTTGGGACCAATGATGGAGATGACCTCGCCCTGGTCGACATCCAGTTTGACGCCGTTGACGGCCAACAGGCCACCAAAACGCATCGACAGATCAGAGACCTCTAACAACTTCTGATTCATTTTTGCAGCTCCACTTGCTGGGCCAGGGGCATCACGAGCAGCCCATCCAGGTGACGCATCGACAGATCAGAGACCTCTAACAATTTCTGATTCATTTTTGCAGCTCCAGATGGGGGCGAGTCATTGGCAGCAGACCCTGTGGACGCCAGATCATCATGAAGACCATCAGCAGACCGAACATCAGCATGCGGTATTCGTTGAACTCGCGAGCCAGCTCGGGCAGTACCGTCATCACGATGGCGGCCAGCACCACGCCGATCTGGGAGCCCATTCCCCCCAGCACCACGATGGCCAGCACGATGGCGGACTCGATGAATACGAAGGACTCGGGGCTGATAAAGCCCTGGCGCGAAGCAAAGAAGCTGCCCGCGAAGCCCGCGAAGCAGGCGCCTATGGTAAAGGCGGTCAGCTTGATGATGGTGGGGTTGAGCCCCAGTGATTTGCAGGCGATCTCATCTTCACGCAGCGCCTCCCAGGCACGGCCAAGGGGCATGCGCAGCAGGCGATTGATGACGAACAGGGTGGCAATTACCAGCAGCAAGGCCATCAGATAGACGAAGATCACCTTGTGGTTGGCGTTGTAGGTGATGCCGAAGAAGTCGTGGAAGGTGCCGAAGCCGCCGTCCTTGACGGTGCGGTTGAACTCCAGGCCACCCAGGGTGGGTTTGGGAATGCCTGATATCCCGTTCGGGCCGCCAGTGAGGGAGGTGAGGTTGTTGAGCAGGATGCGGATGATCTCGCCAAATCCCAGGGTCACTATGGCCAGATAATCCCCCCTCAGCCGCAGCACGGGGAAGCCGAGCAGGAAGCCGAACAGGGCGGCCATGCCCCCCGCGATGGGCAGGCACTCCCAGAAGCTCAGCCCGAAGTAGGTGTTGAGCAGGGCATAGCTGTAGGCGCCGACCGCGTAGAAGCCGACATAACCGAGATCGAGCAGACCCGCCAGACCGACCACCACGTTCAGCCCCAGACCCAGCATCACGTAAATGAGCGTGAGAGTGGCGAGATCCACGGCACCACGGGAGGCCATGAAGGGCCAGCTTACCGCCAGCAGCAGGGCGATGAGGGCCGCCGTGTTGTAGAGGCGTGGCGCCTGCTCCGGGCTGGGCAGCACCAGCTTGGAGACGCCGCTGGTGGACCCCTTGAACAGTCCCAGGATCTGGCTGCGCAGCAGCTGGAAGCAGAACACCAGCGCCGCCCCACCCAGCAACCAGATCAGGGAGACATCGAGTCGACTGATGACCAGCAAACGGGTGCCTTCCGTCTCGAGTTTGAAGCCGAGCAGCCAGAAGGAGAGCAGTATCAGCACCAGGCTGGCGACGCAGGCGTGAATGAATTGACGTTTCATCATACCTTCTCGACCTCCGGGCGACCCAGGATGCCAGTGCTGGCCATGGAGAGCGGCATCAGGCCGATGATATATGCATGTTTCATCATACTTTTTCGACCTCCGGGCGACCCAGGAGACCGGTGGGCATAAAGAGCAGCACCAGGATGAGCAGGGCGAAGGCCATGACGTCCTTGTACTCGGTGCTGAGGTAGCCGGCGGTGAGCGCCTCGACCACGCCGAGCAACAACCCCCCTATCACGGCACCGGGAATGCTGCCGATGCCCCCCAGCACCGCGGCGGTGAAGGCTTTCAGACCGGCCATAAAGCCGAGGTAGGGGTTGATGACGCCGTAATACATGCCAAGCAGCACACCGGCGACGGCGGCCAGGGTGGCCCCCAGCACGAAGGTAATGGAGATGACCACATGGGTGTCTATGCCCAGCAGGTTTGCCATCTTGATGTCTTCCGAGCAGGCGCGGCAGGCGCGGCCCATACGGGAGCGGTTGATGAACTGGGTCAGCGCCAGCATGGTGATGAAGGTCACCACGAAGATGATGAGCTGCATATAGGAGAGACTGGCCTGGAAGCCATCTTCTGAGCCAAAGTTCCAGCCGCCACTGATCAGGGTCGGCATGGCGATGTCCCGGGATCCCTGGGCCATGCGCATCATGTTCTGCAAGAAGATCGACATGCCGATGGCGGAGATGAGGGGGATCAGACGGTTACCGCCGCGCAAGGGGCGGTAGGCGACCCGCTCTATGGTCCAGCCATAGGTGCCGGTCACTATGATACTGATGAGAAAGGCAGACCCAAGCAGTATGGCGGTGGTGTCTATACCCATCATCATGAGGGCGGCCATGACCATGAAGGCCACATAGGAGCCAATCATGTAAACCTCGCCATGAGCGAAGTTGATCATGCCAATGATGCCATAGACCATGGTGTAGCCGATGGCGATCAACGCATAGGTGCTACCTATGGTTAATCCGTTCAGCAACTGCTGAACCAAATAAAGAATATGTTCGGACATACTGCGTTCCCTGTACTTGCCCGCAAAGACGTGAGGGGGTGAGCATGCTCACCCCCTCCGGCAGATTTATTATTTGAGTTGAGTAGAGGTGCCGTCGGCATGCCACTCGAACATGCCGAACTCGAAGCCTTTCAGGTCGCCATTTGCAGCCCAGGTGAGGGGGCCCATGACGGTGTCTATGGTGCTGCTCTTGATGGCCTTTTCCACGGCAACCGGGTCTTCACCCGCTTTCTCTATCCCGGCAGCCAGGGTCTGGACTGCCGCATAGGTGGTCCAGACGAAGGGACCGGAAGAGTCCTGACCTTTGGCCTTGAAAGCCGCGACGATCGGGGCGTTGGCTGGCACCAGGTCATATTTGTTCGGCAGCGTCACCAGCAGACCCTCGGAGCCCTTGCCACCGATGGCGGAGATGTCCTTGTTGCCTACCCCTTCCGGACCCATAAATTTGGCTTTGAAGCCTTTCTCATTTGCCTGGCGCAGGATCAGGCCCAGCTCCGGGTGGTAGCCGCCGTAGTAGACGAAATCGACGTTCTCTTTCTGCAGCTTGGCGATCAGGGCGGAGAAGTCCTTGTCGCCTGCGGTGATACCCTCGAAGGCCACGACTTTGACGCCAGCCTTGTCCAGAGTGGCTTTCACGCTGGAGGCGATGCCTTCACCGTACTGCTTCTTGTCATGAATGACGGCGACACGCTGGGGCTTGACCACGTCGATGATGTACTTGGCGGCAGTCGGGCCCTGATCGCTATCCAGACCTATGGTCCGCAGCACCATCTGGTAGCCACGCTCGGTGATCTTGGGGTTGGTGGAGGCGGGGGTGATCATCAGCACGCCTTCGTCTTCATAGATGTCGGAGGCGGGCAGGGTGTTATCGGAGCAGAGGTGGCCAACCACAAATTTGACACCGTCGTTGATCACCTTGTTGGCGACCGCGACCGCTTGCTTGGGATCGCAGGCATCATCATAGATGACGGCCTCGATCTGCTTGCCCTTGATGCCGCCAGCCTTGTTGATCATCTCGACGGCCATCTTGCCGCCGGTGAATTGCATGTCGCCATATTGAGCGACCGGGCCGGTGACCGGGCCTGCAATGCCAATCTTGATGGTATCGGCGGCATAGGCCATGGAAACAGAACCAAACAGCGCCATAGAAACCGCTGCCCTGACTGCAACCTTGCTCCAGTTATTCATAGATTCGTCCCTTTAATCAGTGGATTGTTTCACACCGGGCAGACTTCCCGCTTGTCCGGCAATGGTAAGGTTCTATCATTCCTGCCCCAGTAATAACAAGCTGTTAAAGATATGGCATAAGGGGGGTTAGATGGGGGTTAAATGAAGCTTGCTACTATGTATAGACATTTACTTGGTGTTTCATGCTGTTTCGTGTGGGCAACATAAAGTTAACATTCGAATCTTGTTGATTTGATAGCGGAAAAACCTGACGAGTTTTTACTCTGATGAGGCTCCCATTTCGTTCAAAATCTGTTTGCGCAAACACTGGGCAGCACCTAGATTAGCCAGCATCGGCAATCGCCTGATAGTTCCCGTTAATTTCAAGCCTTTATTCGGGAAATCTGCTAAGGTTCCGCTTTTGATATTCAGGAGACAGAGATGGCCACTATTAAAGATGTCGCCGCGCGCGCAGGCGTATCCATCTCCACCGTCTCACATGTACTCAATCACACCCGTCGGGTCAGCGAAGAAGCAACCCAAAACGTGCTTGAGGCGGTGGCAGAGCTCAACTACGCACCCAATTCGGTGGCGCGCAGCCTCAAGATAAATTCGACCAAGACCATCGGCATGCTGGTCACTACCAGTGCCAACCCCTTCTTCGCGGAGGTGGTGCGCGGGGTGGAGGCTTACTGCTTCGAGCAGGGCTACAGCCTGATCCTCTGCAATACAGAGAACCAGCCGCCCCGTCAGCAGCATTATCTGAGAATGCTGATGGAGAAGCGGGTCGATGGCCTGCTGGTATTGGGCACCGACATCGATACCCCCCTGCGCGACATGCTGCGCATCCACAAGAGTGTGCCTCAGGTGGTGCTGGATTGGGGAACCGAGTGCGATTTTGCCAACGTCATCAATGACAACGCCCGCATCGGTGCCCGCATGGCGGTCAGCCACCTGCTGGAGCAGGGTCACCGCAATATCGCCTGCATCACGGGTCAGCTCGACAAGCCAACCACTCAGCAGCGACTGGATGGGGTGCGCGATGCCCTGGCCGAGCAGGGTCTCACCTTGCAGGATGAACAGATCTTCGAGGGTGACTACGAGAGTCAGAGCGGCTTCGACCAGATGCTGCATATCCTGGCGCTCGAGCCGCGTCCGACCGCGGTGTTTGCCTTCGACGATCCCATGGCGATAGGCGCCATTTGCGCGGCCTGGGAGGCCGGGGTCAAGGTGCCGGACGACATCTCCGTCATCGGCTATGACGATGTGGAGATGGCTCGCTTCTCCAGCCCGCCGCTCACCACTATTCGCCACCCCAAGGCCGAACTGGGTCTGCTGGCGGTGCAACAGCTGGTGAGCCGGATCCGCAACAAGGAGCTGGAAGTCGAATCCATGACGGTGCAGCCTGAGCTCATCGTGCGCCGCTCGGTCAAGTCCTTGCGCTAAACTCCTTGGGTGCTACCCATCGAGAAACGGCCACCCCTGCGGGTGGCCGTTTTTATGGGGGATGGTCGGGGATGACCCTGAGCGGCACTTATTGTTGAAGACCCTGCATTGAAGGCTCAACTCCCGCCCAGAAAAAAGGCCCCTCGCGGGGCCTTTTCATTCATATGGAGCAGGGGATCAGTGACCGCCCTGTGCCTTGGGAGGGACTGACTCGTCGAACTCCTTGAGCGGCTCATGCTTGGACGCCAGGAAGGTGTAGATAACCGGCAGTACGAACAGCGTGAACAGGGTGCCGATGGCCAGACCGGCGACGATGACGATACCGATACTGAAGCGCTGGGCTGCACCAGCACCGGCGGCGTACAGCAGCGGGATCAGACCCGCTATCATGGCCGCCGTGGTCATCAGTATGGGGCGCAGTCGCACCTTGGCTGCCTGCATCACCGCTTCCATACGGTTCCTGCCGTGCAGCAGCTGTTCTTCTTTGGCTACCTCACAGATCAGGATGCCGTGCTTGGTGATCAAACCAACGAGGGTGATCAAGCCCACCTGGGAGTAGATGTTCATGGTCGCCAGACCCCAAGCCAGGGCGATCAAGGCGCCACTGATGGCCAGGGGAACCGATACCATGATCACCAACGGGTCACGGACGGATTCGAACTGGATGGCCAGCACCAGGAAGATGATGGCCAGTGCCAGCGCGAAGGTGGCATAGAGCGCATTGCCTTCGGTGACAAACTGACGCGCCTCGCCCATGAAATCGTAACGATAGCCCTGGGGCAGGGTGGAGGCCGCTTCCGTTTCTAACCAGCCGATCGCATCACCCATGGCAACACCCGGGGTAGGCACTGCACCTATGGTCGCCGAGTTGAGCTGGTTGAAGTGGGGCAGGGCGCGTGGCTCACCGACCACATCTATGGTGATCAGACTGCCAAGGGGCACTGAGCGGCCATCGGCGGCGCGAACATAGTAGCCCTTCATCGACTCGGGGTTGAGGCGGTACTTGCGTTCCACCTGCGGGATCACTTCATAGGAGCGGCCATCCAGATCGATACGGTTGACGTAGCCATCCGCCATCATGGTGCCCATGGTGACGCCTATGTCCTGCATGGTGATGCCGTAGGCACCCGCCTTGTCCTTGTCGATGCTGATCTTCATGGTGGCAGAGTCGTAGTTCAGATCGAGATCCGAGTAGACAAACTGACCACTGGCCTGAGCGGCAGCCAGCACTTCGCTCGCCACGATGAACAGGCTCTCGAAGCTGTTCGGTGTGGTGATGACGAACTGGATCGGCAAGCCACTGGACGCACCTGGCAGTTCGGGGAACTGGAAGGTGGTGATGGACATGCCTGGCACATTTTTGACAATGGCTCCGACTCGATCCAGCACCTCTTTCTGACTGGCTTCCCGCTCGCTCCAGGGTTTCATGGAGGCGATACCGAACGCCTGGTTGGCATTGAACAGGCCGGAGAAGACCTGGGAGTAGGCGATCTCGGGCTGATCATCCAGCACCTTGTTCACCTCCGCCATGGTGTTTTCGATGTAGTCCAGGTTGGCGTTCGAGGGCGCCGTACCCAGCACCGCCATGACCCCTTTATCTTCGGAGGGGGCCAGTTCGCTCGGGATGAACTTGAACAGCAATGGCAGACTGCCAAAGACGATGACCGCGAAGACGATGACCACGATGCGTTTTTGCATCACGGCATGGAGCATACGGTCGTAGCGATCCGTCATGCGCTCGAGCAGATGATGCACAGTGCTCTCGAATTTGCTCGGTTTGGCATTGGCCTTGAGCATCACGGAACACATCATGGGGGAGAGGGTCAGGGCGATGATGCCCGACACGAACACGGCCCCCGCCAGGGTCAGCGCAAATTCCTTGAACAGCGAGCCGGTGATGCCGCCCATCAGTGCGATAGGGGCATACACGGCCGCCAGGGTCAGGGTCATGGCGATGACGGGCACGGCTATCTCCCGGGTGCCTATGATGGCGGCCCGGAAGGGCTCCTCACCCTCCTTGATATGCCTGTCCACGTTCTCCAGCACCACGATGGCGTCATCCACCACCAGACCGATGGCGAGCACCATGGCAAGCAGCGTCATGAGGTTGATGGAGAAGCCAAAGATGTCCATCACCATCACGACCCCGATAAGGCTCAAAGGGATGGTAATGATGGGGATGATAACGGCACGGAACGAGCCCAGGAACAGGGTGATCACCACCAGTACGATGGCCGCCGCCTCGATGATGGTCTTGATAACCTCGTGGATCGATTCATTGATGGCCACGGTCGAGTCATAGAGGACGTTCATCTCCATGGTGCTCGGCATGTTGCGTTTGAGGCTTGGCAGCATCGCCAGCACATCGTGGGCAATGTTGATCGGGTTGGCGGTCGGGGAGGCGTTGACGGCCATGACCACGGCTTCGCGGCCGTTGGCGGTGGCACGATAGATGTCGTGGCTCTTCTCCAGACTGACTTTGGCGATGTCGGACAGACGGATCACCTTGCCTTCCCGGGTCGATACAACCAGTCGCTCCAGTTCGGCAGTATTGGTGACCTGAGTCTTGGCATCCCCGTTGAACAGCATGAAATAGCCGGTGGACTGACCGGTTGCCGACTGATAGTTGTTGCTGTTGAGCACCGTCATCACGTCAGTTGCGGTCAGGTCGAAGGCGGCCATCTTGGCCGGATCCAGCCAGACGCGCAGGGCAAACTCGGTACCGCCATACAGATCCACTTTGGAGACGCCGCCCACAGTGAACAGCTGGGGTTTGACGACCCGCTCCAGGTAGTCGGTGATCTGGCTGGAGTTCAGCTCAGGACTGGTGACACCCAGATAGAGCACCGCCGTGGTCGACCCTGTGGAGGAGGTGACCGAAGGGTCTTCCGACTCTTTGGGTAGCTGGGAACGTACCGAGTTCACCTTGGCCAGTATGTCTGACAGCGCGGCGTTCGGGTCGGTATTCAACTTCATGAATGCCGTCACGGTCGAGCTGCCCAGCTGGCTGGACGAGGTCATGAAGTCGATGTTATCGGCCTGGGCTATCGCCTGTTCCAGGGGTTGGGTGATGAAACCCTGGATCAGATCCGAGCTGGCGCCGTAGTAGCTGGTGTTGACCGTGATGACGGTATTGATCACCTCGGGGTATTCGCGCACCTGCATCTTGAAGATGGCCTGGAAGCCGAGCAAGGCGATCAGAAAACTGATCGAGATTGCCAGCACGGGCCGCTTTATGAATATGTCAGTAAATCGCATTACAGATCTCCGCGCTTACAGCATCGGGGCTTGTGCCGGGACGGCCAGGGCATCGTTTTTCTCAACTTTGACCTTGGTGTCGTTACTCAATCGCACCTGTCCAGACAGCACCACTTCATCACCGGCCTTGATGCCGCTCAGGATATGGGCGTCATTGCCGCGGCGCTCGCCAACCTTGACCACATGTTGGGTGACACGTTTGACGCCGTCCTTCTCCTGGATGACGTAGACGTTCTGGCCATAGAGGGTGAAGGTGATGGCATTTTGGGGCAGCACGACCTGGTCTTTGATGGTGGGCAGCACAATGCTGGCGCGGGCAAACATGCCGGAGCGCAGTTTACCGCCATTGTTCGGGATGTCCGCCTGGACCTGGATCAGACCGCTCTGATAGTTGACCGCTGGCTCGATGGCGCTGATCTTGCCGCTGAACTCGGTTTGCGGGTAAGCATCCACGCTGATCTTGATGGTCTGGCCCAGGGATATCTTGGAGATATCGGTCTGGGGCACGGTAAAGCGCAGACGCATCACGCTGATATCTTCCAGACGCACTATGTCGGTACCCGGTTCCATGTACTGGCCGAGGAAGACATTACGCAGACCGACGACACCCGCGAAAGGCGCGCGTACTTCCCGGCGGGCTATGGTCGCCTTCAGACTCTCAATATCGGCCTCCAGGGAGCGATAACTGGCTTCGGCATCATCGAGCTGGTCACGGGAGATGGAGTTCTTCGTATAGAGGTTCTTGTAGCGCTCGAACTTGGCTCGGGCGGCAGGCAGTCTGGCGGTGGAGGAGCGCAGGTTGGCTCTCTCAACACTGGAGTCCAGGCTGATCAGCAGTCGATCGGCGGTGACGGCCATGCCTGATTCGAAGGCGATCTTGTCTATGGTACCCGCCAGCTCGGTCGACAGCGTGACCCCCTGGTTTGGTTCGACGAAGCCAATTGCCTCTATGGTCGGGACCCAGTCCTGGGGCTTGATAACCATGGAGGTGACAGGGAATTCGGGCTCTGGCCTGTTGGCCATGAACTCGGCGATCTTCTTCTGCTTGAACATATTGAAGCCGATAACACTGCCAAACAGGGCCAGCGCGATCAGCAACATGATGGCCATCCACTTTTTCATGAACAGATTCCTGATAGAGAAGTTTTAGGGTTGTAATATGGCTTGCCAACTGGCACGTATCACGGCTTCCTGCTGTGTATCGGTCAGGGTCAACTTATGCCCCCTGCATTGTTGTAGCAAGAGGGCAACACTGTCCAGGCTGAGGGATTGCAGCACCCTCAGCGGTAAATCGATAAACAGTCCTGTTATACGACCTCGCTCAAAAAACCGATCTAATGGTTCCCATAGCGCCATGATGACGGGGTCGCGTTCCAGTTCCGAGGCCAAAGGTGAGCACTCATACTGCAGTTTGCAGATGATGGCATTCGGGTCGGACGTAAAAATGTGATGAATATTGAGCCACAACTGTCGGTATTGCTCGAAAGATGTCTCTTCTATATTCACGTCATTCAGTATCTGCTCACGGCACCCCATGATGGTGTGCCGATAAAGCTGGCGGATCAAATCTTCCTTGTCGCTAAAATAACGATAAATAGTTCCAGTTGCTACCTTCGCTTGCTTGGCGACCATGGCAATAGAGAGCCCATGGAAGCCCTGCTCGGCGAGAATATCGTGTGCAGCATCGAAGATGCGCTCTTTCTTGTTCATGGTCCTTGGGATACCACTGAATGAACGTTCATTCATTTTAGGGGCATGTGAGGGCAAGTCAAGGAGACAGAAGCAGTAGAAACAGGGGATCCTGGTGCCAAACCAGGCCTAATGGCTGATTAGTTGTTACAAACGCTGCCAAGTGATTGAAAAAACAGCACTTGAGTTAATGAAATAAAAAAAGAGTAGACAAGCAGGCTCAGGTAATGAATAATTCGCCCCGTTCGACAGCGTGGCGCCCGTAGCTCAGCTGGATAGAGCGCTGCCCTCCGGAGGCAGAGGTCACAGGTTCGAATCCTGTCGGGCGCACCATCAAACGTGCGCTGATTAGCGGGCGTGTTGTGGAACAAAACAGCTGTGGTGGCTGTAGCTCAGTTGGTAGAGTCCCGGATTGTGATTCCGGTTGTCGTGGGTTCGAGCCCCATCAGCCACCCCATTTAAGCTGTAGAGTGACAGTTAGTTCGGTATGCGAAGGTGGCGGAATTGGTAGACGCGCTAGCTTCAGGTGTTAGTGCCTTAGGGTGTGAGGGTTCGAGTCCCTCTCTTCGCACCATACTGACTGTAAGCAAAGGATGACAAAGTCGTTTTTTGTGTGGCAGTACAAAATTTCTCGGTGATTAGCGCAGCCCGGTAGCGCATCTGGTTTGGGACCAGAGGGTCAAAGGTTCGAATCCTTTATCACCGACCATCTTTAGAAAAACCCCGCTTCGGCGGGGTTTTTGCATTCTGGATCCTGCGATTCGGCCCTCTCTGTTCAGAGCCAGGCCTCACCATCAGCAGGCAAACGCCACAGGATCAGTGCTCAGGGGCACCAGGCGACAGACATCCTCATGACCATATCCCTCCAAGGCATCAAGTTGGCTGATCAACAGAGAGTCGAGCCCGGTCAGCTGGTTGGCCTGGCGCAAGGTGGCGATCAGGTGGTCATGGCGACTATCTGTCTGCGTCTGTTCGAAGTAGATGGGACGCACGCCACGCAGCATGGCCATCTGATTGAGCAAGGGCCTATCGCTGGAGAGGGCCCAGAGCGGGTTGTCGAGATGGGTGCGGGAGAGGGCGATGACGGCAGCGCCCTGGCGGGTCAGCACGGCAATACCGCACCCCTTGTTCTGTCCGAAGGCGGAGATCATGGCAGCCAACGCCATGCCGTGGCCGGGTTGCTCCTGTGAGCCGATCTTCTGCCAGAGTGGCTGCCCGAATAGCGCCTCCTGCTCTGCACCGAGGGCGATGCGGGCCATGGCCTCAACGGCTTCAACCGGATAACTGCCTGCGGCAGATTCCGCCGAAAGCATCACGGCGTCGGTACCGTCCATGACCGCATTGGCGACATCCAGCACCTCGGCCCGGGTTGGCATGGGGTTGGTTATCATGGACTCCATCATCTGGGTCGCCGTGATCACCGGGCGGCCAAGCAGGCGACAGCGCTGGATCAGTCTCTTCTGGACGCCGGGCAGTCTGGCGTCGCCTATCTCGACGCCCAGATCCCCTCTGGCCACCATGATGATGTCGGCGGCGCGGATGACGTCATCCATGGCCTCGACGGAGGCGACCACCTCGGCCCGCTCCACCTTGGCAACGATGGCGGCCCTGCTGCCGGTGGCCCGGATCAATTGCCGCGCCTCCTGCAAGTCTGCCGCACTGCGCGGGAAGGAGATGGCGACGAAGTCGGCGCCCAGCTGGTGCGCCGTCACGATGTCCAGCTTGTCTTTCTCAGTCAGGGCCGGTGCGCTCAGGCCGCCCCCCAGCACGTTGATCCCCTTGCGATTGGACAAGACGCCCCCGATCAATACTCGGGTGTATACCCGGTTCTTTGCAATGTGCTCCACCTTGAACTGCAGGCGGCCATCGTCGAGCAGCAATATGTTGTCGACCCTGACCTCATTGACCAGTTCGGGGTAATCGAGGCCGACGCGCTCCTGGTTGCCCTGCGCGGGATCCAGACTGGCATCCAGAATGAAACCATCCCCCGGCAGCAGCCGTATGCTGCCCTCTGCGAAGCTGGCGATCCGGATCTTGGGGCCTTGCAGATCGGCCAGTATGCCGATGTGCACCCCGAGCCGGGTCGCAACCTCGCGGATCCGCCGGGCGAGTTGCTGATGCTGTTCACTGGTGCCATGGGAGAAGTTGAGTCGAAACACATTGGCTCCCGCCAGGATCAATTTTTCCACCATCTCCCTGGAGGAGCTGGCCGGGCCTAGGGTAGCGATAATCTTGGTTTTACGCATGGGGTGGGCTCTCTGTCTGGGGGCGTGACATAAAAAAGGTGGTCAAGAGACCACCTTTTTTATTGGGTTCATTTGCGTGATGGTCAGTAGTTGACGACTTTTTTGGCTTTCCACACCGTCAGGGCGAGCAACATGGAGATGACCGAAGCACCAAGCCAGAAGTACTGGGCACTGCTGAAGTCGTAGTGAGTGACCCCGTCGACCACGCTGGTCTTGATGAGGGCGGCGGAGACCAGCTCCTGGCCGGAGGCGGCGATGTAGGAGCAGAGGCCGATGAAGCCTTTCACGGCGCCGACGGCGGTCTTGGGCATCAGGTCACAGGCAGTCAGACCGGCCAGGAACACCACCAGACCACCGATGGAGTAACCGATCAGGGAGAGGGCGACGGCGTCCATCATGCGGCTCTGGGGGCCCCAGAACATCAGGCACATACCGGCGATGTTGGCCAAGCCGTACAGCAGGGTCGGGATGTGGCGGTTGGAGTTGAATACCTTGTCGGAGATGACCCCGGCCAGGATGGCGCCGACGAAACCGGCGATGGGGTAGGCGGACATGGCAAAGCCGGCATCGATCAGGCTGTATCCCTTCTGCTCTTGCAGATAGAGCACGGCCCAGGAGCTCATGGCGTAGCGGGACATGTACATGAAGGCACAGGCGGCGGCGATGAGCCAGACGGTCGGCTGCTTGAGGATGAACATCTGGGCGCGGCGGATCTCGGCCGGCTCGACTTTCTTGGCGATCTCCGGCTCTTCACCGAAGGCGACGGCAGGCTCGGGCAGGGCATAAGTCTGCGGGCGGTCCTTCAGGGCCAGGAACATGAAGATGGCGGCGATCCCGGAGGCAATACCGGCCCCGATGAAGCCCGCTTGCCAGCCGAAGTAGCTGACGACGGTCGCGGTCAGTATCCAGGAGATGCCTTCACCTATATTGCGGGAGCCGCCCCAGATGGAGTAGACGGATCCACGCTGTTTGGGGGAGAACCACTGGAAGATGGAGACGCAGGAGGGCGCCGAGCCGATGGACTGGAACCAGCCGTTCAGGCCCCACATCAGCACCAGGAAGAAGGTGGCCGTGTTCATGCCCATGAAGATGGTACAGACGGCGGAGGCGCCCAGGGCGACCGACATGAAGCGGCCTATGTTGGCGTAATCCGACAGGAAGCCATTGGAGAACTTGCCGACCGCGTAGGTGAACAGGAAGGCCGAACCGATGACACCCAGTTCATCCAGGGTGACGATCCCGGCATCCAGCAACGGTTTCTTGACCACGTTAAGGCTCATGCGAACCACATAAAACATGGCGTAGCCCAGTACCAGGCCCAGGAATACCTGCCACTGATACTTGCGATAGATGGATCTTATCTTGTCCGGCGAGGCGTCCATGACCGGAAGGTCGGCTCGCGTCTTGAAGAAGTTGAACATGGTACTCTCCGTGAATAATTGGGTACTAAAGTGCAGAGATGCTCTGCTGTAGTGCAGAGATGTTCTGCCATAGTGCAAAGTTGCTCTGCCGTCCTTGGCATAGTAGGTAGGGATAACAGGGGTCAGCAAAGCCGAGAATTTGGGTCAGAGATGACTCAACTGACTGATTTGATGAGTCATAAATGACATCTTCCGGCTGGTTCGATCTGGGGGGATCACCGAAAATGAGAGGGATGAATGGGGGGGAATGAGTCAGGAGTGGCTCATGCCACCGACCACGAATATTTCACCATGTTCCGGATCTTTGAGCTGTCGCACAAAATCCGTTCACCACAGGATGCGTCCCCCCTTATGCAGAGCCCTTGCCGACCGTTGTTCATACTCACTATCGCCTGCTGGCTGTGCAGCGCTGGGGTTCAGGCGGCAGCGCTGACCGTGCTGACCTCTTTCTCGGAGAGCCCGACTCAGGCCATGGTGGAGGGATTTACCCAGCGTCATCCCGAGGTCAAGATTGAGGTTATCTACCGACGCACCCTCTCGGCCCAGCGGCTGCTGAGCCAGTGGGATGGCGCCCCTGTCGACATGGTGCTCTCCTCCTCCCCCACCTTCTTCCACTCTCTGGACAAGGCGGGCCTGCTCGCCCGCTTGCCCGTGCACACCCAGCCTCCCGCCTGGTTGAGTCCGCATATTCTCGGCCTGGACGGCAAGGTGGCCGTGGTCGGTTATTCCGGGATCGGCATCATGTATAACAGGCGCTATCTCGAGAAATACCGGCTGCCGGTCCCGCACGACTGGCAGAGTCTGGCGGATCCGGTGTTCATGGGGCATGTGATGATGAGTTCTCCCTCCCAGTCCGGCACGACTCATATGATGGTGGAGAGCATCTTGCAGCAATATGGCTGGCAGCAGGGCTGGGCCATCCTGATGCAGATCGGCGGCAATCTCTCCGCTATCACGGCGCGCAGCTTCGGGGTCAGTGATGGCATCAGCCGTGGCCTGGCAGGGGCGGGGCTGGTCATAGAGAGCTATGCCCGCACCAGTCAGGCGCACTTCGACTACATAGGTTTCACCCCCCTGCGTCAGGGCGCGATACTACCGACCTACCTGGCGGTGATGCAGGGCAGCCAACAGTCGGCGTTGGCGGGTCAGTTCATCGACTTCCTGCTCTCCGCCGAGGGACAGGCCGTGGTCGGTACTTCCGAGATGGCGAAGGTGACACTCACCGAACCGCAACTGGCGCAGCAGACGGACTTCGTGCTCGACAAGGAGTTGCTCTATCGCCGTGCCAGTCTGCTAAAAGTGCTGTTCGAGCAGACCATCACCCAGCAACTGCCCAGCTTGCGGCTGACCTGGCGAGGCATCGACGAAGCCGATGGGAACGGGAGCGGCAGAAGGGCCGCCCTGATCGCGCAGGCCAGGGTGCGGGCCAGTACACCGCCGCTTACCGAACAACAGGCGCAGGATCCGGCACTGCTGGCGCTGTTTGACGATTTCTACGAAGGGGACAAGGCGAGCCCGCAGGCGGAGCGCATGCTGCATCAATGGCGTCAACTCACCCAGGACAACCTGAATGCGGCCATGGCGCTGGTCGAACAGGCGGCGCAGCCATGAGGGGGAGAGGCTGGTGGCTGCGCTGGCCCAGCACCCTGGGACGGCGGCTCACCCTGGCCTTCATCGCCATCACGATACTGACCCTTGGCATGGGGGTTACCGCTTATGTGATGTGGGACAGGCTCGGTCGCCAGGTCGGGATGATCGTCGAGGAGAACCTGCCGGCTATCGACGGGGCCTACCAGTTGGAGCGCGCCAGCTCGCGCCTGCTGTTGCAGCTGGCCCAGCTCAGGGACACGGGGGATCTGGGTGACTATCAGCGCCTCTCCCGTCAGGTATCGACGACCTTGCAGGAGATGCGCCAGGCCTCCCTCGCCAGTTCCCCTGACCACAAGGAAACCCCGAGCCAACGTCAGACCTTCGCCGAGTTGGGGGGGCAGGTAGAGCGTCATGCGGACTACCTGCGTCAGCAGCTGGATCATCAGGCCACACTGGCACAGATACAAAAACGCAGCGCCTGGCTGCATCAGGATCTGGTGGATGAGGTGGCCCCTCTGCTGCAAGAGGTGGAGTGGCACCTGACGGCGATGGTCGAGGACAAGAAGCAACAGGGCACCCTGGGGGAGATCATCAAGGAGTTCTCTACCCTGCAGGATCTCACCTTCAAGGAGAATGAGCTGCAGAGCCTGGTGGAGGAGGTGATCAGCCAACGCTATCAACAGGATCTGGAGAGCGCCTTCCTGTTCATTGGCTACAAGATTGCAGAGATAAACACCCTGACGGCCCGTCTCGCCGATTACCCCTCGACGGTGAGTTATCGTCAGATCCTCAAAGAGATAGTGACCCTGGTCAAACCCGGCGGCCAGCTGCAACGGCTGCTAGGGGAGGATGTGCGCACCCAGCAACAGCTCATCGCATTAGGTCCCCTGCTCGATCGCTCCGTCTCCCGCTACCATGCCAGGGTGAGCCTGCTGGTCACCGATGCCAACCATGCCCTGCGTACCCTGGCGCAGGACAGCAGTCGTCAGGTGGCAACCGGCAAGCGGGTGATCCTGGTGGTACTGGGTACCTCGGTGCTGATCAGTGGCTTCGTACTGGTGGTATTGATCGGACGGCGGCTGATCCAGCGCCTCGATATCCTCAGCCAGGATCTGGCCGGGGTGGCGGCCGGCCAACTGGATCAGCCCATCAAGACGATGGGGCGTGATGAAATAGGGCGGCTGGGGGAGAGCCTGCGCAGCTTCTGCGAGCAGTTGCAGCAGATGGAGAGAACCAATGCCCTTAATCTCATCAACAATACCCAGGCCAGTCTGATCACCTGTTATCCGGATGGCACCATAGAGTCGGTCAACCCCAGTGCGCTGGCCCTGTTTCAGCAGACAGCCATCGAGCCGGAGCAGCCGCTCTGGCAAGTGTTCCCCGGGGAGGCGGGCGCCCAACTGGCGGCACAATTCCAGCCCGATCAGCCCTTGCTGCAGACCGGCAGCAGTGAGTGCACCCTCTCGGCCGAGCTGGCGGGAGAGCTGCGCTTCCTCCATTTCAATTTCCGCCGCTTCGAACAGGCCAGGAGGCCAAAGTTCATCATCACCATCACGGATGTGACCCGCCAGGAGCTGACGGCCCGTGAGTTGGGGCGGCTGGTGGCGGAGCGCACCCTGGCGCTGACCGAGAATAACCAGCGGCTGGCCGAGGAGGTGACCCAGCGGGAGCAGGCGCAGCGCCATTTGCTGCAAACCCAGGATGAGCTGATCCAGGCCGCCAAGATGGCGGTGGTGGGTCAGGCCATGACCAGCCTGGCCCACGAACTCAATCAACCCCTGTCCGCCATGATGACCTACCTCTATACCAGTCGGGTGAAGCTGGCGGCCAAGGAGGGTCAGGGGCTGGGCGAAGAGTTGGACAAGATAGAGCGGCTGGCCCAGCGCATGAGCCGCATCATCACGGCGCTGCGCAATTTTGCCCGCAAGTCGCCAACAACCAGTGCTTTGTGCCGCCTAGACTTGCATGAACTGGCAGAGCAATCCTTGCTGCTGGTGGAGAACAGGGCCAAGCGTGATGGCTGTCGTTTGTCCAATGAGCTGCCCGCCGATCTCTGGATCCAGGCCGACCCGGGTCTGGTGGAGCAGGTACTGGTCAATCTGTTGGTGAATGCGCTGGATGCCATCGCTGGCCGGGAGCGACGGGAGATCAACCTGTTTGCGATCGAATTGGGGGGCGGGCGGCTGGGCATTGCGATCTGCGACAGTGGTCCCGGCTTCGACGAGGCCATGTTGCCCAAGCTGTTCACCCCCTTCACCACCAGCAAAGCGGTGGGGCTGGGATTGGGGCTGACCATCTGCCGCTCCTTGCTGGAACGTTGCCATGGTCAAGTCTGGTTGGGCTCTGCCCTGTCCGGGGGTGCTATGGTGGTGCTGGAATTTGTTGCCGATAAGGCCGATGTGTCCACGGGCGCCGACGGCCATGCATGACGGAGTATTGCCCATGTTGTTAACCCGCAGTCGTATCCCCGATGTGCTCCTGGTGGATGACGATGAAGATGTGCTGGACTCTTATTGCCATCTGCTCACCCTGTCCGGCTATCAGCCGAAGGCGACCACCAGCCCGGAGGAGGGGTTGGCCCTGCTGGACGCGCACTGGCCCGGAGTGGTGATCTCAGACATCTATATGCCGGCGATGAATGGCCTGGATCTGCTGGCCGAGCTGCAACGGATCGATGCCGAGATCCCGGTGATCCTGATCACGGGCCATGGCGACATACCGCTGGCGGTCAAGGCGGTCAAGCAGGGTGCCTTCGACTTTCTGGAGAAGCCCCTGAACCCGGAGGCGCTGCTGGCGCTGCTGGCCAGGGCGCTCGAACAGAGGCGCAACATACTGTCCCATCGCAGCGAGATCCAGACGGCGGTCGATCATCAACTGATCGGCACCAGTCCGCAGATAGTGGCCATCCGCCAGCAGCTCAACCAGTTGGCCCAGACCGACAAGGATCTGATGCTGGAGGGGGAGCCTGGCTGCGGACGCCATACTCTGGCCACCTTGCTGCACAGCATCAGCGATCGCAAGGAGGGTCCCCTGCATGTCCATGATGGCGCCACCTCCCCCGAACTGGCCGAGATCAGGGCGAGCCTGACCCTCTGTGCCAAAGGGACGCTGGTCTTGCAGGCTCCCGCCCGGCTCAGCCCGGAGAGCCAGCGTTGGCTGGGGAGTTATCTGCTGGAGCAGGAGCGCAATGGCAACAAGGCGCAGCGCACCATCGCCTTGTTTGATGAGGCCCCGGAGCGGCTGGTGGAGCGGCATCTGCTGATGCCCGAGCTCTATTACTATCTCTCTCAGGTTAGGATCAAGCTGCCTCGCCTGGCCGAGCGCAGCTGTGACATCATTCCCCTGTTTCGCACCTTCCTGCGTCAGGGCTGCAAGCGGATAGGCCGGCCCCTGCCCCAGGTGGACAGACCCTATCTCGAGACCCTCAAGCGCCACCAGTGGCCTGGCAATATCCGGGAGCTGCGCAACGTGGCCGAGCTCTATGCCGTGGGCATCATCAAGCTGGCCGGGGTTGAGCGAGCCATACCGGCTGCCAATGCCCGGGAGCCCCTCGACGACCTGGTCGAAGAGTACGAAAAGCGCATCATAGAGGACACGCTCTTCCTCTTCTCCGGCCGGGTGGCCGAGGCCGCCAACTACCTTGGTATCCCCCGTAAAAAACTCTACCTGCGCATGAAAAAACATAATCTGGACAAGGAGTTGTTCAAGCCACAGAGCTGATCAGGCTCACCCTGAGCCATCAGAGCCATCAGAGCCATCAGAGCCATCAGAGCCATCAGGGCCATAAGGGCCATCAGAGCCATCAGAGCCATCAGAGCCATCAGGGCCATCAGGGCCATCAGAGCCATCAGACTGAGTCATCAGACTGAGCCATCAGAGCCTGAACTGGCGAATGGTGATCGCCAGCTGCTGGCTCTGCTCTCCTAATTGGGCGCAGGTCAGGCGTACCTGCTCCAGGCCCGTCAACATGGCGCGGCCATTGCTGGCGACGGCTTGCAGGTTCTGGTTTATCTCGCCACTGACCTCGCTCTGCTCATGAGCCGCGACCCTGATCTGATCGTTCATCTGGTTGATGATGACGATGGCCTGGCTCATCTGGCCGAGGTTGGCACGGGTCTGATGGGCCTGAGCCACTACCTGGTGGCTCTGTTTGCTGCTGGCACCCATCCGCTGCACCGCCAGCTGACTGCCCTGCTGCAATCGCTCTATCATCTGCTGTATCTCCCCGGTGCTGTGCTGGGTCTTGCTGGCCAGGTTGCGTACCTCGTCGGCCACCACGGCGAAACCCCGCCCCTGTTCCCCGGCGCGAGCGGCCTCGATGGCGGCGTTGAGCGCCAGCAGGTTGGTCTGCTCGGCGATGCCACGGATCACTGCCAACACGGTCGAGATGTGCACCACATCCTGCTCCAACCGGGTGACACCCTGCTCCGATGCCTGAATATCCAGGACCAGCGCCTCCAGGGCCGTCACCGTCAGATGCAGATCCTCGCTGGCGCTCTGGACCTGTTGGGCAGCCTCACTCGAGGCGCTCGCGGTCTGACGGGCATGGGCCATCATCTGACCGCTGGTGGCGCTCTGCTCCTCTACTGCGGCCGCTATCTGGTCACTTTGCTGTTGCTGGCTCAGACCGTTGTCGACCATCTTGGTCATCAGCTCATGGAGCTGAGTCGAGGCGGACTGGACGGCGACGACGGTCTGGCTGACATCACCGACTATCTGATGCACCCGGCTGATGAAGCGGTTGAAGGCGGTGCCCAGGGCGCCTATCTCATCCCGACTGTGGATGCTCAGCCGCTGGGTCAGATCCCCCTCGCCATCGGCGATGTTGGCCAGGGCCTGCTGCATATTGCGCAGTGGCTGCAGCATCAACCGGGTCAGGCACCAGGTCAGCCCTATGGCAAACAGGACGGCGGCCAGGGTTCCCAGGCTCATCAGCTGCTGGGCATGCTGGCTGGACGCCTGGCTCTGCGCCATCAAGGTCTCTCTGCTCAGCGTCACCGCCTCCTTGAGCAGGTTGAGCTGCTTGCGGATGGATGAAAATTGCCGCTCGGCCTCATCGAAATGGGTTGCCAGATAGTTGCTGGCGGACTGGGGATGGGCAAAGACGGCGCCATAGTGCGGCAACCAGCGATCGAACTCTGCCAGCATCAGATCCAGGCTGGCCTGATGCTCCGCCCCGAGCAGGCCGCTCGCGATCAGGCCTTGTACGTTGGCTAGCCGGGCTCTGGCCTTGCTGCTGTTGTCGATGAACTCCTGATGCTGAAAGGCGAGGTTGCGCTCGGTGAGACCACCGACGATCAACCCCTGGCCCGCCGCCACTATCTGGTAGAGATCCCGGTAGGCATCCTCCAGGGCGCTCTGAACCGGCAGTATCTGCTCTGTTACCGTCCGGTTGATCCGCTGCTGTTCACTGAAGCTGCGGTAGGCCACCGCCATCACGGCGGACATGATGAGCAATACCATCAGGATGGGTACCCGTAACTTGGTGGTAAACGAGAGGTTGTTCAGAAGGGTCATGGGGGCGTCGCCGTGGTGAGGGAGGAGGGCCACATTATCGGAGCTGGCGAATTTTTGATCTCGACAAGGGTCACGGATCGCGGCCCAGGATGGCGGAATTTGGGTTAGTGAGGGCCCAAATTCGGTATTTGTCCATTGCGGGTGCCCTTGAGGTATTTCTGACCAATAATCAGGGAGCTGAGTCTGCGAGGGGGTGGCTATGAGATGTCCAAGGTGTTTGCGCGAGGGGGTCGACAAGGTGCTGGATGAGCGGGTGGGGCGAGCCTGCTCGCTGGGGATGGGGGCCGCGGGCGGCTATGCGGGGGCGGCGACCCTCGCCAAGGCGGGAGCCATCTGGGGAGGAACTTTGGGGAGTCTTGGCACCCCCATTGGGGCTCTGCTGGGGGCAATCTGTGGAGGTCTGCTCGGCGGCCTGGGCGCCGGAACCGTTGGCTGGCTGGTGGGCCGTGCCCTGGATCGGCGCCTCTCCGAGGAGTTCTTCTGCAAGGCCTGTGAGCACAGGTTCAAGCGCTAGTCGCTGGCTGAGATCCGCTCAAAACAACGCCCCCGACTGAGCGGGGGCGTTTTTTATGACTGGGTGGTTCAGGCGGGCAGCGAGAACAGCTGCTCCAGATAGATGGCCACTCCATCCTCATCGGAGCTGAGGGTGCGTGCGTGCTCGGGCAGAGCCAGCTTGAGGCGGTCATGGGCATTTTCCATCACCACACCGCGCCCAACCATGTCCAGCATCTCGAAGTCGTTCATGCCATCGCCAAAGGCCACCGCCTGGGACATATCCAGCCCATGTTGGGCCAGTACGGCCTGTACGGCATTGCCCTTGTGGACCCCGGCGTGCATCACCTCGAGGCAATCCGGCAGGGAGAAGGTGACATTGAGGCGGTCACCATACCGGGCATTGAGTTCGGCCTCTATGCTCAGCAGCTTCTCGTGTTCGCCGATGTAGAACACCTTGCTGATCTGCTCCTTCGAACAGCTCTGGAGATCGGTCAGTCGATAGCTGAAACCGGACTCATCGTGGAAGTTGAGCAACCAGGGCAGCTCCTCTTCCACTAGCCACTCATCCCCCTGGTAGACGTTGAGATGAATGCTGGGATCCCGGGGCAGGGCGATCAGCTCGGCGGCAACGTCGCTTGGCAGGGACTGGTTGAACACCAGCCGATCCTGCTTGTCATGTACCATGGCGCCATTGGAGGTGATGAGATAGATGTCCAGCCCCAAGGCGTCGCGAATGGAGCGAACATCCACGTGATGACGGCCTGTGGCGACCACGAACTTGATGCCCTGGGCCACCAGACGGTGCAGAGTGTCGCGGGTGCGGGGGGAGATCTGGTGCTGCTGGTTGAGCAGGGTACCGTCGAGATCGGATACAACTACCTTGAACATCGTTACCTCGGTTTCACGTGAATGCCGGGGCAGTTTACCCCAGCCATCCCACAGGCCCCATTTATTTAGGGTTACAAAAAATAAGCAGCTTTTGAGTGTTTTGTGAGGCATGCCGCCACGCGGATGGCGGCATGCCCGGGTTCAGTAGCGGCCAAAGAAATCGAGAATGGCGGTGAGGGCGGGCAGGCGTTTGTCATCGCTTTCGATAAACAGCTCATGCCAGGCACCTTCGATGCGCAGGGGTTTGCCTCCCTCGCAGGGGGCGCGCTGGCAGAAATCGAGTTGGGCCTGGTTGTCGACCACGCTGTCGGCCCCCGCTTGCAACAGCAGCAGCGGCGTCTTGATCTTGCCGGCCTCCTGGATGGCGCGCTCGCCACCCATCATGCCCTGATGGATCCAGTGGGCGGTGGCGCCGCCCAGCTTGACCTGAGGGGTCTGCTCATATTGCTGGCGGAACGCGGCATAGCGTGCCTGGCTGTGGGTCAGCTCGTTATTTGCGAAGCCCTGATCCTGATATCTCCCCTGGCCTGGGCCATAAGGCGGCTCCCCGAACCAGCCCCCGACGGTGCCTATGGTGGCGGCGACTCCCTTGGCGAGCCAGTGGGGCAGGCCCCCCAGGTTGATGCCCATCATGGGTGAAGAGAGCGCGGCCGCCTTTATGTCATCCGGCCAGCGTTCCAGATAGCGAGCCGAGATGGCGCCACCCATGGAGTGGGCCAGCAGGAACAGCTTGGCGGGCTTGTCGGCCATGACGACGTGATCGTGGAACTGCTTGAGATCGGCGACATAGTCTTCGAAGTCGACCACATACCCCTTCTCCTTGTCTGCCAGCAGGCGACCGGAGAGCCCCTGGCCACGGTGATCGATGAGGTAGAGGCTATAGCCCTGACGCCACAGATCCCGGGCCAGCTCCTGATACTTGAGGTAGGTCTCTACCCGGCCGTTGACGATCATGATGGCGCGATCGCTGTCTGGATTGCGCAGCACGGCGTAGCGGATGGGGATCCCGGCCTTGCCCTGAAACTCCCTCTCGCGGGCGTGGTCGCGCCAGAATGCGGGTAGCGTCTCTTCATAGAGGGCAGGCAGCTCGGCTTCTGTGGTCAGCTGATAGGGATTGTTCACGGCTAAGGCTCCGGCGGATAGCAGGGTCAGGGCCAGCAGGGGCAGGCAGCTAAATTTCATCGGATGGACACTCCATATCCAGGGGGTCATCTTGTTGCGCAGCCCAGCCCTTGCGGGTCAGCTGCATGCGTTGCCACCAGGCGTCATCGGCCAGGATCTCGCCTTGGGAACCCAGCGGCGGGTAGGGCATCTCTTTCTCTTTGCAGAGTTGGGCATAGATGGGATAGCCCCCCTCGAACAAGATGGCATTCTGCTCCTCGGCGTCGAGGGGGCAGCCGCGTTGATAGCAGCCGGCCAGCTCACGTTGGCGCTGGGCCTCATACAAGATGGCGGCGGCGGCGACCGAGACATTGAGGGACTGCACCATGCCGACCATGGGGATGACAATATGGTGATCGGCCAGGGACAACGCCTCCGGAGTGATGCCGAACTTCTCCTGGCCGAGCAAGATGGCGGTGGGTTTGGTGTAATCAATCTGGCGAAAATCCACCGACTGCTCCCCCAGGTGGGTGGCCAGGATCTGCATGCCGGCGGCCTTGAGATCGGTGATGGCGCCCTGGATGTCGCTATGGAGAGAGATATCGACCCAGTTCTGGCTGCCGCGGGCCGTGCCCTTGCGCTTGTGGATGCTGTTCTTCGGCCAGACCGCATGCACCCTGTGGATGCCCACGGCATCGGCGGTGCGCACTATGGCGGCCAGATTGTGCGGCTTGTGGACCTCTTCGAGGCAGACGGTCAGGTCGAGCTGGCGCATGGCCAGCATGTCGGAGATGCGTTGATAACGTTCGGGGGTCATGGCTGTCTCTATCAAGTCTGTGGTGCCTGTGTCGTCATCTGGCACGGGCGAAGGGTCGACCCGGGCGCCAGCTCAGTGAGCCGAGGCTGTGCGTCGCCCTGAAAGCATCAGGCGGCTTGCGCCGCCTGTGGTATCAGTTCTTCTGTCGACCGACCCTGAGCACATTGGGCATGACCCGGATCTTGCGCATGATGTTGGCAAGATGGATGCGGCCCTTGGTGGTGATCAGCAGGGTTACCAGGTAGACGCGACCATCTTTCTCTTCGGTGCTGATGGCGTGAATATTGGCGCCGGTGGCGGCGATCACGTTGGCCAGCTCGGCCAGGGCGCCCTGATGGTTGACGATCTCGATGTGAATACCTGTCTTGAACTCTTGTTCCTGCTCGGTATCCACTTCCCACTGTACCGGCAGGTACTTGTCCGGCTCGCGACTGTAACCCTTGATGTTGCGACAGGACTCCTGGTGGATGACCAATCCCTTGCCCGGGCTGATGTGGGCGATGATGGCATCGCCGGGAATGGGGCGGCAACAGTTGGCGAAGGTGACCAGCATGCCATCGGCACCCCTGATCGGCATCTTTTTGCTGCTGTTCTTGGGCTGATCACCCTGGGACAGCCCCTCATCCTGCATGCGGCGGGCGACCATGACACTCATGGCGTTGCCCAGGCCGATATCGGCCAGCAGCCCCTGCAGGTTCTCATGCTTGGTATCGGTCAGCACCTGCTTGATGCGGGATTCCGAAATGTCCTCGATATTCTTGGCACCCAGGGCATGGTTGAGCAGGCGGCGGCCGAGCACCACCGACTCTTCGGTACGCAGGTTCTTGAGGAACTGGCGGATCTTGGAGCGGGCCTTGGTGGTCACCACGAAGTTGAGCCAGGCGGCATTGGGGCGAGCGCCAGGGGCCGTGATGATCTCCACTGTCTGACCGGACTGAAGCTGGCTGCTCAGCGGGTAGGGGTGGCGGTCGACCCTGGCACCGACGCAGGCATGGCCGATGTCGGTGTGGACCGTATAGGCAAAATCGACCGGCGTCGCCCCGGTGGGCAACTCCATGATGCGGCCTTCAGGGGTGAACACGTAGATCTCGTCCGGGAAGAGATCGGTTTTGACCCCCTCGATAAACTCGAACGAACTGCCGGCGCTCTGTTGCAGTTCGAGCAGGCTCTGCATCCAGCGCTGAGCGCGGATCTGGGCCGTGGTGCCCGAGCTGTCGCCATCCTGTTTGTAGGCCCAGTGAGCGGCAACCCCCTTGTCGGCCATCTGATCCATGTATTCGGTACGGATCTGCACCTCGACCGGCACCCCGTGGGGCCCGACCAGGGAGGTGTGCAGGGATTGATAGCCGTTGGTCTTGGGGATGGCGATGTAATCTTTGAAGCGGCCGGGGCGGGGCTTGTAGAGGTTGTGCATCTGCCCGAGCACCCGGTAACAGGTGTCTATGTCCTTCACCTTGACGCGAAAGGCATAGATATCCATTACCTCATGAAATTGCAGCTCTTTTTTCTCCATCTTGTTGTAGATGGAGAACATGTTCTTCTCGCGGCCGCTGATCTGCGCCTCGATGCCGGACTCCTGCAGTCGCCCCTGAATTTCACTCTGGATGGAGTCGATGATCTCCCGGCGATTGCCACGGGCACGGCGCACGGATTCGCGCAATACCCGGGAGCGCATGGGGTAGAGCGCCTCGAAGCCGAGCTCTTCCAGCTCGTTCTTCATGGTATGGATACCGAGCCGGTTGGCGATGGGGGCGAAGATTTCCAGGGTCTCGCGGGCGATGCGGCGGCGCTTGTCCGGGCGCAGGGAGCCGAGGGTGCGCATGTTGTGGGTGCGATCGGCCAGCTTGATCAGGATGACTCTGATGTCCTGGGTCATGGCCATCATCATCTTGCGGAAGTTTTCGACCTGGGCTTCCTTGCGATCGCGAAACTTCAGCTTGTCGAGCTTGGAGACACCGGCAACCAGCTCGGCCACGGCATCACCGAACAACTCCGCCAGCTCGGCCTTGGTGACCGGGGTATCCTCGATGACATCGTGCAACACGGCCGCCATCAGAGTCTCGTGGTCCAGACGCATGTCGCCCAGAATGCGGGCAACCGCCACCGGGTGGGTGATATAGGGTTCACCACTGGATCGCATCTGACCCTGGTGAGCGTCACGGGCTACCACATAGGCTTGCTTGAGTTTCTCAACCTGCTCGGATGGCAGATAAGAACTGGCTACTTCTTTAAGATTTTCAAATAGATACAAGACATGCCCCGCTGCGGTAATTCAGCAATCCGTGATATTGAGGGTATAGCCCTGAGTTTGCGAGGTTTTCGAGCGGTTGTAAATGGGGGGAAGAACAGTCGGCACCCGGGCGGGTGCCGACTCGGAGGACTTAACCGCGGCCTTCGGCGATGGCAGCGACGGCAGCCAGCTCGGCAGCTTCCTGCTCTTGCTGCTCGTAACGGTCCTGAGTGTCCATCACTTGGTTGTTCACCAGACCCAGCTCGATCTCGCGCAGGGCGATCACGGTCGGTTTGTCGTTCTCTTCGTCAACCAGGGGGTCTTTACCTTGAACCGCGATCTGACGGGCGCGGCGCGCGGCGACCAGTACCAGGTCAAAACGGTTACCTACCTGTTTTACAGCATCTTCTACAGTAACGCGTGCCATGCAGACTCCAGTGTTTAGACTTTTAGTGTTTAAAAGACGGTGTTTAAAAATGACGCAAAAGTGTACTTGGTTTTAGCTTATTCCGCCAGTAGCTGTTGCAGCAAGTTTTGCTGCGCCTGCCGTTGGCGGCACATCTTCAACCTTTGGCTCTCGATGATGGCCTTGAGTTGACCCAGCGCCAGCTCAAACTCTTCGTTGATGATGACATAGTCATACTCATCGTAGTGCACCATTTCGGCAATGGCTTTCTCCATGCGGCCACGGATCACCTCTTCGCTGTCCTGCCCGCGACCGATCAGGCGGCGCTCCAGCTCGGGACGGCTCGGCGGCAATATGAAGATGGATTGCGTCTCCATCTGCTCGCGGATCTGGCGGGCGCCCTGCCAGTCGATATCGAGGAAGACATCGATACCCCGGGCCAGGCAGGCCTCGATGGCTGCCCTGGAGGTGCCATAGTAGTTGCCGAACACCTCGGCCCACTCCAGGAAGTCGCCACGGGCGATCAGTGCCTTGAACTCTTCGACCGGTACGAAATGGTAGTGGACCCCGTTCTCTTCCCCCGAACGCATGGCGCGGGTGGTGTGGGAGACGGAGAGCTGCATACGGCCAGCGGCCTCAGGCTGCTTGAGCAGGGCATTGATCAGACTGGACTTACCCGCTCCGCTTGGGGAGGAGATGATGTAGAGGGTGCCTTGTTGCGCCATGTCAGTACCTTTCAACGTTTACCGTGTTTTGGTTGTAGCAGAGAGCGCCGTCTCCTGCCCCTCGGGGCGACAGCCAAGCACAAAACACAGAAAATTCAGCAGCAGGGGGATGTAAAGGCGGCAGATGGTAGCAGATGACCGCAGATAAAAAAACGGCCGGAATCATATTCCAGCCGATCAAAGGATTCGTAGCTTGCTGCGAGAGTTGCCTCTACGCAGCGGCTATTCTGGCGAGGAAATACTCGGGAGACTATCAGGTTATCTCTCGCTGACTGCTCGGGATTTTCGATGGATTGCCCGCTTCCTCCCCCGCTTGCCACCACTGGTCGAAGCGGGCGATCACTCGCTCGACCGGCAGCTTGGCCATGGCGTCCGGGTCTTTGAGCCGGGTGCGCCAGCTCAGCTCGCTCAGCGGTTTGCCGGTCTCCTGCTCGATCAGCTCCTGATAGACGCTGACCACATAGTCGTGGCACAGATAGGGGCCGGTGCGGGCCGGATTGTGATGGGCATAGAGGCCGATGACGGGGGTGCCGACCAGGGTCGCCATGTGGGTGGGGCCGGTATCGGGGGCGAGTACCAGACTCGCTTCCTTGATCAATGCCAGCAACTGCTTGAGGTTGGTCTGGCCGACCAGGTCGACCGGCTTGCTCTGGCTCAGGCGCCGTATCTCAGCCGCGAGATCCCGCTCCAGCTTGGCCGGCCCGCCGCACAGCAGCACTCGCATGCCCTGGCGGTGGGCATGATCCGCCAGGGCGGCATAGCCAGCCGCGGTCCAGTTCTTGAACGGTTTGCTGGCGGCGGCACAGATGAGCAGGGTCGGTTGCCCGGCAATCTGCGCCTTGGCCCAGGCCTGATGTTCAGGGGCTATGGGTAGCTGCCAGTCCGGGGTCAGATCCTTGATGCCCAGCTCGCGGGCGAAGGCGAGGAAGCCGTCCAGCACATGAGGGGAGGCTGGCGAGGGCACCTTGTGATTGGTAAACAGCCATTGACCATCGTTGGCACGCTCCCGATCGAAACCCAGTTTGACGTCGGCGCGGATGCCGAGGGTGGCGATGCTGGCGCGCAGGGCGGCCTGCAGATGCAGCAGGGCGTCGAATTTTCGGCCTTGCAGCTGCTGCCAGAGGGCGCGGTAGCCACGCCAGCCCTGACCCTTGTCGAAGGGGATCACCTCGACACCGGGCAAGTCGGCAAAGAGCCCCGCCTCCAGCTTGCCGATGACCCAGGTGATGCGGGTGTCCGGCCACTCCCGCTGAATGACCCGCACCAGCGCCAGTGCGTGGCAGCAATCACCAATGGCGGAGAGCCGCAATATACAGATTGAAGAGGGTGGCGTTTGGAACGGCAGCATGATGTGGCGCAATAGATGGGAAATCGATGAATGGCATTATGCAAACTCCATCATGGATTGTAAAATTGCGGCCAATGACTGCCCGGAACCCACCAGATGCAAATTCAAACCGACAAGAACCAGGTGTGCTGGTTTGCCGATGACCTCTTCAACCATCCTTCGCCCAGGCTATTCGATCCCCTCTGGTGGCAGAACCAGGGCAAGGTGGTGGGCTCGGCCATCGGCCGGGGGGTGACCTGGTTCGTGAAGGAGGAGTCCTGCCATCTGGTGCTGCGCCACTACTATCGCGGCGGCATGGTGGGCCGGGTGGTGCGGGATCGCTTCTGGTTCGAGGGGGTGGAATCGAGCCGTGCCATGGCCGAGTTCAGCCTGCTGGAGACCCTGAGCCGTCAAGGGTTGCCGGTGCCCAGGCCGTTCGGGGCACGCATGGTCAAGCAGGGCCCCTTCTACCGGGCCGACATCCTGATCGAGCGCATTCGTGGTGCCAAGGATCTGGTGGCCCTGCTCAAACGGGGTTCTGTCGCTGCCGACATCTGGTTGCGGGTGGGTCAGACGATACGCCAGCTGCACGATGCCGGTGTCTATCACGCGGATCTCAACAGCCACAATCTGCTGCTCGACAAGGCGGACAAGGTGTGGGTGATCGATTTTGACAAGGGGGCCATCCGTGCGCCAGGCAGCTGGCAGCAGGCCAATCTGGAGCGATTGCTGCGCTCTTTCAATAAAGAAGCCCAGCTGCATACCAGCTTCCACTTCGTGCCGGAGAACTGGCAGACCCTGATGCAGGGCTATCGGGGCTAGCCTCGGTGAGGCTTGAGGTGCGGTCCCGGCTGAGGGTCGCTTGCCCTTCCGAGCTGACGCGTCTTTTTCATCACAAACTCCCCGATGCGGATTGCCGATCCCTTGCCCCGATGCTACTTATTGGGGTTCACGACAAGTTTCACGGTTTAGAGGCGTTTGATGGATGTACTGAAGGCTCCGCTAGCGGACACAGTGACCCGGCTGGATAGTTCCCTGATGGCGGATGCCATGCAACTGATGGATGCCGGCGTCTGGCGCTGGTCGCAGCCGCAGACCATGGCGCGGGATCCCTCCTGCCTGGCGTTGCTCGGCCTCACCCAAGACAATCTGGATGAGATGAGCTGGCTGGCACGGATACACCCGGATGACATGGCGCGGGTGCTCGAAGCCTTCGCCGCCTGTCTGCATGGTCGGGACTCGCTGCGTCTGGACTATCGCATCCTGCACCATGATGGCCACTATATTCGCCTCGATGAGCGAGCCCAGCGCCAGCCGGACGGCTCGCTGCTTGGGGTGGTGCGTCGTTGCCGCCACTCCCACTCCCCGGTGGCGGAGCAACAGGGCACGGATCCCCTGACCGGGCTCGAGAGCCGCGGTTATTTCGAGCAGAGGCTCAACGAACGCCTCGGCCAAGCGAGCGCCTTCTGCCTGCTGCAACTCACCGTGGATCACAGAGCCAAGATATTGCAGCTGTTTGGCGAAGCCGATTGCGACACCATGCTGGCCAAACTGGCGCGTATCGTGCGTCACGAACTGCGCAAGGATGACCCCTTCGCCCGCTGGGATGACGATACCTTCATCCTGATGCTGCCGGGCATCGAGCGGCTGGATGCCCTGGAGATCGCCGAACGGCTGCGCCTCGAAATTGCCGATGCCAGCCTGCTGCCGGAGCGACCAGTCACCGTCAGCATCGGATTGGTGCAGCATCAACCGGGGGAGCAGATCGATCATCTGCTGGCCCGGCTCGCCTCCTGCCACGGTCAAGCCCGTCAGGAGCACAACCAGGTCATCGGCTAGCAGGCTCTGCCCCGGGTTCGGGAGGCGCTCCATGAAGAGCGCCTCCCAAGCGGGATCAGGCGCGATCCAGTTTCCCGGGTCGGCACAGCCAGAGCGAGGCCAGCATCAGCAGGCCGCCAAGGGCGAGGCGCGGCAGGTCCGTCTCTCGTCCCCACAGCAGCAAGTTGACCAGCAGACCCGCCGGGATCAGGGCGTTGTTCATGATGGCCAGCACGCCGCTGCTGACCAGGGTGGCGCCCTTGTTCCACAGGAAGTAACCCAACCCGGATGCCACCACTCCCAGCCAGAGCAAGATGCCCCACTGCAGGCCGGTGCTGGGATATTGCGGTTTGCCGAGCAGCCACCAGGCGGGCAGGGCGATAGCCAGGGCCCCCAGATAGAAGCAGCCAAACACCGCATGTTGTGGCGGTTGCTGCGCTTCACGGGCCATCAGCACCTTGTAACCCACCTGCCCCAGGGCGAAACAGAGGTTGGCCCCCTGCACCACCAGGAAGCCCAGCAGATAGCTCTCGGTCAGACCATCGAAGCGGATGACGGCCGCGCCCAGTACCGCCAGTGCGGCCGCCCCCAGATAACTCGGCTTGAAGCGCCGCTCCAGCAGATCGTGGATCAGGGTGACGTAGAGAGGGGTAAAGATGGTAAATACCAGTACCTCAGGCACCGTCAGCAGCAGGAAGGAGTGGTAGTAGAAGAGGTACATCAGGCCGAGCTGAATGGCGCCGAGCCCCATCAGCTTGAGAGCCAGATCGGGTCGCAGCCAGCGTTTACGCAGGAAGGGCAGAAACACCAGACTGGCGAGCAGGATGCGGGTTAGCACCGAGAAGTAGGCATCCACCTGACCGGCGAGGTAGACACCGATCAGGCTGAAGGAGAAGGACCAGAGCAGGGTAACCCCTATCAAGTAGTTCATGTGTTTGATTTATCGTCAGTTGTCAATTTTGAGGGCGCTATGATGGCCGAGATGGAAGCTGTGATCCAGCGTTTATGGCAGCGGTTGCCACAGATAGGCGCATTTGCGTTCGAGGGGAGTAACGGGGCGGGCTCCGCCACCGACTGGACGGGGCGCGGCGAGGGCAGGGTGCAGGTGACCGATCACCAAGGGGGCTGGCTGTTTGACGAGCAGGGCCGCTATCAGACTCCTCACGGCAAGGTGCTGACCATGACGAACCGCTTCTGGTGGCAGCGTACCCCGGCGGGGATCAGCCTCTCCCACTTGCGCTACCAGAGCCCGGTACTGCTGTTCGAGTTGCGGCCGGTGGCGGGCCGCTGGCAGACCCATGAGCCCCACCTGTGCGGCCAGGATCACTACAGCGCCGAGCTGGTGGAGGAGGCAGCCGGCTTCCGGCTGAGCTGGCAGATCCAGGGGCCCCGCAAGAACGAGCGTCTCGATTACCGCTATCACCTGATGGAGGGGGCATCGCCGCCATAACAAAAACCGGCGCAAGCGCCGGTTGGAGACAATATCTTGAGGGGCCGCCGAGTGTCAGGCCTTGATGACCTGGCTCAGGATGGCCTGCAGGCGGCTGTCAAACAGCCAGGGCAGCAGCACCATCAAGAGGCCGACGAGCCCTGCCAGCTTGTGGCGGTACTGCCAGCCGGCAATCAGCACCAGACCGCCACACAGGGAGGTCAGGATGCCTGACACAGGCTTTCCCGGCGATTGCGACGCTGCTGGGCCCACTGGTTCATGGCGACCGAGCCCAGGATCAGCATCAGGGCGACACCGGTGGTGGAGTGGATCTGCTCACCGAGGAACAGGGCACCCAGCACCACCCCAAACAGGGGCACCAGATAGTTGCTGAAGGAGGCGAAGGTCGGGCCTGCCTTCTGGATCAATGCCATATAGAGGAAGTAGACCAGACCGGTACAGAAGATGCCCAGCACCACCACGGCGATGGTAGCCTGTTGGCTCGGCAGGGTCAGGCTGTCGAGATCGATCAGGAAGGGGGCGGCGATCAGCAGTTGAATGGCCGAGGAGATGAGAATGTTACGGGCCACCACCACCGGGTGATCCTTGGCGAAGCGCTTGATCATCAGCAGGCCGATGGCGAAGCAGCTGGCTCCGAACAGGATCGCCACGGCGCCCACCAGACCGGCATTCATGCCACCGGACAGTTTTGGCCAGAACAGCACCAGCACGCCGATGAAGCCCACCACCACGGAGAGCAGACCGCTCTTGGTGATTTTTTCACCCGAGATAAACAGCGGCGCCATCAGGATGGTGACGAAGGGGATGCAACCCATCACCACGGCGGCGATGGCGCTGTCCACATACTGCTGGCCCCAGGCCACCATGATGAAGGGGATGGTGGCATCGAGCAGGGCGATCAACATGTAGGTGCGCCAGGGGGTGTGTTCGCTCTTGAGTCGCATGAACAGACAGAGCAGCCCCAGGGTCAGGCTGCCACACAGGGCACGCCCGGCGGCGACCAGGATCGGCGGCATTTCGGCCACGGCCTGGTGCATGAAGATGAACTGGGAACCCCACAGCAGGCCGATGGCCAGCAGTAACAGATAACTACGCATGTCTTGTCTCGTTGTCGATGATGCAATGAATGAGCGCATTCTAGGGACTCTGTTACTATGTAGAAAATGAATTGTTGGCATTTGCCTATGGTCAATATCGATGGAACTCTCCCTCGCCCGGCTCGATCTCAACCTGCTCACCCTGTTCGATGTGTTGATGCAGGAGCGCAACGTCACCCGGGCCGCCGAACGGCTCCACCTCTCCCAATCCACCGTCAGTCATGCCCTGGGCCGACTGCGTCAGGCGCTGGATGATCCCCTCTTCGTCATGAGCCGGCGCGAGATGATGCCGACCGAGCGGGCCAAGGCCCTGGCCGGGCCGGTACGCCAGGCCCTGGCCATGCTGGAGCAGGGCTTGCGTCAGGCCAAGGGGTTCGACCCCGCCAGCGCCCGCCGGGTATTTCGCATGGCGCTGCCGGGCTCGGTGGAGCATGGTCTGGTTCCCGCCATGGTCGAACGGCTTCATCGGCTTGCTCCCCACTGCCGGCTGGAGGTGTGCGAGCTGGCGGCCAGCGACTACGAGCGTGAACTGGAGAAGGGGGAGCTGGATCTGGTGGTGGGTTTTGCCGGGGCCGATCACCTCTCGCCCCGCTTGTGGCGTGAGGACTGGTTCAGCAATCCCCTGGTTTGTCTCTCCCCCATGGACAGCGGCCTGCCCGAGCGGTTGGGGCCGAGGGAGCTGGTGAGCAAGCCCCATATCCATACCTCGAGCTGGGGCCACAGCCAGGCGATGGTGGATCTCTGGCTGGCCCGGTTCGGGGTGGAGCGGGAGCTGGGGGTCAGGTTGCCAAGCTTCATGGCGGTGCCCCAGTTGATGGCGACCCGGCGTTATCTGGTGGTGGTGCCCGAGATGATAGGCCGTGACTTTAGTCGCGATTATCCGCTGCAACTCCATCAACTCGAACCGGCCATCCCCATCGTCTACCTGATGGCGGGCCACCCCCTGAGCGCCCATGACGAGGCGATCCGCTGGTTCAAGGGGGAGCTGCATGCCCTGGCCGAGGGGCGCTATGGCCTGACCTCCCTCGGCGGATAGCCACCCCCTTGCCCCCGGGTGCACCACCGGGGGCTGAGTGGCAGGGGGCGAGGGCCCGGTGGCGCTTAGTCGAAGTAGTTGAGGCCCATGGCCCGCTTCACTTCTCCCAGCACCCTGTCCGTGACGGTGCGCGCCTGCTCGGTGCCCTGGCGCAGCAGCGTGAGCAGTTCGCCCCGTTCGCTCATGGCCTGCTGCCTGCGCAGTCGCATGGGAGCAAGCAGGCTTTGCAGGCAGTCGTTCAGCACCTGCTTGCAGCGCATGTCCCCCAGGCCACCGCGCCGGTAGTGCGCCTTCATCTCGGCCACCAGTGCCTTGTCCGGGTGGAAGGCATCCAGATAGGTGAACACCGTATTCCCTTCGACCTGACCCGGATCGCTCAGCCTGAGGTGATTGGGGTCGGTATACATGCCATGGACTGCCTGCTTGATCTCCGCCTCGGACATGCCGAGTTCTATGGTATTGCCGAGGGACTTGGACATCTTGGCCTTGCCGTCGATACCGGGCAGGCGGCCGGTGTCGCTCAAGATGGGTTGGCACTCGGTCAGCACCTCTCTCCCGACCAGACCGTTGAAGCGACGCACTATCTCGTTGGTCTGCTCCAGCATGGGCAGCTGATCCTCACCGACCGGCACATGAGTGGCCCGAAATGCGGTGATGTCGGCCGCCTGACTGACCGGATAGACCAGGAAGCCGGCAGGCAGGCTGCGCTCAAAGCCTTTTTGCTGGATCTCCGCCTTGACGGTGGGGTTGCGCTCGAGGCGGGCGACGCTGACCAGATTGAGGTAGTAACCGGTCAGCTCGGGGAGGGCGGGCAGGGCACTCTGCAGGCAGAAGGTCGTCTTGGCGGGATCCAGCCCGGCGGCCAGATAGTCGGCCATCACCTCCAGCACGTTGCCGGTGACCTTGGCCGGGTCATGGCTGTTGTCGGTCAGTGCCTGCAAGTCGGCAATCATCACGAACTGGCGGTGGGTCTGTTGCGCCTGCACCCGTTGGCGCAGGGATCCGACATAGTGGCCTATGTGCAGTTTGCCGGTGGGCCTGTCGCCCGTGAGTATGATGGGGGTTTGCATGTCACTCTCTCCAGTCTGGGGTGGGCCGGGAGGCGACAAAGGACACAAATACAATGACCGCCTCTCGGCGGCCACTGTGTTTTCTTTGGGAAATCTTACATAGAAAAGCGGTGCCGCCTGTTTAGGAGCAGCACCACCAGTAATCTTTGTTGAAGGCGGTCATGTTCATGGCGACTCAAGCTACGCCTGTTCCATCACTTCTGCAAGGGCACGACCAGCAGGTCGCAAGGCACTGTGTTCATCAGCTGGCGGGCACTGGAGGTCAGCAGGCTCCAGAAGCTCTGACGATGGCCACAGACCAGCAGGTCGATGTCATAGTCACGTACCGCCTGATTGACCCGCTCGCTCAGGTCGCCGCAGATCACCAGCTTCTTCTCGATGGGGTACTCCACCGGCGCCAGGAAGGCTTCCAGCTTCTCCTTGGCCTCGGCGATCACCTGATCCTGCACATTGTCGATGTCGATATCTATCATCTCGGTGTAGAGATCCTTGAGGTCGACATCGACATGGATCACCGACAGCTTGGCACCGTTGGAGATGGCCCGATCGACCGCCTTCTCAATCACCTTGCGGTTGTCTTCCGACAGGTCGATTGCGACCAGCACATGCTTGTAATGGGTTCCACTCATGGGATTCTCCTCACAGATATTCTTGTCACTATACCAATCGCTATTGAAACTAAAATGTCATTCTCATCACAGCTTGATGTACCCATAGCACTCCTCTGTACCGCATTTGTGAGCCAGGTTCCGTTATCGCCATCGTGCAGCCATGCCTAGTGCTCGTCGCTCTGTATCGAGATGCGTGAGCCAGGCCCCTTTATCGTCATAGTGTGTCGATGCGCATGAACCAGGCCTCATGCTCGTCACTCTGTATCGAGATGCGTGAGCCAGGTTCCGTTATCACCATCGGGCAGCCAGGCCTCGTGCTCGTCACTCTGTATCGAGATATGTGAGCCAGGTTCCGTTATCGCCATCGTGCAGCCAGGCCTAGTGCTCGTCGCTCTGTATCGAGATGCGTGAGCCAGGTTCCGTTATCGCCATCGTGCAGCCATGCCTCGTGCTCGTCGCTCTGTATCGAGATGCGTGAGCCAGGCCCCTTTATCGTCATAGTGTGTCGATGCGCATGAACCAGGCCTCATGCTCGTCACTCTG
>NZ_JANUES010000011.1:0-106279 GCF_024809075.1 Aeromonas sp. BIGb0445
TTTTGATGCTCGATGCTGTGAGTGCCCACACAGATTGCTTGATTCAAATTGTTAAAGAGCGTCACGCTTATCGCGTTGAGGAGGCGCATCTTACGATCCTCACTTCGAAAGTCAAGCGGTTGTTTTCGCTTTTCTTTCGGCGCCGGCTTCGCAAGGAAGCTGGCTCATCAGTCCGGCGTGGTCCGCCGTGCTGGTAGGGGCGCATTATAGGGATGGCAGCCGCGCTGGCAAGGGCTAAATGACAGAAACATGACGTTCTGGGTGCGTTCGCTGTTAAAAGCAGCAAAAGCCTCACTTATTGAACATCTCAGCCTTGATAGAGCCCCTGACGGAGATGAACGGACTCTCTTGCTATCCATCCGCCCTCCCGGCAAGGCCAGCCACCATAACCATGGTGATAGTGCTCACGCCTTCGGGTAATATAGCGCCCCTTTGTGGTGACACACTCTTGGGCTTTGGAGAGTTTAATGCCTTTTGCACTTGGCCAGCGTTGGATTAGTGATACCGAGACGGATCTGGGATTGGGTACTGTAGTGGCTGTCGAAGGCCGTATGGTGACCATGTTGTTTCCGGCTACCGGTGAAAACCGCATGTATGCCAAAGAAGAGGCACCCGTGACCCGGGTCAGCTTCAATGTGGGCGATCAGATTGCCAGCCACGAGGACTGGACCCTGACTGTCGACGAAGTGCAGGAAAAGGATGGCCTTCTTATATATGTAGGCACACGCACCGATACCGGTGAGCCTATGGCCCTCAAGGAAGTGTTTCTCAGTAACTTTATCAAGTTCAACAAGCCGCAGGAGCGCCTGTTCGCCGGTCAAATAGACCGCATGTCCCGCTTCACCCTGCGTTATGAGGCGCTGAACAATCAGCACAAGCGCCGTCGCAATCCGACCCGCGGCCTGGCCGGGGGGCGAGTCAGCCTGATCCCGCATCAGCTCTATATTGCCCACGAAGTGGGCCACCGCTATGCTCCGCGCGTCCTGCTCGCCGATGAAGTCGGTCTGGGCAAGACCATAGAAGCCGGGATGATCATCCATCAGCAACTGCTGTCCGGCCGTGCCCAACGCGTGCTGATCTTGCTACCTGAGACCCTGCAGCATCAATGGCTGGTCGAGATGCTGCGCCGCTTCAATCTGCATTTCTCTCTGTTTGACGAGGAGCGTTGTATTGAGGCCTTCGCCGATGCGGAGAACCCGTTCGAGACAGAACAACTGGTGATCTGCAGCCTCGACTTCCTGCGCAAGAAGCGTCGTCGCTTCGAACAGGTACTGGAAGCCGAATGGGATCTGCTGGTCGTTGATGAGGCGCATCACCTGGAGTGGAGCGAGGAAGCCCCGAGCCGAGCCTATGAGATGGTCGAAGCCCTGGCCGAACAGATACCGGGCGTGCTGCTGCTTACCGCCACTCCGGATCAGCTGGGCCATCAGAGCCACTTCGCCCGGTTGCGGTTGCTCGATCCCGAGCGCTTCTACGACTACGAGGCTTTCCTGGCAGAGGAGCAGGCTTATGGTCAAGTTGCGGCGGCAGCCCAGGCGCTGCTCGCTGGCGAGCCCCTGAGCGATGCCGCTCAGCAGCTCCTCGCCAACCAGCTCGCAGGGCTGGATCTGACCGACAGCAAAACGCGTCAGCAGGCGGTCAGCACGCTGCTCGACCAACACGGTACCGGCCGGGTGCTGTTTCGTAACAGCCGAGCCAATATTCAAGGCTTCCCCGAGCGCCATCTCAATGTCTACCCCATGCCGTTACCGGATCAGTACAAGACTGCCATCAAGGTCATGAGCATGATGGGGGGGAGCGGTGGCGATCTGCAGGCCCGTGCCCTGCGTTATCTCTATCCCGAGAAAATCTATCAGCAGTTCGAGGGTGACAGCGCCAGCTGGACCCAGTTTGATCCCCGCATCACCTGGTTGCTGGAGCTGTTGCTCGGCGCCCGCCAGCAGAAAGTCTTGGTGATCTGTTCCGAAGCGAGCACAGCCCTCGCCCTGGAAGAGGCACTGCGTACCCGCGAGGGAATACGGGCGACCGTCTTCCACGAAGGCATGTCCATCCTGGAACGGGATCAGGCCTCAGCCTATTTCGCCCAGCAAGATGGTGGCGCTCAGGTGCTGATCTGTTCCGAAATAGGCTCCGAGGGTCGCAACTTCCAATTTGCCAGCCACTTGGTGCTATTTGATCTGCCCCTTAACCCGGATTTGCTGGAGCAGCGTATCGGTCGTCTCGACCGCATCGGTCAGCAAAATACGGTCGAAATCCACGTTCCTTATCTGGAAGGTAGCGCCCAGCTGGCCCTGCTGCGCTGGTACCACGATGGCATGGATGCGTTCGAGCAGACCTGCCCCACCGCTCGCCCCGTATTTGAAGCGGTGCGCGATCAGCTGTTCGAACTGCTAGCCGCCAACAGCGGAGAGCAAGCTGCGCTCGACGATCTGCTCACCCGGACCCGGGAACTGCACGAACCGCTCAAGGCTCGCCTGGAGCAAGGTCGCGATCGCCTGCTGGAGATCCACTCCTGCGGGGGGGAAGCTGCCCAGCAACTGGCCGACAGACTGGCGGCAGAAGATGGCGACACCGCCATGATCTCTTTTGCCCTCAAGATGTTCGATGAGATTGGCGTCAATCAGGATGATCGCGGTGAAAATGCCCTGGTACTGACGCCGGGGGATCATATGCTGGTCTCCAGCTTCCCGGGCCTGCCCCATGACGGCATGACGGTTACCTTTGACAGAGACACGGCGCTGTCCAGGGACGATATGTTCTTCCTCTCCTGGGATCACCCCATCATGCGGGGCGGTATCGACCTGATTCTGGGATCGGAGATAGGCGCCACCTCGGTCGCGCTGCTCAAGAATAAAGCGCTCCCTATCGGCTCCATCTTGCTGGAACTCATCTTTGTGGCCGAATCTGCCGCCCATTCCCAGCTCTACCGTTTCATGCCACCGACGCCGATCCGGCTGTTGATGGACAAGAACGGGCAAAATCTGGGAGAGAAGGTGGCATTTGATGCTTTCAATCGCCAGCTGACCCCGGTCAATCGTCATCTGGGCAGCAAGCTGGTCACCGCCTCGCAACCGGTGATCCACGGTCTGATCGGCAAGGGGCAAGCCATTGCCGAACAGCTGAAAATGACCATTGTCGATGAGGCCCGTGGCCAGATGGCGCAGACTCTGCAACAGGATCTGGACAGGCTGGAAGCACTCAAGGCCGTCAACCCCAATGTGCGGGACAGCGAACTCGACTACCTGCGCGACCTGCAGGCCGAGCTGCATCACCTGATCGACCAGACCCAGCTCAAGCTGGATGCCATCCGCTTTATCGTGGTCACCCATAACTGATGGGGGCTTGCCCCCACCTTCTGATGCGAGACATTTATGTTTGAATACTCACCGCCTCTGGAGCCCTGGCTCGATATCCTGTTCAAGGATAAAGACATCATGGTGGTCAACAAGCCGACCGGCCTGCTCAGTGTGCCGGGGCGTGGCCCAGAAAACGAAGACAGTGTCTTGCACAGGGTGAAGCAGCAACACCCCAAGGCAGCCGCGGCCCATCGCCTCGACATGTCTACCACGGGTGTATTGGTGATCCCCCTCAATCCCAATGCCCATCGCGAGTTAAGCAGGCAGTTTCGCGAGCGGGAGACCGAGAAGCACTATCTTGCCTGGGTATGGGGCGAGCCGGAGGCGGACTCGGGCCAAGTTGATCTGCCCCTGTGTGTGGACTGGCCCAGCCGCCCCAAGCAGAAGGTTGATTTCGAAGAGGGACGCCATGCCTTGACCCTGTGGGAGAAGCTGAGAGTGGAAAATGGCAACAGCTTGATCAAGCTGATGCCCATCACCGGCAGATCCCATCAGTTGCGGGTTCACATGCTGGAACTGGGGCATCCCATATTGGGTGACAACCTCTATGCCCACCCCGAGGCGCTGGCAGCGGCTCCCCATCTTTACCTGCATGCGGCCATGCTGACCATCAGCCATCCACGTAGCGGAGAGCGGATGACGTTTGAAGCACCAGCGCCTTTCGCCGGTTAATCTGCATCAGCAAAGCGCCAGAACGAGAAAAACCTCGGTCAACAGACCGAGGCTTTTTTATTACTTGGCATCATACGTGAATATTGATGTTGCCACCCAGGGTGCTGCCTGCCGTGCTCTTGGGGGCTTGTGCCGATTCGGCGGCTCCCTGCAACAGGGCCAGAGCGGTTTCCCCCTCTTGAGCTTGTTGCTTCTTGGCGAGGCTGGCGACCATGAGGGCACTGCCATAAGATGTTGAACCAGATATTTCCATTTGCATTCCTCCTGCCCTCTGGCTATCGGCCATGATGACGAAAGCATGAGTCACAACTGCTTAGCTGTGACAGGCTCTGCTTGGTACCTTGCCATCCAGCCAGCGCTCTTCCATCTCCAGCAGCGTCTGATACACGGCCTCCGCCTGGGCCGGGCGGCTGAACAGATAACCCTGACCATAAAGATGAATGTCGGTCAGCCCGCGTAACACATCGAGCTGGGCCTGAGTTTCAATCCCCTCGCACACCAGCGTCTTGCCAAGCATGGAACCGAGTCGACAAATATTGGCAACCAGCTCCGAAGCCTCGGTGGAGCTGTCTATCCCCTGGATGAAGGATCGGTCGATCTTCACCTTGTTCACTGGCAGCTTCTGCAGGTAACTGAGGGAGGAGTAGCCTGTCCCAAAATCATCCAGCGCCAGCTGCACCCCTTGCTGACTCAGATCCTGCATCAGTTGCAGCGAGTTTTTCACCTCGCGCATTGTGGTGTCTTCCGTCACTTCCAATACCAGATGAGCGGCAGAAATACGATGCTCCATCAGGGCCTTGGCGACCAGCTTGAGCAGGCTGCGTTGATACATTCCGGGGGAGATATTGACGCACATCTGCAGGTCAAGAAGACCCAGTTGCTGCCATTGGTAAAGCTGGGCGCACGCGGTATTGAGCACCCAGCCCCCCAATTTTTCAGACAGCTGGAACTCTTCGGCAACCTGGATCAACTCGTTGGGCGGGATGAAACCAAGTTCAGGGTGACGCCAGCGCAGCAGGGCCTCAACGGCTTCACAGCGCCCGGTCTCCAGATTGATGATGGGCTGATAATAAAGCTCGAGGGCATTGCGTTCGAGCGCCACCACCATGTCGGAGGCAAGGTGTTTACGCCGCGCCGTCTCATTTTGCAGTGATTTGTCGTAGATGACATAGGGCACATGGGTCTTGCGGCTGTGGAACAGCGCCTGCTCGGCCCGGCTCAGCAGATCCTGAGTCTCCTCGCTATCCATGGGGTAGAAGGCGATGCCTATCCCCACCTCCAGCCTAAATGGGTAGTGATCCAGGGGGATATCCTGCTTGACGGCATACAGCACGCGGGCGACCAGCTCTCGCACCTGTTTGAGATCGCTGCTGTCCTTCTGGATGATGGCGAATTGATCCCCCACCAAACGGGCAGCCCATTCACTGTCATTACAGAGCGTATCGAGACGCCGGGCCAACTCTTGCAGCAGAAGATCGCCAATGTTGTAGCCAAACTTGCTGTTGATGTCGCGAAACTCGTTGATATCGATCAGCACCAGGCCAAAGGGCTGTTCCCGGGTAACGCACTCCTCCATCTGTTCCAGCAGGGCGAGGCGATTGGAGAGGCCAGTGAGCGGGTCGAAGCGAGCCTCCCGATAGTGGCGCCGCCCCTCACGGATCAGCAACACGCTGAGCATGATCACCGATACCAGCAAGCCGCTGACCATGAGCAGCAGAGAGTTGCGCAAGGTACCGAAACGCTGGTCGTTACTGGTGTATACCTTGATGTTCTGTTGCATCACGGAGGCGAGGGAATAAGAGAGCGGTTCTTGCAGGGGTGATAACCGCATCATGATCTGCTGATAGTCGCCATTACCTGCCTTGAGGGCCGAAATGCGGGGTTCGAGTTCACGGATCGTACTCTCGATGAGTTGTACCAGGCGCAAGGCTTTCTGCTTGTCATGCAGGCTCTCGCGCAGCTGCCCACTCAACAATACCGGGGTGCGGCTCCACAAGATGTCATAACGCAGCATCAGGGTGTCGTGGTCTATGCCGCCATAGTGGTAGAGCTCGACCGAGTTGAGGAAACGCCCCAACTCCAGCTGCAACTGCATCAGGGCCCAGGAGACGTCGTAGGTATACTTCTCCATGACCCGGGTCGCATTCTGGATCTGCACCAGGCAATAGAGGGTGCTCCCCGTGAATGAGAGGATGGAAATATAGAGAATGAGCAACAGTGGCCAACTCTTTCTTTTCACCCGGACTCCCACCTTGTCAGTTCTGAATATCTAGGGCGCTCAATTGCCAGATCATCATGTCGGTGTAGGCAGACTGCTTGAGTTCCGGATATTGATCCAAGGGTAGGATAAACCAAAGGGGCCCCTTGTCACGTACCCGCATGGTGATGCCATCGTCCTGCCAGGCCAGAATGGGGTCATATTGCTTTACCTTCTCCCAGTCCACCTTGATCTGAAAACTGTTGAGGGCGGTCAGGGTGATGGTCTTGCCTTTGGCATCAAGTGCTGCGAGCAGATCGGCCACCTTGGGGCCCCTGTAGTGATGAGGCTTGTCGACCCAGGGATTGCTGGTGACTATTTCGTGTTGTGGCAGGGACTGAATGAGTGCGAGGTCCAGCTCCACCTTGCCAGCTTGTGCCCCTTCGGCATCCACATTGCCGGAGACGGTCAATATCACGGGGCCTTGTGGCGCCTCCAAGGCCAGGGCCGGGCCCGCGAGGCAGAAGAGAAGGGGGATAAAGCCAATTTTGATCATAGATACACCAATGATTTTATTATCAATACGTCCAGTTTAGCCGCCTTAAAAAAAACGGCCCGCCAATGCGAGCCGTTTAATGACGAGAGCGAGATTACATCATGCCGCCCATGCCACCCATGCCGCCCATATCAGGCATGGCCGGGCCATCTTTCTTCGGCAGGTCAGTGATCATGCACTCAGTGGTGATCATCAGGCCGGCGATGGAAGAGGCAAACTGCAGGGCGGAACGAGTCACCTTGGTCGGATCCAGGATGCCCATGGCCAGCATGTCACCGTACTGCTCGGTGTAGGCGTTGTAGCCGAAGTTGCCTTCACCATTCTTCACGGCGTTGGCAATGACGGAGGCTTCTTCACCGGCGTTGATGACGATCTGACGCAGCGGGGCTTCCATGGCGCGCAGTGCAACCTTGATACCCACGTTCTGATCTTCGTTGTCGCCACGCAGACCAGCCAGTTTGGCCGCAACGCGCACCAGTGCAACACCACCACCGGCAACCACGCCTTCTTCTACCGCAGCGCGAGTGGCGTGCAGGGCATCGTCAACCCGGGCTTTCTTCTCTTTCATCTCAACTTCGGTGGCAGCACCGACTTTGATAACGGCAACGCCGCCAGCCAATTTGGCTACGCGCTCTTGCAGCTTCTCACGGTCGTAATCGGAAGAGGTCTCTTCGATCTGCTGACGGATCTGAGCAACACGGCTCTCGATCAGGTTTGCATCACCCACACCGTCGATGATGGTGGTGTTCTCTTTGGTGATGACGATGCGCTTGGCACGGCCCAGGTCTTCCAGGGTCGCTTTTTCCAGCTCCATGCCCACCTCTTCGGAGATGACGGTACCGCCGGTCAGGATGGCGATATCTTGCAGCATGGCCTTGCGACGGTCACCGAAACCAGGCGCCTTGACGGCAGCCACTTTCACGATACCGCGCATGGTGTTGACCACCAGGGTCGCCAGGGCTTCGCCCTCTACGTCTTCGGCAACGATCAGCAGCGGTTTACCCGCCTTGGCAACGCCTTCCAGCACCGGCAGCATTTCGCGGATGTTGGAGACTTTCTTGTCGACCAGCAGGATGAAGGGATCGTCCAGCTCGACGGCGCCGGTTTCCGGCTTGTTGACGAAGTAAGGGGAGAGGTAGCCGCGGTCGAACTGCATACCTTCAACCACTGCCAGCTCGTCTTCCAGGCCCTGACCGTCTTCAACGGTGATGACGCCATCACGGCCGACTTTGTCCATGGCTTCGGCGATCAGTGCCCCCACTTTCTCGTCGGAGTTGGCGGAGATGGTACCCACCTGAGCGATGGCATTGCTGTCGGCGCAAGGCTGGGACAGGGACTGCAGCTCGGCAACGGCCGCCACAACGGCTTTGTCGATACCACGCTTCAGGTCCATCGGGTTCATGCCCGCGGCGACGGCTTTCAGGCCTTCGTTGACGATGGCTTGAGCCAGTACGGTAGCAGTGGTAGTACCGTCACCGGCGGCGTCGTTGGCCTTGGAAGCGACTTCCTTGACCATCTGGGCGCCCATGTTCTGGAATTTGTCTTCCAGCTCGATTTCGCGCGCAACGGAGACGCCATCCTTGGTGATGGTCGGGGCGCCGAAGGACTTGTCCAGCACCACGTTGCGGCCTTTCGGGCCCAGGGTCACTTTGACGGCGTCGGCCAGGATGTTCACGCCTTCCAGCATTTTGATGCGGGCTTCGTTGCCAAATTTAACGTCTTTAGCTGCCATGATTCTTGAATCCTTTAGTCAATTCGGGGGAAGGAAAAATTACGCTTCGACGATCGCCAGGATGTCGGTCTCGGACAGGATCAACACTTCCTGACCATCCAGCTTCTCGCTCTTGACGCCGTAACCTTCGTTGAAGATCACCTTGTCGCCGACCTTGACAGCGAGCGCCTTCACTTCGCCATTATCCAGAATTCGACCAGTCCCCACGGCCAGAACCTCACCACGGGTGGACTTCTGAGCCGCAGTACCAGTCAGGACGATACCGCCAGCGGATTTAGCTTCAGCTTCGATGCGCTTAATGATGACGCGGTCGTGCAGTGGACGAATTTTCATCGATAACTCTCCCAAAATGAGTCACTTTGTTACTTGAGGAATGGCCATTCCTGGCCAAATTGCATATGACCCAGATGTGGGGCACTTATCTCTCCCCTTCAAGGGCGGATACAAAAAAAAGTTTTTCACGTACCATGAATATCTTCGATGGATCGCCATGCCCGCCATGGTTCCGAGTTTGTCTTTCGGCAAACCAGAGATCAGTTTCCAGCCGTGAAGAGACTTGCCCTTGACCCGACCCAATCCCATGCTGACTGCCCCCATGCCCGCCGTATTGCTGCGCATGACAGGGCCCATGATCCTCGGCATCATCGCCATACTGGCATTCAATCTGGTCGATACCTTCTTCATCGGCATGCTGGGCACCCAGGCGCTGGCCGCTATCAGCTTTACCTTCCCGGTGACCTTCGTGGTCACCTCGCTCGCCATGGGACTCGGGGCCGGGCTCTCGGCCGTGATTGGCCACACCCTGGGTCAGGGCAAGCATGAAGAGGCCGCTCACCTGGTCACCGACAGTCTGTTTCTCGCGGTGCTGCTGGTCACCCTGCTCTCCCTGCTGGGTGCCCTCACCATAGACCCGCTGTTTCGTCTGCTGGGGGCAAGCGAGGCCCTGATCGCCCTCATCCACGACTACATGCTGATCTGGTATCTGACGGTACCCATGCTGGTGCTGCCCATGGTCGGCAATGCCGCCATCCGCGCCACCGGGGACACCAAGACGCCGAGTCTGGTGATGGCGGTCGCCGGGCTGGTCAATGGCGTGCTGGATCCTTTGCTCATCTTCGGCATAGGTCCCTTTCCCGAGTGGGGTATCAGTGGCGCCGCCATCGCCACCTCCGTCTCCTGGTTGATGGCCATGCTGGTCAGCCTCTATATATTGCGCCACAGGGAGGGGCTGCTACGTTGGCGGCTCTCCCCACGCCAGCGCCTGCTGGCCCATTGGCGCGCCCTGTTGCATGTGGCTGTACCCGCCTCCTTCACCAATATGCTCAACCCCCTGGCCAACGCCATGCTGATGGTCATCTTCGCAGGCCTTGGTACCGAGGTGGTCGCCGCCTATGGGGCCGCGTCCCGGGTTGAGGCACTGCTGCTCATCGTCATGATGGCGCTCTCCTCGGTGCTGGCCCCCTTTGTTTCCCAGAACTGCGGGGCAGGCAATCCGGCACGGGCCAGGGCGGCCTTGCAGCTCTGCATGCGTTTTGCCTTGCTGTTTCAGCTCGCCATCTATGGGCTGACCTGGCTGCTGGCCCCGCTGATTGCCAGCCTGTTCAGCGACCATCCCCAGGTGAGCCGCCTGATCGTGCTCTACCTGCACCTGGTACCCATCGGGTATGGTTTTCAGGGGATGGTGATGCTGCTGGCCTCGGCATTGAACGGGGTGCGCGCCTCCAGCATCTCATTTCTGTTCAATGGCCTGCGACTGTTTGGCTTCTTGCTGCCCGGGGCCTGGATCGGCGCCAGGCTGGGCGGGGAAGAGGGCATCTATCTGGGGATACTCATCGCCAATCTGGCGGCGGGCAGCCTGGCCTGGCTCTATGCCCGCCATCGCTTCGAACAACTCTGCCATCAAGGGCGTCCCTGAGCAGCGGCGCCGCCTTCTCCCCATCAACCCGCAGCAGCCCCCCTCAGAGGCCGGGTAGCAGGCAACAAAAGGGCCGCTTGCTGCGGCCCCTTCAGGTTTCTCTCTTCGCCACTGCTGGCGCCGACCGACGTGGCCGCTGAGATTACTCCTTGTCCTTGCGCTCGAACTCACCCTCTATGATGGTGCTGGACTCATCGCGCAGCGGGGACGATGGGGAGTAAGGCCCCTGAGACTGGAAGCCTCCCATGGCCCCTTGCACCCTGACCCCCTTGACCAGTCTGTCGGCCAGACGGCTGCGCAGCGGCGGCAGAAGCAGCAACAGACCCAGCAGGTCGGTGACAAAGCCCGGGACGATCAACAGCAGACCAGCCAGGGCCAGCATCATGCCCCCCATCAGCTCACGGGCCGGCATCTCGCCGACCTGCATCCGCTGTTGGGCTTCCATCAGGGTCTTGAGCCCCTGGCGACGCACCAGCGAACTGCCCAGCATGGCCGTCAGCACGATGAGGATCACGGTTGGCAGAGCACCGATGACGGTACCCACCTGGATCATGACGGTCAGTTCGAGCAGAGACAGGCCGACAAATAACAAAAATAACTTACCCATATTGACCTCAGTACGGCTTGATGTGGTGGCCAGTCTGACTGGCGCTCGCCTCTCCATCCGGCCAGGGCAGGAGGCGGCATTCCTCTCTACTAGATGGGGGAGCTATCGGCTTTTTCAAGGCAAAGCGCGATCCAGCCGTGATTTTAGGGAATATTTTCCCTGAGATGGCTGGGCGTGAGTCCCTTGTTCTGTCACAGTAATTGGGTCATTTGCAACATATGTTTAATCGTCGCAAAAAATTTGGGAATCCCTCAAATTTAGTGATCTACATCTAACATGGGGTACCCCCATTGAGGTAAGATCCCTGACAGTTAACGGGGAATTATTCCCTACCGCCCCACTCGATGTGTGGTGCTTCAGGATGAGCTGTGCGCAAGGAACTCGCGACCACTCGGTGAGGATCATTTCCATTTATTTGATTTCTGAGGCATTACAATGAGCGACATCATAAACGTCCGCATTGAAGAAGATCTGCTGGGCACCAAAGAAGTTTCCAACGAGCTCTATTACGGCGTCCACACCCTGCGGGCGGTCGAGAACTTCAAGCTGAGCACTCAGAAAATTTCTGATGTCCCTGAGTTTGTCCGTGGCATGGTGCTGACCAAGAAGGCAGCGGCCCTGGCCAACGGCGAACTGGGCACCATGCCCCCCGAAATTGCCGACAAGATCGTCGAAGCCTGCGATCTGATGCTCAACACCGGCAAGTGTTTCGATCAGTTCCCTGTCGATGTCTACCAAGGCGGCGCCGGAACCTCGGTCAACATGAATACCAACGAAGTACTGGCCAACATAGCCCTGGAGATCATGGGGCTGGAGAAGGGTCGCTACGACGTCATCAACCCCAACGACCACGTCAACAAGTGCCAATCCACCAACGATGCCTACCCGACCGGTTTCCGCGTCGCCGTGGTCAACAGCACCGACACCACCCTGGATGCCCTGGACGATCTGATCACCGCCTTCGACGCCAAGGCCAAGGAGTTCAGCTCTGTGCTCAAGATGGGACGCACCCAGTTGCAAGATGCGGTGCCCATGACCCTGGGTCAGGAGTTCCATGCCTTTGCCGTGACCCTGCGGGAAGAGATCAAGTCCATCAAGCGTTGCCAGGAGCTGCTGCTGGAAGTGAACCTGGGCGCCACCGCCATCGGTACCGGCCTGAACACCCCGCCCGAGTATTCTGCCCTGGCCATCCAGCGTCTGGCCGAGATCACCGGTCGCGCCTATGTGCCGGCAGAAGATCTGATCGAAGCCACCTCGGATTGCGGCGCTTATGTGATGCTGCACAGCGCCATCAAACGCCTGGCCATGAAGCTCTCCAAGATCTGTAACGATCTGCGCTTGCTCTCTTCCGGCCCACGCACCGCCCTCAAAGAGATCAACCTGCCGGAGATGCAGGCGGGCTCCTCCATCATGCCAGCCAAGGTCAACCCGGTCATCCCGGAAGTGGTCAACCAGGCGTGCTTCAAGGTGTTTGGCAACGACATCACTATCACCTTCGCCTCAGAAGCCGGTCAGCTGCAGCTGAACGTGATGGAACCCGTGATAGGTCAGGCCATGTTCGAATCCTTGAGCCTGATGAAGAATGCTTGTATCTCCCTGCGCGAGAAGTGTGTGGAAGGGATCACCGCCAACCCGGAGATCTGCATGAACCATGTGCTCAACTCCATCGGTATCGTGACCTACCTCAACCCCTTCATCGGTCACCACGAGGGGGACATTGTCGGCAAGATCTGCGCCCAAACCGGCAAGAACGTCCGTGAAGTCGTGCTGGAACGCGGTCTGCTGACCGCCGAGCAGCTCGACGAGATCCTCTCTATCGAAAACCTGATGAACCCGCAATACAAGGCCAAGCGCTTCGCGCGCAGCGCCGCCGTATAAGCGAGCCAGGGCCGGGATCACTCCCGGCCCTTAAAGCCATTTCCCGACCCGCTTGCTTGCCGCCAGCCCATCGGGAAATGGCTTTGTGCCAAAACGATTCTTAAAAACTAAAAATAATGGAGTGTTCACTATGATTGGAATCGAGTTAGCCGTCGTACTCGCCGCTATCTATCTGGGAGCCCGGATAGGCAGCATCGGCATCGGCTTCGCCGGTGGCCTGGGGGTGCTGGTATTGACCTGGGGTCTGGGCATGGAGATCCCAAGCGACCAGCTGGTCAGTTATATTCCCTGGGACGTGATCATGATCATCGCGTCCGTGATCTGTGCCATCGCCTGTATGCAACTGGCTGGCGGCATGGATTATCTGGTCTCCCTGGCCGAGAAGGCGCTGCGCAAGAATCCCAAGCACATCACCTTCGCCGCCCCTGTCGTCACCTACCTGATGACCATGCTCGCCGGGACAGGCCACACTGCCTTCTCCACCTTGCCGGTCATCGCCGAGGTGGCCAAGGAGCAAGGCATTCGCCCCTCCCGTCCGCTCTCCATCGCGGTTATCGCCTCCCAGATCGCCATCACCGCCTCGCCCATTTCGGCAGCCGTGGTCGCCTTCTCCGGGATGTTGGAGCCTTTTGGTGTCGATTACTTGACCCTGCTGGCCATCTGCATTCCGTCCAGCTTCCTCGCCTGCATGGTCGGCGCCTTCGTCGCCAACATGATGGGCAAGCCGCTGGATCAAGATGAAGTCTATCTGGAGCGCAAGGCCAAGGGTCTGATCAAGCTGCGCGGCACCAGCCAGGTCGAGCTCAAACCCTATGCCAAACTCTCGGTCGGCATCTTCGTCGCCGCCATCGTCGCCGTCATGGCCTATGCCACGGCCATTTCGAGCAATGTTGGCTTGATTGCCCATCCGCCCATCCCCCGTGATGGCGCCATCATGGGCATCATGCTCGCCGCCGCCACCATCATGACCCTGGTCTGCAAGCTGGACGCGACTCAGGTCACCAACATGCCGACCTTCAAATCCGGTATGTCAGCCTGCATCTGCGTACTGGGTGTCGCCTGGTTGGGTAACGTCTTCGTGAAAGGCAACATGGACACTATCCAGCTCGTGGCGGGCGATCTGCTCAACAGCTATAGCTGGCTGCTGGCCGTGGTGCTGTTCTTCTCCTCCATGCTGCTCTACTCCCAGGGTGCCACCACCAAGGCACTGATGCCTGCCGCCCTGGCGCTGGGCGTCAGCCCGCTGACCGCCATCGCCTCCTTTGCCGCCGTGAGCGCCCTGTTTGTGCTGCCCACCTACCCGACCCTGCTGGCGGCAGTGGAGATGGATGACACAGGTTCGACCCGGATTGGCAAGGCGGTGTTCAACCACCCCTTCTTCATCCCGGGTGTGGCTACTATCGCCATGGCCGTGACCCTGGGCTTCTTCTTCGGTGGCCTGATGCTCTGATAGCCTCACCCCCGTTAATCAAGAGCGACCTCCGGGTCGCTTTTTTGTCGTTGTGCGTCACAAAAATGATGCCTTAATATGCAAAAAGATTCCGGCTTCAGCTCCAGTCAAGCTTGCCCCCCATAGAATTGCCATATCGGAAAAATACCGATCATTCAGGCTCCTAGAGGGACCTGGAGAGTACTTACCCCAGAGGAATAGACAATGAAAAAGACTGCATTGACCATGGCTGTTTCCAGCCTGATGCTGGCCGGTACCGCCCAGGCTGCCACCCTGTATGATCAAGACGGCACCAAGCTGGATATTGGTGGTCGCGTTCAAGGTATGTACTACGGTACCAGCAGTGACGCCCTGGAAGGCGATCAGAGCTACCTGCGTCTGCACGTCGCCGGTGAGACTCGCATCGATGACGAAACCAAAGCCTTCGCCTTCGCCGAATACAACCTGCCGACCTCAGGTTCTGACAACGACGAGCTGCGTTACGGCTACGTGGGTATCCAGAACGATCGCTTCGGCGCCTTCAGCTACGGCCGTCAGGATGGTCTGTTCGCCAAAGCGGTCAACAACTATACCGACGTGCTGCCGGAATGGGGTGGTGACGGCCTGGGCAAGGACACTGACGTGTTCGGTACCGGTCGTAACAACGGCCTGGCCCAGTACATCTATACCTATCAGGGCATGACCCTGGGTGCCCAGTTCACTGGCAAGAACGATCCTTGGAATGACAAGGACAGCAAGTGGATGAAGGGTTCCGACGAGGGTTATGCCCTGTCCGCCAACTATGACTTCGACATGGGTCTCTCCCTGGGCGCCGTCTACAACATGGCCACCAAGACTGGTGACCAGAAAGAGCTGGCCTCCTTCGGTGGGGATGACGATGCCCAGCTGTATGGCGCCGGTATCAAGTACAGTGCCGGTAACCTCTACCTGGCAGCCACCTATGCTCATGGCCAGGATCACATCTTCGTCAGCAAGAATGGCCAGAGCGGCTATGCCGAGAAGAGTGACGGTTATGAAGCCGTTGCCCAGTACAGCGTCACCCCGAAATTCAAGCCGTCCGTCGCCTACCTGCGTACCGACGTGAAGGATGACCGCAGCGGTGCCAATATCGACGACACCCTGACCGAGTACGTCAGTGTGGGTGCCTGGTACAACTTCACCGACAACTTCAACGCCTATGTTGACTACAAGATCAACCTGCTCGACGAAGATGGCTCCGATGGCTACAGCAGCCTGGGCCAAGTCTCTGACGACGTCGTTGGTGTCGCACTGCAGTACAACTTCTAAGTCCGGATTTGGCGTCAAGCCAGCTCTCGATACCAAACCGGCCGCATCAGCGGCCGGTTTTTTTATATCGGACTCAAGCGCGCAGTTGTGCCAGTTCGGGACGACGGGCAAAACAGTGGCTGAGCAGCAGCAGGGTCACCACGCCGACGCTGCCCAGCACCAGCCAGGGCAACCAGGGCTGCCCCTGAGCGCTGGCATAGTCATGCAAAGCGCCGCCTCCTACGTAACCACTCATGCCGCCCAACGCCAACCCTAGCCGACTAAAGCCCATGTAGCTGCCCCGCGCACTCGGGTGGGCCAACCGGGTCATCAAGGTCTCCCGGGCCGGCTCCACGATGATGATGCCGAGATAGAAACAGGCCAGCAGCGCAAAAATCGCCTCCAGGCTGGTGGCAAACGCCACCAGCCCTATGCCTGCGGTCATCAGCAGCATGCCCGCCAGCAGCCGGGTCTCCAGCCGGAAGTGACGCTCGCCGTAGCGCGCCAGGGGATAGAGCAGGGCGAGCGACAGCGCCGCCTCCAGGCTATACATCCAGCCCACCGCCGTGCTGCTGCCCGCCATCTGCTTGACCAGAATGGGAAAGATCAGCATCACCTGCACCCAGAGCGCGTAGTAGCCGCTCAGGATCAGCACCACCCGGCAAAATGCCTTGTCCGCCAGCACCCGGCCCAGCCCTGTCTTGATGGGGGTTGGTCGCAAGGAGATCTTGTAGGCGGGCAGAATGAGCCAGTTGCACAGGGCGGCAGTGACGAACAGACAAGCCCCCAGCAGACAGACATATTCGAAATCGAAATTGAGCAGCCAGCTGCCGAGCAGGGCGCCGAGCACGGCACCGGCACTCTCCAGCATCATCAGCAGCGAGATGTAGCGTCCGCGCTGATGGGGCCGGGTGAACTTGATGACCAGGGCCGCTCTCGGAGGATCGAACAGGCAACCGCCCAGACCCGAGATGATGCAGGAGACAATAAGCGCCAGACCGCTCTCGGCATAGGCCAGGCTGGCAAAACCCACCGCCCGCAGCAGCATGCCGCCGACGATCAGCGGCCTGGCACCAAAGCGGTCAGCCAGAGAACCGCCAAAGATCCCCAACCCCTGCTGGGTCAGCTGACGCAGACCCAGCGCCAGACCCACCACCCCCGCCGCCCAGCCAAGCTGATCGACAAATCTCAGGCTTATCATGGGCATCACCACGAAGAATCCCAGGATCACCAGCAGAGAATCCAATGCCAAAAACCAGCGTCCCCGCCGCCGCGCCCGCTCTACCATAACCACCTCAGACTCCAATTGATGCTGCTATTCTGCGAGGGCACCAGATATAGTGGTAGCCGACAACTGGCTATATTTCATATCGGGATTTTTTATGGCTATGACGCTCGATGATCTGCAACTGCTGCTCGATGTGGTCAACCGGGGCAGCTTCAGCAAGGCGGCCGCGGTGCGGGGCTGGTCACAACCCATGGTGAGTCAGCGCATCGCCGTACTGGAACATGCCCTCGGCCAGCCGCTGTTTCGCCGCCACCGCCGCGGCGCCACCCCCACCGCCGCCTGCGAGCAGTTTCTGCCCGCGGTCAGCACCGCCCTCAATGCCCTGGAGGCCGGCCAGCTCGCCTTGCAGGGCACTCCCCTGCTGCCACGCATTCGGCTCTCCTGCCTCCCCTCCCTCACCACTGTGGTATTCGGTCCCCTGCTGCTGGAGTTGGTGGATGAGAGCTTCGAGATCCGCTGCAGCACGGATCACTCCGGTATCATCATGCAGGAGCTGTTGACCGGAGAGACGGATGTGGGCTTCATCCTCAAGTGCCCCGCCATCGCCGGTATTCAGCTCGAACTGCTCTACCGCTCCCCCATCATCGCGGTGGCCTGTGCCACCCATCCCTTGGCGGGACGCCAGGGGCTGACCCTGCAAGACATTGCCAACGAGCGGCTCGCCCCCCAGCAGTGGGGCACGGGGTGCGACGAGCTGCTGATCCAGCTGCGGCTGCTGCGCCAGGTAAACCGCCCGCTACACGCCATCCAGCCAGCCAGCGCAGCCCGTGAGCTCGCGCTAGAGCACGGCTTCATCACCCTGATGCCGGCGCTGGCCATCGCGCGGGATCTGGAATTTGGCCGCCTGGTGCAGCTCGATGTGACGGATCTGCCGCCGGATCACTGGGATGTGATGATGGCCTGGCGCAGCGGCAAGCGCCCCAACCGGGAAAAGGAGAGAGTGATCGAGGCCGCCCGCATGCTCGCCAGCCACTGGGCGGGTAAATAGCCCGGCAATCGGCCGCTCATCCTTGTCGCCTCGACAGCTGAGATAAAAAAACCACCTCATGAAGAGGTGGTCTTGCTATGCGTCAGAAATAAAATGTCACTCTATCAATAGCTTGCCTTGAGGCTCACCCCGGAGAAGGCACTGAAGCCGCTCAACTGCACATGCCAGGTTCCCGCCTTGGGCGCATTGAGGGTACAGGTCTCGGTGTTGCCGCTCTGGTAGGGACGGCAATCATAGCTGGTACTGGTCGGCACAGTACCAAACTTCACATAGAGATCCGCATCCCCGCTGCCACCACTGCTGGCGACCACCAGCGTGCTCTTGCCGGCCGGGACCTCGATGGTGTAATTGAGTTTGCCCCCCTGAGCCCCCGTCAAACCGGTCAGGGCCACGCCGTTTTGCAGCACATTGCCCCCTGAGGGCGGCGTGCCACCACAGCTGGCATTGACGCCGACCGTCTGGAAGGCGCGACTGATGTCGGTCAGGTTGTAACCCAGATCGGTCGCCGCCTTGGTCACGCCACAGGCGCCCTGATCGTAATCGGTGTTGGGCCCCCAATAGAGGCGGTTGGCCAGCACGAACACCTCAAACGCCTTGCGGGTGTTCCAGCCATTGCTGGTCGCCAGCAGGTAGAAGGCGCGGTTGTAGACCCCGGAGCTGTGGTGCACATCCATGCCGCTGCGATAGTCACTGGCGTGACCTATGGAGCTGCCATCCCGGGTCGGATCCTCGAAGTAGCGCAGGGAGCCGTTGCCCTTGAAGATTTGCGCGCCCACCAGCCAGTCGTTGCTGCCCTTCATGAAGTGCTCGGCCGCCTCCCCCGCCATGTCGGAGAAAGCCTCGTTGATGCCGCCGGACTGGTTGGCATAGACCAGCCCCGAGTTCTGTTCGGTAAAGCCGTGGCTCACCTCGTGAGCGGCCACATCCAGGCTGACCAGGGGATAGAAGGTGGTGGCACCATCACCAAAGGTCATCTGGCTGCCGTCCCAGAAGGCGTTTTCATAGTTGCGGCTATAGTGAACCCGCATCTTCAGCTTGAAGCTGAGCGGCGCCGTGTTGTACCAATTGCGGTACATGTCGAACACCACGTTGCCGAAGTAGTGGGCATCATTGAGGGGGGAGAAGGCGCCGTTGATCTCCTTGACCCTGTTTTCCGGGCAGCTGAACTGATGCACACTGCCCCCCGAGGTGGCGTGATTCATGTTGATGGTATCGACATTGGTGCTGCTCATGCGGCAGTTGGCATCGACGATCAGAGGGCCGAAATCGGCGCCGTAGAAGTACTTGCCGGTCTTGGCGTTGCCGCCCGGACCACTGGCGTTCTGATGGTTGATCCCCTCCCAGCGCTTGAGTTCGGCGCCAGTGTGGGCATCGACCATCACGAAGGGACGGCTCGGTGTCTCGCTCGCCGCCAGCCAGGAGACCAGATAGACCAGGCGGGCCTGCCCGGCCTCATCCTGCACCACGAACAGCTTGACCCGCTCACTGTTACCCTTGGCGCCATCGCGCGCCTTGGCCGCCGCGTCTGCCGGGCTGAGTGTCGCCGCCGGGCTCGCCACATCGTTATCGATCTGGCGGAGCATCTGACCAGACAGCTTGCTGATCTGGCCACCGAGGGATTGCTCGGCCACCAGCACCTGACCCCAGACAGGGATGCCGTGCCAGGTCTGCTCATAGCGGACCCGTTGCTGACCATTGGGCAGGGTGACGGCACGGACCTGACGATACTCCCCCTCACCCGCCAGTGCGCTCACCCCCGCCGCGCCACTCGGCGCGCCCTGCATACCGGCAACCTGCTCAACGGTGACTTGATCGGCAGCCAGGGCGACGCCACCCCAACAGGCCAGCGCAACGGCCAAATAGACTCTGTTCATCTCTTCTTTCCTTAGGTCGATGATATCCCGGGCCACTCCCGGCGCCTCCAAGCTAGCGGGACGGTCGCAGATTGCGCCCTGTCAGAACTGACAGCGCAGCACAAAGGAGCAGCAGGATCTGCTGAAGGGCCAGCAAGGGGCAGCAAGAGCGAGGGCAGACAGCATTTCCTGCCAGCGAATGAGCGATATGTTTCCCTTGCCCCCCATCTTTGGCGGCGAGAGATCCTCAAGGGGTAAGGGCACGCTCGCCATGGCACTCTGTAAGCCAATTGGCTACATTGGCAGGCACCATAACGCACGGCAGAGACGCACCGAGGGACGACCCTATGTTCACCTGGCAACTGGATGACGAACTGGCACTGACTTTCTTGCAACCCGACATGGCGACCGAGCTCTATGGGCTCTGTCAGCAGAACCGGGAGTACCTCGCCCAATGGTTGCCCTGGGTGCCGTTCATCCAGCGCCGCGATGACACGGCCACCTTCATCCGCCATGCCATCGAAGGCTTCGCCCGTGGCGACTCGCTCACCACGGCTATCGAGTATCAGGGGGAGCTGGTCGGTGTCATTGGTTACAACCGGATCGATCAGAGCCTGGGCAAGGTCACCCTGGGCTATTGGCTGGCGGAGCGCTGGCAGGGCAACGGCATCATAGGCCGCGCCTGTCAGGCCCTCATTCATCATGCCTTCGAGGAGATGGGCATGGAGAAGGCAGAGATCAGCGCCGCCCTCGACAATGAAGCCAGCCGGGCGGTGTGCGAGCGGCTCGGCATGCGTCTGGAGGGGATAGTGCGCCGGGCCGAGCGGTTGGGGGACAGGGTCGTGGATCACGCCCTCTACGGCCTGTTGCGGGATGAATGGCTACAGCAGAGGGATCTGTAATGGCGCTGCCTCATCTTGAGACGCCTCGTACCCGGCTCACCATATTGCCGCCGGAGCGGGCAGATCTGATGCTCGATTACCATCAACGAAATCGCCTGCACCTGGCCCCCTGGGAGCCCAAACGGGATCCTGACTTCTATACTCTGGGTTGCTGGTTTGCCCGGCTGCGAGAGAGTTACAGCCAGTTCTTCGCAGGCCAGGCGGTCAACCTGGTGGCACTCGATGCCAGTGGTGAGCGGGTCATCGCCACCTGCAACTTCACCCACATAGTGCAAGGCATGTTTCAGGCCTGCCATCTTGGCTACTCGGTGGATGAGGCCCATCAGGGTCAGGGTCTGATGCAGGAAGTGGTACAAGGGGGGATAGATTATCTGTTCGGCGAGCTGGGGCTGCATCGCATCATGGCCAGTCACATGCCCGCCAACCTGCGCAGCGCCGCCCTGCTGGCTCGACTTGGCTTCGAGCGAGAGGGATATGCCCGCGACTACCTGATGATCAACGGCCGCTGGGAGGATCATGTGCTGACCGCCCTGCTTAATCCGGCCTGGGCGCCGCGCTAAGCCCGATGCCAACCGAGATAACCGCAATAAAAACGGGCCCGGGGATGATCCCCGGGCCCGTCTCTTCAATCAAAGCACGCTTAGTTGGCTTTGGCATCGCTCACGGCGGCTTCAACCTTGTCGGCGGCCTTTTCTACGGCAGCGCCTGCATCGGCAGCAGCTTGCTTGGTCACTTCACCGGCTTTGTCAGCGGCTTGCTCAACAGTGGCGCTAGCTTCGCTGGCGGCTTTTTCTACGGTGGCAGCAACGTCAGCGGCAGGAGTCGCAGCAGGTGCAGCTTCTTCTTTCTGACCACAGGCGGTCAACATCAGACCCAGGATACCGGCTACCAGTACTTTGTTCATGTGCATACCCTCAAAAAATGGAGAGATGGCAGCGTTGCCATCACAGAGCACTTTGCCCCCCTTCGTACAATGATGAATAAGGGAGCCAAGAGACGCGCGAAATATAACCCTAACGCTGGTTAATGGAAACGAGTATCACAATGATATTTTCTCACCCATTGGATGAAAAAACCTAAACAATCTTGATTACTTGATACAAAACATCAACAAAAAACGATTTTGTGAATGATTAATGCACATTCAGGTCGACCGCCCCCTCTCTCTCGCTACCATTCGCCCCATCATGTGAAGTCTGGAGATCGGACAGCTTCTGACAGGGTGGCGGCTAAATCCGCCTTGAGGACCCGCTATGCAAACGGGGGCCTGAGCCCCCGTCTTGCACATCACCACCATCACACTCAGGCACTGGCGCAGAGGCTACGCCCACGCCGGGTCAGCAGCATCAGCAGAGGCGGCAACAATAACCACATGTGCAACGCCAACTGGTTGAGGGGATCCGCAACCAGCGCCCCTGTGATACCCACCAGGGCACCCGCTCCGCTCATCTGGAAGAGCCCAAGCAAGGCGGCGGCCGTGCCAGCACAGTGACCAAAAGGAGCCAATGCCATGCCGGCGGCGGCCCCCAACACCATGGCAAAGCCGATGCTGGAGAGGAAGACAGGCCCCATCATGGCCAGAGGATGCTGGACATCTTGCACCAGGGTCAGCACCAGTGCAGACAGGCAGATCACCAGCAGCCCCAGGCGCAGGGTACGTCTGGCCCCGACCCAGGCGATGAAGCGGGGTGCCAGGAAACAGGTCGCGATATTGAGCACCGCATTGGCGGCAAACCAGCGGCTGAAGCCATCCATGTCCAGCCCCAGCTTGACCATCAACTGCACAGGCGCCGCGGTGACATAGGCCAGGATCACCGCCATCGCCAACATGCAGAGGCTGGCATTGAACAAGAAGCTGGGAGAGCGCAGTACCGGACTGTAACGATCCCAGCTGATCAGGGTGCCCTCACTGTGGGTCTCATCGGGGCGGGTCTCCGGCATGCGCCACATCAGCCAGCCACCCACCAGGGCCGCATAACCGGCCATGAACCAGAAGTTGGCAGACCAACCCGCCTGGGCCGTCAGCCAGCCACCGAGCAGAGGGGCCAGCGCCGGGATGAAGCAGATGGCGCCATTGAGGTAGGAGATCATCTGGCCGCTCTTCTTGGGGCCATAGCTGTCACGCACCACGGAGAAGGCGGCAACTGACGTGGCGCAGGCGCCGAAGCCTTGCAGCACCCGGGCCAGCATCAGCTCACCCAGGCTGGCGGCAAAGCCGGCGGCCAGGGCGCTCAGGCCATAGAGCACGACGCCACACAGGGCGATCGGCTTGCGACCATAACGATCGGCCAGCGGGCCCACCAGCAGTTGGCCCAAGCCCATGCTGAACAGGAACCAGGTGATGGTGCCCTGCATCAGGGTCACCTCGGCCCCCAACTGCTCGGCCATCTGCGGGATAGCGGGCAGATAGATGTCGATGGCCAGGGGGCTGAACAACACCAGCAGCACGAGTAACAGGATCAGGGGCATGACTTACCTCAATACGGACCAGAAAAAGGCCAAAGCTGAACTAGAGTGGGGCGGCAGTCTACTGGCTCAGTGAAATGAACAGAAATGGTATTTACTCACTTATGTTATTCCAAATAGGAAAAAACATCCCCCTTGCCCAGCGTCCCCTGCTGACCGATAGTAACCCAAGCCCCCTTAACCTGCTGGAGGCCTCATGCCCCCCCATATCACTGTCCCGGGTCGCACCCTGATCGTCGGCGATCTCCATGGTTGCCTGGGGCAGCTGCAGGCGGCCCTGGCCCGGCTCGCCTTCGATCCGGCGGCAGGAGACAGACTCTGCTCCGTGGGGGATCTCATCGACCGAGGGCCGGATAGCCCAGGTTGTCTGGCCCTGCTCGACCAGCCCTGGTTTCATGCCGTACTCGGCAACCATGAGGCCATGCTGCTCGACGCCCTCACCCCTGAGGGGCTAGTCGGTGCTGGTCGCACCAGACACCACGCCCAGGAGCGGGCTCGCTGGCGCCGCAATGGCGGCGACTGGTTTGATGAGTTGAGCCCCGCCGCCCAAGACGAGATAAGGGGGCGGCTGCCGCAGTTGGCCCGATTGCCCCTGGCGCTGACCCTCACCACGGCCCTGGGGCGGCGCATTGGCCTGGTCCATGCCGATCCCGTCAGCCATGACTGGGCCAAGCTCGATGCGACCTTTATGACCCGCCACCGGCGAGACATGCTGTGGGAGCGCAGTCGCCTCCAACGTTTGCAGCGCGATCTCAACCAGCCGCCACAGTGGATAGCCAATGTCAGTCTGGTGGTGATGGGCCATACCCCGCTTGAGCATGGCTGGCTGCGTCATGGCAACCTCTGCTGGATAGACACCGGCGCCGTCTATGGCGGTGAGCTCACCCTGCTAGAACCCGATACCCTGACGCTGTAGCTGACCTCCTCGATGGCCCCCGGCCCCTTGCCTGGACTCCCATCGGGCATAGGTGATCCGCTCATGGCGCCACTTCCTACCCCCTCTCCCTCCCATCTTGCTCCTTCTTTGCAGCCAGGCGGCGCAAACTCGGTAATTGCCGCTTTGACTGGCGAGGTCCTGCCCGTAGAATGCGCAGGTTATTTTTGCGGAGGTGTACGATGAACAAGCTTGTCCTGGCAACAGGGAATCAGAAGAAGGTCAAGGAATTGGCCGCCATGTTGGCCGATATGAAGATCCAGGTGATCCCCCAGAGCGAGTTTGCCGTGCCAGATGCCGATGAGACCGGCACCACCTTCGTCGAAAACGCCATCATCAAGGCCCGTCATGCCGCTCGCCTCACCGGCTTGCCAGCCGTGGCCGATGACTCAGGCCTGGAAGTGGATCTGTTGCATGGACGCCCCGGCGTCTACTCGGCCCGCTTCGCAGGGGCAGGAGCCAGCGACAGAGCCAATCTGGACAAGCTGTTGGCGGAACTCAACGGTGCCCCCGACTACCTCAAGAGCGCTCGCTTCTGGTGCGTGCTGGTCTATATGCGCCACGCCGATGACCCGACCCCCATCATCTGCCAGGCAAGCTGGGAGGGCCTCATCATTGATGCCCCCCGTGGTGAACACGGCTTTGGCTATGACCCCGTCTTCTTCGTGCCGGATCACGATTGCACCGCCGCCCAGATGCCAAGCGAGCTCAAGAACCAGCTCAGCCATCGTGGTCAGGCGCTCGCCAAGCTCAAAGCTGCCCTCGCCGCACACTGATGCCAGCTGTGTCATGGTCGATACGGGGGCCCAGGCCCCCGTTTCATTGCCCGGCTCGCGTCATTCGCACTGCCAACGCCCCCTTGTCCCCCACCCTGTCTTACACTGGGGCTCAGGCCCCTCACTGGATCCCTGGATAATCCCATGCTGCAACTGCCGCCCCTCTCCCTCTATATTCATGTGCCCTGGTGCGTCCAGAAGTGCCCCTATTGCGACTTCAACTCCCACGCCCAGAAGGGTGAGCTGCCCCACATGGAATATGTGGCCGCCCTGCTCGAGGATCTGGATGGGGAGCTGAAGTGGGCCCAGGGCCGGGCGCTGCACTCCATCTTCATCGGTGGCGGCACCCCCAGCATGCTCTCCGTCGAGGCGATGCACGCCTTGCTGGACGGGGTCCGGGCACGGATTGTGCTGATGGAAAACTGCGAGATCACCATGGAGGCCAACCCGGGCACCGTCGAGGCGGACAAATTCGCGGGTTTCAAGCAGGCTGGCATCAACCGCATCTCCATCGGGGTGCAGAGTTTCCAGCAGGAGAAGCTGACCCGTCTCGGCCGCATTCATGGCCCGGAGGAGGCCCGCAAGGCCGCCGCCCTGGCTCAGGCCATCGCGCTGCCCACCTTCAATCTGGACTTGATGCACGGCCTGCCGGATCAGAGCCTGGACGACGCCCTCTATGACGTGCAGCAGGCCATCGACTGCGCGCCGCCGCATCTCTCCTGGTATCAGCTCACCATAGAGCCGAACACGGCCTTCGCCTCCAAGCCGCCGACCCTGCCCGATGACGACATTCTCTGGGACATCTACGAACGGGGCCATGCACTGCTCACCGCCCAGGGTTACCGCCAGTACGAGATCTCGGCTTACGCCAAGGAGGGTTACCAGTGCCACCACAATCTCAACTACTGGCGGTTTGGCGACTATCTGGGCATCGGCTGTGGCGCCCACGGCAAGGTGACCGATCTCGTGGGGCAAAGAGTGCTGCGCAGTGCCAAGGTCAAGCATCCCAAGGGGTATCTTGATCCGGCGCGGGACTACCTCGACAGCCAGTGGCAGGTCGAGGCGGCCGATCTGCCCCTCGAATACTTCATGAACCGCTTCCGTCTGTTCGAACCCGTGCCCAAGTGGGAGTTCGAGGCCTATACCGGCCTGCCCCTTGAGCGGGTTGAGACCATGCTCGACATCGCCCACAGCAAGGAGCTGATCGATGACCATGGGGATCACTGGCAGCTGACGGCGCTGGGTCACCGCTATCTCAATGTGTTGCTCGAACTCTTTATGGACGAGTAGCCACCGGGATGGGCTGATGCCATCTGGTCAGCACCAAAGAGAAGGGCGCCTCGGCGCCCTTCTCTTATCCCATTCATCGGTAGAAACCCGCTCAGCAGCAGACGCGCATCATCCGCTGTTGGCCGGGCTCCCACCGCTTGCCATATTTGGCCTTGCGCTGGTAACTGCCTTTGCCTTTCTTGTTTTGCTCGACCCGGGCCCGAAACAGCGGATCCCCGAGCAGCGCCTGCAAGTGGTTATCTTTGATCTCGCCACGCTGATGGGCATAGTGCCCACCGCCACCTGACTGCTCCGTTTCCACGTTGAGCAGTTTTCCTCTCTCATTGGCCATCTTTGGCTCCTTCATTACCCCTTGGGGATCGCGAGTGTGAACCTGGCCCTCCCTCATCGCCATAGGGAGGCAAGGGGGTGCCCGCTCAAAAACCCGGCAATCTTGTCACCAAACAGTGTGCGGCGCCACTCCTTGGGCCTTTTTCGTCAATCGTGGGCATGATGTTCATGCTGACCCGCGGCGCCGGACTCGAGCACCTCCAGGATGGCGCAATGCTCGGCGGAACGGGCCCCCCCGCAGCAGATCTCCGACAGCTCGCTGAGATTGCGGCGAAAACGCATCAGCTCGGCGATTTTCTCCTCCACCTGGGCGAGTTTGGCATCGGCCACCGCCTTGACCTCCTGACAGGTCACCTCGGCCTTGTGGGTATCAAGATCGAGCAGCTCACCAATCTCCGCCAGGGAGAAGCCGACCGACTTGGCGCGGATGATAAACTCCAGCCGCCGTCTGTCTTGCTCACTGTAGAGCCGATAGCCTGACTCGTTGCGGATGCTGGGTGCTATCAGACCACTCTTCTCGTAAAACCTCAGGGTATCCGCCTTGACCTTGCAGGCCTTGGCCAACTCTCCAATCCGGTACATTCATCCTCCTTCTGCCCAACCATCAGCGGCCTGCGCCCTTGAGCCTGGCTCAGCAAGCAAAAGCCATTTGACACCAAATATCGCTACTATCCCGCCTTTGTCCCGCAATTGCCAGCCAAGGCCTGAAAAGCCACGCCAGCGCCCCGGCAGAGTGCCCTTCCTGGCCTAAACCACTCAAATCACAAACGTTTGCTATCCCGACAGCGGAAAACGTTTAGCCCCTTGCCACATAAGGGGTTGCTGAAATAAAAAATCCACCATGGCTCACAATTTTTGTGTAGAATACGCGCCCACAAGAGAGCATCGCACCAAGCGGGCATTTCCTAAAACACTCTTGGCCAAGATGGCCCCAAAGAGTGATTTGCGAAATACCCCCACATCCATTTATTTGGGGACGCTCTGTGTCATCTTGCGCTTATCGCCTGCCTGCCATGGAAGTCCCCGCACCCTGAGGACGATAGAGTGATGGAACAAGCCAGGCCCATTCGCCGCGCACTGCTGAGTGTTTCTGACAAGACCGGCATATTGGAATTTGCCAAGGCACTCAACGAGCGTGGTGTGGCGCTGCTCTCGACGGGCGGCACCGCCAAGCTGCTGGCCGAGGCTGGCCTGCCGGTGACTGAAGTGTCCGACTATACCGGCTTCCCCGAGATGATGGATGGCCGCGTCAAGACCCTGCATCCCAAGGTGCATGGCGGCGTACTCGGCCGTCGCGGCCAGGATGAGGCCATCATGGCCCAGCACGGCATCTCCCCCATCGACATGGTTGTCGTCAACCTCTATCCCTTCGCCGCCACCGTCGCCAAGCCCGGTTGCACCCTCGCCGATGCGGTCGAAAACATCGACATCGGTGGCCCGACCATGGTGCGCTCCGCCGCCAAGAACCACAAAGATGTCACCATCGTCGTCAAGGCCGCCGACTATGGCCGGGTGATCGCCGAGATGGATGGCAACGACAACAGCCTGACGCTGGCCACCCGCTTCGATCTCGCCATTGCCGCCTTCGAGCACACCGCCGCCTACGATGGCATGATTGCCAACTACTTCGGCACCCTGGTGCCCAGCTACGGCGACAACAAGGAGGGCGACGCTGAGTCCCAGTTCCCGCGCACCTTCAATGCTCAGTTCATCAAGAAGCAGGATATGCGCTACGGCGAAAACAGCCATCAGGCTGCCGCCTTCTACGCCGAAGAGCAGGCCGCCCCCGGTTCAGTGGCCAGCGCCATTCAACTGCAAGGCAAGGCGCTCTCCTACAACAACATCGCCGATACCGATGCGGCCCTGGAGTGCGTGAAGGAGTTCCCGGAGCCCGCTTGTGTCATCGTCAAGCATGCCAATCCCTGCGGTGTCGCCATCGGTGACGACCTGTTCGCTGCCTACGATCGCGCCTACCAGACCGATCCCACCTCCGCCTTTGGGGGCATCATCGCCTTCAACCGCGAGCTGGATGGCGCCACCGCCGCCGCCATCGTCGCCCGCCAGTTTGTGGAAGTGATCATCGCCCCCAGCATCAGCGAGGAAGCCCGCTCCGCCGTGGCCGCCAAGCAGAATGTGCGCCTGCTCGAGTGTGGCCAGTGGGCCGCTGCCGCTCAGGGTTTCGATCTCAAGCGTGTCAACGGCGGCCTGCTGGTGCAAGAGCGCGACCATGGCATGGTGAGCCTGGGTGACCTGACCGTGGTCAGCAAGCGCCAGCCGACCGAGGCTGAGCTCAAAGACCTGCTGTTCTGCTGGAAGGTGGCCAAGTTCGTCAAATCCAACGCCATCGTCTACGCCAAAGCTGGCCAGACCATAGGGGTCGGTGCAGGCCAGATGAGCCGGGTCTACTCCGCCAAGATAGCTGGCATCAAGGCCGAGGATGAAGGGCTGGTGGTGGCGGGTTCCGTCATGGCTTCCGATGCCTTCTTCCCGTTCCGCGATGGCATCGATGCCGCTGCCGCCGCCGGCATCGCCTGCGTCATTCAGCCGGGTGGTTCCATGCGCGACAACGAGGTGATAGCCGCCGCCGACGAACACGGCATGTGCATGGTGTTCACCGGCATGCGCCACTTCCGCCACTGATCATTCATTGAGGGCTGCCCAGGCAGCCCTCTTCAGATCCGTAATCGTTATTCCTATGGGAGAGCCCAGACGATGAAAGTATTGGTAATTGGTAACGGCGGTCGTGAACACGCCCTGGCCTGGAAGGCCAAACAGTCCCCGCGGGTCACTCAGGTGTTCGTGGCGCCGGGCAATGCCGGCACCCAGCTTGAGCCCGGTATCGAGAACGTCGCCATCGAGGCCACCGACATCCCCGCCTTGCTGGCCTTTGCCAAGGAACAGCAGATTGGGCTGACCATAGTGGGTCCGGAGGCCCCCCTGGTGAAGGGAGTGGTGGATGCGTTTCGTGCCGAGGGTCAGACCATCTTCGGCCCGACCGCTGCCGCCGCCCAGCTCGAAGGCTCCAAGGCCTTCACCAAGGACTTCCTGGCTCGTCACCATATCCCGACTGCCGCCTACCAGAACTTCACCGAAGTGGAACCCGCCCTCGCGTATCTGCGCGCCCAAGGCGCTCCTATCGTCATCAAGGCCGATGGCCTGGCTGCCGGCAAAGGGGTGATAGTGGCCATGACCCTGCAAGAGGCCGAAGACGCGGTGCAGGACATGCTCTCCGGCAATGCCTTCGGTGACGCCGGCGCCCGGGTGGTGATCGAGGAGTTCCTCACCGGCGAGGAGGCCAGCTTCATCGTCATGGTCGATGGTGAGCAGGTGCTGCCCATGGCCACCAGTCAGGATCACAAACGGGTCGGCGAAAAGGATACCGGCCCCAACACCGGTGGCATGGGGGCTTATTCCCCCGCCCCCGTGGTCACGGATCTCGTGCACCAGCGTGCCATGGAGCAGGTGATCATGCCGACCGTGCGTGGCATGGCCGCAGAAGGCAATCGCTACTCAGGCTTCCTCTATGCGGGCCTGATGATTGACCCCCAGGGCAATCCCAAGGTGATCGAGTTCAACTGCCGCTTCGGCGACCCCGAGACCCAACCCATCATGCTGCGCATGCAGTCCGACCTGGTTGAGCTCTGCCTGGCCGCCTGCCATGGGGAGCTGGAGGGTAAAGAGGCCCGTTATGATACCCGCGCGGCCATCGGTGTGGTGCTGGCCGCTGGCGGCTATCCCGGTGACTACGCCAGGGACTTGCCCATCAGCGGGTTGCCGAGCGAAGAGTGCGCCGGTGAGAAACTGTTCCACGGCGGCACCCGCTTTGCAGGCGATACCGTGGTCACCAGCGGTGGCCGGGTACTCTGCGCCACGGCGCTGGGTCAGACGGTGGCCGAGGCTCAGGCCCGCGCCTACCAGCTGGCCGATCGGGTCAAGTGGCAAGGGGTCTTCTGCCGCCGGGACATCGGCTGGCGCGCCATAGAGCGCGAGCAAGGGAAGTGAATCCCTAGGTGTGGGCAATCGCGCACCCGCCAATAAAAAGGGCCCCTCGGGGCCCTTTTTATTGCGCTGCATTCCCGCAGGATCAATGCCGCCTCGGGGTTTTTCCCCGGTTCAGACAGGCCAGCGCACTGAGCGCCAGGGCCAGGGCCGCGCCGCCATAAAGCCAGGCTCCGGGCAGCATGGGTACCAGCCAACCGGCTAGCAAGGGGCCCAGTCCTGCGCCCATGTCACGCCAGACCGCGTTGCTGGCCAGGGCCTGGATCCGCTGCTGTGGATAACGGGCCGCCACTATGGTGGCCACCAGAGGCAGTTGCACCGCCCGCAGCAACAAGACCAGGCCGGCACCGACCACAAACCAGTCCAGGCCAAACAACAACAGCGCAAAGGAAGCCAGCAGCGAGCTGCCTACCAGCAGGGGCAGGGCGCCCCATCGCTCGGCGAGATGCCCTCCCAGCGGGCTGAATGCTATCTCGCTCAGGTAACGCACCGCCATCAGACAGCCGACCACCAGGATGGCGCCGCCACTCAGCTGGGATTGGGCCAGCAGGGAGAGACCAAAGATGAAGAGACCATCCAGGGTCAGCCCCTCGATAAAGGACCAGACCGCCATGCTGTCCGGGGCACGCAGCCGCCGTTTGCCATCGAGCGTCAAGGGGTGAGGGCGCTCGGGCAGACCCCGGGCCCAGACAAGGCCAATCAGGGCGGCAAGGGCCATCAGCAAGAAGACGGGCCTGGGGCCATAGCATTGCGCCAACCAGGCTCCCAGAGGCAGGGCCAGGGCCGGGCCTGCCGAGATGAGCGCCCGAGAGCGACCACTGCGTCGCGCCGCGCCCTGCATTTCGCTGGTCGCCAGAGATTGAGTGGAGAGATTGAAGGTGGCAAAACTCAGCCCCCACAGCAATCTGAGTCCAAGCAGGGCCCAGAAACCTGAGAGCAAGGTGTAACCAAGGGCGCAGAGCAGGGCACTCAAGGCGGCCAGGGTGCAGCAGAACCTGTCTCCCCGCTGGCCATAGAAACGCACCACGTTGCCATAGCCCAGAATGCGGATCAGCCTGTTGGCTGCCAGCAGGATGCCCGCCTCCAGCAAGCTGATGCCAAACAACTCGGCATGCATGGGCAGCAACAGATAGAGCAGGGTATCCCCGGGCAGGCAGAGCGCCAGCACGAGGGCGGCTCGCTTGGACTCTCGATCGGCAGCCAGGACGGCGCCCTCTCCATTGACCTGCATGTCCCACCCCGGCTCGACTTCGTTGTCCGGCAGGATAAAGCGTTGCGAAGAAAAGGCAACCACCCCCAGGCCGCAGGAGCCACCAAAGCAAAGAGCCTCGGCTGCCCATGGCGGCCGAGGCTCTTCCATCAATCAAGCAGGGCTGAGGATCAGTGCGGCGCGGAGTCCAGCATCTCGGCCAGTTTGACCTTCTGATCCGCGGTCAGCACTTTACTGATCTCGTAGATCTTCTTGGTGCGATAGTAACGCACCTCCTGCTGCACCTTGCCCACCTCGGCCAGTTCGCGACGGATGGACCCATCGTCCCAGGTGCCATGTTTGATGGCGCCCTGCAGCGCCTGATTACTGAGTTTGCTCTGATCGATACCCGCAATCTGCTGGTCGCTCTCGGCGCGGATGGCCTTGATCTTGCTGACCTGATCCGGCGTCAGCTCCAGGGTCTTGACGATCATGTCTTCGATGGAGCCATGATTGACCGGGCCCGGCGCCTGGGCCATGGCGGAACCTGCAAACACCAGAGACAGAGAAAGGGCAATCGCGCTAAGGGAATGGGTAATTTTCATGAATGATTCGCTCACAAGGGTAAAGGTACCTGCTATCTATAGCGCGGATCGCGCCGGGAAGCGTAAACCCTGGCTGAATGGCCCGCCACTCTCTTTCCCGCGCCCCCCTTCCCGACCAATGAGATAGCCAAGAGCACGAGCCATCCAGGGTTGGCGCAAGGTTAATGCCCTGTCACCTTTTGTCACAAAAAAACCAACTATTCACAAACAGTTCACTGTCCCTCATGGCATCATGCAGGGTAAGAACTCAAACTAGGGTTCATTTGCAACCAACTTAAGGAGATCCCATGTTGAAAACTGCTCGCCTGCTACCACTGATGTTTGGTCTGATCGCCCTGCCCGCCCTGGCCGGTGATCTGGAGCAGCCGATGAAGAAGATGGGCTTCAACTACAAGCAGGCAACCAAGGCGAGCGATCCCGCCGCCATGGAAAAATACATCACCCAGATGCGCAGTGAGATCGATGACGCCAAGACGCGCAAGATGCCAACCGCCAAGCAGGAGAAGTTCCTCGAGGGCCTCAACGAGGTACAGGGCGAGCTGGATGCCAGTCTGGCCGCTCTCAAGGCGGGTGATGAGGCCAAGGCCCGTGAGCACCTGGCCAAGGTCAATGACCTGAAGAAGGAGTACCACCAATATGCCAAGCAGAAAGGCTGATCCTTTTCGCTGGGACATCCTGGTACGCCTGACGCACTGGAGCCTGGCCGCCGCCTGTGTCGCCAACCTCTGGCTCAATGAAACGGGGGAGGAGTGGCATGAGTGGCTGGGCTACCTCGCCATGTCGGTCATCGGCTTGCGCCTGCTATGGGGACTGACCCTGGCCAAGGGCTATGCCCGCTTGGCCGCCCTGATCCCCAGCGGGGAGGATTTTCGCCTGCAGGCCAGAGAGATGAGCGAGCGCGCCCCCGCCTCCCCCGGTCATCATGGCAGCGGCAAGCTGGCCGTCTGGGTCATCTGGCTCACCGTGCTTGCCACCGGCTTCACCGGCTGGTTTCAGAACACAGAGCTGGGGTTCGGCTGGGGCGCCGATGAGTGGCACACCTGGTGTACCTGGGCATTGCAGGGGCTGATCGCTCTGCATCTGGGCGCCATCGTCTATACCTCCTGGCGTCAGCGCAGCAACCTGATCGGTCGCATGTTGCCCCGGCGCCGGCAACCTCAGCGCCAGCAGGAGCCTCACTCCTGAAGCAGACGGGCACCAGGGTGCCCCTCTTCCTTTCCCCGCTCATCCGCCCGCAGGAGCGCCTCTCTCCGGCGGCTACAACTGCTTTAGCCCTTCATCGGCCAGGACGCATCCCCCTCTTGCCCCCCCCCTGCCATGAAAGCATTTTCATTCACAATTCTTAATTAATCTCTGCTGTTCGATTTTCAATTACCTCGATTTCATCAATGCTACTGAGCCGAACGAGGTAGTTTGCGGTCCGTTCGATATCAAAAGACAGTGACACGTCAATAACAAGATCGAAGGGAAAATCGTCATGCACAACACACTGTTTCGAACCGCCATGCTCGCCGCGGTGCTGGGCTCATTCAGCCACACAGCCAGCGCCGAAGGGGTCATGGTCCATCTGTTCCAATGGAAGTTCAACGACATCGCCAATGAGTGCGAAACCGTACTCGGTCCCAAGGGATTCGGCGGAGTCCAGATCACGCCACCCGCCGAGCACAAGCAGGGCAGCCAGGTCTGGTGGACCGTCTACCAGCCTGTCAGCTTCAAGAATTTCAACAGCTTCGGCGGCAGCGAGGCGGAGCTCAGGAGCATGATCACCCGCTGCAATGCGGCCGGGGTCAAGGTCTATGCCGACGCCGTCTTCAACCAGCTGGCCTCGGGCACCGGGACAGCCACCGGCGGTGGCAGCTACAACTCGGGCCAATATCAGTACCCCCAGTTCGGCTACAACGACTTCCACCACAGCGGTGACATCACCAACTACGGCGACAGCAACAACGTCTGGAACGGTGCCCTCTACGGCATGCCGGATCTCAATACCGGCTCTCCCTACGTGCAGGATCAGATAGCCAGCTACATGAAGACCCTGCTGGGTTGGGGCGTGGCGGGCTTTCGCATCGATGCGGCCAAGCACATGGCCCCCGGCGAGGTGAAGACCATCCTCGACAAGGCGGGCAGCCCCAAAGCCTATCTGGAGGTGATAGGTGCAGGGGGGGAGTCCCCCGACATCCAGCCGGGTCGCTACACCTATATCGATACCGTCACCGACTTCAAATACGGCACGGATCTCGCCGCCAACTTCAACGGCCAGATCAAGAACCTCAAGACCCTCGGCGAGAGCTGGGGCCTGCTCCCCTCCAACAAGGCGTTCGTCTTCGTGGTCAACCACGACCGCGAGCGCGGCCACGGGGGCGGCGGCATGCTCACCTTCATGAGCGGTGCCCGCTACGAGCTGGCCAACACCTTCATGATGGCCTGGCCCTATGGCTGGAAGCAGGTGATGTCGGGCTACCGCTTCGAGAACATGGGCACCTATGAAACCGACAAGGGGGCGCCGGGCAGCACACCCTGCACCGATGGCCAGTGGAACTGCGAGCAGCGCCGGCCAACCATCATGAACATGGCTCTGTTCCACAACAGCACCGAGGGGCAAGCTGTCAGTCACTGGTGGGATAACGGCAACAACCAGATAGCCTTCAGTCGGGGAGACAAGGGTTTCGTCGCCATCAACAACGAGAGCGGCAGCCTGGTGGCCTCGGTGCAGACCGGCCTGCCGGCGGGTGAGTACTGCAACCTCCTCGGTGGCAATGACTACTGCAGCGGGGGCTATGTCACCGTCGACGGCAGCGGCAAGGCCAGCCTGAACGTGCCGGCCATGAAGGCAGCCGCCATCATCGCCGGCTGCACCAAGGCCAGCCCCTGCGGCGGCACCGCCCTGCCGGGCAACAAGTTCAACAGCATGAACCTGCGCGGCACCCACAACGCCTGGGGCAACACCCCTATGACAGTCGATGCCAACCGCGTCTGGTCCGCCACCCTGACCCTGAGCGGCAGCGGTGACGCCACCGGTGCCCAGCGCTTCAAGTTCGACGTCTTCGGCAACTGGACAGAGAACTACGGCGACAATGAAGGGGACGGCATCGCCGACAAGGGCAGCAGCAAGGATATCCTGGTCAGCGGGGCGGGCAGCTACCGCATCACCCTGAACGAAGGCGATCTGCGTTATACGGTCACCCCCCTCACCAGCAACCAGGCACCGGTGGCCGCCCTCTCGCCCAAGGTCCTCAGCGTCAAGACGGGGGAGAGCGTGGTGCTAGATGGCTCCGCCTCCACCGACGATGAAGCCGTGGCGAGCTATAGCTGGTCCAGCGGCGGCAGCGCCCCCACTGAGACGGTCCAGTTCGATACCCCGGGCACCCATACCATCACCCTGACCGTCACCGATACCGAGGGGCTGACTTCCAGCGCCAGCGCCACCGTGACCGTCACTGACGGCAACGGTGCCTACAACAGCGTGCTGCCGACCCTGCAGTTCCGTGGTACGCCCAACGGTTGGGGATCGCAGGTCATGACGTTGGTCGCCGACAACCTGTGGGAAGCGCAAGTCAGTTTCGACGGCCAGGCAAACCAGCGCTTCAAGTTCGACGTCAAGGGTGACTGGACCCAGAATTACGGCGACACCAACAAGGATGGTGTGGCCGAGCAGGGTGGTACCGACATCTTCACCCCGGTCAGCGGCCAGTACCGTGTGCGCTTCAACGATCAGACTCTGACCTACAGCCTGAACGCCCAGTAAGCCGCAGAGGGGTGATGCCCCTATGACCCTCGGGCATTCCCATGGCCTCCTGCCCACAGGGCAGGAGGCCTTTTCATGGGGCCAAGCACCATCACTCTTCTCTCCTCAACCAGACGGCCACCGTTCCCTGTTTGCCGACCGGCAGGCATACTGCCTGTACATCCCCATGCAGGAGCGCATATGAAACTATTGGAAGCCCTCAGGGTCGAGGGGCGGATCGAAGAAGCTCGCCAGCACGGCCTGTTGCAACTCATCGAGCACCCGCTACACGCCGAGCTGCATTATGAAGTGGCCAGCCTGCACGACATGCTCGGGCGCGAGGCCCAGGCCATACATCTCTATCAGCAAGCCATCACCCTAGGACTCGCTGGATCCTCCCTGCGCGGTGCCCTGCTGGGGCTCGGCAGCTCATATCGCAGCCTGGGTCAGCATGAGGCGGCCCTGGTCACCCTGGAGCAGGGCTTGGCACTGTTTCCCCAGGCGAGCGAGTTCACGGCCTTTCGCGCCATGGTCCATTACAACCAAGGGCGTCATAAAGAGGCTTGCGAGGCACTGCTCGGTCTGCTTGCACAGAGTACTGCGGACCCTTCACTGACCCCGTACAAGGGCGCCATGGCGCTCTATGCCGAGGATCTGGACAGGCGTTGGTGAGAGGCTAGAAACGACAAAGCCGCTCAACATGAGCGGCTTTGTCTGAATTTGGTGGCCCCTCCCAGACTTGAACTGGGGACCTGACGATTATGAGTCGTATGCTCTAACCAACTGAGCTAAGGGGCCATGGGTATTGCTTTGCGGCGTGGATTATAGGGGATGAAAAAGTCCTAGTCCATAGCCAGATCAATCACTTGGCGACATTTTGTCCAATCTGGCCGCAAGTTCGTGATCCCTTTGGCATAAATAAAACAAAGCCCCGCATGGCGGGGCTTTGTCAGCAAGCGAGTCGTTACTCGTCGAGGAAACTGCGCAGCACTTCCGAGCGGCTCGGGTGGCGCAGTTTGCGCAGAGCCTTGGCTTCGATCTGACGAATACGCTCGCGGGTGACGTCGAACTGCTTGCCGACCTCCTCCAACGTGTGATCCGTATTCATATCGATACCAAACCGCATCCGCAGCACCTTGGCTTCCCGGGCGGTCAGACCGGCCAGCACTTCGCGGGTCGCGTTGCGCAGGCTCTCGCTGGTGGCCGCATCGGCCGGCAGGGCCAGGGTGGTATCCTCGATGAAGTCACCCAGGTGGGAGTCTTCATCATCACCGATGGGCGTCTCCATGGAGATAGGCTCCTTGGCGATCTTCAGTACCTTGCGGATCTTGTCTTCCGGCATGCCCATGCGCATGGCCAGCTCTTCCGGATTGGGCTCGCGACCCATCTCCTGCAGCATCTGACGAGAGATGCGATTGAGCTTGTTGATGGTCTCGATCATGTGCACCGGGATACGAATGGTACGGGCCTGATCCGCGATGGAGCGGGTAATGGCCTGACGGATCCACCAGGTAGCATAGGTCGAGAACTTGTAGCCACGACGGTACTCAAACTTGTCTACCGCTTTCATCAGACCGATGTTGCCCTCCTGGATCAGATCCAGGAACTGCAAGCCACGGTTGGTGTACTTCTTGGCGATAGAGATAACCAGACGCAAGTTGGCCTCAACCATCTCTTTCTTGGCACGGCGGGCCTTGGCCTCACCGATGCTCATGCGGCGGTTGATGTCCTTGATCTGGGCGATGGACAGACCCGTCTCGACTTCGATCTGTTGCAGCTTGCCGATGGCACGCAGCACGTCTTCATCCATCTCGACCAAGCGGGGCGACCAGGCTTTACCGGCTTGCTTCTGGTATTCGAACCAGGCGGTATCGCACTCATTGTTGGTGAAGGCAGCGACGAAGGTCTTCTTCGGCATCTTGGCCTGCTCAACGCAGAGTTTCAGGATGATCCGCTCCTGGATCCGCACCCGCTCCATCATCTCGCGCATGTTGTTGACCAAGCGATCGAACTGCTTGGGCATCAGGCGGAACTGACGGAATACGTCGGCCAGCTGCGCTATGGCAGCCTGGGTGTCGTCGTGGGCACGGCCATTGTTCTGGATAGAGAGGCGGGTGACTTCGTACTGGGCACGCAGCTCACCAAACTTCTCGCGAGCGACTTCAGGATCAGGACCTGTATCCGTCTCATCGTCCGAGCTGTCGCCGTCTTCATCTTCGTCTTCATCTTCGTCTTCATCTTCGTCAGCGAGATCGTCTTCGCTGAGTTCGGAGCCAATATGGGTCGCGGTTGGCGCCACATCATCGGCTTCGTTAGGGTCTATGAAACCCGAGATGATGTCGGACAGACGCAGCTGTTCGGCTTCAAATTTATCGTACTGTTCAAGCAGATAGGTGATGGCTTCCGGGTACTCGGCGACTGAGCTCTGTACCTGATTGATACCGTCTTCGATCCGTTTGGCGATGTCGATTTCGCCTTCACGGGTCAGCAGCTCGACGGTACCCATCTCCCGCATATACATGCGGACAGGGTCGGTTGTTCGACCAATTTCAGATTCAACAGAGGCCAGTGCTTGGGCCGCTGCTTCGGCAGCGTCTTCGTCGGCGGTACCGCCTTCGGCCATGATAAGGTCATCGGCATCCGGTGCGTTTTCCACTACCTGGATACCCATATCGTTGATCATCTGAATGATGTCTTCGATCTGATCAGAGTCAACGATCTCTTGCGGGAGGTGATCGTTCACCTCGGCATAAGTCAGGTAGCCCTGTTCTTTACCTTTGGCAACGAGGAGTTTAAGCTGAGACTGCGGGGTTTGCTCCATAGAACTCATCCGGTTGGTGTTGCTAGGTTGCGCGAGCAATGCGCTGGTGCGCAAATAGCCAATTCTAATAGAAAACCGCCAGACATGCTATGTCTGGTTGCGGCGTCGGTCTGAGAAACCCCTGCCCGCTTTGTTTGTCGGGGCCAGGCGGTTATACGTTTTTGCATCTAATCCCGTCGATTCGGGCAACAATCTTTATATTGGGACCAACCACTCAAATATCAAGCCCCGATATCATTTCTTTTCTCACTTTGTACCTCTCTGATCAGCATCATCAGCTCCTGGGTCTCCTCGGCAGTGAGTCCCTGCTGGGCCACCTTAGCCTGTAGCTCTTCTATCCGCTGCTTCAAGAACTGGTTGATGAAGCCGACAAAGGTGTCTTGCAACTCCCCCAGGATATCAGGCTCACGTTCGAGCTGGATTTCGAACAAGTCATGCATGGCGAGCTGGGCAAGGATCTCCCCCTCTTTCGTACCACGCCAGTGCTCGAGCAATATGCCCGTGGTAATGCCGGGTTGCGCCAGGATCTGCTGATGCAGCTTGAGCAAAAAGCCAATGCCTTGCAACCTGAGCCCCGCCAGCTCCGGCATGGCTGGTAGTTCGGCGGTGATGCCTGGGTATTGCACCATGAGCGCCAGTGCCCGGCGCAGAGGGGTCAGCTTGCCCCGGTGCGGCTTAGCCTGCTCCACCTTGGATGGGGTATGGCGAGAGAATAGTTCGGTGATCCGCTGCTGGTTTTCCCCCCAGCGCATCATGCTGGAGAGTCGAGTTATGAGTCCCTCGCGGGTGAAGCCTTCCGGGACGCGACGTATCAGTTCGGCAGCCTTGTTGGCCACCTCGAACTTGCCCGCTTCGCCGGAGAGTGCCGCATCCCGGGCCAGGCGCTCAAACATGAAGTCTGCAAAAGGCTGCGCCTGATCCAGCAACTGTTCAAAGCCTTCTTTCCCTATCTGGCGCACCAGAGAGTCGGGGTCCTCGCCATCGGGCAGAAACACGAACTTGAGCTCGCGACCATCCTGCAGATGAGAGAGGGCATTATCCAGCGCCCGCCAGGCCGCTTCACGTCCGGCCTTGTCACCGTCGTAACAGCAGACCACCTCGGCCGTGGTGCGAAACAGGGTATGAATGTGATCGCTAGTGGTGGCCGTCCCTAGCGCGGCCACCGCATAGTCGATGTCGAACTGGCCGAGGGCCACCACATCCATATAGCCTTCCACCACCAGGACGCGGCGTACTTCTTTATGGGCCTGCTTGACCTCATAGAGACCAAACAGCTCGCGGCCCTTATGGAAGATAGGCGTCTCGGGAGAGTTCAAATATTTGGGCGTACCCTCCCCCAGCACCCTGCCACCGAAGCCGATGACCCGGCCCCGCTTGTCACGAATGGGGAACATGATGCGATCGCGGAAACGATCATAGCTGCCCGGACCGCTGTCACGGGGGATCAGCATGCCACCGGTGATCAACAACTGCTCATGATCCCGACTGGCACCAAAACGCCGCCTGACCTGATCCCAATCTCCCGGGGCGTAACCAATGTTGAAGCGCTTGACCACCTCGCCGTTGAGCCCTCGTCCTTTGAGGTACTCCACCGCTTGTGGCGCACTCTTGAGGTTGCTCTCATAGAAGCGGGCAATCTGGTTCATCAGCTCAAACAGATCCTTGCTGACCGCAGGCTGGGATCCGGCAGCGCCACTGCCACTCTGCTCGCGGGGTACCTGCATGCCTTGCATGCTGGCAAGTTCATCAATGGCATCAGGGAATTCGAGGCCGTCATACTCCATGACAAAGCCAACGGCATTGCCATGGGCGCCACAGCCGAAACAGTGATAGAACTGCTTCTCCTGACTGACGGTGAAGGAGGGGCTCTTTTCGTTATGGAATGGGCAGCAAGCCTGATAATTCTTGCCGGCCTTTTTCAGTCGTACCCGGGAGTCGATCAGCTCGACAATATCGGTACGAGCGAGCAGATCATCGATGAAAGATTGCGGGATCCGGCCTGCCATAACCATCCTGTTTCATGAGAGAAAAAATAAAAAAAGCCGCGCATTCCCAGGGAAGCACGGCTTCTTTCGACCAACAAGGGCTCTGCCTATTACGCCAGGCGGGTTTTCACCAACGCGCTGACGGCACCGACATCGGCGCGTCCCTGAATTTTTGGCTTCAAGACAGCCATGACTTTACCCATATCGGCCATGACGGCAGCACCGCTCTGGGCGATGGCTTGCACTATCAGGGCTTCAATTTCGGCAGCGGTCAGCTGTTGCGGCAGGAACTCCTGCAGCACCTGGATCTCGGCGGCTTCGACATCGGCGAGATCCTGGCGACCAGCGGCCTCATATTGGCTGATGGAATCACGGCGCTGTTTGACCATCTTGGTCACGACAGCGAGGATATCCTCATCATTTAGCTCAATACGGGAATCAATTTCACGCTGTTTTATCTCGGCCATCAGCAAACGAATCGTCCCCAAGCGAGCCTTATCTCTGGCAAGCATGGCGAGTTTTTGTTGATCCTTGAGCTGATCTTTCAGAGACATGGCAGAAACTCTAATTAGTACAGGCGGATACGACGAGCGTTTTCGCGAGACAGCTTCTTGGCGTGACGCTTAACGGCAGACGCTTTGGCGCGCTTACGGATAGTAGTCGGCTTCTCGTAGAACTCACGGCTACGAACTTCAGACAGGATACCGGCCTTTTCGCAAGAACGCTTGAAGCGACGCAGAGCAACGTCAAACGGCTCATTTTCACGGACTTTGATTACTGGCATGTGCCTTTCACCTCAGTGATAAATTGTTAGCTGATCATCAGTCGATCAGCATGTCTTAAAATGGTGCGAAATTATACTCTGGACAGGGAATAAAAGTAAACCCGCAGAGATCGCTCTGGTTTAAAAAACCCGCGAAGGTTACCATAGCCGTCTCATTTTAGCAGTGAAATTTTTTAGCAATGCGTGTATTGGGCATAGAGACATCCTGTGACGAAACCGGGATCGCGATCTTCGACGATCAAAAAGGGATCCTTTCCCATCAGTTATACAGCCAGGTCAAGCTGCATGCGGACTACGGTGGCGTCGTCCCCGAACTCGCCAGCCGGGATCATGTTCGCAAGACGATCCCCTTGATCCAGGCGGCATTGCTGGAAGCTGGCCTTGGCAAGGATGACATCGATGGCATCGCCTACACCGCAGGTCCCGGGTTGGTCGGCGCCATTCTGGTCGGTGCGACCATAGGCCGCTCCCTGGCCATGGCCTGGGGCAAACCTGCCATCGCCGTGCATCATATGGAAGGTCATCTGCTGGCGCCCATGCTGGAAGAGACGGCGCCCGAGTTCCCCTTCGTGGCACTGCTGGTTTCCGGTGGTCACTCCATGCTGGTGCGGGTCGATGGCATTGGCCGTTACCAACTGCTCGGTGAATCCATTGATGACGCCGCCGGCGAGGCCTTCGACAAGACCGCTAAGCTGATGGGGCTCGATTATCCGGGTGGCCCCCTGCTCTCCAGGCTGGCAGAGAAGGGCGTCACCGGGCGCTTTAAGTTCCCGCGCCCCATGACCGACCGCCCCGGGCTCGACATGAGTTTCTCCGGTCTCAAAACCTTCGCCGCCAACACCATAGCCGCACAAGGGGATGATGAGCAGACCCGCGCCGATATCGCCCGCGCCTTCGAAGATGCCGTGGTCGATACCCTGGCCATCAAGTGTCGCCGCGCCCTGAAAGAGACAGGGCTGAATCGCTTGGTCGTGGCCGGCGGTGTCAGTGCCAACCGCCATCTGCGCGCCCAGCTGGCCGACTTGATGGCAACTCTCAAGGGGGAGGTCTTCTACCCCCGCCCCGAATACTGCACCGATAATGGCGCCATGATTGCCTACGCGGGCATGCAGCGACTCAAAGCTGGCGTGTTTGAACCACTGGAGGTCAAGGCGGTGCCACGCTGGCCGCTGGATACGCTGCAACCGGTTTGAATCACGCTGGCGGTACATATAGAAGAAGGGGCCCCGAGGCCCCTTCTTGCATCTGTTGCTTTACCGGCGATCCCTCACCGGCACGCCGCTAATTGCTGCGGAACAGCGCCTCGATAGAGAGCCCCTGCCCCACCATGATCTCTCTCAGACGACGCAAGCCCTCGACCTGGATCTGGCGAACCCGCTCCCGGGTCAGGCCAATCTCGGCCCCGACATCTTCCAGGGTGGCAGGCTCATAACCGAGCAAACCGAAACGGCGTGCCAGCACCTCGCGCTGCTTGGGATTCAGCTCCTCCAGCCAGTGGACTATGCTGCTGCGCATGTCATCTTCCTGGGACTCCAGCTCGGGACCCATGCCGCGTTCATCGGACAGCACATCGAGCAGCGCCTTGTCACGATCCCCACCTATCGGAGTATCGACCGAAGTGATCTTCTCGTTGAGCTTGAGCATGCGATTGACGTCGGCGACCGAGCGATCCAGGGCAAAGGCGATATCTTCGGCCGTGGGTTCATGGTCGAGGCGGTGGGACAGTTCACGGGCGGTACGCAGGTAAACGTTGAGTTCCTTGACCACGTGGATGGGCAGGCGAATGGTACGGGTCTGATTCATGATGGCCCGTTCTATGGTCTGGCGGATCCACCAGGTGGCATAGGTCGAGAAGCGAAAACCCCGTTCTGGGTCAAACTTTTCCACGGCACGGATAAGGCCGAGGTTGCCCTCTTCAATCAAATCCAGCAGCACCAGGCCACGATTGTTGTAGCGTCTGGCAATTTTGACCACAAGGCGCAGATTGGATTCAATCATGCGTTTGCGAGCCGCCTTGTCGCCGCGCAGGGCACGACGGGCGTAATAAACCTCTTCTTCGGCGGTGAGCAGGGGAGAGAATCCTATCTCTCCCAGATAGAGCTGGGTGGCATCCATTACCTTGTGCAGATCCGGCGCCAACAACTCTTCGGAGATAGACTCCTCGGTGTCGGCTGTCGCCGTCTCTGTCACTTCAGCCTCTTCAACCTCCAGCTCCTCATCGAACTCTGCATCCTGCATAACCAGTTGTTCTTGGCTCATGGTGTGTCTCCCTGACCTGAACCAGAGTTAGCACTACGCTCTGGGGTTAACGCTTTGGCAAGTATCCCATTGGATTGATCGACTTGCCTCGGTACCGGATTTCAAAGTGCAAGCGCACATCCGGCGCATCCGTGCTTCCCATATCGGCAATAACAGCTCCACCCTTGACCACATCTCCTTCCCGGACTCGCAGCGCATCGTTATGTGCATAGGCCGAGAGGTAGTCGTCGTCATGTTTCAGGATGACAAGCTTGCCATAGCCTCTTAATGCGCTTCCGGCATAGACCACTTTACCGCCACTGGCGGCGTAGACGGGTTGCCCCTTCTGGCCAGCGATGTCTATACCCTTGTTTCCCTGTTCAGCGACAGAGAAGCCTTCGACTATCCGACCCTGAGCGGGCCAGTGCCAGGCGAGGCGCGATGATGAGGCATTGTTATTGTTCTGTGTGACACTGTTGTTATTTTGTACTGAGATGCCAGCGTATGCTTTTGGAGCAGGCTGGGCAACGCTTTTATTGGTCACAAATGCGCTGGTCGTACCTGTGCTGACCGGGGTGGTCGCAGTGCTGGTTGGGCGGCTGCTTGCCACCGCCATGGTGGTACCGGATGCGGCTGCCGAACCGCCCACATTGAGGGTCTGGCCGACGTTCAGATTGTAGGGCGCACTCAAGTTATTACGCTGTGCCAGGGTCTGATTGGCGACACCAAACTGGCGGCCTATGCTGCTCAGGGTGTCACCACGGCGCACCTGATAGGTACGCGCGGCGCTCCCGCTGCTGGTACTGCTGACCATCACCGGACTGCCTTCGGCGCCATCCAGCCGGATCACCTGGCCTGGATGTATGTTATAGGGCGCACCTATGCCATTCAGGTTGGCCAGGGAGGGCACGTCGCTACCCGCATTGAATGCGATGGAGTAGAGGGTGTCGCCACGCTTGACCGTGTAACTGCGCCCCGAAATCGTCGGTTTGCTTATGCTTCCCTGCCGGCTTGGCACCGCGCGCACCGAGCCCTCGCTTGACAACCCCTGTACCGGCGCTGGGGTTGTGCTGGAAGAACAGGCTGCCAACAAACCGGATAAGAGGGTAACGGCACACCCCCGCCATATATGCCCATTCATAAAAATATCCTTAACGACTAAACCAGAAATAGGCCGCGACAGCCAGGGCGATACAGATCCAGCCAAGCAGATCGACATAGTGCATCAGCTTTTGCTCCATCCGCTCACCACCCCAACGCATCAAACCCGCCACCAGGAAGAAACGCATGCTGCGCCCGATGAGAGAGGTGATGATGAAGGGAAGGAGTGCCATATGGAGCAACCCTGCCGTCACGGTAAATACCTTGTAGGGGATGGGGGTGAAGCTGGCAATGAAAATGACCCAGATCCCCCATTGTTCAAACCAGTGCTGGGCCAGGGCAATCTTGTCCTGATAACCGACGGAGACCACCAGAGGCTGCACCACGGGATCCCAGAGTGCATAACCCAGACCATAACCCACCACGGCCCCCAACACTGAGAAGAAGGTCGCCAGGGCCGCGTAGTGCCAGGCTTTGTGCGGCTTGGCCAGCGCCATGGGCGCCAGCATCACATCAACCGGAATGGGCCAGAAGATTGACTCGATGAAGGCGGTGATCGAGAGGTAATAGGGGGCATATTTATGGCGGGCCCACTGCATCACCAACACATACAGGCGAGAAAACAGCTTCACTCAACATCTCCGTCAATAAGGGGCACAAAACGCACCGGCTCCAGGACTCGACTGGTCAACTGGGAACCGTTGCGTTCGATAAGTTGCAGGGTCTGATGACTGTCCCCTACCGGTAAAATCATGCGGCCGCCATCGGCCAGTTGATCGGTGAGGGCAGTCGGCACTTCACTCGCCGCCGCGGTCACCAAAATGGCATCAAAGGGTCCCTTGCTCGGCCAACCGAGCCAGCCATTGCCATGTTTGGCCGAGACATTGTGCAGATCCAGCTGCCTGAGCCTGCGTCTCGCCTGGAACTGCAAGGACTTGATCCGCTCTACCGTATAGACCTGTTCAACCAGGTTGGCGAGCACCGCAGTTTGATAACCAGAGCCAGTGCCAATCTCCAGCACATGGGCCGGATCGTTTTGCATCAGCAACTCTGTCATCCGCGCCACCATGTAAGGCTGGGAAATAGTCTGCCCCTGGCCAATGGGCAGGGCGGTATTATCCCAGGCCTTATGGGCCATGGCCTCATCCACAAACAGCTGGCGTGGCACCTTGGCGAGCGCGGCGAGTACACGAAAGTCGCTGACGCCCTGGGCAATAAGCTGATTTAAAAGGCGCTGTACTATCACACCTTCATCCCTGTTGTTCCAACCATGCCCCCAACCCGGCCAGACTGCCGTGAGCAGTCATGTCGATGGTCAAGGGAGTAATAGAGACATAGCCCTGTTCGACAGCCGCAAAATCCGTGCCCTCGCCCGCATCTTGTTGCGAGCCGGGCGGGCCAATCCAGTAGATAGTCTGGCCGCGAGGATCCTGGGCGCGGATCACTGACTCGGCCCGGTGGCGATTGCCGAGCCGGGTGATCTTGATGCCCTTGATCTCGGCGAGGGGCAGGTCGGGCACATTGACGTTGAGGATCTGATTGGCCGGCAGCGGAAACTGCATCAAGCCTTTGACCAGCTGGACGGCGTAGTGAGCGGCCGAGGCAAAATGCGTCCGGCCCACCAGGGAGATCGCCAGGGAGGGGTAACCCAAGTGGCGCCCCTCGGTCGCCGCAGCGACCGTGCCCGAATAGATGACATCGTCACCCAGGTTGGCACCGTGGTTGATCCCGGCCACCACCATGTCGGGTTCGGGGCGTACCAGTTCGTTGACCGCCAGGTGCACGCAGTCGGTCGGCGTGCCCTTGACCGCATGATAACCGGTTTGCGGGATACAACTGACCCGCAAAGGTGTCTCCAGCGTCAGGGAGTGACTCGCACCGCTGCGATTGCGATCCGGCGCGACCACTATCACCTCGCCGCAGCTGCGCAGCGCCTCGCTCAAGGCATGAATGCCCTCGGCATGAACACCGTCATCGTTACTCACCAGAATGCGCATCTGTGCTCTTCCTGAAACCATCAAACAAGGGAGGGCCGAGAGGCCACCGCTGCCACGTCGTTATTCCACAGAGGGCGCATCATTGCCATCTGCCTGATTCCTGACCCCATGATCGGCCTCTTCAGCCTGCATCAATTCGCGCACCACGCTGGTCGCAAAGGCGCCGGCCGGCAGGAAGAACGAGAGGGTCAGGGCCTCGGCATCCAACGTCCAGCTCATGGATTCCGGCTTGAGCAAGAGCGGACGTCTGTCCTGATCCAGCCCGGCCTTCTCCAGGCCATCACACCAGTCGTGATAAGGGGCCAACGCCGCCTGTTCAAATTCGGCGGCGGCGCCCTGGCTCGCCAGACGGCCACGCCCCCACTGAGGGGCGGTCAGCTGCACGTCGCCTGAGGCCAGACGCGCAGCCAGTTCAGGGGTCACGCTCTCTTCACTGAAGATGGAGTGGCTGCCCTTGAGCATCACGCAATCCCCGGCCAGCAACTCGCTAGCCAATCCCTGCTCGACGCGGGCGCTGACGATAACATTGAACAGCATGCTGCGCGCAGCAGAAAGGTAAAGAGAACGCTTGTTGCGATCCTTGATCCGCTTGCCGGCAAACATCGCCTTGGCCGCGTCCAGATTGCTGCCACCCCGACCGAAGCGCTGCTCACCATAGTAGTTCGGCACCCCCTGCGCGGCGATGGCCTGCAGGCGAGACACCAGACTGTCAGCTTGCTCCAGGGCAGTCAGACGCAGACGAAAGTGGTTGCCCTTGAGGTAACCGACCCGCAGCTTGCGGTTGTGGCGCTTGGCCTGCAGGATCTGGATGCTGTCGCTCTCGATCACCGACAGGTCCGGCGCACCTTTGCCCGGCAGGTGAATACCGAACCACTGCTCGGTCACCGCATGGCGATCTTTGAGGCCAGCCCAGGTCACCGCATTGCGATTGACCCCGGCGGCATCGGCCAGCAAGCCCGCCACCCAGGCAGTGTTCTCGCCCGTCTTGCGCACTCGCACGAAGATATGTTCCCCCTCGCCGCAAGGCTCGAAGCCGAGATCCTCGACCACCACGAAATCACTGGCCTGGGCCTTGAGAATGCCACGGGCCTCTGGGGTACCGTGCAGATATGCGAGTTGTTGCGACATTATTGTTTCACCAGTAAGACGACGGCTTCGGTGGCTATGCCTTCCTTGCGCCCCGTAAAGCCCAGTTGTTCGGTAGTGGTCGCCTTGACGTTCACCCGGTTCAGTTCACATTGCAGATCGGCGGCCAGTACGGCGCACATGGCCTCGATATGGGGCGCCATCTTGGGGGCCTGAGCAATGATGGTCACGTCCAGATTGCCGATGACATAGCCCGCCTGCCGTACCCGCACAAAGACATCCCGCAGCAGGATACGGCTATCAATACCTTTGAATTGCGCCGCCGTATCGGGGAAATGGCGGCCAATGTCGCCGGCACCTATGGCACCGAGCAGGGCATCGCTCACCGCGTGCAATACCACGTCGCCATCCGAGTGAGCCAGCAACCCCTGTTCATAGGGCACGGCGACACCGCCCAGCATGCAGGGGCCAACCCCGCCAAACTTGTGTACGTCAAAACCGTGGCCGATGCGGATCATGCTTGACGCCCTCCTGACATGCAGGGACCTGCCCCATCAAACTTATGTACATCAAAACCGTGGCCGATGCGGATCATGGCTGCTCCTTACTCCTAGTGGCCAGCTCATCTTGCTGCTGGCGTAAAAACAGCCCGGCCAGGGCGAGATCCTCGGGCCGGGTCACCTTGATATTGTCGGCACGCCCTTCAACCATGCGTGGCACATGCCCGGCCCGCTCCATGGCTGACGCTTCGTCAGTGATGAGGGCACCTAGCGCCAGCCCCTCCTCCAGCGCCCCTTTGAGGGCTCGGGTCGCAAACAGCTGGGGGGTGAGCGCATGCCAGAGAGCTTCCCGTGGCACGGTGGCGATGATGTTGCCCGCCTCGTCGCTGCGCTTCATGGTGTCGCGCACCCGGGAGCCAAGAATGGCACCGTCCGGGGTCAGACCAACCGCAAGCAGCGCATCGATATCCGCCGAGGTGAGACAGGGACGGGCAGCATCGTGGACCAGTACCCAGTCACTCTGCACCTGATGCAAGGCATTGAGTACCGAACGAGCACGATCACTGCCGCCGGATACCCGCAGAATACGGGGATCCCGAGCCAGCGCCAGGGTCTCGAACCAACGGTCATCGGGGGCCAGTGCCAGCACTATGTGGGTGATAGCCGGATGGGCCAGCAGCCGGAGCAGGGTATGTTCCAAAATGGTCTTGCCAGCCAGGGACAGGTACTGCTTGGGGCACTCGGCCCCCATGCGGCTACCTATGCCGGCAGCAGGCACCACGGCCGTCAAGCCGAACGGCGCCGGGGGACAGTTATTCATCATCGTCGCCGCCAGCAGGCTCATCCTTCTTGTTTGGGATGATCCGGTAGAAGGTCTCTCCCTGCTTGATATAACCGAGATCGTTGCGCGCCAGCTCTTCGATGGCTTCAAGGCCCGAAGTCAGATCGTCAATCTCACGATAAATCAGACTATTACGATCTTTAAGCGCCAGGTTGTCCTGCTCTTGCTGATCGATGGCATTGGACATTTCATGGTAATCGGACAGGCCGTTTTTCCCCAGCCAGAGGTGATATTGCAAGCCCCCCAACAGGAGGAACAGGATCAGGGTGAATAGCCGCATGCACTGGGTCTCCTTCCAAGCGGCCTAGTTTCCCATATTCGTGGGAAAGACAAAAGAAAGCAGATGCATCTTGGCCCGGCCGCTGATGAAAAGCGCCAGCTTGGCGCTAAAAATAAAAAAGCCCCGCCAGATGGCGGGGCTTTCAACAGCGTGACGCTGAAGTGCAGGCAGAAATTACTGACCTTTCACTTCTTTCAGACCGCGGAACGGAGCCTTGGCACCCAGGGCTTCTTCGATACGGATCAGCTGGTTGTACTTGGCAACACGGTCAGAACGGCTCATGGAACCAGTCTTGATCTGGCCAGCAGCGGTACCTACCGCCAGGTCGGCGATGGTCGCGTCTTCGGTCTCACCGGAACGGTGGGAGATGACGGCGGTGTAGCCAGCATCTTTGGCCATCTTGATGGCAGCCAGGGTTTCGGTCAGGGAACCGATCTGGTTGAATTTGATCAGGATGGAGTTGGCGATGCCGTTGTCGATGCCGCGCTTGAGGATCTTGGTGTTGGTTACGAACAGGTCGTCACCCACGATCTGGATCTTGCTACCCAGCTCTTTGGTCTGGTAGGCAAAACCGTCCCAGTCGGATTCGTCCAGGCCATCTTCGATGGAGACGATCGGGAACTTGGTGGTCAGGTCGGCCAGGTAGTCAGAGAACTCGTTGGAGGTGAAGATACGACCTTCGCCCTTCAGGTTGTACTCGTTCTTCTCGGCGTCGTAGAACTCGGAAGCTGCGCAGTCCATGGCCAGGGTGATGTCGCTACCCAGCTTGTAACCAGCAGCAGCAACGGCTTCGGCGATCACTTCCAGCGCTTCGGCGTTGGATTTCAGGTTAGGCGCGAAGCCACCTTCGTCACCAACAGCAGTCGCATAACCTTTGGACTTCAGCACCTTGGCCAGGTTGTGGAAGACCTCGGCACCCATGCGGATGGCTTCTTTCAGGGTCTTGGCGCCAACTGGCTGGATCATGAACTCCTGGATGTCGACGTTGTTGTCGGCGTGCTCACCACCGTTGATGATGTTCATCATGGGCAGCGGCATGGAGTAAACACCCGGGGTACCGTTCAGCTCGGCGATGTGAGCGTACAGCGGCAGGCCCTTGGCAGTGGCGGCGGCTTTGGCGTTGGCCAGGGAGACGGCCAGGATGGCGTTGGCGCCAAACTTGGATTTGTTCTCGGTACCGTCCAGATCGATCATGATCTGGTCAATAGCGGCCTGATCCTTGGCATCTTTACCCAGCAGCGCTTGGGCGATCGGGCCGTTGACGGCTTCGATGGCTTTCAGCACGCCTTTACCCAGGAAACGGCTCTTGTCGCCGTCACGCAGTTCCAGCGCTTCGCGGGAACCGGTGGAGGCGCCAGACGGAGCGGCTGCCATACCAACAAAACCACCTTCCAGATGAACTTCGGCCTCAACGGTCGGGTTACCACGGGAGTCGATGATTTCACGACCGATCACTTTAACGATCTTGGACATGTGTATTTCCTCAGGTTTCGTAAAAAAACAACAAAAGGCATTTCAAAAAAAGCGGTTGTGGCACATTGCCTCAACCGCGTTTGATTTTCAATTACTTCAAATTGCGCTTCTGATACTCACCAGCGGCCTTAACAAAGCCTGCAAACAGGGCGTGACCATCACGGGGAGTCGAGGTGAACTCCGGGTGGAACTGCGCCGCCACGAACCAAGGGTGATCCGGGATCTCGATAATTTCCACCAATTTCTTGTCGGCGGAGAGACCGGTCACTTTCAAACCCGCCGCTTCAATCTGCGGCAACAGCTTGTTGTTCACCTCATAACGGTGGCGGTGACGCTCGTATATGGTCGGGCTGCCGTACATCTGACGCACCTTGGAATCTTCGACCAGGTGGCAGAGCTGGGAACCCAGACGCATGGTGCCACCCAGATCGGATTTCTCGGTACGAGTCTCGACATTGCCCTCTTCATCAACCCATTCGGTGATGAGGCCGACGACCGGATAAGCGCAATCTTTCTTGAATTCGGAGGAGTGAGCCCCTTCCAGGCCAGCGACGTTGCGCGCAAACTCGATCAGCGCGACTTGCATGCCGAGGCAGATACCCAGATACGGGATCTTGTTCTCACGGGCATACTTGGCGGCCAGAATTTTACCTTCCACGCCGCGCTCGCCGAAGCCACCCGGGACCAGGATAGCGTCCAGGCCTTCCAGTTGCTCTGCACCGCGGGTCTCGATGTCCTGAGAGTCGATGTAACGAATATTGACCGACAGCCGGGTCTTGAGACCACCGTGCTTGAGTGCTTCGTTGACGGACTTGTAGGCATCGGGCAGGGAGACATACTTGCCCACCATGCCGATGGTCACTTCGGCAGTCGGGTTGGCTTCTTCATAGATAACCTGTTCCCACTCGCACAGATCCGCCTCTTTGCACACCAGACCGAAACGCTCGATGAAGTAGTTGTCGAGGTTCTGGGAGCGCAGCAGGGCCGGGATCTTGTAGATGGAGTCGACGTCCTTCATGGAGATGACGGCGCGCTCCGGCACGTTGCAGAACAGGGCTATCTTGGCACGCTCGTTGGCCGGAATGGCACGGTCGGAGCGGCAGATCAGCACATCCGGCTGGATACCGATGGAGAGCATCTCCTTGACGGAGTGCTGGGTCGGCTTGGTTTTGACCTCACCGGCAGCCGCCAGGTAAGGGACCAGGGTCAGGTGCATGAACATGGCGCTGTCGCGACCCACTTCTGCCGCCAGCTGACGCAGGGCCTCGAGGAACGGCAGGGATTCGATATCGCCCACTGTGCCGCCCACTTCGACGATGGCCACCTGATGGCCTTCGGCACCGGCAATCACCCGCTCCTTGATGGCATTGGTGATGTGCGGAATAACCTGGATGGTGGCACCCAGATAATCGCCACGGCGCTCTTTACGCAGCACGTCGGCGTAGATACGGCCTGTGGTGAAGTTGTTGCGACGGGTCATCTTGGTGCGGATGAAACGCTCGTAATGGCCCAGATCCAGATCGGTCTCGGCCCCGTCCTCGGTTACGAACACTTCACCGTGCTGGGTCGGGCTCATGGTGCCCGGATCCACGTTGATGTAGGGGTCCAGTTTCATGATGGTCACATCCAGACCACGGGCTTCCAGAATGGCTGCCAGAGAAGCTGCGGCAATGCCTTTGCCGAGGGATGAAACAACGCCACCAGTTACAAAAATATATTTTGTCGTCATGCTGAACCTGAAAGAAGTTTAGGGATTTTTAAGGGGTGCTTCGGGGATGAAGCAGGACGGGGAAACAGTATACCAAAACCCCCTCTCCCAAACAATGAACAAAAATCTATCAGGCCCGGGCACCGCACGCCTTGCGCCAAATCAACTTTGCTCGGTTTGCTTGGCTTTGTCCCAGGCGGCATCGAGTTTTTCCAGGGAACAATCGGTCATCTTGAGCCCTTCTGCGGCGATAAAGTGCTCAACTTGGCGAAAGCGGCGCTCGAACTTGGCATTGGCGCCGCGCAGCACTTGTTCGGGATCCTTGCCCAGATGACGGACCAGATTGACGGTGGCAAACAGCAGATCGCCGAGCTCGTCGCTGACCCGCGCCTCGTCCACATCCGCCATCAACGCCTCTTCCATCACCTCGTCGATCTCCTCGTGGATCTTGTCCACCACGGGGCCGAGGGTCTTCCAGTCAAACCCCACTGTGGCGCAGCGCTTCTGGATCTTGGCAGCCCGGCTCAGGGCTGGCAGGGCGAGGGGGATATCATCGAGCACGCTCGACTTATCTAGCGCAGCCCGCTCCTTGGCCTTCTCCGCCTCCCAGTTCAGCTTGACTACCTGTTCGTCATTCAGGTCTGCATCGGCGAACACATGAGGATGGCGGCGGATCAGCTTCTCACTCACCGTAGCGACGATATCGGCGAAATCGAACAGCCCCTGCTCCTTGCCCAGCTCGGCGTAGAACACCACCTGGAACAGCAGATCGCCGAGTTCGCCCTTCAATCCTTCCCAATCCCGGGTTTCTATCGCATCGGCCACCTCATAGGCCTCCTCCAGGGTGTGGGGCACTATGGTCCGGAAGCTCTGCTTGAGATCCCAGGGACAACCGCCCTGCGGGGAGCGCAGTTGAGCCATTATTTCGAGCAGTCGGGGCAGGTCGTAGCCTTGGGTATTGGACATGGGGTCTTCGCTTTCGATTCGTCAAAAGAGTGACCGGCCACACGGGCCGGTCAGCGGAGTTTAGAGGCGCTTGGCACTGATCACGTCGTTGAGCTGGCTGAGCTTGGCCAGGGCGCGGTTGAAGGCGTTGATGTTGTAGATCTCCAGCTCCATATCGATCTCGGCGGTCTGATCCTTGACGTTGGAGCGCGAACGCACCCCCATCACGTTGATCTTCTCGTTGGCGAGCACTGTGGTGATGTCCCGCAGCAGGCCAGATCTGTCGTTGGAGAGGATACGGATGGTCAGGCCGTAGCCGCCGGAGTAGTTCTCACCCCAGACCGCATCGATAAGTCGCTCAGGATTGCGGCGAGACAACTCTTTGAGCTGCTCGCAGTCATCCCGGTGGATCGAGACGCCACGGCCCATGGTGATGAAGCCCTGGATGGCGTCTCCGGGGATCGGTTGGCAGCAGCGGGCGATGTGGGTCATCAGATTACCCACCCCTTCCACGACGATGTGATCCTTGGGCTTGGTGCGGAAGGGCGTATTGGCCTTCTGCTCCAGCTTCGCCAACAGGCGGCGATCTTCCTCTTCCGCCGATGGCTTGTTGTAGCGGGTATCGAGGTAATTGAGCAGCTGGTTGATGCGGATATCACCGCTGCCAATGCCCGCCAGCAAATCGTCGAGCTCTTCGGCGTTGAAGCGCTCCAGCGCCTGCTTGTCCACCTTGGAGAGGGTCAGGTTATGCCTGTCCAGCTCTTTATCGAGCAGCTCCTTGCCGGCGGCGACATTCTTGTCCCTGTCCAGCTTGCGGAACCAGGTGGCGACCTTGGCGCGGGCCCGGCTCGAACGCAGGAAACCGGCATTGGGGTTCATCCAGTCCCGGCTCGGGTTCGGCTCCTTCTGGGTGATCACCTCGACCTGATCCCCGGTCTGCAAGGTGTAAGTAAAGGGCACTATCCGGCCATCTATCTTGGTACCTATGCAGCGGTGGCCGATCATGCTGTGCACGTGATAGGCAAAATCGAGGGGCGTGGCGCCCGCCGGCAAGTCGATGACATCCCCTTTCGGGGTGAACACATAGACCCTGTCCTCGAACACCTGACTGCGCAGATCTTCGAGCAGGGAGCCGCTCTCGGAGAGATCCTCCTGCCAGGCGAGCAGCTTGCGCAACCACTCGATCTTGTCTTCGAAAGTGGTGGTCTTGGCAACCTGGGCCCCTTCCTTGTAACGCCAGTGGGCCGCGACGCCGAGCTCGGCATCCTGGTGCATCTGGTCGGTACGGATCTGGATCTCCACCGCCTTGCCCTCGTTGCCCACGACCACCGTGTGGATGGACTGATAACCGTTGGGCTTGGGGTTGGCAACATAGTCGTCAAATTCACGGGGAATATGGTGGAAGTGAGTGTGTACTATGCCCAGCGCCGCATAGCAGTCCTGCAACCGCTTGGTGACAACCCGCACCGCGCGCACGTCAAACAGTTCGTTGAATTCGAGGTGCTTCTTCTGCATCTTGCGCCAGATGCTGTAGATGTGTTTCGGACGGCCATAGACCTCGGCCTCGACCCCGGCCTCTTGCAAGGCATCGCGCAGGGATTGTACGAATTCGCGGATGTAGCGCTCGCGGTCCAGGCGCTTCTCGTCGAGCTGCTTGGCGATCTGCTTGTAGGTCTCCGGGTGCAGGTAGCGAAACGCGAGATCCTCAAGCTCCCACTTGAGCTGACCTATGCCGAGCCGATTGGCGAGCGGTGCATAGATGTTGGTGATCTCCTGGGCCATCAGCACCCGGGTCTCTTCATCCGCCAGCTTGGCTTCGCGCAGACAGGCTATCCGCTCCGCCAGCTTGATCACCACGGCGCGCACGTCCTCGACCATGGCGAGCAGCATGCGCCGCACATTGTCGACCTGCTCCGGTGAGGTTTCGCTGCGATGCAGGGTCTGCAGGGAGCGAATGGCCTCCATCTCCAGCACCCCTTCCACCAACTTGGCGATCTTGGTGCCGAAATCCTCTTCCATCCGGGCCGCCGGGATAAGGCCGGTCTCGACGAAGGGGTAAAGGATGGCGGCCTTGAGGGTGGCGACGTCCATGTTGAGCATCATCAAGATGCCCACCATTTCCACGCCGCGCACCAACAGCCGGGAAGTAAGCCCCTCCTCGCCCTGACTCACGCAATACTGGTATACGGTTCGCAGCTGGTCTTTCTCAGCTTCACCGAGGGAGAGGGAACGTATCCACTCATCCAGGGTGAAGTTGTCTTTCAAATGAATATCGCGAACCGCAACCATGGTATCAATCCTTAATTATTGGGGCCCAGGCTGACGCCTGCCCCCGCACTTTGACGAGACTCGCCTCAAATGGGGATGCAACAACCGAATTTCAAGCCGGAGATACTGCCCGGCTGTGGTTGTCCTCCTTGGCGAGGTATCAGATTACTGCAATCACCCCAGCTCGAACAACGCCATGGATTCGAGATGGCCTGTGTGCGGGAACATATCCAGCATGCCGAGTTGACTCAGGCGATAGCCCCCCTCGATCAGCACCTTGCTGTCCCGAGCCAGGGTGACCGGATTGCAGGAGACATAGACCACCCGCTTAGGGGAAAGTTTCACTACATGCTCCATCACGGCCAAGGCGCCGGGGCGAGCGGGATCCAGCAGCACCAGATCGAAGCCTTCCCTCGCCCAGGACATGCCGGCGATATCGCCGCTCAAATCCGCCTTGTAGAAGCGGGCATTGCCAATACCGTTGCGCTCGGCGTTCTGAGTGGCGCGCGCCACCATGGCAAGATCCCCTTCCACCCCGACCACTTCCCGGGCCTTGCGAGCCAGCGGCAGGGTGAAGTTGCCTATGCCACAGAACAGATCCAGCACCTTGTCCCCGGCCCCCACCCCGAGCCAGTCGATGGCCTGGGCCACCATGGCCTGGTTGATGCCACCATTGATCTGGATAAAATCACCGGGAGCGAATGCAAGAGCCAGGCCATCTAGTTGATAAGAGGGGGCAAACCGCTGACTTAGCGCTTCTATCTGCTCATCTGCCGCCTGCAGATAGAGGTCGATGCCATGCTCCTCGGCAAATGCCAGCAACAGGGCGCGATCCATCTCGTTTGGCCGACCGGTGTGACGCAGCAACATGAGCACTCCCTGCTCAGCCTGGATCAGCTCTACGTGGCCCAGTTCGCGCTGACTCTTGAGCCCGTTCAGGCAAGCGCGCAGCGGGGCAATCAACACCGAGAGGGGGTCTGCCAGCACAGGGCAGCTGCCTATCTCGACCAGGTCGTTGGACTGGCGACGGCGAAAGCCAAGCCGGGTGCAGCGGCCATTCTTGTCAAACTTGATGGCCAGGCGACAGACCCGGCGGTAGGCACGGGACTCCCCTGCCAGGGCGGGGGCCAGCTCAGGGGCCTGGATGTTGCTCAGGCGGGAAAAGAGGCTAACCAGCCCGGCCTGTTTGGCGGCGAGCTGATCGGCACCGCTCAGATGCTGGGCGTTGCAGCCACCACACTCGCGATAATGGCCACAGAAAGGCACGATACGGTTCTCGGCCGGGCTCACCACCTGCTGCAAGATCGCATGCGCGTACTGTTTCTTGTCCTCGGTGAGGCGTACCTTGACCCGTTCACCGGGCAGGGCCCCTTCCACGAAGACGGCTTTCCCCTGATGACGGCCGATGCCGACGCAGTGGTGGTCCAGACTGTCTACCGTAATTTCAATACGTTGGAGCTGGGTGGATTTCTTTTGGGGCTTGAAAAACTGGGCCATAAAACTTGGTGCCTATAGGTGGCTATGTCATGATTGTGGAATCTGCAGCAGGCTATTGTCCCACAAGAATAATAGTATGACCAAATCCGGCCTGCGGGCCCGCGCACCGTCGCTCACCCTCTTGCCTACCCGGCGCTTCGGGGGACTATTCCCATGACCAAATCCGGCCTGCGCGCTCATGCCGTGTCATTGACAATCTCGCCCAGCCTGCTCATCGGGGGACCATCCGCATGACCAAATCCGGCCTGCGCGCTCATGCCGTGTCATTGACAATCTCGCCCACCCTGCTCATCGGGGGACCATCCGCATGACCAAGTCCGGCCTTCGCGCTCATGCCGTGTCATTGACAATCTCGCCCAGCCTGCTCATCGGGGGACCATCCGCATGACCAAGTACGGCCTTCGAGCCCGTGTCGTGTCATTGACAATCTTGCCCAGCCTGCTCATCGGGGGATCATCCGCATGACCAAGTACGGCCTTCGAGCCCGTGTGCTGGCCTTTACCATATTGCCGACCCTGATCATTGGCGGCCTGATGGCGGGTTATTTCACCTTCCACCGCTATCAGCAGCTGGAAAACAATCTCATCGATCAGGGCATCAACATCATAGAGCCCCTGGCCATCGCCAGTGAATATGGCATGACCCAGCACAGTCGTGAGTCCCTCAAACGACTGATTGGCCTGACTCACCGCAAGAACTCACCGCTCATCAAGTCCATCGCCGTCTTTACCCAGGACAACCAGTTGTTCGTGACGTCCAACTATCACCGCGACTTCACCCGGCTGCGGCTGCCGGATGGCAGCACCATACCCGAACTCACCAGCGTCACCCTCTATGGGGACGACATCATCCTGCGCACCCCGATCCAGGCCGAAACCAGCCTGGATGGCTTCCCGCTGCCCAGCGATGTCGAGCCCCCCGTCATTGGCTATATCTCGATGCAGATGACCACCGACAGGGCCATGATCTTGCAATATCGCGATACCTTCTTCGCGGTGGTCATGGTGCTGATCGGCCTCGCCGTCAGTACCCTGTTCGGCTTCCGACTGGTCAAGAGCGTGACTCAGCCCATCACTGACATGGTGAAGGCGGTGCACAAAATCAGGGAAGGGCGGCTCGATACCCGGGTCAGCGGCCAGCTTACCGGTGAGCTGGACATGCTGAAAAATGGCATCAACGCCATGGCCAAGGCGCTCTCCGAATATCACGAGGAGATGCAGCAGAATATCGATCAAGCCACCTCAGACCTGCGTGAGACGCTTGAACAGATAGAGATCCAGAACGTCGAGCTCGACATGGCCAAGAAGCGGGCTCAGGAGGCGGCCAGGGTCAAATCCGAGTTCCTCGCCAACATGTCTCACGAGCTGCGCACCCCGCTCAATGGGGTCATCGGCTTCACCCGCCAACTGCTCAAGACGGCGTTGACCCCGAGTCAGACCGACTACATGCAGACCATAGAGAAGTCGGCCCGCAACCTGCTCGGCATCATCAACGACATCCTCGACTTCTCCAAGCTGGAGGCGGGCAAGCTGCAACTCGAGCATATCCCGTTCAGCCTGCGCGACACCCTCAACGAGACCATGCACCTGCTCGGCCCGAGCGCCCACGACAAGCAGCTCGAGCTCTCACTGCGCGTCGATACCGAGGTGCCGGATCATCTCACCGGCGATCCCATGCGGCTGCAACAGGTGATCACCAACCTGGCAGGCAACGCCATCAAGTTCACCGAGCAGGGCAACGTGGATGTCCACATCAGCCAGAGCGGCCCCCTGCACCAAGGCACATTCCGCCTCAATGTGCAGATCCGCGACACCGGTATCGGCATCTCGCCGGATCAGCAGCGCCAACTGTTCCAGGCCTTCAACCAGGCCGACTCCTCCATCTCCCGACGTTATGGGGGCACCGGCCTGGGCCTGGTCATCACCCAGAAACTGGTGCAGCAGATGGGCGGCCTCATCCGCTTCGAATCCGAGCTCGGACAGGGCTCCGTATTCACCTTCAGCCTGGATCTGGAAGTCTCGCCCCTGCCCCAGGCCGATCAGCTGCCGCTGGACCGCATCCGTGGCAGACGCGTCTGGTTGCTGGAGGCGGATCCCTTCGCTCAGGCCTCTCTGTGCGCCCTGCTGAAGGAGTGGCTGCTGGATGTCGTGCTGGTCGAGCCCAATGCCCCCTGGCCCACCATCACCGACCAGGACATAGTGGTGATTGGCAGCAGCCAGCGCCACAGCACAGAATCGGTCTTGGCCCGCCTTGACGATCTCAAGGGGCAGCAGAATCGCATCGTGCTGCTGAGCAGCCACGAGCCGGCGTTGTATGAGAAGATGCACCAGCATGGGGCCCAACATTGTCTCTCCAAGCCCATCAATCACCGCAAATTGCTCCATGCCCTGCTCTCCCCAGAGGCCGTCAGCAACGCGCCTTTGGCACTGCCCCAGATCCCGCCCCGCCAGATTGAGGACATCAGGGTGCTGGCGGTGGATGACAATGCCGCCAACCTCAAACTGATTGCCGCCATGCTCAAGGAGATGGTCAGCCAGGTGGTGCTGTGCAAGAACGGCAAGGAGGCGGTCAAGCAGGCCCAGAGCCAGGGCTTTGACATCATCTTCATGGACATACAGATGCCGATCATGGATGGCATCAGTGCCACTCAGGTGATCCGCAGTCAGTCCCTCAATACCGAGACTCCCATAGTGGCGGTGACGGCCCACGCCATTCCGGGGGAGCGCGAGCGCCTGATCCGCCAGGGCATGGACGACTACCTGGCCAAGCCCATCGACGAAGGCATGCTGGCTCAACTCATCAAGGACTTCGCCCACAGGCGTCACCAGAGCAGTACCATCCAGCAGATAGACTGGACCCTGGCCGTGCGTCAGGCGGCCAACAAGCCTGAACTGGCCAAAGAGATGCTGACCATGTTGCTGATAAGCTTCGACGAGCTGGATCCCCTGCTGGATGCCGCTATCCGGGGTGAGGCCGAACAGCAACAGGTGCTGGATCAGATCCATAGGCTCAATGGCGGCTGTGCCTATTCCGGCGTGCCAGGCCTGCAGCGCCTGCTCTCCCAACTCGAACAGCAGTTGCGTGATGGCACCGTCCTGGCCGAACTGGAACCCGAGTTACTGGAGTTGCAAGACGCCATCGAGCAGGTGCGTGCCGAAGCGCCCCGCTACCTTTAAGGGAAGCTGGCGCAGTCCTGGCCGCTTTTTCTGACGCCACCTCCGGCAAGTGGTACAGTTGCCCGCTTTTTTACAGGAGTCATCATGACCAACAACGATATATTGCGCCGCCTGCGTTATGCCCTCAGCATCAGCAACGACCAGATGGTCGAGATGTTTGCCAAAGGCAACCTGCCCGTCGATCACGCCCTGCTGCACAGCTGGTTGCTCAAAGAAGCCGCCGAAGGGGAAGAGCAGGAAGCCGGTTTTGTCGCCTGCCCTGACGCTGCCCTCAGCCAGTTCCTCGACGGCATGATAGTCGTGCGCCGTGGTGTACGCGAAGACGCGCCGCCCCAGCAGATCCCCAACCGGATCAACAACAATCTTATCTTGCGTAAATTGCGCATCGCCTTGAATTTCAAGGAAGATGACATGTTGGCAACCCTCAAGGCCGCCGACTTCAAGCTCTCCAAATCCGAGCTGAGTGCCCTGTTCCGCTCCAAGGATCACAAACACTATCAGGATTGCGGCGATCAGATACTGCGCAACTTCCTGCTTGGCCTGACTGCGCAGCTGCGCGGCTGAGTCATGGCTGCGCCGTCGCTCCCCCACCAGATCCGCTCCCTGGGGTGGAGCGCGGCGCCGCTCTCTCCCCTTGTACTCTGCTGTAGCCTCCTGCTGGTGCTCCTCGTCCTGCAAGGTTGCAAACCCGCCCACTATCGGCTCGAACACCAATATCAGAGCGCCAGCCAGGATGGCCGCATCGCCTTCCTGATCCTGCACTACACGGATGAAGATGATGACCACTCCCTGCGCCTGCTCACCCAATCCCCCTACAAGGTCAGCGCCCACTATCTGGTGCCCCGCGCCCCGGATCGCAGCCCCCTGCCCATCTATCAGCTAGTACCGGACAGCCAGCGCGCCTGGCATGCGGGCCGCAGTCGCTGGCACAACCAGGCCGGGCTTAACGCCAGCTCGCTGGGTATAGAGATCGTGAACCTGGGCTACGACACCAAGGAGGCTCAACTGCCGATTGATGCCCGCCACTGGCAAGCCTTCACCGAGGCGCAAATCGCCGCCGTTGGTGCGCTCAGTCAAGATCTCGTTGAGCGCTATCACATCCCCCCGACCCATGTGCTGGCTCATAGCGACATAGCGCCGACCCGCAAGCTGGATCCCGGCCCTAGTTTCCCCTGGCGGCGCCTCTCTCTGGAGTACGGGGTGGGCGCCTGGCCCGATGAGGCGCGGGTGGCGGTATTGAACGCCGAGCTGGAACAGGCTCCCCAGGGGCGCTGGGATGCAGCACGCTGGCAGCAGGCGCTTGCTCGCTATGGCTATGACCTGCCCCAGAGCGGTGATTGGGACGCCCCAAGCCGGGATGCCCTGCGCGCCTTTCAGCTCCATTTTCGCGCGGCCAGAGTCGATAGCGAACCCGATAATGAGAGTCAGGCCATCCTGATGGCCCTGCTTGAGAAGTACCATCCAACGCATCCCTGAGTCGCGAGTCATGGCCCTGCTTGAGAAGTACCATCCAGCGCATCCCTGAGTCGCGAGTCAGGTCATCTCCCTGATGGCCCTGCTTGAGAAGTACCATCCAGCGCATCCCTGAATCGCGAGTCAGGTCATCTCCCTGATGACCCTGCTTGATAAATACGACCCGGTGCATCCCTGATGCCGAGCGCCAGACTAGCTCCAGCCCTGCCCTCCCCCAAAAAAGAAACCGCCAGCGGGATAGCCCGCTGGCGGTTCATCGAGAGACATGCTGTGGCCGATTGAGGGTATCAGACGCTAGCGCGCGCCTCCTGCATCAGGACGCGCATGTCGGCGACCGCCTTAGCCAGACCATCGAAGGCGGCACGGCCTATGATGGCGTGACCAATGTTGAGCTCATAGATCTCGGGGATGGCGGCGATGGCCTGAACATTGTGGTAGTGCAGGCCGTGGCCAGCATTGACCTTGAGTCCTTTATCGGCGGCATAGGAAGCCCCGGCTGCGATGCGCTTGAACTCGGCGCAGCGCTCACTGTCGGTGGGAGCATCGGCATAGCGGCCGGTGTGGATTTCGATAAAGGGAGCACCACTCGCCACGGCCGCGTCTATCTGCTGATAATCCGCATCGATAAACAGCGATACCTTGGCACCCACCTCACTCAGCCGACGCACCGCATCGGTGATTTTATCGAGCTGACCCGCCACATCCAGACCGCCTTCCGTGGTCACCTCGGTGCGCTTTTCCGGCACCAGGCAGACGAAATGCGGCTTGATACGGCAGGCGATCTCGATCATCTCCTCGGTCACCGCCATCTCCAGGTTCATTCTGGTCTGGATGGTCTGACGCAGGATCTCGACATCACGGTCGGTAATGTGGCGTCTGTCTTCGCGCAGGTGAACGGTAATGCCATCTGCCCCTGCCTGCTCGGCGACGAAGGCGGCCTGCACCGGATCCGGGTACTGGGTGCCCCGGGCGTTACGCAGGGTGGCAATGTGGTCTATGTTCACGCCCAGATAGATATCGCTCATTAACAACTCCTTGAAAGTCTGTATAAAAATCCACTACGGACCGGGTCGGTCGCCCTTGGGCCAACCCGCCTCTGAACAGAGTCCATGATCCCTCAGGCCGAGACGCTACTCTTTCGCTTGATAAACAGCTCCCGGCTCTTGAGTTGCCGCTTCCCCAGGTAGGGTTGCAGCGCCAGGCGGCTGAACCGTTTGGCCGCCTGCAACAGTGCCGGGCTATCGAAACGCCCCTCGGCGAAGGCCAGCAGGTGAGCGCCAAGGAACAGGGTACGGGGATCTGCCGTGCGCTCGCAAGCCACGAAACCGAGTTCGCGCTCGAAGCCATACAATAACTCGGGCCTTATGATGCTCTCATCGTCGGCGGCATATTCAAAATCCACCGCATAGCCAAGGGATTGCAGCAACAGAAACTCGAAACGACGCAGGGGCAACTCGGGGGTCTCGCCATCGGTGAGCGCCATCAATGCGCGGGCATAGCCATCGAACACCTCGGGAAAGGGGGTGTGGGCTTCCAGCAGGTAGTAGACCAGCTCGTTGAGATAGAGACCGTAGAACAGCAGGTCGCCGCTCAGACGCAGGGAGTAGTCCGGGCACTCGACTGCGGTCAGGTTTTTGAGATCCCCCTTGCCACGCCAGGCAATGGTGAGCAGGGAGAAAGGCTGCAGCAGCCCTTTTAGAGGGGAACGTGGCCCGCGAGAACCGCGAGCCACCAGGGTAAATCGGCCACTATCCTGGGTAAATACCTCGACCAGCTGACTGGTCTCCCGATAGGGCCGACTGTGGATAACGAAGGCCGGTGTCAGCAATCGATCATCACCACTTAATCATCACCATAGCCAAGGCTGCGCAGGGCGCGCTCATCATCGGCCCAGCCCGACTTGACCTTGACCCACAGCTCCAGGTGCACCTTGTTCTGGAACAGGCGTTCCATGTCGATGCGCGCTTCTGTGCCTATGGTCTTGATCCGCTCACCCTTGTTGCCGATGACCATCTTCTTCTGGCCATCGCGCTCCACCAGGATCACGCCATTGATGTAGTAGATACCGTTATCTTCGACCTTGAAGCGTTCTATCTCCACGGTCACCGAGTAGGGCAGCTCCTCACCGGTGAAGCGCATCAGCTTCTCACGGATGATCTCGGAGGCCATGAAGCGGGACGAACGGTCTGTCACGTAATCTTCCGGGAAGAAGTGCACGTTCTCCGGCAGCAGATCCTTGGCCCACTCGCGGATCTTCTCCACGTTGGTGCCCTTCTCGGCACTGATGGGCAGGATATGGGAGAACTTCATCTGCTGACCGAGCCACTCCAGGTGGGGCAGCAGGTCTTCCTTGTCCTTGACGTTGTCTATCTTGTTGACCGCCAGCACCACGGGACAGGGCAGATGGCGCAGCTTGCCGAGCACCATGTCGTCATCCTTGGTCCAGTGGGTGCCGTCGACCATGAACACCACCATGGCCACGTCCCCCAGAGAACTGGTGGCGGCACGGTTCATCAGCCGGTTGATGGCCCGCTTCTCTTCGATGTGCAGACCCGGGGTATCCACAAAGATGGTCTGATAGTTGTCCTCGGTGTCTATCCCCAAAATCCGGTGACGGGTGGTCTGGGGTTTCTTCGAGGTAATGCTCACCTTCTGGCCAAGCAGCTTGTTGAGCAGAGTGGACTTGCCCACGTTGGGGCGGCCCACGATGGCGACAAAGCCGCAGTAAGTGGTATCTGTATCCGTCATGACAGTTTTTCCAGTGCCTGTTGTGTTGAATGACCGCAGCCTCTTGCATCAATAGCAGTCATGACAGTCTTTCCAGTGCTTGCTGTGTTGAAAGACCGCGGCCTCTTGCATCAATAGCAGTCATGACAGTCTTTCCAGTGCTTGCTGCGCCGCGGCCTGCTCGGCCTTGCGGCGGCTGGTGCCGACCCCAATAAGTGGCTCATCCAGGCCATCCACCTCACAGTGCACGGTGAACTCCTGATTGTGCGCCTCACCCTTGACCTTGGTCACAGTGTAGGTCGGCAGGGATTTGCGGCTTCCCTGCAAAATTTCCTGCAGCCGGGTCTTGGGATCCTTCTGCTCTATGCCCGGCTTTATCTCGTCCAGGCGGCTGGCATACCAGCTCAGCAACAGGGTCCGCACCGCCTCGAGATCGGTATCCAGATAGACGGCGCCTATCATCGCCTCGACCGTATCGGCCAAGATGGATTCACGACGATAACCGCCGCTCTTGAGCTCGCCCGGCCCCAGGATCAGGTGATCCCCAAGCTCGAACTCGCGGCCGAGTTCGGCCAGGGTCTTCTCGCGCACCAGGGTGGCACGCATCCGGCTGAGATCCCCTTCCGCCGCTTGCGGGAAGCGGTGGAAGAGCGCATCAGCAATCACCAGGCTGAGGATGGAGTCCCCGAGGAACTCCAGACGCTCGTTGTGGCGGGATCCTGCGCTTCTGTGGGTCAGGGCGCGGGTCAACATATCCTTGTCCGAAAAGACATGCCCGAGACGGGACTGCAGTCTGTTCATCTTGATATTCATCATTACTTTATTCCGCCGATGCGGTTGAAGCGCACGTCGGTCGGCACCCAGCTTGGCAGCCAGGAGCTCTCGTCGCGCTCAAATTCGAAACTGATCCAGATGGCAACCGCCTTGCCGACCAGATTCTGCTCGGGCACGAAGCCCCAGAAACGGCTGTCGGTACTGTTGTCACGGTTATCGCCCATCACGAAGTAGTGACCCTCTGGTACGACCCATTCATCCGGGTAGGTACCGGGCTGGCGATAGTAGCGATCCACCAGATCCGGCATCAGGGGGTTGCGCAGGGTATCGTGGCTCACGCTACCCAACTGCTCGGTAAAGCGATCCAGGGGGATACCCATCTGGCTGAATTCCCCACGCTGGTCGAAGCTGACATCGAGCTTCTTGAAACCCGGGCACGTTTTCCCTGCCTGCTCCTCGCACTTGGGACGGATCATGATCTGCTTGTTGCGATAGATGACCCGATCGCCGGGCATGCCGACCACTCGCTTGATGTAGTCAATCCGGGTATCCAGCGGATACTTGAATACCACCACATCGCCCCGTGACGGTTCACCGGTTTCGAGGAACTTGGTGTTGCTGACCGGATCCTTGAGGCCGTAGGCAAACTTCTCCACCAGGATGAAGTCGCCCACCAGCAGGGTCGGCATCATGGAGCCCGACGGGATCTGGAACGGCTCGAACAAGAAGGAGCGCAGTATCAGCACCAGGGTGATGACGGGGAAGATCCCCGCCGTCTGCTCTATCCATACCGGCACCGGCGCCACCTTGGCGAGGGTCTTCTCATCCAGGCCTGCACCGCCATGGGCACGGGCCATGGCAATCTTGGCGGCCCTTTGCTTGGACCACACCAGCTTGTCGATACACCAGATAATGCCGGTCACCGCACAGACGATAACCAGGATCAGGGAAAACGTACTTGCCATCGATTAATCCTTTCCTACGTGGAGAATGGCGAGGAAGGCCTCTTGCGGCACGTCGACACGACCGATGGACTTCATCCGCTTCTTGCCTTCTTTCTGCTTGTTCAGCAGTTTCTTCTTCCGGCTCACATCGCCACCGTAGCACTTGGCGGTCACGTCCTTGCGCAGGGCCTTGACGGTGCTGCGGGCGATGATCTGGCTGCCAATAGAGGCCTGAATGGCAATATCGAACATCTGGCGCGGGATCAGCTCACGCATCTTCTCCACCACCTGGCGACCGCGATACTGGGCGTTCTCCTTGTGGGTGATGATGGCCAGAGCATCGACGCGATCGCCGTTGATCATGATGTCGAGGCGCACCATGTCGGAGGTTTCGAAGCGCTTGAAGCCGTAATCCAGGGAGGCGTAGCCACGGCTGGTAGACTTGAGGCGGTCGAAGAAGTCGAGCACCACTTCCGCCATGGGGATGTCATAGGTCAGCGCCACCTGGTTACCGTGGTAAACCATGTTGGTCTGCACGCCACGCTTCTCGATACAGAGGGTGATGACGTTGCCCATGTACGCCTGTGGCAGCAGTATGTTGCACTCGGCGATAGGCTCGCGCATCTCCTTGATGTTGTTCAAGGCAGGCATCGCAGCCGGGCTGTCGATGTGGATGGTCGAGCCATCGTTGAGCTCAATCTCATAAACTACGGTCGGTGCAGTGGTGATCAGCTCCAGATCGTATTCCCGCTCCAGGCGCTCCTGGATGATCTCCATGTGCAACATGCCAAGGAAGCCACAGCGGAAGCCAAAGCCCAGCGCGGTCGAGCTCTCTGGCTCGAAGAACAGGGAGGCGTCATTCAGGGAGAGTTTGTCGAGCGCATCACGGAATGACTCATAGTCATCGCTGGAGATGGGGAACAGACCGGCATAAACCTGCGGCTTGACCTTCTTGAAGCCCGCCAGCGCCTTGTCGGCACCATTCTTGGCCTGGGTCAGGGTATCGCCGACGGGGGCGCCGTGGATGTCCTTGATGCCGCACACCACCCAACCTACCTCGCCGCAACCCAGACCTTGGGTGTCGACTTGCTTGGGAGTGAAGATGCCGATGCGATCCACGCCCCACACCTGTCCAGTGCTCATCACCTTGATCTTGTCGTTCTTCTTGAGTGAGCCGTTTTTGACGCGCACCAGAGAAACCACGCCCAAGTAGGAGTCGAACCAGGAGTCGATGATCAGCGCTTGCAGCGGGGCATCGGGATCTCCTTCGGGGGGCGGGATACGGGCCACGATCTCTTCCAGCACCAGATCGACACCCAGACCCGTCTTGGCGGAGCAACGCACCGCTTCCATGGCGTCGATGCCGACGATATCTTCAATTTCTTCGGCGACCCGCTCGGGTTCGGCGGCAGGCAAGTCTATCTTGTTGAGCACTGGCACCACTTCCAGCGCCATTTCCATGGCGGTGTAGCAGTTGGCCAGAGTCTGTGCCTCAACCCCCTGACCGGCATCGACCACCAGCAGTGCACCTTCACAGGCAGCCAGCGAGCGGGATACCTCATAGGAGAAGTCCACGTGACCCGGGGTGTCGATAAAGTTCAGCTGGTAGGTGTTACCGTCTTGAGCCTGGTAGTTCAGGGTCACACTCTGCGCTTTGATGGTAATGCCGCGCTCGCGCTCCAGGTCCATGGAGTCAAGCACCTGAGCCTGCATCTCACGGTCGGACAGGCCGCCACAAGTCTGGATCAGACGGTCCGACAGGGTCGATTTACCGTGGTCTATGTGCGCAATAATCGAAAAGTTACGAATGTATTTCATCGAGCAGGGATCACTCAAATTAGGTTAGGGCCGGATATGGAGGCAGGATTTTACTGGATAACCCGCTAAACGGCCAATCTTTAGTCGGCGGGTAGGCCAGGTGCTGGCCAACATGGTTATGACAGGGTGCGAGTGGTGAGTACCGCGCCCAAAATGCGGGGACCGTAAGCCCCCTGGTCGAGACGGTTTGAATAAAAACGAACCAGCAGGAATCCCAGGGCACCTCCCCCCAGGCAACTGAGGATGGTGATGCCCTCGCCTCCCTCAAGCAGGGGAGCCAACCAAAGCTGGCCGAGCAAGGCACCGACGAGCAGACAGAACAGGGGCAACACATACACCAGGGCGGCACCACGCAGCAGACTCTGCTGAGGGATGCCGAGCCGCACCTGCTGACCCACCGCCAGCGTCATGGTTCTCGGTACCCGGATCCGTTGCTGGCGTTGGGGAAAGGCCTTGGCAACCGTCCCGGTACCGCAGTTGGACTGCTGCTGGCAGCCACTGCAGGCGGAACGCCGCTCGCACTCAACCCAGATGTGTTGTTCGTCAATGGCGACCACTGTCGCCACCTCTTCGCTCATCTCATCCAAGGTTAACGTCCTCTCTTCTCTGATCCCGCCCACCATACGTCATCAGCACGCCTACTGCACTGTCTCGTTACGGGTCAGCGGGCGCACCGACTCGGCGATACGCTTGGCGGTATCAGCCGGAACCTCACCCACCACAGTGATCTCGACCCCGACATCGTTGACGAAACTCACCAGAGAGGTTGCCCCCTGGCGGATGAGTTGCTGACGCACCGCCTGCTTGGGATCGACCCGGACCACGTAAACGGAGAGATCGACCAGACCATCGGAGAGCATCATGTAATCGACCGGGGTACTGGTGGTCACCAACTGATGCTTGTCCTGAGAGAGTACCTTGAAGCCCTCTGGCAACCAGGTGATCTGCCAGTTCAGGGTCTGCTGAGGGGCCGGATAGGCATCCTCCAACGCCAACGCCTGAGGCAGCTGGCTGCTGGCCAGGGTCACCAACCAGGGGGATGGCGTCGTCATCAGATCGAGATCCACTCCCAGCACCTGCTCGACCAGGTTACCCTCCTTGTCGATCATGTCGGCACGCAGCAGCAAGTGGCTCTCTTCATCGAGCCAGAGCACGAAGCCGTACTTGTCCGCTTCCTTGGGCACCATGCGGATCACTTGGGAGACACGACCTGCCACCCGGCTGCGACCGGCGACCACCAGATCGTAGCTACCCAGCACCCGCGCCAGCGGCATGCTGACCAGGGTGGACCAGATACCGGGGAAGCGACCGCCTTTAAGGGTATAGGGTTCGTGGGTGTTCTCGAAGAAGGTGAACTCATTTTGGCGCTGCAGGTACTCCACCGCCTTGCCATCCAGATAGCTCAGATGAGCCACCTCTTTGCCATCAATGATGGCGTGGCTGATCCGGAGCGGTTCGATCCGCCCCTGCCTCGCCTTGACCATGGAGAGTTCGAAATTCTGTTGGGTAGAGGCACTCTGCATCTGCTGCAACAAGGCCTCGGCCGACATTTCGTCGGCCGAGGCCTTGGCACAAATCAGCAGGACAGATGCCAGCAGGATACGGCTGGACTGGCGCACGTTAGCATTCCTGAGAGAAGAGGGTGATGGCGGATAGGCCCTTATTCCTGAACCTGCTTGTCTTGCAACAAGCGCTGCTGCAACTGGTGATCGCGCAGGAAGGCATTGATACGCGCCCGCTGCTCATTCATCTGCTGCTCGTTCAATGTTTGCTGACGACTTGCTCGGTCACCCTCCTGGGCGTAGTGAACGCTTACCGGTGCGGCACTGCCGCCGACGGGTATGGTGTTCAGCACAGGATTGGTCTGCATGGCAGGATCCTGGCCCTGATACTGCTGCACCCCAAAGATGACGGCAGCGGCGACCGAGGCGGCAATGGCATATTGACCAAATTGCTGGCCCGCACGGCGCAGGAAGGGAATGACGCGACCGGGTTGCCGCACAGGCTGAACAGGTGCCGCGATCGGAGCCAATATGGTTGGCTCCTCATCGAGTGCCAAGGCTATCTTGTCGCTGAGATCCAGCTGCAGATTGAGCGGCAGATCTCCCCGCATGGCATCACCGATCAGATGGTAACGGCTCCAGGTATCCCGCGACTCGGCATCCATCGCCAAGAAGTCGAGTTCCTGTACATCACTCAGGTCACCATCCATCAGGGCCGAGATTTGCTGTTTATTTGCCATAAGTTAACCTGTCTTCCCCAGTTTAATTCTCAGTCAGAGGTTTCAGCTTTTTATCGATTGCGTCCCTCGCCCTGAAGATGCGGGATCTCACCGTACCCACAGGACAATCCATGATTTCTGCAATCTCTTCATAGCTCAGCCCTTCCAATTCACGAAGGGTGATAGCTGTCCTCAAGTCCTCAGGCAGCGCCTCTATGGCGGCAAACACTGTCCGTTTTATCTCGTCGGTCAGTGCCAGATTCTCCGGGGTGGCGACCTCTTGCAGGGCTTCTCCACCAGCGTAGTATTCTGCCTCGTCAGCCTCCACGTCACTGCTGGGCGGCCTGCGCCCTTGGGAGGTGATGTAATTCTTGGCCGTATTGACGGCAATTCGGTACAACCAGGTGTAGAAGGCACTCTCGCCACGGAATGTCGGCAGCGCCCGATAGGCTTTGATAAACGCCTCTTGCGCTACATCCGGCACATCGCCCGGATTATTGACATACCTGGCTACCAGGTTGACCACCTTGTGTTGGTATTTCTTTACCAACAGGTTGAACGCGTTTTTATCGCCACGTTGGACTCGCTCAACCAGTTGTTCGTCCAGTAAATTCTGGTCGCTCATCAGGCCGTAAGACCCCCATTAAGGTTATCGTTTTTCTTTTCCGGCCCTTCCTAAGCGCACAAGTTCAGACAGGGAGAATCAGAGAAAGTTCGCTTTAGTTGAAAAAAAAGTGATGCGTGCTGCACCGTTACCCTTGCTTGGGCTACCATGGTGCCAGTTCTTTATCCAGGCCAATGATACTTATGAAAGCAAGTGTTGAATACCTTTGCGACGTTCTCATCATTGGCAGCGGTGCCGCCGGTTTGTCTCTCGCGCTGCGATTGGCTGATCAGGCAAGAGTCCTGGTTCTGAGCAAGGGGCCCATCAGTGAGGGGGCCACTCTCTATGCGCAAGGAGGCATCGCTGCCGTGTTTGACGAAACCGACAGCATCGAGTCCCACGTCAGTGACACCCTCAACGCAGGCGCAGGCCTGTGTGACCCGAGTGTCGTCGAGTTCACCGCCCGCCATGCCCGCGACTCCATCCAGTGGCTGATCCAGCAGGGCGTCCCCTTCGATCAGGAAGAAGATGACCACGGCGAGTCCCACTATCACCTGACCCGGGAAGGGGGCCATAGCCATCGCCGCATCTTCCATGCCGCCGATGCCACCGGCAAGGCGGTGCAGACCACCCTAGTCGATCAGGTACGGGCTCATCCCAATATCCAGCTGATGGAGCGCTTCAATGCGGTCGATCTCATCACCACCCGCAAGCTGGGCCTGCCGGGCAACAAGGTGCTGGGTGCCTACGTCTGGAACCGCAACGCCGAACAGGTCGAGGTGATCCGCGCCCGCTTCGTGGCCCTGGCCACGGGGGGCGCCTCCAAGGTCTACCAATATACCTCCAACCCGGATGTGAGCTCGGGGGATGGCATCGCCATGGCCTGGCGCGCCGGCTGCCGGGTCGCGAATCTGGAGTTCAACCAGTTCCACCCCACCAGCCTGTTCCATCCGGACGATCCGAACTTCCTGCTGACCGAAGCACTGCGTGGCGAAGGCGCCTATCTGCGCCGCCCGGACGGCAGCCGTTTCATGGAGGATTTCGACGAGCGGGCCGAATTGGCACCGCGGGACATCGTCGCCCGCGCCATCGACCATGAAATGAAACGCCTGGGCGCAGACTGCATGTATCTGGACATCAGCCACAAGCCGGCGGATTTCATCATCAAGCACTTCCCGACCATCTTTGATCGCTGCCTCGCGGTCGGCATCGACATCACCAAAGAGCCGATGCCCATCGTCCCTGCCGCCCACTACACCTGTGGTGGCGTCATGATAGACAACAATGGCCAGACCGACATTCCCGGTCTCTATGCCATCGGCGAAGTGACCTACACCGGGCTGCACGGTGCCAACCGCATGGCCTCCAACTCCCTGCTCGAATGCGTGGTCTATGCCCACCAGGCGGGCGCCGACATCCTGGCCAAACTGCCGATGAGCGTGGAGCCACCGAGCCTGCCTGCCTGGGATGAGAGTCTGGTGGACAATTCCGACGAGCAGGTGGTTATCCAGCACAACTGGCACGAGCTGCGGCTGATGATGTGGGACTATGTGGGCATAGTGCGCACCAACAAGCGGCTCGAGCGGGCCAAGCGCCGCATCGACATGCTCAAGCAGGAGGTGCAGGAGTACTACGCCAACTTCCGGGTCTCCAACAACCTGCTGGAGCTGCGCAACCTGCTGCAAGTAGCCGAACTCATCGTCAACTGCGCCATGCAGCGCAAAGAGTCCCGCGGCCTGCACTACAACCTGGACTTCCCTGATTTGAAGCCCAACCCCAAGCCAACCGTGTTGACCCCGGACAGGGATTGACCCCGCCATCACAACAGACCCCGCCGAGTGCGGGGTCTGTTGTGATGGGAGAGCGGCCACCCTCTGTGCCTCGATAACCAGGCTGACAGCCCCTCCTCTCCCTACTGCCCCTTGCGCCCTGGATGGAGGTGCACGGCCCGGGCCAGGGCACGGTAGTGCTCGGGGGCTAGGGCATCGGCGAACAGCCAGAGGCGAGCCTGCCCACCCCGCTCTCCCAGTATCTGTAGCCAAAGGGCACCGGGCAAGATGCAGCTGCGCGGCCCAATCCGGTAACGCTGCCCCTGCCAATGGAGCCACTCCCCCTCCCACCGCAAGGCTCCCTGGGTTTGATGGGCCTGACGCTGTGCCAACCCCAACCCCAGCAGCCAGCACGGCAGAAACAGCCCCCATAATCCGCCCTGGATCAGCGACGAGACGGGCCAGAGCAGCAATAAAAACAGCGCCAGCAGACAGAGCTGCTGGCGCCGGGAGACGGTCACGGGGATCTGCACTCAGGCCTCAGCGCTGGGCGTCGTGACGGGCCTGATTGCGCCGGAGGATCAGCGGGATCATGGCGGCAAAGGCCGGATCCTCCGGTGTCCCATGGCCCATGCACCACTTGAACAGATCCGGGTCATCGCTCTCCAGCAGGCGGATGAAGGTCAGCTGATCGGGCTCGCTCAGGCTGTCGAACTCGTGTTCAAAAAACGGCATAAAGATCACATCCAGCTCGAGCATACCGCGACGGCAGGCCCACTTCAGGCGGGATTTCTCGATAGGGCTCAACATGGCACTCTCCTTACAAAGACCCGTGGATGGTAACAGCAGGATTTTCCGGCTGACAAACATTCCTTACGTCTTTACCATGCAGGTCACATACTTTTGTCTCAGGAATGCGATCGTGAGCCTGCAACCCCCTGTTTTCCCGGCCGAGCCAACCCAATTCTCCCTGACCGATTACGCTGTTGTCCGCCTGACGGGCGAGGACAGAGTCAAGTACCTGCAAGGTCAGGTCACCTGTGATGTCAGCGCCCTGGCGCCGGGGCAGAGTAGCCTGGGTGGCCATTGCGATGCCAAGGGCAAGCTGTGGGGGGATTTTCGCCTCTACTGCCTGACCGACAGCCTGCTGCTGCAAACCAAACGATCTCTGCTGGCGCGCCAGCTGCCGGAGCTGAAGAAATTTGCCGTGTTCGCCAAGGTCGATATCCAGCAGAGCGACTGGACAAGTCTGGCCATCGCAGGCACGGGCACAGATGGCTGGGTAGCCAGCCAGTTCGGCCTCGGCGAGACCGGCCTCATCCCCCAGGGCATGGCGGTGCGGGTCGCCACCGATCGCTGGCTGCTGGTGTGCGAGCAGGATCCCGCCCTGACCTTGCCCGAGGGCGAACCCGCCCTCTGGTGGGCGCTGGATATCCTGGCGGGTATTCCCCATCTGGAGGCGGTGCATCAGGGGGAGTACATTCCCCAGATGATCAACCTGCAGGCCCTGGGCGGCATCAGCTTCACCAAGGGTTGCTACATGGGTCAGGAGACGGTGGCCCGCGCCAAGTATCGCGGTGCCAGCAATCGCTCTCTGTTCGTGCTGGCCGGTGAGGCGACAGCCCCTGTGGCGAGCGGCGACACCCTGGAGCTGCAACTGGGCGAGAACTGGCGCCGTGGCGGCCTGGTGCTCAATGCCTGGCAGCAGGATGGCCGAGTCTGGCTCACCGCCGTGCTGCCCAAGGATACCGAGGCCGACGCCGTCTATCGCCTCAAGCAGGAAGAAGGCTCACGCCTCCACCTTCAGCCCCTGCCCTACTCGCTGGAAGATTAAGCGGCCCCCCTCTCGCTTGCCAAGGCCCCTCAGCGGGCCTTTTTACTGGCTGACCGCCGCCCAGCCCGCCCCGACCGATCCTTTGATGGACTCACCACCGGGCCCGCAAAGGACGCTCGTCCAGGGTGGCTCATAGACTGCCCCTAACACACACTCCCTCTGCACGCCTCGCCTGCCCTCCATGCCCTGCAACTCAGCGGCAATTAATTCTCGCCTGAACCATGTGACCCGGCCCTCACTCCAAACCATATCGAAACCCGCTTTCACACCTCCCTCTCTGCACAAGGTGACGACATGAACAAGACCTCTTCCTGGGCCACCAGTTGGCGCCTGCTCACCCCTTACTGGCGCTCCGAACAACGCTGGCACGCCCTCGCCCAACTTGGGGCCATCATAGGGCTCACCCTCACCATGGTGTACCTCAACGTCAGGTTCAACAGCTGGAACAACCTCTTCTACAACGCCCTTGAACGCCACGACTTCGCCACCTTCAAGACCCAGCTCTGGCACTTTGCCGCCCTGGCCATCGCCTTTATTCTGGTCGCCGTCTACAAGATCTATCTCACCCAGGGCCTGCAAATGCGCTGGCGCCTATGGATGACCAGCCACTATCTGGATCGCTGGCTGGCGCAGCACAGCTTCCTGCATCTGGAGCGCAGCGCCGAACTGGATAACCCGGATCAGCGTATCGCCGACGATCTGGGCTCTCTCACCGATGGCGCCCTCTCCCTGGGATTGGGACTGCTCTCCAGCCTGGTCACCCTCTTCTCCTTCGTGCATATCCTCTGGGGCATAGGGGGCAGCCTGACGTTTGCCCTCATGGGCCAGACCCTGAGCATCCCGGGCTACATGGTCTGGTTCGCGCTGGGCTATGCCCTCGTTGGCTCCTGGGTCATCTGGCGCTTCGGCCGCCCCTTGGTCGGGCTCAACGTCCAGCAACAACAGAGGGAGGCCAACTTTCGCTTCGGGCTCATCAGGGTGCGCCAGCATGCCGACGCCATCGCCCTGCAACGGGGGGAGGGGTTCGAGAAGCAGCGGCTCAATCGGGAGTTTCACTCGGTGCGGGATAACTGGTTCTCCATCATGGGGCTCAGCAAGCGACTCAACATGGCCAGCACCTTCTACAGCCAGTTCGCCACCATATTCCCCATTCTGGTGGCCGCTCCCCACTATTTCGCCAAACAGATAAGTCTGGGGGGGCTGATGCAGACCGCCTCCGCCTTTGGCCAGGTACAGGGTGCCCTCTCCTGGTTTATCGGCGCCTTCGATCAGCTGGCGAGCTGGAAGGCCTGCCTCAACCGCCTCGGTCAGTTCGAACAGGCCATCAGCCAACCGGCGCCCAGTCTTTTGCAACTGACGCCGGATCGGGACCTCGAACGGCCATTACGGATCCAGGGCCTCCTTCTCGAGACGCCGACCGGCATGCCGTTGCTGCATCTTGATAACCTGGTGCTGCAACGGGGTGAGCATCTGCTGCTGAGCGGCCCCTCGGGCTGCGGTAAATCGACCCTGCTGCGCGCCATCGCCGGCCTCTGGCCCCATGCCAGAGGCGAGGTCTCCACCCTGAGTGCCCATGAGTGCTTCTTCCTGCCCCAGCGCCCCTATCTGCCGCAAGGCTCCCTGCGCGCGGCACTCTGCTATCCGGAGCCCGAGGGTGCCTATGGCGATGAGGAGATAGGCCAGGTGATGGAGCTCTGCCTGCTCGCCCCTCTGCTCCCCGAGCTCGACCAGGTGCAGGATTGGCAGCTACGCCTCTCGCCGGGAGAGCAGCAGAAGATCTCCCTGGGCCGTGCCCTGCTGCACAAACCACGCATGCTGTTCCTCGATGAGGCCAGCAGCGCCCTGGATGAGGCCGCCGAGAGCAAGATCTATCGGCTGCTGCTGACCCGGCTGCCGGATACCACCCTCGTCAGCGTGGCGCACAGATCCAGCTTGCTGCCCCTGCATGGCCGTCATCTCGACTGCCGCCCTGACTCAGCGGGCGCTGTTAGCCTGGTGGCGGTGCCGCTACCCGCTTAGCCGCCCCCGGGCTTGTCATACGGGGAAATATGACAGAGGCTGCCCCGATCCCTTGGAGCTGCCTCGCTGTCGGGCAACAGCAATCAAGGCCGAGGCTTTACGCCGCCTTCAGTCCCGGAACACCTGACGGGCATGGCTCACCAGGGCATCCTTGAGCCAGCGGCCAGCGGGCCCCAGGGATCTGTCCCGGCGCCACAGCAGCTCCAACCCCAGGCTCTGCTGCGCGAGGAAGTCCACCGGCAAGAGCACCACCTCCCCCCGGGCCAGGGGCCCCTGCAACAGATATTGGGGCACGGATCCCCAGCCAAGGCCGCGCTTGGTGAGCTCGAGCAGGCCCCAGTCCCCCTCCACCCACCAGACATTCGGCGAGAAGCGAAAGCGCTCCCGCTCCCCGCCCCCCCGCTGACCCGTCACCATCAACTGGCGCTCCAGCCTGAGATGATCGAGCCCCACCTTGGCCAAGGTCACCAGAGGGTGAGTGGGGGCCGCCACTATGGGCATGGCGAGCCGCCCCAGGGCATGAAATTCCAGCTCAGGACTCGGCTGCAGGCGCTCGTAGCTGATGCCAAGCTGGGCCCGCCCCTCCCGCAGCAGGTGAGTGAGATCCTCGAGCATGGGAAACAGCAGCTCCAGCTCGATGGCGGGGAAGCGCTCGGCAAAGCGACTCAGCACCTCGGCCACCCAGGAGAGCTGGGAGTCATCATCGATGGCCAGGGTCAGCCGCGACTCCACCCCCCCATGCAGCTCAAGGGCCACGGCTTGCAACTGCTCGCTGCTGGCGAGCACCGCCCTGGCCTGGGCCACGATGCGCTCCCCCGCCGGAGTCAGCTGTGGATAGCGACCACTGCGATCGAACAAGCCGAGATCAAGATCGGCCTCCAGATTGGCGATGGCGCTGCTCACCACCGATTGTGCCTTGCCAAGCTGGCGGGCCGCGGCCGAAAAGGAGCCACTGTCGGCGGCGGCCAACAGGGTCCTGAGCTGCTCCAGGGAGAGATTCATGAGCGAATGCCTTGTCATGGGAGTGGGCTTGATGAGCGGCAGTATAGGCCATATGTATCTATTAAAGAGATAGATACCAACGTGAATACCCGGCAATTAAGCGATAGATTGACCTCCATGCTTTCCATGAAACCTGTTTGAAGAGAGAGATAGACATGCGTAACTCCCGTGATCGTCTGCGCCACGCCATCGGCTTTGAATTGATTGGCCTGCTGATCGCCGCCCCCCTCGCCAGCTGGGTGACCGGGGTAGCCTTGAGCCACATGGGACCACTGGCCCTGTTCTTCTCTGTGCTGGCCACCGTCTGGAACTATGTCTACAACCTGGGATTTGATCGCTTGCTGCAACAGCGGCAGGGTCATACCCACAAGACGCTCTGGCAGCGGGTGGGGCATGCCATCGGCTTCGAGGGGGGTCTGCTGATCGTGGCCCTGCCCGCCATGGCCTGGTGGCTGGAGATCAGCCTGCTGGAGGCTCTGGTGCTGGATCTTGGCTTCGTGGTCTTCTACCTGGTCTATGCCTTCGTCTACAACCTGCTCTATGACAAGGTCTTCCCCATCCCGACTCAGGTCACGCAACACGCCTGAGCCTGTCATCGCCATGCAAAAGGTCCACCCTGAGGTGGACCTTGTTACTCATTCCCCGCCCACCGGCAAATCAGTGCCAAGGGTCCCGCAGAGTGAGTGATGGATTGCGCTGGGGTCCGGGTTGCCACCGGTGACAGGACCGCCCCCATTGCAAGCCAGGGGCGGCTCAGGCCGGTGCGTTGACCAGGGGCGCCTCTTGCTCTTCGACCGTCTGCTCTTTCCTGAGCATGGCTTCGATATCTTGCTGATATTGACTCAACATGCGCTGGGCCGCCGCCATGTCTCCCTTGTGCAGCCGCTCGAACAGATGATGCTGGACCACACCGCTCAGGTATTCGACCGTGATGGGTTGCTCCAGGATCTCCTGCAGTTCCTCCTTGTCCAGTTCGGCATTGATCTCGTCTGCACAACTGCGCAGCAGGCCCGACAACTGGGTCAACATCCGACGCTCGCCGTCGCGCAGCAGGCTCAACATGCGAGTTCTCTGCTGCTCATTCTGTTGGGTCATACATTTCCTTACGTCTAGGGGAACAGGCCAGCTCATTTTGCCCTGTCCGCTCAGGAGCGTCTATCCCGCCAAACACTCTTATTTTCCCCTCTCACGAGCGGGGGGCCATGCTGTGCTATTTGGGCCGCTTCTGGGTATAGTAACCCCCAGAAGCGGGGTCGCGGACCCCTTGTCGACCCCATCTCCGGAGACCCTTATTCCATGACAGATGCCATGCTGCTGCTCTGTACCTGCCCGAGTCAAGCGAGCGCCGACCTCATCAGCGAGCAGCTGCTCGAGCGCCGCCTCGCGGCCTGTATCAATCAGTTGGCACCGGTGAGCTCCGTCTACCGCTGGCAGGGCAAGATAGAGCGGGCAAGCGAGATCCAGCTCATCATCAAGTCCCGAGCCCCCCTCTTTGCCGAGATAGAGCAGGCGATCCTGACCCTGCATCCCTATGAGATCCCCGAGCTGCTGATGCTGCCCATCAGCGCTGGCCATGGGCCTTATCTCGCCTGGCTGACAGCGGAAACCTCATGATGGGCACTATCTTGCTGCGTTACTTGCTGCTGATTTTCAGCCTGATTGCCCCCCTCTCCCAGGCTCAAGCCCAGGCCAGCAATGATCTGCTCGACTCTCTGGGACTGGGGCAGCAGACCCCCCACTTCCTCAAGGTCGATCAGGCCTTCGTGCTCGATGCCGTGCAAGATGGTGAGCGGCTGACGGTACGTCTGCAGATAGCCGAAGGTTACTACCTCTACCGCCACCGCTTCACTTTCAAGGGAGAGCATGCCAGCTTCGATAGCCCCGCACTGCCCCCTGGCACGGATCATGAGGATGATTTTTTCGGTAAAACAGAAGTTTACTACCAGCAAGTGGAGATACCACTGCGGCTGACCCAGGTCGACGAACAGGGCCGCCTGCACATCAGCTATCAAGGCTGTACCGAGGGCCTCTGCTACCCGCCCACGGACAAGGTCATCACGCTGACACCCCTGGCGGCCCACGCCGCGACGGCGGATCCCGGCGAGAGCCAGTCAGACGTTGATGGCCCCACCAGCCAGCAAGACAGACTGGCCGCGGCGCTTGGCAGTCAGGGATTCTGGCTCAGCATCGCCGCCTTCTTCGTGCTCGGGCTGGGGCTCGCCTTCACCCCCTGCGTCTTCCCCATGTACCCCATTCTGACCGGCATCATCGCCGGGGCAGGAGAGCGGCTGTCGACCCGACGCGCCTTCCTGCTCTCTCTGGTTTATGTGCAGGGCATGGCGGTCACCTACACCCTGCTCGGCCTGGTGGTGGCCTCTGCGGGATTGAAATTCCAGGCCGCGCTCCAGCACCCCTATGTGCTGATCGGCCTCTCCGTCATGTTCGTGCTGCTGGCGCTCTCCATGTTCGGCCTCTATAACCTGCAGCTGCCCAGCAGCCTGCAGACCCGGTTGAGTGGCATGTCAAACCGCCAGCAGGGCGGCTCAGTGCCCGGGGTCGCCATCATGGGGATGATCTCCGGCCTGGTCTGCTCCCCCTGCACCACGGCGCCGCTCTCGGGGGCGCTCATCTATGTGGCCCAGAGTGGCGATCTCTGGCTTGGCGGCGCGGCGCTCTATGCACTGTCGCTAGGGATGGGCCTGCCACTGATGCTGCTCGGCACCTCGGGGGGCAAGCTGTTGCCCAGGGCTGGCGCCTGGATGGATCTCATCAAACAGCTCTTCGGGTTTGCGCTGCTGGCGGTGCCCGTGCTGTTACTGTCACGGCTGTGGAGCGAGCAGGCCACCACCCTGGTCTGGCTCGGCTGGGGACTGGCCCTGTGCGGCTATCTCTATCATCACAATCAGGGCTCCCCCCACGGTATCGGCAAGAGCCTGCGCGGTTTTCTCATACTGCTGGCCATGATAACCAGCGTGTTCATGGTCAAGGAGACCCTGCTACCGCCCCCCATCGCGCAAGTCGAGGCCAAGGCGCCTCAGTTTGTGCGGATCAAGACGGTGCAGGATCTGCAGCAGCAGCTGGCCGCCGCCCGTGGCACACCGGTCATGCTGGATCTCTACGCCGACTGGTGTGTAGCCTGCAAGGAGTTCGAGCACAAGACGTTCAGCGATCCCGCCGTGCGTGCGCGTTTCGATCAGATGGTATTGCTGCAGGCCGATGTCACCGCCAATGATGACGACGACGTCACCCTGCTCAATGAGCTGAAGGTGCTTGGGCTGCCGACCCTGATCTTCTTCGACCCTGAAGGCAACGAGCAAAGTGGCCAGCGGGTAACCGGCTTTATGGGGCCCAACGAGTTTCTCGGCCGGCTCGACAAGCTGCGTTGATATCCACCCGGTAGACGCCACACCTTCGCCAAGGGGAGAAAGTGATTCCTATGCGGGGCAATCCCTTTTCAAGCTAGCGTGCTCACACGCAGCCAGAGGAAAAGCATCCCCGGTGTCATTGAAGCCCGGCTGAGGATCAGAGGGATTTGTCGCCACCCAGGGTGGGATCTGGCCGATAACCCCTGATTTTTCTGGTCATCCCTTGTATATGCCCGGCACCGTGGCAAAATTTGCCCTTTCCCGTCTCGGTCGTCCGGAGTTTTGATGAAAAAGTGGTTCATCCCCCTGTTAGCCCTCTGGCTGTTTGCCTGCAGCTCGGGACCCGGGGTCGACGAGATAGAGCGCCAGGTCAGGGCCCAGCTGCTGACTGGTAGCGATGCCAAGCTGTTTGACATGAGTGACTTTCAGGTGCTGGACCAGAGTGAGACCCAGGATGGGGTTTATCTGATCAGGGTCAGTTATCAGCTTCATTTCAAGCAGGGGCTGGATCAACTGCAAGTATTGCAGGACGAGGATCTGGTCTACGACAGGGTTGGCCCCTATCAACAGGAAATGGCGCTGATGGAGCTGGAGCGTAAATACGGCAACTTTGAGGCGGGCCAGGTCGTGGCGCAACAGACCCAGGTATGGATGCTCAAGACGGAACAAGGCTGGCGCCTGGCAGAACCCGCCTGATAATGTTGATGGGGAAGGTCATGCAAACCTTCCCCGCTATTTATCTATCCCTTGTTTTTCCACGCAACCAGAGAGATGGCGACATCGTTATAGTCATCATCATCTTGATCTTCGATGGAGATGTTATAGCCATAACCGATGACAGTGCCATCATTGGTCGTGATGTTATAAGTGTTGATGCTGCTACTCAATTTGACTGACTGAGCTATATCTATCGACAGTTTGACTTGCCCTCCCTGGACGAAATCAGCTCCCTGAGCCAGCGGAGGATTAATATCCACACTCTGCTTCTGCTTATCGAAATAAACTTTATTACCATCATATAATTTCGCCTTTATTAAAAAGGCGGCCTGAGTGGTGACAAACCAGGACATATAATAACCGGCTGGGAATGAGTCAATATTAAATGTTTTATTCGCCATGATAGTTCTTCCTTAAGGTTGAGTCGCTGATAAAAAGTTTTTCCACTCGAAGTTCATAGCGGTGCTATAGATGCTCATTGCCTTGTCCTCATCTATGGCTCCCGGATGCTCTTTCTGATATTGATCCAGAAAATTCCCCATGGCATAAGCACCAGACGCGCTGTTGTTACCCGTGATCCAGGGCGCATACAGGTTGCCAGGGGAAGGCGGCATCAACTGATTGGCGAGCCAATACCAGAGATATTCACAGGGGATCATCATGATGAGGGTGTAGATAGGATCGGCATGGGAGGCGGTATCCGATTCAAACTGGGCATAGTCACGACAGGCCGTCGTCGGGACTACCCCATTGGCATCACGAATATGCCAGATGGTCGGGAACGCCTCATTATAGGCTTGGTATCTTTTATATTTCTCCAGCAGGAAAAATTTCAACACCTCATCACTGGTACGGCTCTCGGCAGCCAGATAACTCTGGGCGCCATTGAAGCAATAATAGGCATCGCTCACATTAAACCCGCCATAAGTAACAGGATCCAGGCTGGCCGACTTTATACCTGACATGAAGGGCGTGTTCAGCGTTTTTTCGGCTATGGGAATGCAGGGCTGCCACAATCGCCAGAACAGCGAATCAGTGGGGGGAGGTGCGCTGGACAGACCATGTTGATCCAGCATGAGATTATCAAACCTGAGTCGTCTTGGACTAAACATATTATTTCCTTATATCCCGTAATCTCCTTGAGCATCTCAGGCCCTTGATGGCCTTGACGCTCTTGCTATTCTGCCGCACCAAACGAATCCACCTTGAGGCGAGCAGATGCTCACTATAGCCGACAGATACGGTTTCGTTCGTAACTCATCAGGCTTTATCGGAAGGCAAGCGACAGGAAGTTGATATCTAATGGATTTATGTCTGGGGGAACCAGGCTCCCCCAATATGATCAGGAAAGGATCACAGCAGATCTTTCATGCGGTGCCACAACATCCCGAGCGCCAGCAAGGGGGAGCGCAGGGCAGGGCCACCTGGGAAGCTCATGTGGGGGACGCTGCTGAACAGATCGAACCCTCGACTCTGCCCGGCAATCGCCTCGGCTACCAGCTTGGCGGCCATGTGGGTCGCATTGAGGCCATGCCCCGAATAAGCCTGGGCATAGAAGACATTGTCATGGGCCGATAGCCGGCCAATCTGCGGCAAGCGGTTGGCACCTATGCCTATCATCCCCCCCCACTGAAACTCGATGGCGGTGCCCGCCAGCTCGGGAAAGACCCGTAGCAGTTTGGGCAACATGAAGGCCTTGATATCTTTGGGATCTTTTCCCGAGTAGTTGCAGGCCCCCCCAAACAGCAGGCGCCCATCCGCCGATAGCCGGTAGTAATCGAGGGCCACATTCTGATCGCAGACCGCCATGTTCTGCGGCAGCAAGCGCTGGCGCAACCGCCTCTCCAGCACCTGGGTCGCCAATATGTAAGAACCGGCGGGCAGCACCCGCCCCCCAATCTCGGCATCCAGATCATTGAGATAGGCGTTGCAGCCCAGCACCAGGTATTTGGCGCGGCATCGACCATGGGCAGTGGTGACGCTCACTGTGCTGCCATAGTCGATGTGAGTCACCCGGGAGTGCTCGAACAGGGCGACGCCCAGGCTGGCGGCGGCGCGCGCCTCGCCGAGGGCCAGATTGAGGGGATGCAGGTGCCCCGATCCCATATCGATCATGCCACCGATATAGCGATCCGATCCCACCACGGTATGCATCTCCTCCCGCGGCACCAGCCTTACCTCATGCCGGTAGCCGAGGCTGGTCAGATGCTCGGCCTCCTCCTCAAAGTCACGCAGATGGCGCGCCTTGGTGGCCAGATCGCAGTAACCCCACTGCAGATCGCAGTCGATGTTGAAGCGTTCTATGCGTTCGCGCACTAGCTGCACCGCCTCCAGCCCCATCAGATCCAGATCGCGCACCCCCTGCTCACCGATATGACGGGTGAACTGGCTGGTGTCGTGGCCTATGCCGCGGATCAGCTGACCACCGTTGCGACCCGACGCTCCCCAGCCGATGCGGTTGGCCTCGAGCAAGACGACCTTGTAGCCCGCCTCCGCCAGATTGATGGCGGTGTTAAGGCCGGTGAAGCCGCCGCCTATGATGCAGACATCCGCCTCCAGCTCACCGGATAGCTCGGGCCAGCTCGAAAGGTCATTGCGTGTCGCCGCATAGTATGAGGCCGCGTGTTCCTGATTCCCTGTACTCATAAGTCAGCATCCTGCCCATGTATGTTTACTAAAATAAACAACCGTTAGCAGAGAATACCCACAGGGGGGTCGGCAATCCAGCCTATCCACCACCGGAAAACCCTTGGCGAGTCACAGAAATGCAAAAGGCGCCCCTGGGGGCGCCTTGGTCAGCAATCGAGTACCGAGAATTACAGTACGTCGATGGCGTTCAGGTCGGAGAAGGCTTTCTCCAGACGAGCGATCATGGAAGTCTGACCGGCACGTACCCAGACGCGCGGATCGTAGAACTTCTTGTTCGGCTTGTCAGCACCTTCCGGGTTGCCCAGCTGGGCTTGCAGGTAGGCTTCGTTCGCCTTGTAGAAGTCCAACACACCTTCCCAGGTAGCCCACTGGGTGTCGGTGTCGATGTTCATCTTGACCACACCGTAGGAGATGGATTCGCGGATCTCTTCCAGGGTAGAACCTGAACCACCGTGGAATACGAAGTCCAGGGACTTGGCAGGCAGACCAAACTTCTCGGAAACGAATTTCTGGGAAGCGTCCAGGATGGACGGGGTCAGCTTGACGTTACCCGGCTTGTAAACACCGTGTACGTTGCCGAAGGAGGCAGCGATGGTGAAACGGGGGCTGATCTTGGACAGACGCTCGTAGGCGTAAGCCACGTCTTCCGGCTGGGTGTACAGGGAAGATTGATCCAGGTGGCTGTTGTCCACGCCATCTTCTTCACCGCCGGTGCAGCCCAGTTCCAGCTCCAGGGTCATGTTCATCTTGGCCATGCGAGTCAGGTACTCGCAGCAGATGTCGATGTTCTCTTCCAGCGGCTCTTCGGACAAGTCCAGCATGTGGGAGGAGAACAGCGGCTTGCCGGTCTCGGCGAAGTGCTTCTCACCGGCGTCCAGCAGGCCGTCGATCCAGGGCAGCAGCTTCTTGGCAGCGTGGTCGGTGTGCAGGATAACCGGCACGCCGTAAGCTTCGGCAACAGCGTGCACATGCTTGGCACCGGAGATGGCACCCAGAACGGCAACTTGCTGGCCTTCCAGCTTCAGGCCCTTACCGGCGGTGAACACGGCGCCGCCGTTGGAGAACTGAACGATGACCGGAGCCTTCACCTTGGCGGCAGCTTCCAGTACGGCGTTGACGGAGTCGGTACCGACACAGTTAACAGCCGGCAGAGCGAAGCCGTTCTCTTTAGCGATAGCGAACACTTTCTGAACGTCATCACCAGTGATCACGCCGGGTTTTACGAAGTCGAAAATTTTCTTAGACATGTTAATCGTCCTGTTCTCGTATGCCGTTAATAAAAAGTGGGGGTTTATCACGAACCGCCGCAGCGGCCATATGATAAACGAAACGGGAGGCTTTTGCCCCCCGTCTCGGGTCAATTAGGCTTTGGCGCGCTGTTCCAGCATGGCCACTGCCGGCAGTACCTTGCCCTCTACAAACTCCAGGAAGGCGCCGCCGCCGGTGGAGATGTAGGAGACTTTGTCGGCGATGCCGAACTTGTCGATAGCCGCCAGGGTGTCACCACCGCCAGCGATGGAGAAGGCAGGGGAAGCAGCGATGGCTTCGGCGATCACCTTGGTGCCTTCAGAGAACTGGTCGAACTCGAACACACCGACCGGGCCGTTCCACAGAATGGTCTTGGCATTCATGATGATGTCGGCCAGGGCCTTGGCGGAGTCAGGGCCGATGTCGAAGATCATGTCACTGTCGGTCACATCGCTAACGGACTTGATGGTCGCCGGGGTGTTTTCTGCGAACTCGGTGCCCACGACCACGTCGGTGGTCACCGGAATGTTGGTCTCGGCGGCCAGTTTCTTGGCGGTGTCGAGCAGGTCGTGTTCGCACAGGGACTTGCCGACGTTGTGACCGGCAGCGGCGATGAAGGTGTTGGCGATGCCACCACCGACCACCAGCTGGTCAGCGATCTTGGAGAGAGATTCCAGCACGGTCAGCTTGGTGGAGACCTTGGAGCCGCCCACGATGGCAACCATGGGGCGCTCGGGCTTGAGCATGGCCTTGCCCAGGGCTTCCAGTTCACCGGCCAGCAGCGGACCTGCACAGGCTACCGGAGCAAATTGAGCCACACCGTAGGTAGAACCTTCGGCACGGTGAGCAGTACCGAATGCATCCATTACAAAGACGTCACACAGGGCAGCGTATTTTTTGGCCAGCTCTTCGGTGTTCTTCTTCTCGCCTTTGTTGAAGCGGCAGTTTTCCAGCACAACCAGCTCACCGGCGGCAACGTCTACACCATCCAGGTAATCTTTCGCCAGGGTCACTTTGCAGGAGAGTGCGTCTTTCAGATAGTCAACGACCGGGGCCAGGGAGAATTCTTCGTTGTATTCACCCTCGGTCGGACGACCCAGGTGGGAGGTGATCATCAGCTTGGCGCCCTTTTCCAGAGCCAGCTTGATGGTCGGCAGCGTCGCTTTGATCCGTGCATCGGAAGTGACCTTGCCATCTTTTACCGGCACGTTAAGGTCAGCACGGATCAGTACGCGTTTACCCGCCAGATCCAGGTCAGTCATCTTGATAACAGACATATTCAGTCCTCTATATTTTCAGGTAATGTTAAAAACAGTAACCTTGCGCCCGGTGCAGGCTCTCAGCCTGCGGCCATCATGGCCCGGGTGGTATCCAGCATGCGGTTGGCGAAGCCCCATTCGTTATCGCACCACATCAACATCTTGACGAGGTTGGCATCGCTGACCCGTGTCTGGGTACCATCGATGATGCAGGAGTGTGCATCATGATTGAAATCGACGGAGACCAAGGGTTCCTCCGTGTAATCCAGAATACCGCTTAATGTACCTCTGGATGCCCGCTGCAGGGCTTGATTTACGTCAGTAACTGTCACTTTTTTACGAACAGTAATACTGAGATCCATGGCCGTTACATTAATGGTCGGCACCCGTACCGCTATCGCCTCGAACTTGCCGGCGAAGTGGGGAAGGATACGCTCCAATCCCTTTGCCAGCTTGGTATCCACCGGAATGATGGACTGGCTGGCGGCCCGGGTTCTGCGCAAGTCACTGTGGTAGGCATCGATGACTTGCTGGTCGTGCATGGCCGAATGAATTGTCGTAATAGTACCACAATTTATCTCGAATTCTCGATGCAATGTTTCGATGACGGGCACCACGCAGTTGGTGGTACAGGAGGCATTGGAGACGATCCGCTCCCGCCCGGTCAAGGTCTGATGGTTTACCCCGAAAACGATTGTCGCATCCACATCCGCGTCCGCCGGATGGGAGAAGAGCACCTTGCCCGCCCCTGCCCCCAGATGGCGCTGCGCATCCGCCCGGGAGCCAAATACGCCGGTACAGTCTAGCACCACATCCACCCCCAGCGCCCGCCATGGCAAATTGGCGGGATCCTGCTCGGCGAACAGGGCGATGAGATCCTGCCCTACCTGCATGCTGCTACCTGCCAGTTGCACAGGGTGTGCGAAACGACCATGGCTGGTATCGAAGCGGGTCAGGTGCACCATGGCCTCGGGCGCCGCCAACTCGTTGATGGCGACTATCTTGATGCTCTTGTCCCGGCCGCTCTCGTAAAGAGCACGCAGTACATTGCGGCCGATCCGCCCGTAACCATTGATGGCAATCTTGATCATGGAAATTACGTGTCCTTACCTGCGACTAAAGAGAGGATGAAGAGGGAAGCATCATGAGAGTTGCGCCTCCCGGAAGGTGCCACGAGCCAGGAGTGCCGCGCCGAAGACCCCGGCACTGTCACCCAGGGCTGGAGCAATAATGGGGGCCCTGAAGCGGGGATTAAAGAGGAAGGGCAAAATTGTCTGGGCCGGGACGCTATAGAGACTCTGCACATTGCCCACCCCGCCGCCGATGACGATGACATCCGGATCCAGAATATTGACCACGTTGGCCAGGGCTTGGCCAAACAGCAGGTGCAGACGGTCTATGGTGAGCTTGGCCACATGGTCATGGGCCGTGGCCGCCGCAATCTGGGCCAGCGGGAGATGGCGCCTGGCCTTGGCTTCATACCAGGCCTCCAGCGCCGGGCCGCTGATGAGCGTTTCGACGCAGCCACGCTTGCCGCAGTAGCATTCGGGGCCATCGGGGGAGAGCACATTGTGGCCCCACTCCCCGGCGATGCCGTGGTGGCCATTGAGGATCTGGCCGTTGATGACGATACCGGAGCCCACCCCGGTACCCATGATGATGCCAAATACAACCCTGGCATCGGGATGGTGCTGGCGCACCGCCCCCAGGTGGGTTTCCGCCAGGGCGAAGCAGTTGGCGTCGTTGGCGATGAGCACCGGAATGCCGAGCCTGCGCTCGAGATCTTCCTTGAACGGCTTGCCGTTGAGTTCAGTGGTGTTGCAGTTCTTCATCAGCCCGGTCTGGGGGTCCCGGGCGCCTGGGGTGCCCATGCCGATGACGGCCGGACGCTGACCGAGCTTGGCGGCACACTCGTCCACCAGCTTGGCTATCTGACCAATCATGTGCTCGTAACCGCCACGGCGCTCGGTGGGAATGCGATGGCGCAGCAGCACCTCGTCGCCATCAAGCACCACGCACTCGCACTTGGTACCGCCCAGATCTATACCCCAATCCCACGACTTCTTGCTCATTCTGCCTCCTGCATGGCGAGCGAGACGGCCGATACGCGGCCTCGCACGCTGTCGCTCATCTTGTGTGTGGCCACCGCCACAGATGGCGCAGTGTAACCCGAGCCGGGGCCGGCGCGCAGTATCCAAAACAGTACAAGGGCCAAAACGGCGCCGCCCCGGATAACACAACGGGGCCCTGGGGCCCCGTTGTCATGATGCTGATGCAGCGGTTCAACCTCAGCGGCCGTGGTACTGGCCGGACAGCTCGTGCACCGCGTTCACAAATACCCCGGCGTGCTCGGGATCCACATCCTGATGGATGCCGTGACCCAGGTTGAAGACGTGGCCGTTGCCGCTGCCAAAGCCCGCCAAAATGGTGGCGACCTCTTCGCGAATGCGCTCAGGGGCGGCGTAGAGCATGGAGGGATCCATGTTGCCCTGCAGCGCCACCTTGTCACCGACCCGGCGCTTGGCATCCGCGATGTCTATGGTCCAGTCCAGTCCCAGGGCATCGCAGCCGGTGGCGGCGATCTGCTCCAGCCATTGACCGCCGTTCTTGGTGAACAGAGTCACCGGCACCCGGCGGCCCTCATTCTCACGGATCAGGCCATCGACGATCTTGTGCATGTACTGCAGGGAGAAGTCGCGGTAATCCCGCGGGGTCAGCACGCCGCCCCAGGTATCGAACACCATGACAGACTGGGCACCGGCCTTGATCTGGGCGTTGAGGTACGAGATCACGCTGTCCGCCAGTTTGTCGAGCAGCAGGTGCAGAGTCTGGGGCTCGGCATACATCATCTGCTTGATCTTGGTGAACGCCTTGGAGCTGCCCCCCTCCACCATGTAGGTGGCCAGGGTCCAGGGGCTGCCGGAGAAGCCAATCAACGGCACTTCGCCCTTCAGCTCGCGGCGAATGGTGCGCACCGCATTCATCACGTAGCCGAGTTCATCTTCCGGATCCGGATGTGGCAGCGCCTGCACCTGCGCCAGCGAGGTGATGGGGCGCTCGAAGCGCGGGCCTTCGCCGTGCTCGAAGTAGAGACCGAGCCCCATGGCGTCGGGTATGGTGAGGATGTCGGAGAAGAGGATGGCGGCATCGAGGGGATAGCGGCGCAGGGGCTGCAGGGTGACTTCACAGGCCAGCTCGGCGTTGCGGCACAGGGACATGAAATCCCCCGCCTGGGCACGGGTTGCCTTGTATTCCGGCAGATAGCGGCCAGCCTGACGCATCATCCACACCGGGGTCATGTCCACATCCTGGCGCAGCAGGGCACGCAGGTATCGATCGTTCTTCAGCTCTTTCATCCCAGTTCCTGAGTCATATCACGCATAAAATGGCGGATATGATACCACTTTGTGCGCCGCTGCGGGGGATGCAAACCAGGGCGCTGACCGCCCGGAGTGCAAAGATGTGAGAGGGCGCAACCTCGGCACCGATGCCAATGGCCACTCGGGGACAACCGCGGGTCAATTGAAGCCCCCCCCCCCCCACCTGCCGCCCAATTGCAATCGCCCTTAGAGGGTCTCACGGCAGAGTTCAATCAAACGACGCGCTATGGTGCCATGGGGGGGAATACGCGGCAGGGCATCGAGTTCAAAGAAGTCGGCGGCCACCAGCTCCTCCTCCTGCAGACGGATCTCGCCGCTCTGGTACTCGGCGGTGAAGCCCATCATCAGGCTGTGGGGGAAGGGCCAGGGCTGGCTGGCGACATAGCTGATATTGCCGACCCGGATGCCACTCTCCTCGAACACCTCCCGCGCCACGCACTGCTCCAGGTTTTCACCGGCCTCGACGAAACCCGCCAGCACGGTAAACATGGGGTCGTCCGCCTGATAGTGACGACGATGGGCCCCCAGCAGCAGTTGGGAGCCACGACGCACCGCCACTATGATGCAGGGGGAAATGCGCGGATAGGCCATGTGTCCCTGATGGCACCCTTGTGCCCACTCCCCTGTCTTGGGCGTCATGGGGGCGCCGCACTCGCCACAGAATTTATGGCTGCGACGGAAGCTGGCCAGCTGCCAGGCTCGGCCCCCGAGGCGAAACCCCTCCTCGTCTCCCGCCATCATCAGCTGACGCAATGGGCTCAACTCTCCAAACTCCGATGAGTCGCCGAGGAGTGACTCTCCTTCCCCCAGATCATGGAGATAGCAAGGGGCCCCCTCCCACAGGTCGAATGCCTCGAAGGCCAGAGCCTGCCAGCACAGGGGCAGCGCCTGCCGGGTGCAGTGCGGGACTCGGTCCGCCTCATCCAGCCAGATGAGGTGATCGCCCGCCAGCACAAACCAGTGGGCCCGTTCGGTTAATTCCATGATAGCCAAGCTCTTTTTGACGTTCGATTGGGGTATCTGGCAGGTAAGAACCTGCCAGGAATATGTCGCATATTACGAAGGATGCGTCTCGCAGGCGAGCCTAGGGAGACCCTTTTCAACCCATTTGAGTGGAAAACCTGCCCCCAGCCAAAGAGTGACAACCCGCCCCACTAAAAAGGGCCGCCCATGGGCGACCCTCTATCATGACCAAACGGCCTGGCTGCCTCGGCAGGGCCTCAGTTCATCCAGCGCTCACTCTGCTTGCGACGACGCGGCAGCAGGGGCAAGAGGATGCCAAGCAGTATGCCGCCACCGACCATGGCGCCACCGCGAATGAACCAATCCATCTGCATATCATGCTCGCGGTTGTCGATGCTGCTGTTCAGGGCATCATTCTGCGCCTTGACGCTGGCCAGCTCCTCACTCTGGTTGTCGAGCTGCCCCTTGAGGTTGGTGAGCAAGCTATCTTGCTCGGCAATCTTGCCATCCTTCTCGGCGAAGCGCTGCTCGTTGTCACCATTGAGGTTTTGCAGGCGATCCTTGAGGGTTTGCAGCTCCTGTTCCAGCTGGGGCACACGTACCTTCAGGCTGGGTTCGCTCTGCAACTCGTCGCTCTTGATCCAGCCTTCACGACCACGTTCATCCACCACCTGAGTGAAACCGGCCTGGCCGCCTTTCACTTCCAGGGCTTCACCGGCCTTGACGCTGCCGAGGATCCGGTACTGGGTACCCGGTCCGCCGTGCATGAAGATATAGATGTTGTCTGAAACATAACGGGTCTCGGCCAGGGCGGATTGAGCACACAGGCAGATCAGTATCCCGAGGAGGGCGCGCATGGTCAGTCGATTCTCTCGATTGGTTAGGAATTGGCTGGAATGTTAAGCCGCTCCGTGGTCAAAGGACAAGCAAAGAAACGGCCTCCCCCCGAGGCGGGGAGGCCGTTCAACACCACCATGTTTACCCGCGGCCCTGAACTGGCGCGCCGCGGCGCGCCATCACGCGCGGATCAGGGTTCACGTTTGAGCTGACGGATTTCGTCACGCAAGCTCTGTAGCTCCGCCAGCATCTGCGTCTGCTGAGTCTGCAACAGCTTGAAGCGCAGCTCTTCTTCTCTCTTCTCGCCATGCCTTGGTTGCAGGAATAGGCTGGCCATGAAGCCACTGACGGCGGCATAGAGACCGACCCCGAACAGGATGAGCAGGCTGGCGACGAAACGCCCTTGTTCCGTCTTGGGAACCAGATCCCCGTAGCCCACGGTCGAGAGCGTCACCAGTGTCCACCAGAAGGCGTCATAGGGGGTCTCTATCTGGCTGCCGGGGTGACCGGCTTCAATCCAGAACATGACCCCGGATCCCACCCCCAACAACAGAAAGAACAGCAACAAGATCCCGGACAGAGTGGTCTCATTGCGCTCGCGACGAAACATGGTCAGCAGATCCGGCTGGTTGCGCAACAGCTGATAGACACGCCACAGCTGAATAAGCCGCGCCCAGCGCAGGGATTCCACCATGGGCAGGCTCCCCGGCAGATAGAACCAGTTCGCCTTCAGAAAACCCCAGCGATCCTCCGCCCGCAGCCAGCCGTAGGCAAAGTGGGCGAGAAAGATGTAGCAGATGAGACTGTCGATGTCATAGAAGAGCTGCATGGTCTGCGGGGTCGCCACCCCAAACCAGCGAACACTGACCAGGCCAACCGACACCAGAGAGAGGATTGCCATCAGCAGATCCATGGCGCGCAGGGGGGTTAAGTGATGTCGCATGCAAATTCCAACTTTAAACGGGAAACGAATTAATAAAACAGAAGATAATGCCGATAGCCCTGATGAGAAAGGAAAATTCCCCCATTAAAAGGAGAGAAGCTATGCAGTTCAACCCGCTTGAACAGCGGCTCAGTGATATACGTCTGGTGCCCAAGGTGATCTTGCTGATGGTATTCAGCACCCTGTTGCTGCTGACCAAGCTTTGGTTCGATGCCAGTAATCTGGAGCGCACTTTGCTCAGCGAGGGCATTGATGCCGCCAAGGCCAATGACATCGCCTCCCGCCTGATCTGGACCGGTCTGCTCGAGACGGCCCTGATGGGAGTGGTGTTTGTGGTGCTGCTGATGGCGGGCTCCCGCCTCATGGTCAAGCAGGTGCGCTATCTGGTCAGCTTGCTGGAGCGTTTCTCCCAAAAAGATCTCAGCCACCAGGTCGAACTGGCATCCAAAGACGAATTCGGCGACATCGCCAAGGCGGTGGCCCACTCCCAGAACGAACTCAAGCAGGTGTTCGGCAGCCAGCGCCTGGCTTGCAAGGAGCTTAACGACATCGCCTCCCAGGTGACCCTCTGCATGGAAGAGGCCAATGAGGCGATCAACGAGGAGTTCGTCCAGATAGAGCAGCTCGCCAGCGCCATGACCCAGATGGTCGGCGCCATCGGCGAGGTGGCACATCACGCCGAGCAGGCCTCCCACTCCACCAGCGAGACCAGCCGCCTGGCCCAGGAGGGCAGCCGCTGCGTCGCCGATACCGTCAACACCATACACACCTTGTCCGGCAACATTCAGCAATCTTCCAGCGTCGTCCATGACGTGGAGCAGGGGGTCGAGCGCATTGGCTCAGTGGTGGACACCATTCGCAGCATCTCGGAGCAGACCAATCTGCTGGCCCTCAATGCGGCCATCGAAGCGGCCCGTGCCGGTGAAGCCGGACGCGGCTTTGCCGTGGTGGCCGATGAGGTACGCGGCCTCGCCAACCGGGCTCAGTCCGCGACCGTGGAGATCCAGAAGATGATTGAGCAGCTGCAGGGCAGTGCCCGCACCGCCGCGGGTCTGATGGAGCAGAGCGTGGCTCAGGCCGATCGCGGGGTCGAGCAGGTAACCCAGGCCGGTGAGCAGCTGACCACCATAGTGGCGCGGGTACAGGGGGTGGCCGACATGAACCGCCAGATAGCCACCGCCTCCGAAGAGCAGAGCGCCGTCGCCCAGGAGATGAGCGGCAACCTGGAACAGGTCAAGCAGATCGTCGAGGGATCCGTGGTGGTGCTGCGCGAGCTGCAAGATGCCTCAATGCTGGTCGAATCCCACAGCCAGACCCTGAATCGTCACATCCAGGCCTTCAAGCTGGACTAGCCGTGATGAGCGCGCGAGCGCAGGGTGCAAGCTGCTCATCGAGGCTTGACGTCCCCTGGTGTTATCGTCACCTTATGAAAAGAGGAGCCTGCGGGTTCCTCTTTTCGTTTCAATACTCCCCAGAGCGAGGCAAGGAGCCCATATGCATGACCTGCACCACAGTGACACCGGCTTGGAAATCAGCGATGACAAGGGGCGGCTCGATGTGCCGCTCATCCACCAGTTTCTGTCGCAAGAGGCCTACTGGTGCCTCGGCATACCACTCTCCACCGTGCAGCGAGCCATCAACCACTCCTTCTGCATCGGTGGCTACCTGGACGGTCAACAGGTCGCCTTCGCCCGTGTCATCACGGATCACGCCACCTTCGGGTATCTCTCCGATGTGTTCGTACTGCCCGCCCACCGTGGCCTGGGCCACGGCAAGGCGCTGATCCAGGCCATACTGTCCCACCCGAACCTTCAGGGGCTGCGCCGCATCAGCCTGGCCACCTCGGATGCCCATGGGCTCTACAGCGGCTTCGGCTTCCAGGCCCCCGTCCGGCCAGCCACCCTGATGGAGCGCTATCAGCCGGATATCTACCAGCAGGATCACAGTATTCGCTGACGAACCGGCCCCCGCGCTACCGCGTCATGGGCCATCTGACAACGTGCAACCCGCTGACAGGCTGCGAGTTGCCCGCCCCTGTGATGACCCCTCGCCAGCGAGCACATCTGACCCGGCTCACGCTTCTGCGGGACCCGGGCCCTTGCCCCTATGAGCCCGGGGCCCGGCAATGTTAGATTGATGGACATGCGGTGCCGAACAGCGGTACCGGATGCGGTCAGTCACCCACTGCCGCCGCATCTGCCTTTAACCAAGACGTAAGGAAGAGAACCTTGGTGCTCCCCGCCTCCCTCATGACCCAGGCCGATCGCCACTGGCAACGCCTGCTCGTTCAAGCCCCCCAGTATGGCGAGCTGACCGGCGCCAGCCGCGCTGAACTGCTCACCCTGTTTGGCCTCTCAGATTTCGCCGCCGAGGCCCTGATCCAGGAGCCGACCCTGCTGGCCGAACTGCTCGCCTCGACGGAGCTTCACAGCGACAACCGCTGGCGCGCCTATGAGCCGGAGCTCGCGGCCCTGCTCGCCGACCAGGTGGACGAAGAGGCACTCAAGCGCACCCTGCGCCGTTTTCGCCGCAGCCGCATGCTGGTCATCGCCTGGCGTGAGCTCCTCGGCCGCGCCGAGGTAGAGGAGAGTTTCATTCACCTGACCAGGCTGGCGGATGCCCTCATCTGTGGCGCCCGTGACTGGCTGTACAGCAAACAGTGCGACGAGCTGGGCACCCCCATGGATGGTGACGGCAACCCCCAGCCCTTGCTGATCCTCGGCATGGGCAAACTGGGGGGTGGCGAGCTGAACTTCTCCTCGGACATCGACCTCATCTTCACCTTCCCCGAGAACGGTTACACGGTCGGCGGGCGGCGCGAGCTGGCCAATCAACAGTTCTTCATCAAGCTGGGTCAGCGGCTGATCAACGCCCTGCACCAGACCACAGTCGATGGTCAGGTATTCCGGGTCGACATGCGGCTGCGTCCCTTTGGCGAGGCGGGGCCGCTGGCCATCTCCTTCGCCGCCATGGAGGATTACTACCAGCACCATGGTCGCAACTGGGAGCGCTACGCCATGGTCAAGGCCAGGGTGCTTGGCCAGGAGTGCGCGCAGAGCCAAGCGCTCAGCGAACTGCTGCGCCCCTTTGTGTTTCGCCGCTACATCGATTTTGGCGTCATCGATGGCCTGCGCCAGATGAAGGCCATGATCGCCGCCGAGGTACGCCGCAAGGGGCTCAAGGACAATATCAAGCTGGGTGCCGGTGGCATCCGCGAGGTGGAGTTCATCGCCCAGGCGCTGCAACTCATCCGGGGCGGGCGAGAGCCCTTGCTGCGAGTGCGTCACCTGCCCGAGGCCCTGAATGCCATCGCCCAGAGCGGTGCCCTGACCCCGGAGCGTTGCGATTGCCTGCTCAATGCCTACCGTTTCCTGCGCCGGGTCGAGAACCTGTTGCAGGAAATTGGCGATCAGCAGACCCAGACCCTGCCCACGGAGGAGCGCGACAGGCTGCGGCTCATCACGGCGCTTGGCTTCCCGGATTGGGAGGCCTTCATGACCCGTCTCGATCAGGAGATGGCCGCCGTCCATGGGGAGTTCGTCGCCGTGGTCGGGGAGGAGAAGGAGGCGCCGGATCATCTGGAACAGGCCTGGCTGGATCTGTGGCGCACCGATCTGGATGCCGCCGAAGTAGGCATTCTGCTCACCGAGCAGGGAGTCAGCGACCCCGAGCCGCTGGCCGGGGCCGTACTGCGCTTCAAGGAGGAGTACAAGCGTCGCCAGATTGGCCCCCAGGGCCGGATCGCCCTGGACTGGCTGATGCCCGAGTTACTGCGTCTTGTGGTAGCGAGCGAGACCCCTGCCCGCCTGTTCGAGCGGGTCTGCACCCTGCTCACCCGCATCTTCACCCGCAGCGCCTATCTGCAACTGCTGGCAGAAAATCCGGCCGCCCTGCGCCAGCTGGTGCGGCTGTGCGACGCCAGTCACCTGGTGAGCGAGCAGCTCGCCCGCTACCCCATCTTGCTCGATGAACTGCTCGATCCCCAGCACCTCTACCACCCTACGCCCCTCGATCAATACAAACCCCAGCTGCGCCAGTTCCTGCTGCGCATCCCGGAAGAGGACGTAGAGCAGCAGATGGAGGCCCTGCGTCAGTTCAAGCAGGTACAGTTGCTGCGCATCGTCGCCGCCGACATCGCCGGTGCCCTGCCACTGATGAAGGTGAGCGATCACCTCACCTGGCTGGCCGAAGCCCTGGTGGAAGAGGTGGTCAATCAGGCCTGGAGCCAGATCAGCGAGCGTTACGGCGTGCCTCCCGACGTGGCCGAGAGCGGTCGGCGCAGCTTCGCCGTGGTGGCCTATGGCAAGCTGGGGGGCATAGAGCTCGGCTACGGGTCGGATCTCGATCTGGTGTTCCTGCACGGGGGTGACCCCAACAGCTACACCAATGGCCCCAAGCCCATCGACAGCCGCCAGTTCTACCTGCGCCTGGCCCAGCGGGTGCTGCACCTGTTCAGCACCCGCACCCCCTCCGGCATCCTCTACGAGATCGATATGCGCCTGCGCCCATCGGGGGATGCCGGGTTGCTGGTGTCCTCCCTGGCCGCTTATCAGCAGTATCAGGAGAACGAGGCCTGGACCTGGGAACATCAGGCCCTGGTCCGGGCAAGGCCCATTTACGGCGATGATGACATCGTCGCCGAATTTTTGCGTATCAGACGCGATCTCTTGGCAACCAAGCGAGATTTGGGGGAGTTGGCCAAGGAGGTGCGCGAGATGCGTGTCAAGATGCGCGGCCACCTGCTCAAGGCGGCAGAGGGGGAGTTCGATCTCAAGCAATCCCCGGGGGGCATGGTGGATATCGAGTTCCTTGCCCAGTATCTGGTACTGGCCCATGCCCATAGCGAGCCTCAGGCCCTGACCCGCTGGTCAGATAACGTGCGCATCTTCGATGAGTGCGTGATGGCCGGTGTACTCAGCCTGGAGCAGGCCGAAGGGTTGAAACATGCCTATCTGGAGATCCGCAACCTGGGGCACCGCCTCAATCTCTCCGAGATCAGCCGCAAGGTAAAAGACGATCAACTGCTGGCCGAGCGCCAGCTGGTCAGCCAGGTGTGGCAGCAGCAGCTCGGCGACTGAGCCAGAGCCCCGACCCCAGGGTGGATCCTCATCCTGGGGTCGATGTCCGCTGACGTGTGCCACTCGATCTCCTTCACCCTAGAAAGTTCATTATTAACGGTGAGCAAGGTCTGATTTTTGTCACTGATGACTTGGCATGAAATTAAATTTTGCTAAACATGGAGCTGGTAGCCGCCCGCCTCATGAATACTATGTATTTCTTTCATCTGTCGAGTGCCTTTATTAACTGAATATTCATCAGAAAAATGAGGTGTTTATGGATTTCCCTGAAAGATTACAGAGCTTGGCAAAAAAGATTACCCAGCAAGCAGCAATGATCACGACTGAAGAAGCGACCAAAAATGCGTTCGTAATGCCTTTTCTCCATAGTGTACTTGGATATGATGTGTTTGACCCGACAGAGGTTATCCCTGAGTTCACGGCTGATACAGGTATTAAAAAAGGCGAAAAGGTCGATTATGCAATTCTCAAGGATGGTCAGGTTCAGATCCTCGTTGAGTGTAAAAAGTACAGCGAGAAATTATCCACCAAACACTCAGGACAGTTGTTTCGATATTTCTCGGTCACTAATGCACGAATTGGCATTCTGACCAATGGCGCCCAATACGAGTTTTATACCGACTTGGATGCTCCGAATAAGATGGATGAAAAGCCCTTCTTAACGCTGGATCTGGAAGATATTGATGAACATGTGATCCCTGAGGTACTCAAATTGAGCAAGAGTACTTTCGATGTCGAATCGGTGGTCGATGCCGCAGGCGAATTGAAGTACTTGAGCCAAATAAAAAAACTGTTAGCAGAACAGTTTAATAGCCCTGAAGAGGACTTTGTACGTTTCTTTGCCTCTCGTATCTATGGTGGTGTGTTGACGGCCAAAGTGAAACAGAGCTTCTCTGACATTACCACCAAAGCCCTTCAGCAGTTTCTAAACGACAGTATCAATGCAAGGTTGAAATCAGCTATAGGCTCCAGTGTCAACACTATGCCCCAGGCAAATGAAATTCATACATTAAAAGAAAATGATAGTGGTCATAACATGCAAGAAATCGATGAAAAATCTAAGGTTGACACCACTCTAGAGGAGATAGAAGGGTTTAATGTCGTCAAGGCTATATTAAGACAGAAGTTTGATGTATCCAGAATTATTGCTCGAGATACTCAAAGTTATTTTGGTGTATTGCTCGATGACAACAATCGCAAACCATTATGTAGACTGCACTTCAATGCCAAACAAAAATATATTGGTCTGTTTGATGAGAACAAGAAAGAAACTCGACATCCAATAGATTCCATAGATGATATTTTTCATGTGTCAGACTTGCTGCTGAATAGCACGTCGACATATGAATAAGGATAATAAGGAGATCAATAATGCCCTATTGCTCTCCTTATCAGTCCACTAGCCTCGGCTCAGGACTTGATATAGGCGAAGCCCTGTTGCTGCAATTCGATCAGGGTCAGGACGCCGGTAGAGACGACCTCAACCCCCGCCAGCAGCCGCTCGGGGGCTATCTGCTGACCTCGCAGGGAGTTGGCGCAGGCCAGCAACCTGACGCCCTGTTGCCGCAGACCGGCCCACTCGGGCTCACTCTCTCCTCCTTCCAGCAGGCTGGTTACCGCTATCCCATTGACCAGCAACACCAGCTCCCCGGGTTCACCAGCCATAGCCGCCAGTAAGTTATTGAGATTATTGAATGCCGCCCGGCTGCGATCCCGCTCGGACAGGTGAAAGACCACTCGAATCATCTGTTACCTCCTTGTTAGTGATCCCCATGATGACAGTCGCCGCCCCACAAGGCGAGCCTCATGGCTCCCAGCCAAGAGAAGCGACCCCAGCCAACTGGTCAGACCTGAGTGCCAGCCCAGTCATAACAAGGGCTAGACATTATTTCGGCAGAAAAATGGATTTTATATGAATGTAAATGCCCTCCCCCTCGGTCTTCTAAAGCGAGGTCGATAGAGCAGCGTCATTATGATCCAACTCATTAACAAGGTTCGTAATGATGTCTGAGCATCTTGATCCCCCGACTCATGTGGTGGGGGAGTCGCTCCTCACCAAGATCAAGTCACATGGACGCTCGGCCAACGCTGGTAGAGTGACAATCCTTCAAGGAGATAGAACATGCACGCAACCCGTAAAACCATGAACCGTCTGGCCGGTGCCGCCCTCGCAATGGCTGCCGTCTCCCTCTCTGGTGCCGCTCTGGCCGCCAATACCGGACAACATGGTGAAAATCAGGTCCAATGTTGGGGAGTCAACAGCTGCAAGGGCCATAATGACTGCAAGACCGCCAGCAACGCTTGCAAGGGTCAAGGCAGCTGCAAGGGCCAAGGCTTCATGAGCCTGACCCGCGAAGAGTGCAATGCCCAAGGCGGTAAAGTCCGCTAACCTGGTCTTTCGCAGGGTAGAATGGCCGGTGACCCCATGGGGAAACCGGCCTGTTTTTATGGCAAGCATGGATAGATCAGGAGCTCAGATGCACAGTTTCCCCTGGCTCGGCTTTGGTTTAGGGCTCAGGCCTCCCCACTTCCAAGAGGTGCTGGATGGGGCGCAGGGCGCCGACTGGTTCGAGATCCTCTCGGAAAACTTCATGGTGGCAGGGGGCAAACCCCGCTATTACCTGGAGCAGGTCCGGGCCGATTACCCCATCGTCATGCACGGGGTATCGATGAACATAGGCTCGGCGGATCCCCTCGACATGGATTACCTCAGCCGCTTGAGGGAGTTGATGCGCAGCATAGAGCCCGCCTGGCTGTCGGATCACCTCTGCTGGACCGGTGTCTCTGGCCACAACAGCCATGACCTGCTGCCGCTGCCCTTGACCGATGCCGTGCTCACCCATCTGTGCGAGCGTATCGATCAGGTGCAGAATTATCTCGGCCGCCCCCTGGTACTGGAAAATGCCTCAACTTATCTCGAATTTGCCGGTGCCGACTACCGCGAGCATGAGTTTCTCAACCACCTCAGCCGCCGGAGTGGTTGCCGCCTGCTGCTCGATATCAACAACATCTATGTGAGCAGCCGCAATCACGGTTTCGATGCCAACGCCTACCTCGACGCCATCGACAGGGATGCCGTGGTGCAGTTCCATCTCGCGGGCCATAGCGACTATGGGGACTATGTCATTGATACCCATGACCACCCCATCGTCGATCCTGTCTGGGCCCTGTTTGAGCGGGCAGTGCGCCGCTTCGGGCCGATCAGTACCATGATAGAGCGCGACGACCATATCCCCCCCTTCCCTGAGCTGGTCAGCGAGCTGGATCAGGCAAGGCAGATTGCCGCCCCGCACTGGGCTCTGGAGACGCAAGATGTCAACGCCGGTTGAGCTTCAGGCTCTGCAACAGGCCTTCATGACGGGTTTGCAACAACAGACCGCAACCCCACCCATTCCCCTCGTTGTCGGTTCGCTGCCCGCCGATCTGCGCTGGTACATCTATGCCAACGCCTACCAGAGCCGACTGCTGGAGTGCCTGCAACAGGACTTCGAGCAGACCTGGGCCTATGTGGGGGATGAGATGTTTGCTTCCCTCTGCCAGGAGTATCTGCAGCAGCGCCCTCCCCACAGCTGGACCCTGCGTGAGCTGGGGGCTCAGTTTCCCCTCTATCTGGAGCAGGCCCTGGCCGAACATCCTCAGGTGAGCGAGTTGGCCGAGTTCGAATGGCGACTGCGCGGCGCCTTCGATGCCGCCGATGCCGAGCCACTGACCCTCGGCGAGATCCAGCGCCTGGACCCTGAGTCCTGGCCCGATCTGCGCTTCCTGGTGACGCCCTCCACTGATCTGCATCTCCAGCATTTCAACTCCCTGGAGGTGTGGAAGGCACTCAAGGCCGAGCAGACCCCCCCTCCCCCACAGCGCAGTGAGTGTGCCATCCCTTGCCTCATCTGGCGCGATCCCGAACGGCGCACCCGCTATCGCAGCCTGGATGCTGATGAAGCCATTCTGGTCGACGCCCTGCTCCATCAGGAGGCGTTCGCAACGCTCTGCATGTTGCTCAATGCCCGTCTGCCCGGTGACAACGCCGCCTTCCAGGCTGGCCAGTATCTGCAACAGTGGCTCACGGATGGGCTGCTCGGCGGTTACCGGCTGGAGCAAGACACATCACGGCTCGATTGACACCGCCTGGTTCAGCCACACAAACGAAACAGCCCCACCGATCTCTCGGCAGGGCTGTTTTGTTTGACGGGGTCCCCGGTTATTTGAACAATCCCTTGAGCAGCTGGTCGGCCACCCCCTTGATTTGCTCATCCTCAGCCTTGTCCCCGAGCAGTTTCTTGAGGCCGCGCTCGGCCTCCTTGCGCGCCTTCTCCTCCAGCAGCTTGTTATCGGCGAGCAGCACCTTGATGTCCAGCTTGTAGCTGGGGTCACGCCAATGCCCCCCGATCTTGACCGGGATGGTAATCCCCTTGAGCTCGGCCAGATCCTTGCCGCCCTGCCCCTTGCTGGTCTCCACCACTGTCGTTGCCATCAGGAAGTCCAGGGTCTCGGGCAGCAGCTCCGTTTTTCCCTTGCCCTCGACCCGCAGCGCCGGAGCCAACAGCAGAATATCGTCACTGCTCGCCACGCCTTTGGCTATCTTGAAGCTCGCCGTCAGGGCACTGAAATCTGTCTTGCGTGCCTCCTTGACCTCCCTGGCTTTCTCTCCCTTGAGCGTCGCCTTGGCCTCGCGCAGCATCTGCGGCAGGTTGATACCATTCAGGGCCCCATCTTCCACCTTGAGCCCTATGGTGCCGCTCAACTGGCTACGCAACGCATGGGAAGAGAGTCCTAGGCCACTGAGCTCAATATCGGCATCGCCTCTGCCCGCCAGCAGGTCGGTCTTGGCAACGCTGTGAAGCAAGGGCTGCAGATCCACCCCCTTGATTTGCTTGTGTACCTTGAAGCTGGCCGGTTGCTGACGCGCATCGATCACCCCCTCCCCCTGAACCGAGCCGCCAAACAGCTTGGCACTAACATGCTTGAGATTGACCAGCCCCTTGTTGGCGGCCAGATCGAGCTCAACCTGCTGGGCGGTCACCCCATCGGCGATCAGGGTCCCCAGTTGCAGGCGACCGGCCAGATCCAGCCCTTTCAACCAGCTCAGATCCGGTTCAGCCGTGATGGTTGATGGCGCAACAGGGGCATTCGTTGATTTGGAGGCAGGGGCGCTCTGGTTGTCCGACTCGGGGTTAGCGGTAATCCCCTTGTCCATTTTTTGGCGCCAGGCATCCAGATCCAGCCGCTCGGCCGCAAGATTGAAACGAATGGCAGGCACTGCCGTCATCGCCACGCTGGCATCGCCGTTCAGCTGCAGATCATCTACGCCAAACCGTAACTTGGGCAGGGTCAACGTTTTATTCGCCATGGCCCATTGCCCCTCACCAGCCAAGGCCATCTTGACCCCGGACTCAGGCAGTTGCGGACCACTCAAGGCGCCATCGAGGGTCAAGTCACTAAAATCGACCAGGCTCTGGGCACCATTGAGACGCCCCTTGAGCTTGCTCTTCAGATCGAACTTCAGCTCTCCCTGCTGTCCTTGAGCACTCAGGTCAAGCTGGCTCCATTGATCCAGCATCAGACGATCCGCGCTCAGCGTGAAATGGTCGACTCGGGTATCGGCCTGCTGTAGTGAGCCTTCGACAGCGAGGCCCTGCAACTCACTCGTCGCGAGATCCTTGCCGAGTTTCAGCTTGCTTGCCCCCTTGGCCGCTAATTTGAGCCCCTGCGGTTCCCCCTCCAGCGCGAAGCTGATGGGCACCCAGGTATCGAGTCTGAGCTCGCCCAGGGCGAGGTCGAGGCGCGCCAGCTGGAGGCGAGAGCCGCTGCGATCATCCAGCACCAGGGCACTGGCCTGATTGAGGGAGATGCTCTCTATGTCCAACTGCCACTTCGCCTTGTTGGGATCGGCCTGCTCCCCCCGTGTCACAGGCTCGGCACTGGGCTCTGTGGCCACGCTCCCATCAGCCTTCTTCAGGCCACTTAAGTTGGAGCTGCCATCGGCCTTGGTCTGGATAAAGAGGTGAGCCCCGTCCAGCGCCACCTCGCCAATCTGTAGCTGATGGGAGAGCAGAGGCAACAGGGCGACCGAGGCCTGGCCTCGTTCGAAGCGTACCAAATCCGGCTCGGCAAATCCGCTCGGATTGCGCAGCGCCACCTGCTCGAGGGAGAGTCCCAGACTCGGCCAGAAGGTCCATGCGATGGGGCCCGATACCACCAGGTCCCGCCCCGTGTTCTTCTTCACCTGCTCTATCAGCAAGGGTTTGAAATCATTGGGGTCGATCAGGGTTACCAGAGCCGCGCCCCCGACCAGCAAGGCCGCGCCCAGCCCCAGCACCCCATAGATGATCTTCTTCATGAGTCACTCTCTCTCAAAAAACCGATTGCCTCGACTATACCATGGTCAGCCAGCAGCAGGCCGGGCTAGCCCCCCATCACGCTCGGGAGGCGACAGCTTCTGAACCCCGATAAGGCAAAGACCGGCACATTGGCCGGTCTTTGCGGTTAACACTGTTCGTGCAATGCCCTCACCCCTTGAGGTGTTCGGCAAACAGCTGCCTGAATTTCTCCAGTTTGGGACGGATCACTATCTGGCAATAAGGCTGCTCACCATGCTGGGCATAGTAGTCCTTGTGGTCCGCCTCTGCAGGATAGAAGCCATCATAGCCGGTCAACTCGGTCACCAGGGGGCTGGCGAAAACCTTGGCTTCATCCAGCGCCTTGATCATGGCCCCGGCGACCCGCACTTGCTCATCATCATGGGCAAAGATCACCGAGCGGTACTGAGGACCCACATCATGACCCTGACGATTGAGAGTGGTGGGATCATGGCTGGCAAAGAAGGCCTCCAACAGGGTCGCAAAGTCGATAACGGCGGGGTCGTATTCGATCTGTACCACCTCGGCATGGCCGGTTTGGCCCGAACAGACCCGTTGGTAATCTGCATCCCTGGCCGCTCCGCCCGCATAACCCGAGCTGACCTTGCTGACCCCCTTCAGGCTGCTGAATACCGCCTCGACACACCAGAAGCAGCCTGCTCCCAGGGTCGCCAATGCCATCTTAGACCCCTGAGGCTCGCTCCCCTCCCTAGCCTCAAAATCGAGGGAGACGGAGTTGACACAGTGGCGCAGATTCTTGTCGGTCAGATACTCCCCTTCAAATACATGGCCAAGGTGCCCTTCACACTGGGCGCACACTATCTCGACCCGGTGACCGTCCGCATCGGGAATTCGCTTCACCGCCCCCGGGATCTCATCATCGAAGGCCGGCCAACCACAGTGGGCATTGAACTTGTGTTCTGAGGTATAGAGAGGCGCACCACACTTCTTGCACAGATAGCGCCCGGGGGCATCGTGACGGTAATACTCGCCACTGAAGGGACGCTCGGTCCCTTTCTGCTCAATCACATATTTTTCGAACTCTGTCAGGGCAGCCATGATGGACCTCCTTTATTGCAGGTGAATAGTAGACCGGAAAGCTGCTTGTCCTATTTCAAGCCCAGGCGACGCGAGATACAAGCCTGAGCATCAACAAGGAACCTTACCGTAAAAACAGGTTGGATCACCCAACAAGCAGAGCGCCCCACCTGTCTCTCTTGTCTTGCACCTGCCTGATTGGCGTGCTGAACCCGTGGCTTAGTGCTCAACCAGACCGGTCTGCCAGAATGGCAAATCATGATGCAATGGCTGATATTTGCGCCAAACGATCGCGAACAAGCCTGTAAAAGCCCTAACGGCAGAGCCATGGTTTCCAATAATGAGGGTGAAAAATGTGGGCTTTTGGCGCCATTTGAATTACGTGGAGGGGACTAAAAGAGAGTGAAACATGGCAGGGCGGATCATATGGGCATGGCTGCCACCCGGCTTAAAAATGCACAAAAGCAAAAAGGCCTTCCCGTGAGGGAAGGCCTTTCTATTTATTGGCGGAGCGGACGGGACTCGAACCCGCGACCCCCGGCGTGACAGGCCGGTATTCTAACCAACTGAACTACCGCTCCGCAATTT